>NZ_JBITJQ010000010.1:0-357542 GCF_044460125.1 Nonomuraea sp. NPDC050153
ATGACGGGCCGGGGCCTGCTACCGGGCGCTCCGATGCTTACCCGGACGGGACTTTCACCCGCAGGCCTGGACCAGCTTCCAGGACGCAACATGCCTAGCACCCTAAGGCTTCGGCTCCGGCCGGCCTGCCACCCACCTGGAGCTCCCGGTCGGCCTCCCCCGGCGCTTCCACGGGCTCCACCAACGGCGCCTGGCTCACACTGTCCCCATGGCCACGGCGATCGTGCTGTTCAACCGGGACCTGCGCGTCCACGACCATCCCGCCCTCGTCGCCGCCTGCGAGCGGGCCGAGCGGGTGGTGCCGCTGTTCGTGCTGGATCCGGCCGTCCCGGAGGGGAACCGGCACGGCTTCCTCCTGGAGTGCCTGGCCGATCTGCGGGCCGCGCTCCGCGCCCGCGAGGGCGACCTGTTCGTACGGCAGGGCGACGTCGTCCACGAGACGATGAAGCTGGCCGCCGAAGTGGACGCGACGACGATCTGCGCCGGAGCCGACGTCAGCGCGCTCGCCAGGCGGCGGGAGGAGCGCTTCGCCCAGGAGCGGATCGAGTACCTGCGCTTCCCCGGCGTCACCGTCGTGCCCCCGGACGCGCTGCGGCCCTCGGGCGGCGGCGACCACTACCGGGTCTTCACGCCCTACTGGCGGGCATGGAGTCGCCACCCCCGGCGCCCCGTGCTGCCGCCGCCGCGCACGGTGCGGACGCCCTCCGGCCTGGCCGCCGGGCGGCTGCCCGGTCAACGGCGGCGCGGGGCGATGCCGGGCGGCGAGCCGGCGGCCCGCGAGCGCGCCGACCGCTGGCTGCGGCAGGGGCTGGACGGCTACGCCGACGGGCACGACGACCTGGCGGGCGACCGCACCTCGCGGCTCAGCCCGTACCTGCGCTTCGGCTGCCTGTCGCCGCTGGAGCTGGCCTGCCGCGCCGGGCGCAGCGAGGCCTTCGTCCGCCAGCTCTGCTGGCGGGACTTCCACCACCAGGTGACGTACGCGTTCCCGCGGATCAACCGCGAGAACTACCGCCACCCCGAACGGCGCTGGCGGCACGACCGGGACGCGCTGGAGGCGTGGCAGGCCGGGATGACCGGGCTGCCCATCGTGGACGCGGGAATGCGTCAACTGCTCGCCGAAGGCTGGATGCACAACCGGGCCCGGTTGATCACGGCCGCCTATCTCGTCAGGCATCTCGGGCTCGACTGGCGGGACGGCGTACGGCATTTCTTTGATCATCTGCTCGACGGCGACGTGGCCGACAATTCGGGCAATTGGCAGTGGGTCGCCGGCACGGGGAACGACACCCGCCCCAATCGCACCTTCAATCCCTTGCGCCAGGCGAAGCGCTACGACCCGGCGGGCGACTACGTCCGGCGCCACGTACCCGAACTCGCCGGCCTGTCCACCCCGTACGTCCACGAGCCCTGGCGGCTGCCCTCGCCGCCCTCGGGGTACCCCGCGCGGCTCGACAGCGCCGATGACCAGGGATGACTCGCGAACGATCTATCGCAGCGGCCGTGTCACGAAGATTCTGGTAACAAACATTTCCCGAAATAACCGGTCTATCGTATTGTCATTGACTGGAATTGTTGGAACATATGGTCAGAGTCATCGAGTGAAGTCCAAAGATCGCTTACCGCAAAAAGGTCAGCGGCGAGGGGAAAGGGGCAACGCTCATGCACCGACGTGCTGTCCGAAACCTGGCCAGGCTTGACACTACGCAAGCCAGAATCACTCGGATATTCGACGCTGCCGCAGGTGGGAAGGACAACTTCCTCGCGGACAAAGACGTGGTGCGCCATTTTGATCAAGTGACACCTGCCCTCACGACCGCGGCCCGCGCTGTTCTACAATTCCTGTCGCGCGTGGTGGCACACCTGGCGGCCGAAGGCGTGGACCAATTCATGATCGTGGGCAGCGGCGTCCCCAGTGGCCTCTCGGCCGGGAACCGGTTACACGACATCGCCCGCCGCGCCTCGCCCGGCTCCGCCGTTCGGGTCGTGTACGTGGAGAACAACCCGATGGTGGTGGCCACCGCGCAGGCCACCATCGAGCCCTTCACCGACCTGGTCCGCGTGGTGGACGGCGACGTCCGGGAGATCGACGAGATGCTCCAGGACCACGTGGTCCAGACGTTCATCGACTGGGAACGGCCCCTGGCGGTGCTCCTGCTCTCGTCGCACAGCCTCGACGACGACGAGTACGCCCACTACGTCATCAAACGGCTCCAGCACACCGCGCCCAAGGGCAGCTTCCTCGGGCTGCTGCACACCACGTTCGACGCGATCCCGCCGGAGCTGCTGCCCGCCATCCGCGACATGGTCGCCATGACGCTGCCCCGCCTCGCGATCCGCTCCCGAGAGGAGGTCGCCGCCCTGCTCGACGGCCTCGACCTGGTGGCGCCCGGGCTGGTGTGGGTGCCGGAGTGGCGTCCCCGCGGGCGCGACCTCGCCTGCGCCGACCAGCCGAGCACGTCGGGCAACTACGGTGCCGTCGCCCGCATCCCCTGACGCGCCTCCGAGCCCGGAATCGTAACGAAATCGCATTCACATAAGTGAAGGTGAGCGATTATCGTGGAGTTGGGAGCGCTCCCAATTCGAGAGACGTGATGCGTATGTCCCCCCGCCCCGGCTCCTTGTCCGCCGCTCCGACTCGCGCGGTCGCGTACCTGCTGCCGTCGGTGCCGGCCGGCGTCGGCGCGGCGCGCTCCCTGGTACGGACGGAGCTGACCGGCTGGGGCCTCGAAAGGCTGATCGACGACTGCGTGCTCATCGTCAGCGAGCTGGTGACCAACGCCGTCCGGTACGGCGGGTCGGCCTACGCGCTCCGCCTGGAGAACCGTACGGACCGGTTGTACGGGGAGGTCTTCGATCCGGGCGACGGTGAGCCCCACCCGTGCTCGCCCGACGCCGACGCGCTCTCGGGACGGGGGCTGCAGATCGTCTCGGCCATCGCCGACGACTGGGGAGTGGCCCCGGCGGACGGCGGCAAGGTCGTCTGGTTCTCGGTCCTGCGCGCCGCCTGACGAATCCCGGACCGGGCCGAGGCATCAGCGGGCGTCCGGACCGGGTCGAAGCGTCGGCGGGCGTCCGGACCGGGCCGAGGCGTCGGCGGGCGTCCGGACCGGGCCGAGGCGTCGGCGGGCTTCCGGACCCGGACCGCGGCGTCAACGGGCGAGGACTCGGGCCAGGGCGTGCAGGGTCTCCGGCGGCGTGCCGGGCGGCGGGGAGACGCGGAGCACGGGTTCGCGCAGGTCCAGCGGAGCACGGGCGGCCGGTACGACGTTGACCAGCAGGGACGCCTCGGCGGCCCGGGCGGCGGCGGCCTGCGCGGAGTCCCCCGGCGGTGGCCGGAGCGTGACGAGGGCGGACGGCTCGTCGAGCGGCTCGACCACGCGCCACCCGCCGGCCCCGTCGAGCACGCCGCGCGCCGTACGACCGAGGTCGGCCAGGTGCGCGTGGACGGCGGAGGGTCCGAGCGCGTGATGTTCCAGCACGGCAGCCCCGAGCCCGGCCCGCGCCGCGACCGCCGCCTCCGCGCTCTCGTACCGCGCCATTCCGGACACCGGCACCGGGCCGTCCGGGCTTTCGTACCGCATCATTTCGGACACCGGCACCGGGCCGTCGGCGCTCGCGGGAGCCGGGGTCCACAGGTGGCCGCCGAGGGTGGGGATCGCGGCGTCCATGGCCGGCGCGAGTTCGGGGACGATCAGGAAGCCGACGCCGCGCGGGCCGGCGAGCCACTTGCGGGAGGTCCCCACGTACGCGGTCGCGCCCGCCCCGCGTACCTCGACGTGGCCGAGTGACTGGCAGACGTCGAGCACCAGCGGCACCCCCGCCGCGCGGCACAAGGCCCCGATCTCCGCCGCGGGCTGCACGACGCCGCGGTGGGAGGCCACGTGGGAGACGATCACCAGATCGAGCCCCGACGCCAGCCTGGCCCGCAGCCCTTCGAGGTCGAGGCGGGCGTCGCCGTCGACCGGCAGCTCGACCGGCTGCCAGCCCCGCTGCGCGGCCAGGCGGTGCAGCAGCATCAGCGTGCTGCCGTACTCGGTGCGCGCGTGGCCGACGCGGGTGCCCGGCGGGAGCCGCCACCCGCCCAGGAGGGCCGCCATCGCCGCCGTGCCGCTCTCCAGGAACGCCACGTCCCCCGGACCGGCCCCGACCAGCGCGGCCAGGGCCGACCTGGCCGGGGTGAGGTCGGGGACGGCCGCGTAGCCGCCACGCTCCCGTTCCAGCCGCAGGTGCGCCACGACCGCGTCGAGCACCCTGTCGCCGGGCACGTTGCACCCGGCCGCGTCGAGATGGCCGGGCGGCACGACGCTCCGGGCGGCCCGCCACGCCTCCCCGACCCGCGCCACCCGCCCGGCCCCGCCGACGGACGCACCAGCCCCGGCGGCGGACAGGTCGGGCCCGGCAGCAGAGGGGTCGGGCCCAGCGGCGGACGCACCTGCCCCGGCGGCGGGCGCGCCCGGCTCGGCGGGTGGTGTCACGTGTCCCGTTCCGGGGGTCACGCCTCCGCCAGGATCAGCGTGAAGTCGCCGTCCGGATCGGTGTAGCCGCGGCGGACCAGGAAGCCGGCCGCGGCCAGCTCGCCGCGCAGCCCATCCGGCCGGAACTTGGCGCTGATCTCGGTACGCATCTCCTCCCCCTCGGCGAAGTCGACCACGAGCCCGAGCTCCGCCACCTGCACCCGCATGTCCCGGACGGCCCGCAGCCGCATCTCGATCCAGTCGTGCCGCTCGTCGTAGAGCGCCACGTGCTCGAACGCCTCCGGGTCGAAGTCGGCCCGCAGCTGCCGGTTGATCACGTGGAGCACGTTCCGGTTGAAGGCGGCCGTCACTCCGGTCGCGTCGTCGTAGGCGGCCACCAGCCGCTCGGTGTCCTTCACCAGATCGGCCCCGAGCAGGAACGTGTCCCCGCGCCGCAGCGTGGCCCGCAGCTCCTTCAGGAACGCCCGGCGGGCGACGGGTTCGAGGTTGCCTATCGTGCCGCCGAGGAAGGCCACCATCCGCCGCCCGGCACGCGGCAGCAGCCCCAGGTGGCGCTCGAAGTCGGCGCACACCGCCCGCACGTCGAGCCCGGGGAAACGCCCGGCCACCCGCCGCGCCGCCGCCTCCAGGGTGACGGCGTCGACGTCCACCGGCGTGTACGCGCGCAGGGTGCCCGCCGCGGCGAGCGCCTCCAGCAGCAGCTCGGTCTTCTCGCTGGTGCCCGACCCCAGCTCGACCAGCGTGTCCGCGCGGGAGGCGGCGGCCAGGTCCGCAGCGCGGGCCCGCAGGATGGCCAGCTCGCGCCGGGTCGGGTAGTACTCGGGCAGCCGGGTGATCCGGGAGAACAGCTCGCTGCCCGCCGTGTCGTAGAACCACTTGGGCGGCAACCACTTGGGCGACGACGTCAGACCGATCCTGACGTCACGTTCGAGCGCCTGCCGCAGGTAGTCGTGGTCGAGATGGTTGATCACGTGCACGGTCGACTGACTGACGGCCATGAGGCCTCCTATGGTGAAGATCACAACGGCTGCACGGCAACGCGGTCAGGGATGACGGTCAGCAGGCTGCGCTCGGGGACGGCCTGCCAGCCCGGCAGGTCGTCGAGCGGCTCGCTGGCCACGCGCACGCCGTCGTGGTGCTGGTGGTAGAAGAGCGTGTCGCCCCAGACGGTCGCGGCGATCGACGCGCCGTCGCAGGCGAGCAGGTTCAGGCGGGCGCCGGGGTCCTTCTTCCCGGCGTGGACGACGACTTCGGCCAGGGCCTCGCCCAGCCCCAGCCCGGCGCGCCCGCGCAGGAACACGGCGGTCGCGATCCAGGCGGCGTCGCACGCGCTCTCCGCGCGACCGGCCAGGTCGTCGGCGAGCTCGCGCAGCGCGTCCTTGCCGACGCGCCCGTTGTGGCTGAGCAGCCACCCCTTGTCGGTGAACGGCGCGGTGGCGCTCTCCTCGATCGGCATGCCCGCGGTGGCCGAGCGCACGGCCGCGAGCAGGCAGGTCGAGCGGGCGATCTGGGCGAGCGCGGGCAGGTTGGCGTCGGACCAGATGGGCACGGTACGGCGGTAGCGCACGGGCTCGGGGCGCGTGGAGTCGTACCAGCCCATGCCGTACCCGTCGGCGTTGATCATGCCCTGGCGCTGGTGCCGGGGCGCGTACGACTGCTTGAACAGGCCGTGCTCGGGTTCGTGGATGAGCCAGGTGAGCGGGCGGGGCTCGCCCAGCCAGGCCGCGTGCCTGCACACCTCAGACCAGCTCCGAGCGCGCGCAGCGGAACCCGGTGAAGATCTGCCGCCGGATCGGGTAGTCCCAGTTCCTGAACGTGGTGCGGACCGCCGCCGGGTCGGCCGCCCACGAGCCGCCGCGCAGCACGCGGTATTCCTGGCCGAAGAACACCTCGCTGTACTCCTTGTACGGGAAGCTGCGGAAGCCCGGATAGGGCTGGAACCAGGAGCCGGTCCACTCCCACACGTCTCCGACCATCTGCTCGACCCCGTAGGCGCTGGCCCCGGCCGGGTAGGCGCCCAGCGGAGCCGGGTGGGCGGCGCGGTGGCCGAGGTTCGCCCTGGTCTGGTCCGGACTCTCCTCGCCCCACGGGTAGCGCCGGGCGCGGCGGGCCTCCGGGTCCCAGCCGCAGGCCTTCTCCCACTCGGCCTCGGTGGGCAGCCGCTTGCCGGCCCAGCGGGCGTAGGCGTCGGCCTCGTACCAGCTCACGTGCTGGACGGGCTCGTCCATCGGGACGGGCTCGGTCCGGCCGAAGCGCCTGCGCCACCAGGCGTCGCCGTCCCTGACCCAGAACAGGGGGGCGAACACCCCGCTGCGCTGCCGCCACTGCCAGCCCTCTGCGGACCACCAGCGCGGGTCGTCGTAGCCGCCCTCCTCGATGAACGCCGCGTACGCGCGGTTGCCGACGGGCAGCCGGTCGATCCAGTACGCGGGCAGGTCCACCTGGTGGGCGGGGCGTTCGTTGTCATAGGCCCAGGGCAGGGTGGCGGTGCCCATCATGAAGGCGCCCGCGGGCACGTAGACCTCCTCGGGGCCGCCGTTCCGGCCCTGCGGCAGGTCGCCGTCGCGCACCAGGCCGGGCTGCCCGGACAGTTGCAGGGTGGCGAGCATGGTCTCGTCGTGCTGGTGCTCGTGCTGGATCACCAGGCCGAACACGAAGCCGTCGCGGTGCAGCGGCGCGGCGCTCTCCAGGTCGATCGCGTCGAGGACGTCGAGCACGCGCCCGCGTACGCCCTCGATGTAGCGGCGGGCCTCGGCCGGGCCCAGGAGGGGCAGGGTGGGGCGGTCCTTGCGCGGATGTTGGAAGGCGTCGTAGATGTCGTCGATCTCGGGACGGAGCGGGTCGATGCCGGCGGCCTCGCGCAGCACCCACAGCTCCTCGTAGTTGCCCACGTGCGCGAGGTCCCACACCAGTGGCGACATCAGCGGGGAGTGCTGACGCACCAGCAGGTCGTCGTCCGCCTCGGTATAGGCGAGCGACCGGTCGCGCACTGCGAGAAGCTCGGCCGCGATACGTTCCTTGATGTCGTTCATTGCCGTCCTTCTCCGTTCAGCCAGGCCGGGACGCGCCGCCCCGGCACCGGATCCATCAGGTCGGCCGCCGGTGAGCGGCCCGGTGTCACGTGCCTGTCGGCGAACGCGGCCACCTCGCCGATCAGGCCGGGGTCCGCGCCGAGACGGGGCAGCGCCTCCAGGGCGGCGCGGAAACACGTCTCGGCGGCCCGGCCCAGGCGCGGCTCGGCCAGCCCGCACCGAGCCGCCTCCCGCCACGACTCCCGGTAGGGCCTCCGCCCAGGCTCCAGGTACGGCTCCACGGCGGCGAGCGCGGCGTCGGCGGCCCGGTCGTCGGTGACGAGGGCGTGGGTCACGGCCACGCACACCGGCCAGGCCGCCGGGTCCTGGGCGTCGAGATAACGGATCTCCAGCCAGCCCCTGGGCCGCACCGGTGGGAAGACCGTCGTGGCGTGATAGGCCAGGTCGTCGGCGGTGGGGCGGCGCTCGCCCGCGCCGTTCAGCCAGTCGCGGAACGTCGAGCCGTCGCGCACCGGGCGACAGCGCTCGTCGTCCTCGCGCACCAGCATGAGCCGGGCGTCCAGCAGGTATTCGGCCCAGTGGACGGCGGGGTCGGCGGCGGGGTCGCCCGAGGCGGGCACGGGCGAGGTCCGGGTGCGGTCGAGGCGCTCCCAGACGGCCTGACGGCCCGACATCCAGCCGCACGGCCGGCCGCGGCTGAGCGGCGAGTTGGCGAAGGCCGCCATCAGCACGGGGCCGAGCGCGTGCGCCCGCTCCCAGCGGGCCTGCGGCCGCTCCCCCAGGTCCAGGTTGACCTGGACGGACGCGGTCGAGCACATCATCAGCGCCCCGTACGGCTCGCCGAGGAACTCGGCCATGGCGTCGTACCGGGGCAGGCGGAGCTGGCGGCGGGCCGGGCGCACCGGGTCGAGGCCCACCCCGGCCAGCACCAGCCCGGCCGGGCGCAGGGCGGCGCGCACGGCGGACACGTCGGCGGCCAGGCGGTCGAGCGCGTCCCGCAGCGAGGCCGCGGGGCCGGACAGCTCCAACTGCCCGCCCGGCTCGAACGTCACCCTGCTGCCGCCCGGCAGCGCCGGAATGACCCGCTCGACCTCGGCCATCGGGACGTGCGCGGCCGCCGCCCCACGGTCGAAGACCAGGAATTCCAGTTCTACGCCCACCCGCTCCTCGGCGTCCGGGCGTTCCGCGGCCGGCTGGAAGCAGCGGCGCGCGAAATCCGCCACCTCGGAGGCGTCCCGCAGCGGCGTGCTCTCGGACGTCAGCCCGATCATCGTCGTCCCCTTCGCGTGGCGCACAGGTCTACAGACCCGCGAGCCGCGCGAACGTTACAGACGGATTTTCGCGTAACGGATAGGGCGCGACCGGGACTAGGTCATATGGAGCGGGCAGCGGACGGCCTCGGGTGCGATGACGTGCTCGAGCTGCTCACGGACTATCTGGAGGAGGCGCTCCCGGCGGGGCGACGGCGGCTGGTCGCGGACCATCTGGGCGCCTGCCCGGCGTGTTCGGGGTGGCTGGCGCAGGTCCTCGCGACGATCGCGGCACTACGCTGCCTGCGGGACGACGTCATGCCGGCGCCGGTGCTCGCCGCGCTGCTGGCGAGCTTCCGCGCGTGACCCGGCTGGAGCGCACGGCCCCGTGGCGGAGCTTCCACCGGCGGCCCCCGCGACGAGGCTTCCGTACGCGGCCCCCGCGGCGGCTCATAACCGGCGTCGCTCGCGGAAGGCGGAGATGAGCCGGTCACGCACGTCGGCGGGCAGCTTCTCCGGAGGCGGGTCGCCGAGCGCGCCGATGGTCGCGCGGAACTGCTCGACGTAGCGCTCGCACCCCTCGCAGCAGGCCAGGTGCGCCCGAACGCCGTCGCGGGCCGGCCGGTCGAGGGCGTCATCAAGGTAGGCGGTGATGAGTTCCGCCAGTTCGTCGCAGGTGAACCGCTTCACGACGTCGACCGCCTTGCCTCTGGATATGAACCGTTTCACTTATTGTCGCCGCTTCGCCGCCCAGGAGAAGCCCACGCGCTACTCCGGCTGCTTCACGGACTCGAAATAGTCGGCGAGCCAGCCGCGCACGGCGGTGCGGGCGCGATGCAGCAGCACCCGCTGGTTGGCCTCGGAGATCTCCAGGATGTCGCACACCTCGTCGGACGTGCACCCTTCCACGTCCCGCAGGGTGATCACGATCCGCTGCCGGGGCGGCAGCCTGGCCAGCCCCTCGGCGATCAGCCCGCGCACCTCCGAGGCCAGCGCCTCGCTCTCCGGCGTCGGCCAGGTCGCGGGAAGCTCCTTCCAGCCGCCCGGCAGCACCGCGTCGAAGCCCTGGTCCGCCACCGAGACGCCGTCGTGCTCGAAGGCGCTCCACGGCAGCGTGCGGCTCTCGCGGGCGCCGCGCTTCTTCGCGGTGTTGATCAGGATGCGGTAGATCCACGTCTTGACCGACGAGCGGCTCTCGAAGGCGTCGATCCCGCCGACCACCGCCAGCCAGGTGTCCTGGACGACCTCCTCCGCGGAGTGGTCGGTGGACACGTAGGACCTGGCCACCCGCAACATGCCCCCGGACCAGGTGTCGAGCAGCGCCGCGAACATCGCCTCGTCCCCGGCGCGCAGGGCCGTGACGACGACGTCGTCCGGGGGCAGCTCACCGCCCGCGAAAGACCCCACGATCGCTTCCCTCCGCTCGAACGCTGCCACATCCATGGCGTCGGGACCGATCGCCGGCCCTAGCCCGGGACGTACCGCCCCACGCTAATCCTTCCCACTGACGTTCTTCCGTCTCAGCGAGCGCCCACAATATGCGTATTTTTCGGATAAATAGGTCAGATGCCTCCCAAAGGAGCCCTCCGGGCCCCGCGACCCCGCCTCCTTAGGACCAGACTCCCAAGGTTCCGGACAACCTCGGCGCCACATCATGGTGCGGGCCCGCTCTCACGGCGATAGTCACAGCATGTCTGATATCACCGTCAACGCACATCGCCTGCCGACCCTCACCGTCCAGGGAGCCTGGACGGACTGACACCGACCTGACGCGGCCACGCACGCGCCCTGATCGCCCCGGCGGTCAGGGCGCGTCGTCGTCTCCTACGCGCGGCCGTCGGAGCAGGCATGACTCCTACAGCGGGCCACGGGTTCACTTGCGGTCGATCAAAAAAGCTTGAGTGTCGCGTTCCGGGGTGGCTCGCGGCATAGCAGCCCGCACGTAATTACTTTCTGTCGTGGCATACATCTGTCTGTAACCGAGGGGAACTTCATGCTCCGTCGTATCCTGGCGGGCGGGCTCGCTCTGACCGCCACCGGTCTCGTCCTGGCCGCCGGCTCCGCCGCGTACGCCGACGAACTCAAGGCGCCGTACGCGCGGGCCGGGGCGGTCGTCGACGCGGACGGCCGGCTGAACCTGGGCAAGAACATCGTCGCGACCTGGCGGGCCGCCACCGGCAAGTACTGCGTGCAGGTCACCCACGACGTCGACGTGAGCGAGGCGGTCATCCAGATCACTCCGCGCCACGCGCTGCGGCTCCCGCACATCGCCTTCAGGAAGCCCTCGGCGACCTGCCACCGGGACAACACCATCACGGTCAACGTCTACAACCCCCACACGGCCCGGCTCGCCGACTCCGGTTTCGACCTCTCCATCTCCTGATCTGGACCGAAGGGACAACCAATGAAGAACATCAGGCGTATAGCCGCAGGGGTGCTCGCCGCAGCCGCCGTCCTGACACCTGCCGCCGCCTACGCGGACACTCCGTACGCCCAGGCGTCGGCCGAGGTGGACACGGACGGTTCCCTGGTCCAGAGCAGCCACGTCACCGACGTCTGGCACCCGTCCAAGGGCGTCTACTGCGTGGCCGTCGACGAGAGCGTCGACCTGACCGGGACGGCGGCGATCCACGCCACGCTCATCGGCCAGTACGCGGCTCCGCGCTCGCTGTCCGTCGAGCTCGAGCCGGAGGTGTGCGGTCAGCACCGCCTGGACACCATCGCCGTCTACAGCCAGGTCTCCTACCGGGTGCGGGCCGACGCGGCGTTCTACCTGACCGTCTCCTGACGCCGCCAAGGCCGCGCGCTGCGAGCAAGACGCGCGCGGCCTTGCCGCCACCACCGTCAGGTTCCCTCCGCCGCGGCCCCGTCCGGTCCCGGGAAGCCGCGTCGATCGCCGATCCGCGGCACCCGCATCCTGGTCGACAACCCGACGGCGGCCTTCGGTTTCCAGCGGAGGAGTTACGCCACATTTACCGGCAAAAGCGCTGATCAGCGACCTGCAGTCGGCGCGAATCCCCTCCGGATCGTCGGTGAATACAGCATCCTGGGCATGCCATCACGCTCGCCCCGCCCCCTTCAACCGAGGAGGTCGCGTGACCCGGTACGCCATAGACCACAGCCGCAACATGCTCATCGCTCAATGGAGCACCGGCATCGGCGACACGGCCACCACGGTGGCCGAGCTGCCCCCGGCCCGCTCCGCCTGGGACGGCCTGCGGCTGGCCACCTCCCTGACCGACCTGTCACAGGCCTGCTGGCGCTGCTACACCCATCCGGCCAGCACCGCGGAGCGGCACGGGCCGAACAGCCTGGGCTGGTTCCGGCAGTGCGAGCGCGACGCCTTCGCCTCCATCGTCCCGGCGCTGACCAGCCCGGGTCCTGCCGCCGGCGGCCCGTTCCCCACGGCGACCACCAGGGTCGAGGACAGCGCCCAGCGCGTCGGCCGTTCCCTGCGCGCCTTCGACACCTCGCAGCTCACGGTCCGCATCATCACCGAGGTCACCGACGAGCTGGCCGCCATCGAACAGGCCGAGCTCGGCGACCTGTCCGACCGCGCGCAGCAGGCCGTCGTCCTCAGCCGCGAGGACGCCTCCCCGCTCCAGGTCTCCCAGGCCGACAGCCTGCTGCACCGGCATCCCTTCGGTCCCGAGGAGCTGTTCACCCAGGTGGACCCGGCCGCGGCCGCCATCGCCGCCGCGCACTGGCTCTACGCGGCGGCCTCCACCACCGCCCGCCGCGGCCGCCTGCACCCCGCGCAGGTCGTGGCCAGGGTCGACGGCGTCAAGCCCCTCATCCTGGAGAGCCTCATCGAGATCGTGACGGCGATCGGCACGGGCACGTCCCCGCGGCAGGCCGTCATGCCCATGATCCGCCACGCGCTGCACGTCGCCGAGGGCCACCTGAGCGGCGTCACGGAGGCCAGGCACCGCATCACCGCGGCCGAGGAGTTCGCCGAGCGGGCCCACGCCGACCATCCCGAGCTCGGGCTCGACTTCGACGCCGTCTACCTGCCGATCACCTCGCTCGACCCCACCCGCCCGGCCCTCGACCTGCTGGACAACCTGCTGGCGGGGATCCACGGCTGCTGGCTGCTGGACGTGCAGCGCGTCCACCCGCTGGGCACCCTCGGCGACGAGCGAACCGGCCCGCTGCGGCGCAGGCCGGTCGAGGCGTTCCTCGCGGAGGTCAGGCAGGAGGCGGCCGTCCGCCGCGACGACCTGCTGTAGCCCGGCCGACAGTTTCAGGCTTTTCGTAATGAGCCGGCCCCGTGGCCGCCGCTCGTTAGTGTCGCTCTCCTTGATCACCTCACTGGGGAGCAACATGCGAAAGATATCGGCATACGTGGGGGCGCTGGCTCTGGCGAGCGCGGTGGTCGTGGGCTCGGTGGCGCCCGCCGCGTCGGCGGCGACGGCCCACAGCGCCACGGCCGGCGTCGAGCGTACGACGTGGTTGAACCCGGGCCAGCTGCTCAAGGCGGGTGACTCCGTGCGGTCGTCCGACGGCGACTACGTCCTGCAGCAGCAGGAGGACGGCAACCTGGTCATGTACCGGGGCACCACGCCGCTGTGGAGCAGCCAGACCGGCGACAGCCCCGGCGCGTTCGCCGCCATGCAGGAGGACGGCAACCTGGTCGTCTACCGCGGCAAGACCCCGCTGTGGGCCTCGAACACCGACACCCCCGGCGCCCGCCTGGCCGTGCAGGACGACGGCAACCTGGTCATCTACGCCGGCAAGACCCCGCTGTGGACCCGACACGCCACGATCAGCGTGCTCAAGCCGGGCTACGCGCTCAAGGCCAACCAGTACGTGCGCTCCCGCAACGGCGACTACCAGTTCGTCATGCAGGAGGACGGCAACCTCGTGCTCTACAAGGCCGGCAAGCCCCTGTGGAGCTCGAAGACGGGCGGGAACCCGGGCGCGTCCGCGCAGATGCAGAAGGACGGCAACCTGGTCGTCTACAAGGGCACGACGCCGCTGTGGGACTCCAAGACCGGCAAGAACCCGGGCGCGCGACTCGAGATGCAGGACGACGGCAACGTCGTGATCTACGACGGCAAGCGCCCGCTGTGGTCCACGGAGACGGGCCGCTAGTTTGGCCGCTGGTTCCGGGTGAACCTCCTCGGCGCCGGCGGCAAGGTCGCCGAGGAGGCCGTCACCCAAGCGGGCTCGCGCCGGCGCGACAGCTCGAGGCGTGGGTGCGGCCATCGCTTGGTCCTCCAAGCGTCTATGACCTGGACCGCCGAAGGGCGATGGCCGCGGGCAACAGTGTGACGTCTCTGTGTGATCGGCGCAGCTCATCACCGCAAACGGATGGGTGCCCCGCCCGGCCCTCTCGGTATCGCCGTCGATTCGTCCTATATCAATATGTGCATGCCTTGAGGAAGATAGTTAGCGCCATACGTACCTCCAAGCGGCAGATTCCGGTTTCAGGAGGTACGTATGCATCGCAGAGTCGTCCTGCTCTCCGCGGTCGCGCTCGCTCTGGCGGGCGCACTGGTCCCGGCGGGCGCCGCCCAGGCGAGCGCCCCCAGCGGACTCGACCCCAGGCCCGTCGGGTGGTCCGGGGCGGACTCCTGGTCGGAGTACAGGAGCGTCCTGCAGTACTGGACACCGCAGCGCATGCTGGCGGCGCAGCCGCTGGGGACTCCCCCGCCACGCCGGAGCCAGTCGGGCGGGCCGACCGTCGGTGACCCGTGGGCCAGCCGGAACGGCACGGTCCAGCGCTCTTCCTGGTCCACCGGCGGCGGCGCCACCACCCGGGGCGCGGCCTGGTCGGTCCCCGGCACCCAGGCGGCCGGCGCGCGACTGCAGGCCGTGGTGCCCAACAGCCCCGGTCTGCGCTGGGTGGACGGCGGCAGCGTGGTCCGCACCACCGGGCGCGTCTTCTTCACCACCGCCGAGGGCGGCAACGCCTCCTGCTCCGGCTCGGCCGTGACCAGCGCCAATGAGAGCGTCGTGATGACCGCCGGGCACTGTGTGAAGCAGAACGGGGCCGCGCACCGCAACTGGGTGTTCGTGCCCGCGTTCGACCAGGGGCGGCGCCCGTTCGGCACCTGGGTCGCCACCAGATTGCTGACCACGCAGCAGTGGAACGCCAACGAAGACATCAACTTCGACGTCGCCGCCGCCGTGGTCGCGCCGCTGCAGGGGCGGACGCTGACGGACGTGGTCGGCGGGCAGGGGGTGGCGTTCAACCAGCCCAGGGGACGGCAGATGTTCTCCTTCGGCTATCCGGCGGCGCAGCCCTTCGACGGCTCCCGGTTGATCTACTGCAGCGGGCGCACGTTCAACGACACTGTCCAGACCAGGGACCAGGGCCTGCGCTGCAACATGACCGGCGGGTCGAGCGGCGGCCCGTGGTTCCAGGGGTTCAACGAGTCCACCGGGCTGGGCTGGCTGAACTCGGTCAACAGCTTCAAGTACGACTTCGCCCCCCAGTTCATGTTCGGTCCCTTCTTCGGCAATGAGGCCATGGCCGTCTACCAGGCCGCGCAGCGCGCCAACACACTCTGAGGCCGCCCGGTGCGGGCGACGTCGTCAACGGCGGGAGGAGCGGAACGCCCATTTCAAGGCGATTGCCTTAATAAGGCGGCCGACTTATATTCGGAGGGTCAGGCTTCCGAGCTGGAGGACTCATGACCGCTGACGCGATTCCCGATTTCCCGTTCGACCGCCCCACCGCCCTGGAGCCGCCGCCACAGCTGGCGGAGCTGCGGGACAAGTGCCCGGTGTCGCACGTACGCCTGCCGAGCGGAGACGTGGCCACCCTGGTGACCAGGTACGACGATGCACGTGCCGTCCTGGCGGACCCGCGCTTCAGCCGCAACCTCGCCAGGGAGGGCGCCGCCCGGCTGTCCACCACCGAGGACGGCGGCCTGTTCAACCGGCGCACCGAAGGCACCATGAACATCAGGGAGGGGCAGGGCCACATGCGGTGGCGACGCCTGCTCAGCCGCTGGTTCACGGCGCGGAAGATGGAGGTGTGGCGGCCCAGGGTCCAGGCGATGACCGACGACCTGCTGGACGCGATGCTGGCCAAGGGCTCCCCCGGCAACCTGTCGGCCGCGCTGAGCCTGCCGCTCCCGGTGCGGGTCATCTGCGCGCTGGTCGGCGCGCCGAGCGAGGACCAGGACAAGTTCGCGCACTGGTCCCGCACCATGCTCACGCTGACGCGCAACACGCAGGAGGAGGTCGACCAGGCGCACGCGGAGTTCACCGCGTACGTGTCCGACCTGGTCGACCACAACCGGGAGCACCCCGGCGACGACCTGCTCAGCGAGCTGACCCAGGTCACCGACGCCGAGGACGGCCGGCTGAGCCAGGCCGAGCTCATCTCCACCGTGCGCGGCCTGCTGCTGGCCGGCCACGAGACGACCTCGAACATGATCGCGATCATGGTGGCGATGCTGCTCGCCGACCGGGAGCGCTTCGAGGCCGTGATCGACGATCCCGACCTGATCCCGGGCACCGTCGAGGAGGTGCTGCGCCTGGACAGCACGCTGTCGGTCGTCGGCGGGGTGCCCAGGTTCATCACCGAGGACGTCGAGCTCAGCGACGTCACGGTGCCCGCGGGCAGCACGCTGATCCCCAACATCCCCTCCGCCAACCGCGACCCGGCCAAGTTCTCGGACCCCGACCGGTTCGACGCGCGGCGGCAGAACAGCAACCAGCACCTCACCTTCGGCGCGGGCCCGCACTACTGCCTCGGCCAGCCGCTGGCCAGGCTTGAGCTCCAGGTCGTGCTGGACACCCTGACGCGCAGGCTGCCCGGCCTGCAGCTCCGCGACTCCCCGAACGAACTGCGCCTTCGCACCGGAGGGATGTCGGGAGGGCTCCAGGACGTATGGGTCACCTGGTGACCCCCTGAGCACGGCGCCGGGGCCCGTCAGGCGGGCCGCCGGCGTCATCCCGTGCTCGTGGCGAGGGCGATAATCGATCGGGGGACGGCACAGCAAGACGAGATCAAGGATCCACCATGAAAGTCAGCACGGCGGTCGCCACGCCGTCACCCCGCTCGCTGCGCGCCCGGGACAAGCTCATGCACACCGCCGAACGGCTGTACGCGGAGCACGGGTTCGCGAACGTCTCGATCAGGATGATCCGCGAGGCGGCGGGCCAGCGCAACAAGTCCGCCGTCCAATATCACTTCAGCACCCGCGACGAGCTGATCCAGGCGATACTCGCACGCCACGCGGCCGAGATCGACCGGCTCCGCGCCCCGATGGTGGCCGAGCTGGAGTCCTCGGGCGAGGTGTCGCGACGCGACCGGATCGCCTGCGTCATCGCCCCGAGCATCGAGCACTACATCGAGCTGGGCACCCCCTCCTGGTACGGACGCTTCCTCGCCCAGGCCGTCGTGGAGCCGTCCCTGCGCAACTTCACGACCGAGGCGAACGTGAGCACGCCCTCGTTCCAGCGCCTGGAGCAGCTGCGGCCCCGGAGCGGGCAGGAGCGCGACCCCGAGCTGTTCGAGCGCTACTCGTCCATGACCCGCCTGCTCGTCGTGCACATGTGCGCCGAGCTCGAAGGCGACCTGGCCACCGGGCGGGCCGACCCGGCCGCCGCCGAGCGGTCGTGGCGCGAGCTGGGCGAGACCCTGGTCACGGCCGTCTGCGGACTCGGCTCCGCCCTGCTCGACCAGGAGACCGACGCGGCGGGGTGATCAGCGGTGACGGCGTGGCCGGGCCAGGAGGATGACCATCGCCCCGGCGCCGATCGCGAACAGCGCGCCGGCGGTGACCAGCCAGGGCATGCCGGTGTACCCGGTGAGCTGGTACGCCGCCGCGGGCCTGGGCTGACCGGCGGCCGCGGCGGCGGCACCGGGCGCGGTGTTGCGGAAGATCACGTCCGAGCAGGAGTAATAGGTGTCAGGCGTGTCGGAGTTCTGCCAGATCGTGTAGATCAGGTGGCGACCGGTCCGGCCGGAGGGCAGGCGGCCCTTGATCGCGTACGAGCCGTCCGTCAGCTTCGGATCGGTGGCCTTGAGGAAGGGCTTGGCCTCCAAGGAGGACCATTTCAGCGGCTTGGCCGGGTCATAGCCCTTCTTCGTGACGTACATCCGGAACGTGCCACTGTGCGGGATGGTGCCGCGGTAGCGGAAGGTGAAGCGCGTCCCCGGCTTGAGCGTGGTCGCGGGCCAGTCGGCACGCGCGAGGTCGAGCCCCTTGAACGTGGGGATGCCGGCGCTGCACAGCTTGCCGTCCGGGATCATCTCGCGGTCCCTGCCCGCCACGTACGCCACCCGCAGGTTGTCCCATTCCTCGGTCATGGCCTTGCCCCCGGCCGCCACGGCGGCGCGGCAGGCGGCGGGTCGCGTCTTCAGCGGGCTGTCGGAGCCGCAGGCCGCCGCCCGGCTGAGCGGGCTCTCCGGCGCTCCGTGCGCCTCCGCCGGGGCGGTGATCAGGCCCATCGACAGCAGCAGCCCGACGCCTACGCTCGTGATCCGGTGCCGCACGTCGGCCGACCTCCTCGCATCGTCTTACAGCGAGGTACGGCCACCCGGCCCCACCGGTTCATCCCATCGATGACACACATGAGGATGAGCTGGTAGAAAGTCAGAAAAAATCGCAGATGCGACATATGAGGTGAAGCTCTCGTGACAGATGATTCACCCCTGGATCCCGCACTCCTCTCCAGGATCGACACCAGCAAGCCGCATCAGGCCAGGGTCTGGAACTTCTGGCTGGGCGGAAAGGACAATTACCCGGTCGACCGGCAACTGGCCGAGAGGCTCCGGGACATCTACCCGGGCATGGAGGACATCGCCCGGCATTCTCGGGTCTTCTTGGGGCGAGCTGTCCGATATCTCGCTGGAACAGTAGGTATCAGGCAGTTTTTGGATATTGGTACGGGTTTGCCGACCGTTGATCACACTCACGAGGTGGCGCAGCGGGTGGACCCCACCAGCCGGGTGGTCTACGTGGACAACGACCCTCTCGTCCTGGTGCACGCGCGGGCCCTGCTCACCAGCGACCCGCGCGGCGCCTGCGACTACATCGAGGCCGACGTCCGCGATCCCGCCACCATTCTGGAGTTCGCCGCCAAGACGCTGGACTTCAGCCGGCCGACCGCGCTCATGCTGCTGGGCGTGATGGGCACGGTCTTCGCCGACGACCAGGCGTACGCGCTGGTAGGGGACCTGCTGGGCGCGTTGCCCTCGGGCAGCTACCTGGTGTTCGAGGACGGCACGAACATCGTCAAGCCCGACGCCGCCGCGGAGGCCGAGCGGCTGCGGGACAAGGGCGAGGTCTACGACTACCGGCTGCGGACCCCCGAGGAGATCGCGCGCTTCTTCGACGGGCTGGAGCTGATGGAGCCGGGCATCGTGTCCGTCTCCCGCTGGCAGGTGGAGTCGGAGGCGTTCGGGCTGCCCCCGGAGGTCGACGCGTTCTGCGGGGTCGCGCGCAAGCCGTGACGGTCAGAGCTCGCCGATGAGCCGGCGCAGCATCGCCGGGGTGGCGGACGCGGGCGAGGCGTGCACGCCGAGCTCGTCCATCATCCGCTGGTACGGCAGGACGTCCGTCTCCTTGGTGAGGTATTGGGCGCCGGTCAGCTGTTCGAGGTAGACGACGTCGTGCAGCTCGGACTGGGCGAAGCGCAGGATGGTGACGGGCCCGACGCCACCCATGGCCCAGCCGCAGCTGAACGGCAGCACCTGCACGGTGATGTTGGGCCGCGCGGCCATCCGGGCGAGGTGTTCGAGCTGGCCGCGCATGATCTCGCGGCTGCCGACCCGGTGCCGCAGCACCGCTTCGTCCAGCACCACCCAGAGCTTGCGCGGCGCGGGCGGCTCCAGGACGCGCTGCCGGCGCATCCGCACCTCGACCCGGCGCTCGATCTGCTCGTCCGAGTCGCTCCCGTGGCCCATCGCGAAGATCGCGCGGGCGTAGTCCTCGGTCTGCAGCAGGCCGGGCACGAACTGGACCTCGTGCGTGCGGATCACCGAGGCGTCCTGCTCCAGCCCCAGGTACGCCTCGAACCAGTCGGGGAGCACGTCGCGGTAGTCGTGCCACCAGCTGGGCTCGTTGGCCTGCCTGGCCAGCGCGAGCAGGGCCTCGCGCTCGGCCTCGCCGGTGACGCCGTACATGATGAGCAGGTCGGAGACGTCACGGAGCTTGAAGCTCGTGCGCCCGCCCTCCATGCGGCTGATCTTGGAGTGTGAGCTGCGGATGTGGTAGCCGGCGTCCTCACGGGAAATCCCGGCGGATTCGCGCAGCCGTCGCAGTTGCGCACCCAGAAGAATACGCAGCGCGGTCGGCCCGGACTGGACGGCATCACTGCCGAGCGTTTCCGCCAGGTCACCCATACCGTGAGCAGTCGGCATCCATATCCTCAATCGGCAGCTCGCCACAGTCCGGTCCCGCCGTCCATAGTGCCACGGGAGTCGCCACAGAGCGGATATTTCCTTGTGGCGCCACACGGACCGGGGTGCGCCTACACGGTGACGTCCCCGCACACGTGCACTTCCACGCCGAGGCGGTGGAAGAACGCCGCCTTCGCCGCCAGCGCCTTGTCGGCCGTGGCGGCGTCGGGAGCGTAGGCGACCTGGACGTGGTTGGCCTTGTGGCGGGCCATGAACTGGTCGCGGTCGACCCCGTGGTGCACGACGTGCGCGATCGGCCACTCGGGGTTGGTGGCCGCCCACCGCCGCTCGGTCTCCTCCTCCGGCAGCTCCACGACGGAGGCGCGGCCGATGTCGAGCTGGAGCCGGGCGTCGGCGATGTAGAGGCGGGACCAGACGATCTCGCCCGGCTTGCTCACGCCCTTGATCGTGCCGCCGCCGGCGGGGAAGTACATCGGGTTCTGCCGCCAGCTCACCGCGCCCGCGTACCCGCCCGTCAGGTGGGACGGCGGCACGGAGCCGGAGATCTCGTAGACCCAGACGAAGTCGTCGCCGTACTGCTCGCCCCAGCGCACGTCGTGCAGCGTGGTCGCGGGGTCGAGGCCCATGGCGGTCCACACCCGGTTGGTCACCAGCGCGTCCACGGCCACGCCCTCGTCCGCCTCGTTGAAGTGCGGCAGCGGGGCGCCGTCGAAGAGCACCCGGGCGCCGTCGCGGCTGGTCACCGGCGGGCGTACGACGTTGTTGAGCAGGCCCTCCGCCAGGTCGGAGGCCGGGGTCAGGTCCTTCAGGCCCTGCTGGTACTGGATCCCGACGGCGTCGAGACCGAAGTCGTCGGCGATCCGCAGCGCGGCGACGTACATCTTGAACTGCTCGTGCAACTGCCGGTCGGTGAGCTCCGTGGCCTCGTCGGCGCCGGTGGCGAAGCTCATCCCGGCGACGTCCAGCCACTCGCGCACGGCCGCCGCCTCGGCGTCCGGCACCTTGAGCATCTCGGCGTAGAGAGCGCTCTGCGACAGCCGCTCCTTGTAGATCCCGAGCGGGTTGAGCAGCTCGTCGTCGATGATCGCGTTGTACATGCCCATGCAGCCCTCGTCGAACACGCCGATGATGGCCTTGTCGCGCAGCAGCTCCTCGGCCAGCGCGACGCCGAGCTCGGACTCCGGGCCGGGCGGCGGCGAAGGCAGCGGGCGGACGTGCGAGGAGTCGTGGACGATGTTTCCGGTCCGCACCCAGCTCGCCAGGCCGTCCAGGAAGTAGCGGTCGGTGAAGTCGACCGACCAGATCGTCGAGTACGGGCGGCCCATCTTGGTCAGCCCGGCGTTGAGCCCGAGCAGGCCGACCAGGCCCGGCCAGGTGCCGTCGAAGTTGGCGACGGTGAGGATCGGGCCCCGGTGGGTGCGGAGCCCGGCCAGCACGTGGTGGCTGTACTGCCACACGGCCTCCGCGACGATCAGCGGCGCGTCGGCGGGGATGGTCTTGAAGACCTCCAGACCCATCCGCTGGCTGTCGATGAAGCCGTGCCCCTTTTCGGCATCCACCTCGTGCGCGCGGACCACCGTCCAGCCGAGATCGGCGAACGCCGCCGAGACCGCCTTCTCCAGGCCCTCCTGGGCGGGCCAGCCGGCGACGTTCGCCGACAGGCGCAGGTCTCCGCTGGCGATCAGGTACGCGGTGCGTGGCATGGCGGCCTGCTCCGCGCGGGGAACGGGCATACGGTACGGGCTGGTCATGGCTTCTTCGGCTCCAGATCTGCGAGGGGCAGCCGGGCGAGGACGATCCCCCTGCGCTGCCAGGTGTAGGTGACGAGGAGGTCGTCGGGGGTGAGGACGGCGAAGGGGTAGCTGTACTCGGCGACGCCGCTGGTCATGACGCCGTCGTCACCGGGCGCGAACCCCGGGGCGGCGGCGCCGGACGGCAACAGCCGGGGCACGGCCGGGTCGACGCAGACCACGCCGTCGTCCAGGGTCGGCCCCGCGTGCCAGGTCAGCCCGTCGTCGTCCGACAACGAGACGACGAGCGGGCAGCGGCTGCCCCACGACTCGGCGGCCGGGTTGTGCACGCAGGCCACCTGCCCGGACGGCAGCGCGACCACCGTGAGGCCGCTGTTGTTGTTCGGCAGGCTCGTGGGCTCGGCGGGCGTCCAGGTGCGCCCGCCGTCCGGGGAGACCGAGCGGTACGCCCGCCCCTCGGTGCTGCGCATCAGCGCGACTGGGCCGTTCGCCCCCCACCACAGGGCGGGCTGGATGTGCCCGGCGCCGGTCAGCGCGCCGTGGTCGACGGGGATCGGGGCACGCGTCCAGCTCTGCCCGCCGTCGTCGGAGACGTCCACGAACGGGTCCCAGCGGGGCGGCTCGCCCCACCGTTCCGTCGAGCCGGGCGCCAGCCAGGGGCCGGCCCCCGGGACGAGCAGGGGCGGGTTCTTGACGGGGCCGCGGCCGCCGGAGCGGTCGTCGGGGACGAGCTCGCGTACCGGCTCCCATGTGGCGCCGCCGTCGTGCGAGCGGGTGACCAGCGTGACCCACTCGGAGATGCGCGCGCCCGCCTTGCAGAACAGCCACAGGGCGCCGTCCGGGCCGCTGGCCAGCACGGGATTCCAGTGGGCGACCTCCCGGCCCGTCTCCAGAGTGCGCACCGCACCGCCCCAGCCGGCATCCGCCCGGCCTGCCTCCGAGGCGCGCGCCGCACCGACGCCCCGGCCGGTGTCCGTGCCGCGGGCGATGCGGATGCGGTTGTCGGGGGTGCCCTCCCTGGTGCCCGCGAACCACGCGACGACCGGAGTGCCGTCCACCACCGCGAGCGTGGAGGCGTGGCACTGCGTCCAGCGAGGGTCGTCGACGGTCACGAACTCCCGGTGGACCCGCTCGACGCCGGACTCGCTCACTTGGTCACCAGAGCCACGGTCATCGGGCGGTCCCGGCCAGCCGCGCGATGCGCTGCCGCTGGTCAGGGCCGATCTCGGGAGCCGGCATGCGGAGGGCGCCGGTGCCGCGGCCCAGCCGGCTCAGCGCCAGCTTGATGCCCTCCACGGTGCCGCCGAGCGCGGCCAGCACCTCGTCCACCTGAGCCTGGGCGGAACGTTCCGCATCGGCGTCCCCACCGGCCACGGCGTCGGCGAGCCGCGCGAACGGGCCGGGGAACGCCGAGGACAGACCCGAGACGACCCCGTTGCCGCCGCCGCGTACGACCTCGGCGAGCCGGGTGTCCGAGCCCGACCACAGCCCGGCCGACGCGGGCAGCGCCGCGCGGTACTCGGCGAACCTGTCGGCGGCCAGGCCGCTCAGCTTGGCCCCGGCCAGCCCGGTCTCGGCGGCCATCGCGGCGAAGTCCGCGGGCTCGACGACCACGCCGGAGCGCTCGCTGAACAGGTAGCCGTAGACGGCGGCCGGGCCCGCCGCCCCGGTCACGGCCGCGAAGTGCCGGAGCACGGCGCCGTTGTCGGCGGGCAGGTAGTACGGGGTGAGCGCGGCCAGCCTGCGCGCCCCCATCGCGACGGCGTCGCGGGCCAGCGCCACCGATTCCCGGGTGGCCGCGGCGCCGACGTGCACCACGACCCGGTCGGGACCGAACACGGCCAGCGCGGTCTCGGTCACCGCACGGCGCTCGGCGCGGTCGAGCGCCGGGAACTCGCCGGTGGTGCCGCACACGAAGACACCGTCGACGCGGTTCGCGAGATCCGTGAAGTGCGCCTTGGTCGTGGCGTGGTCGAGCTCGCCCGCCTCGTCGAAGAAGGTCGGGACGGCGGCGAGGATCTCGGCGCGGCGTCGGGTGTTCTCTGGCATGGCAAGGCCTCGGTTCGTCGATGGTTCCGGTCGTTGACGAGGCGCTGCGGGCCTCGGCTCGTGAGTGGTGGCAGGCGAAGGAGTCGGTGCGGGGAGAGGAGCTGACGGCAGGCGGAAGACGGCCCCGGACCCGGGGAGGGTCGGTCCGGCGCGGAAGGCGGGCGGTGAGGCGAGAGTGCTAGAGGCCGGGCTGTGCGCGCTCCCGCTCGATCAGCGTCGCGCGGATCCGGTCGCAGGAGCCGTCGAGGTGCAACGTGAGCGCGGAGAGCGCGGCGTCGACGTCGCCCGAGCGGACGATGTCCCGCAGGTCGGCGTGGTCCTGCGCGACCGGGACCAGGTCACGGGCGGTGTTGGTGATCTCCAGCACCGCCGCGAACAGCGGCCGGTGCAGGGCCCACGTGGCGGTCAGCCAGCGGTTGTCGCCGATCACGTAGAAGCCGCTGTGGAAGTCGAGGTCGGCGGCGGCGAACTTGGCGGCGTCGCGGTCGTCCGCGGCGGCCTGCATCTGCTCGACGGCCTCGTCGATCGGAACCCAGTCGGCGGCGTCGAGGCGGGCGATGGCCTCCTTGATGGCCAGGCTCTCCAGGGCGCCGCGCAACGAGTAAAGCTCTTGGAGATCCTTGTCGGACAGCCCGCGCACGAAGACCCCCCTCTTGCGCGTCTCGACCAGCCCTTCGATCTCCAACTGGCGAAGCGCGTCACGGACCGGCCCGCGGCTCACCCCGAACTGCTCCGCGATCCTGCCTTCGACCAGGTGCGTCCCCACGATCAGCTCGCCACGCACGATGAGCGAGCGCAGCTGGATGAGCAGCTGATCCCCGAGCGGTGGATTACGCAGCGGATTGGTGATCGTCACCAGCTCTCCTCTCGTCTTCCCGCCCGAAGGTTCTTCGCCGAACGGAGACTATCCCGCACAACTCCATACGGTCAACGTTAACCGGTGACCGTTGACGGTTAACCGTCTCCCAAGTAATAGTGTGCGACAACTGAACCACTGCGGAAACATCGAAGCCGCCGGCAGAAAGGGAGGCGCCATGGTCGCGACCCTTCCGAAGTCAGACCTTCGCTACACGTGGAAGGTCACGGCATCCAGCTTCCTCGGCAACACGCTGGAGTACTACGACTTCCTCGTCTACGGGACAGCAGCCGCCGTCGTCTTCCCCAAAGTCTTCTTCCCCGACGCCAGCGGCTTCGTGGCCACGCTGTCCGCCTTCGGCACGTTCGCCGTCGGCTTCCTGGCCAGGCCCCTGGGCGGGCTCTTCTTCGGCAGCCGGGGCGACCGGCACGGCCGCAAGTCCACCCTGATGGTCACGCTCGTCGTGATGGGCCTCAGCACCATCCTCATCGGACTGCTGCCGGGCTACGGGACGATCGGGATCTGGGCGCCGATCCTGCTGGTGGCGCTGCGGCTGCTGCAGGGGTTCGCGGTCGGCGGTGAGTGGGGCGGCTCCATGATCATCGTATTGGAGTCGGCGCCGCCCAACCGCCGCGGCTTCTTCAGCGCCTGGCCCAACACCGGGGGCTTCTCGGCGCAGATCCTCATCACCGGGGTCTTCGCCTACGTCTACACGCTCTCCGACGAGCAGCTGCTGAGCTGGGGATGGCGGATCCCGTTCCTGCTGTCGGCCGTGGTCCTCATCGTGACGTTCTGGATGCGGCGCAGCCTGCACGAGACCCCCGTCTTCACCGAAGCCGTGGCCGCGGACAAGGAGGGCGGGCCGGGCGCGGTCGAGGCCGCGCGCCCCAAGCACGGCCCGATCCGTACGATCTTCGTGGACGACTGGCGCAACCTGCTGCTGATCGTCGGCCTGCGCTTCGCCGAGGCGCTGCCGTACTTCCTGCTCACGGTGTTCGCCCTGTCCTACGGCAGCAGCGCGCTCGGCCTGGAGAAGAGCCAGCTGAACAACGCGATCCTCATCGCCGCCGTGCTCTCCTTCGTCAGCCACGGCGTGTTCGCCGCGATCTCCGACAGGATCGGGCGGCGTCCGGTCTACCTCTTCGGCGCGGTCGTGGTGTTCGTGATGGCCTTCCCGTTCTTCGCGATGCTGCACAGCGGCTCGATGGTGCTGATCGTGCTCGGTTACGTGCTGGTGCTGAACCTCGGGCACAACGCCATCAACGCCATCCAGCCCGCGTTCTTCGCCGAGCTGTTCCCCACCGAGCGCCGCTACACCGGCGCCGCGGCCGGCCGTGAGATCGCCTCCATCTTCGCGGGCGGCCTGACCCCGTTCGTCGCCACGGCCCTGGCCGGCGCGGACGGCTCCCGCTGGCCGCTGGTCGCCGGGTACGTCATGCTCGGCGCCCTGATCACGATGTTCGCGGTGTGGAAGGCGCCGGAGTCCTTCCGCCGCGACCTCAGCGCCACGGGCGAGACCGTCCGCTGATCAGATCCCCCAGTCCTCGGCCGGCCCCTGACCGATGGGGCCGGCCGGGCTGAACATGACGGGCAGGGCCTCGAGGCCGCGCATCCACACCGACGCCCGCCAGCGCAGCTCCTCCGGCGCCCCCTGGAGATGGACGTCGGGCAGCCGGTCCAGCAGCACCTCGATGGCCGTCTTGACGATGATCTCGCCGAGCTCCGGCGCGGGGAACGGGCAGCCGTACTCGCCGTGGCTGAACGACATGTGCGCCCGGTTGGCACCCGAGTGGGCATGCGCGGCCGGCTGCACCTGCGGATCGGCGTTGGCCGCCGCGAACCCGAGCAGCAGCAGGTCGCCCCTGCGCACGCGCTTCCCGCCCAGGTCGCAGTCCCGTACGGCGAAGCGCGAAGGCATGTTCTGCACGGGCGGGTCCTTCCACAGCACCCTGATCAGCGCCTCGCCGACGCTGCTGCGGCCGCCCTGAAGCGTCATCGAGAAGTCGTCGTCGATCAGCATGAGCCGCAGCGTGTTGCCGATCCAGTTCGCGGTGCCGGTGTGGGAGGCCGCCACCAGCAGCAGCAGGTCCTGGATGATCTCCAGATCGGGCAGCCCGGCCGGGTGCGCCAGCAGGTACGAGGTGAGGTCGTGCCCCGGCCTGTCGCGCTTGGCGGCCAGCAGCCTGCCCATACGGTCCTCGACCCGGAGGAACGCGGCGAAGGACTCCTGGCCCCCGTCCAGCATGAGGCCCAGGTCCTCGATCAGCGCCGGCAGCTCCGACTCCGCCAGGCCGTACAGCCGGGCGATGACCTGGGCCGGGATCCGGTAGGCGTACTGGGCGATCAGGTCGGCCCTGCCGTTCCCGGCGAACTCGTCGATCAGGAGGTCGGCGACCTGCTCGCAGATCGCGGTCAACTCGGTGCGATCGATGGTGTCCAGCGCGTCGCCGATGGCGCCGCCGCGCCGCTTGCGCTCGGCGCCCTCGGTGAACATCAGGGACGGCGTCCACTCCAGATATGCCCGCGACGGCCAGTCGTCGCGGATCCGGTCCTTGAGGTTCCAGCGCCTGGGGTCGCGGCCGAAGAGCTGCGGCTGGCTGGTCACGTGGTGCAGCTCGCGGTAGCCGGCCACGAGCCAGGCGGGTACGTCGTCGTCGAGCAGGATCGGCACGATCGGGCCGTGCTTGCGGCGCATCTCCTCATACACCGCGGCCGGGTCGGCGAAGACCTCGGGCCCGTACATCCGCACGGCGTCGGCGTGGCCGGGATAGTCCTCCAGGAGTGGGTTGGTCACGACTTGCTCTCCGGGGCCGAAAGGAGGTTCATACGGGTGATGTGCTCTACGAGCGTGATGAGCACATGCTTGGACGAGGACCGCTTCCGTGCGTCGCACTCGATGAGCGGCACCTCGGGCGACAGCGCGAGCGCGTCGCGTACAGCGTCCAGCGAGGGCCCGTCGGCGAAGCGGTTGACTGCCACGACGAACGGCATCCGGTGGTGCTCCAGCCGGTCGATGGAGTACCACGAGTCCTCCACCCGCCGGGTGTCCACCAGGACGACCGCGCCCAGGCTGCCGGCGAAGAGCTGATCCCACACGAACCAGAAGCGCTCCTGCCCCGGCGCCCCGAACAGGTACAGAACCTTGTCCGGGGTCACCGTGATCCGGCCGAAGTCGAAGGCCACCGTGGTGGTGGTCTTCTCCCGTACCCGGCTGGCGTCGTCGATGCCCACGCTGGCCTGGGTCATGACCTCCTCGGTGCTCAGCGGGCGGATCTCGCTCACCGAGCCGACCATGGTCGTCTTGCCCACGCCGAAGCCGCCGACGATCACGATCTTCAGTGCGTCCAGAGCGGTTTCGCGGAGCGGTGTTCGTAGGTCATCAGAGGTCGTGGAGGGCACTGAGCACCTGCCTCAGGGTTTCGGGATCCAGCCGTCCGGACTGGACGGCGGCCGACGGGTGGCGGACGGTGATGCGGCCGGTGTCCAGCAGATCGCGCAGCAGGATCTTCACCACGCTCACCGGCAGCCGCAGCTCGGCGGAGATCTCCACCACCGCGGTCGGCTGCCGGGTCAGCTGGAGGATCCTGACGTGCTCCGACTGCATGCCGGGGGCCGGCTCGCATTCGCTGACGATCAGGGAGACCGAGTCGAACGCGTTCTCGTCGGCGCGGGTGCGGCCGCCGGTGACCGTGTAGAGCCGGTCCGGGCTCTCCCGGTCGATCGGGCGCGGCGTCATGGGTGATCGCCACCTGGCTGTCCTCGCCGCGGCGCCGCGGAGAGGAAGACGCCGATCTGCTCGACCATCTCGTTCATGTTGTGCGCGATCAGGCCCACGTCGCCGTCCTCGTCGGCCACCACGGCGAGGTGGGCGCCCTCGCCGGCCGGCACGATGAGCAGCAGCCCGCCGGCGAACTCCACCATCGCCTGCCCCGCGCCGATGCCGTCGCCGAACTCGGCGGAGGCGCTCAGCGACAGGCTCTGGATGCCGGCGGCCAGGGCGGCGAGCTGGTCGGCGCGGTCCCGCTCCAGGCCGGCGGTGACGCACATCTTGAGTCCGTCCCTGGTCAGGACGAGGACGTACCTGACTCCCGGGGTCTTCTCCTTGAGGTTCTCAAGCAGCCAGTCGAGCTCGCGATCGGTGGTGCCTGCAGCGTCGATTGTGCTCATCGAAACGACGGGGCGGGCGTCCGGCGCGGGCGCCAGAGGGGGCCGCCCCTGCCTCCTTACTGTGATCCGATAAGTTCCGGTGACCGACGGCGCGTGCTCACGCATCGTCCGCGGCTGGAGAAGTGGCCGGAGAAGTGGCTGGAGGAGACGTCCGCTTGCGGTCGCCCGCCTGGCGGAACGCGGCGAACCTGGCCGCCGAATCACGCCCCTCACGTGCCCCCGACCGGGCCGCCGGCGCCGGCCGGGCCCTCGTCGCCTCAGCCAGCGTCTGCCCCCGCTGCCGCCTGGGCAGCAGCTCCTCGCCGGTCGGATGCTCCTCCGTGGGCACGGACTCCGTGGGCACGGACTGCGTGGGCGGCCCGGCCTGCGCGGGCACGGCCGGCGGCTCGACGGCCGCCGTCCTGGGCTGCGTGATCAGTACGCGCGGGATCAGCACCACGACCCCGGTGCCGCCGCGGGCGGACGGCCGGAAGCTCACCGTGAGGCCGTACTTGTCGACCAGGCGCCCCACCACCGCGAGGCCCAGCCTGGTGCCGGAGAGCGTGCGCAGGTCGAGCGGCTCGGACACGAGCTTGGTCGCGTGGTGCCGCTCGCGTGGCCGCATGCCGAGGCCGCTGTCGTCGATCGTGATCACCACGCCGGCGTCCTCCTCGTCCGCGTACACGTGCACCTCCGTGCCGTGCGCCGAGAACGTGGCGGCGTTGTCCATCAGCTCGGCCAGCGCGTGCATCACGCCTTCCGCGGCGTACCCGGCCACGGCGACGGCGCTGGTGGAGTGGAGCCTGATGCGGCGGTAGGCGCCGATGCGCCCCATGGCGCCGCGCAGGATGCTCTCCATGATGATCGGTCGCGTCCACCGCCGCCCGGACCGGCCGCCGCTCAGCAGGGCGATGTTGTCGGCCAGGCGGCTCAGCTGGGAGACCCGGTGGTCGAGGTCGAGCAGGTCGCTGAGGATCTCCTCCTGCTCGCCGTACTGCTCCTCCATGCCGCGCAGTTGGGCGAGCAGGCTGGTCGCCTGGGCCTGCACCCGGGCCGCGGCGCCGGCGCAGGCGGCCATCACCGCGGCGCCCCCGCGCTCGCTCTCGCCGAGCTGCTCCGCCGTCCCCCCGAGCAGGTCACGCAGTGGGCCGTACGCCGGCTGGCCCACTTCGGCCAGCGCCGCGCGGACCGACATCCGGTCCGTCCGGATACGCCGTACGAGCTCCGGCAACGTGTCGCCGGACAGCCGCGAGATCTCCTCGTCGATCGCCCGGCGGGCCGTGCGGGCGTTGGTCTCCGCCACCGCGCGTGCCTTCTGAGCGGCGGCGCGGTCGCGCTGGAGCGCGTCCAGCTCGTTGCCGATCGCCTGGACGAGCGGCTGCACCGAGGTCTCCACGATCCGCGACACGCTGGCGAGCGCGTCGGCGAGCGGCACGCCCTCGCGTACCTGGCGTCCGAGCGCGGGCAGCGCCTCCTCGGCCACCCGCGCGTTCTCGCGGCGCAGCCACATGTAGCGCTCTTCCGCCCACCTGGCCTGCTCGCGCAAGTGGCGGGCGGTGGCGGCGTAGTGCACGGCCGCGCCGACGGCGCCGGCCAGCAGCAGGACCGAGCCTCCGCCGACGGCCGCCATCAGCCCCGTGGCGCCTGCCGGCGCGGCCAAGATCGCCCACAACCACAGGCCGGCCATGACGATCAACGTGCCCAGGGAGGCCGTGACCGCCAGCTCCTTCGGAGAGAGCCTTCGCTGTGTCGTCCGTTGAGGTACGTCTGCTTGCATGTTCTAGGAGTCCTCAGAGCGGGGGCGATGTGGCGTTTCACGCATACGATCGGGAACGGCACACACCGTAGCACCACGGGTATCTCAAGAACAGACAAGCACTCCTTTACCAATCACTTCAGCAGCAATCGACCACGAGTCAACCTTTCTGTGGACATGAGGCCACGTGGGAGCGCGGTCCGGGACGGTCGGCCATACCCCCTCGGCCGCCCCCAGGTACATCACTCCGCGGCTAACCCGCGAACCCGGTGCGCCAGGTGGCGTGCCGGGGCGCCCACCCGAGCGAGCGGGCGAGGCCGTTGTCGGCGCCACGCTGCCAGCCGGCGCGCCCGCCGGTGGGAGCGGGGGCGGGGGCCCCGACGGCGGCGGCCAGCGCGGGCAGCCACTCGCGGGCGGGGGCGGGCTCGTCGTCCACGATGTTGACGGTGCCGCTCGGCCAGCCGAGCGCGGCGACGGTGGCCTCTGCCGCGTCCTCGACGTGCACGAACGAGCTGACCGAGGCGTCGGCGGCCAGCCCGCTGACGAAGACCGAGGCCGGGTCGTCGGTGGGGCCGCCGTTGCGCAGCACGTCCGCCACGAGGCCGCCGGGCCGGTACCACGTGCCGGGTCCGTAGAAGAGGCCGTAGCGGAGCACGACGTGCTCCTCCAGCTCCGCGACCGCCTCTTCCAGCGCCTGGACGCCGCCGATCACGGCCGAGCGCGGCGCGGGCGCGGTCACGTCCAGCGGCGTGTCCTCGGTGGCCGGGGCGTCGCCCGCCTCGTACGCCCAGGCGATGGACTGGGCGATCATGCGGCGGACGCCGGCCCGCTTGGCGGCGTCGACCAGGTGGCGAGTGCCGACCCTGCGGATGCGGCCGTTGTCGGCGGGGGTGCCGCCGTTCAGCGCGGTCAGCTGGTGGACGATCGCGTCGGGTGCGGCCTCGGCCACCGCTCGGGCGACCGCCTCGGCGTCGAAGACGTCCAGCCGCACGGCGGCGGCGCCCCGGGCGCGCAGCCGGTCGAGGCCGGAGTCGGTACGAGAGGTGCCCGTGACGCGGTGACCGGCCTCGATCAGCCTGGGGACGAGGTAATGGCCGATGGCGCCCGTGGCACCGGCGACGAAGACATGCATGAGGGAGTTTCCTTGCGTTAGGCGGTGGGGTCGGGCGGATCGACGCTCGCACGGCCAGGCTAGGAGACAACTGTCTCAGTATTATGGTCCAGTCATCGGCCGGAAAATTGGACCATTCGCATGACGGACGCGCTCGGGCCCGAGCTCCTGCTGGAGCTGCCCGGCTGGGGCTCCCGTGGCAGGGCGCTGGAGGAGTCGCTGCGGGCCGCGATCCGCGGCGGGCGGCTCGTGGCCGGCACGCGCCTGCCGTCGAGCCGCGATCTCGCCGCCCAGCTCGGGCTGTCGCGGGGGACGGTGACACAGGCGTACGAGCAGCTGGTGGCCGAGGGCTGGCTGACGGCGCGGCAGGGCTCGGGCACCCGCGTGGCGGCGGGCACCGCGGAGACCCCGGCTCGTTCAGGAGCGTCGGAAGGCCTGGCGGAGGCCGCCATGCCGGGGCGCGCGCCACATTACGACCTGCGGCCCGGGCGGCCGGACGCGTACGCGTTCCCGCGCGAGGCGTGGGCCCGTGCGATGCGGCACGTCCTCCGGGAGGCGCCGACCGAGGTGTTCGGCTTCGGCGACCCTCGGGGGCGCATCGAGCTGCGCACGGCGCTGGCGTCGTACCTGGGCCGGACCCGCGGCGTCCGGGTCGACCCCGCGAACCTGGTCGTCTGCTCCGGGTACACGCAGGCGCTCGGCCTGCTGGCGGAGGTCTTCACCGAGCTGGGCGTGCGTACGGCGGGCATGGAGGACCCGGCGATGGGCGACCACGTCCGCCTCCTGGCCGGGCGGCTGCGCGTCGCCGCCGTCCCCGTCGACGCGGCGGGCCTGCGCGTGGACGCGCTGCGCGCCTCGGGCGCCGAGGTGGCCGTCTGCACGCCGGCGCACCAGTTCCCGCTGGGTATGAGCATGGCGCCGGAGCGCCGCTCCGAGCTGCTGGAATGGGCGGACGACAGCCTCGGCTGGATCGTCGAGGACGACTATGACGGCGAGTTTCGCTATGACCGGCACCCGATCGCCGCGCTCCAGTCCCGCCGCCCGTCCAGGATCGTGTACGCGGGCTCGACCAGCAAGACCATCGGCCCCGCCGTCCGGCTGGGCTGGATCGCCTGCCCGCCCCTGCTGGTGGAGCCGCTCGCCGAGGCCAAGCGCCGGGCGCACGAGAGCCGCCACCTCGACCAGCTGGCCCTCGCGCGCATGATCGAGCTGGGCGACTACGACCGCCACCTGCGCACGGTGCGCCGCGGCTACCGGCGGCGCCGGGACACGCTGGTCTCCGCTGTGCGGTCGGGCCTGCCGGACGTCCGGGTCCGCGGCATCGACGCCGGCCTGCACGCCGTGCTCGAACTGCCGTCCGCGCCGTCGGAGCGGGCCGTCGTGGAGGCGGCGCGGGCGGCCTCGGTCGACGTGCACCCGCTGGGCGAGTACGTGCGCGGCGACCGCGACCTGCACCCGCCGTCGGTGGTCGTCGGGTACGCCACGCCACCCGCCCACGCGTACCCCGCCGCGCTCGACGCGCTGATCCGCGGCCTGCGGCGGCTCTGACCCGGCCAGGCGGCGATCCTGACCCGTGCCGGCGGCGGAACCCCTCGATCGCCACATTCGTTTCCCCATCAGCACGGGCCCCCGGGGGGAGAGGCGGACATGGGCACGAGCAGAACCAGTGAGCGACGGCTGAGAGGGCGGGCCCGTCGGCAGGCGGGCAGGTTCGTGTCGGTGCCTCCGGACAGGCGCCCACGCCTGACCGAGCGGCAGCGGCGGCGAATGGCGCGCCAGGCCAGGGCGGACGCCGCACAGCGCAGCTCGGTGTGGCGGGAGTGGGGACCGGTCACGGCGATGACGCTGGTCGCCTTCGAGCTGATCTACTTCTTCCTGGTCGCCGACATGATCGGGGGGACGAGCACCGCCGGCGTGATCGTGACGGCCGTCATCGGCTGCGCCACGGTCTGCTCCAGATTCGTGCAGGAATATGCGATGTGGCGCAGCACGGACTCCAGGGCCGTTCCGTTCCTCGTCGTGGGTGTCGTCTCGGTGGCCGTGGCGCTGGTCGCCATGGGCGCCGAGACGCTGTCGAAGGTGATCTGAGCGCGTCGTCTGCGACCGGGCGCGCACCGAGCGGCTGTGGGGCGGGGGCCCGCGAGGTCGCCTACGCGGACGCCGTGCCTTCGCCCTGGCGAGCCGCGTCGGGCTGAGCTCCGGCGCGTTCGATTCCCCCGATCGCGGGCAAGTAGGGCATGCTAATGATCCGTCAGCATCCGCCCTCGCATCACCACGAAAGCCGTAGTCATTCACCGCGTCACCGCCGGCAACACCCGGCGATGGATCCCCACAGGACGTCTGACCAGCGAAGACGCCTCCCGCTCCATCGCCCGCGCGACGGTGCCGTCTCGCCTCCCCCGCCCGGCCGAGAGTGCCGATCAGTGAGGCAATTACCTCTTAACCTGCATTGATCACACAACGCAATCACATGGCTACTTTTTGTTAATCGGCGGTTGCGAGACTCATCGAAAAGCTTGAGGGAGGTCCCCATGCCGTACCTGACACAGCTGGCCGACGTCGCCCGCCGCACAGGACGCCCAGTGACCGAGGTGGCCGGGTGGCAGACTCGCGGCCACGGGCCGCAGCCCGGGGTGCAGGGCGTCGTCTGCCACCACACCGCCGGTCCCGCCGGCGGCGGCGACTACCCGTCGCTCGCGGTGGTCCGCGACGGCCGCCCCGGCCTCGACGGGCCGCTGTCCCACTTCGGGCTCGGCCGATCCGGCCACATCTACGTCATCGCCGCCGGACGCTGCTGGCACAACGCCCCCTCGACGTCCGCGATGCACACCAACTCCGCCTCGCTCGGCATCGAGGCGGAGAACAACGGCACCCAGCCCTGGCCCGACGTCCAGAAGGACGCGTACATCCGGCTGTGCGCGGAGCTGTGCCGCGAGTTCGGCCTGCCCGCCTCGCGCGTGAAGGCGCACCGGGAGGTCAACACCTCCAAGCCGGACCCCCACTCCATCGACATGAACGAGTTCCGGGCGGCCGTCGCCGCCCTCATCGGCGGCGCCCCCGCGCCTGCCCCATCCTGGACGGAGGAGATCGTGAAGCAACTGCCTATGATCCGGCCGGGCGACGACAACTTTGACGTCAAGACCGTCAGAGGCTGCCTGTTCGCCCGGGGCCGGGTTCCCGTGTCCGCCTACCAGCAGGTCGGGCTGGAGGACTGGCTCAAGTCCACCCGCTGCGACCCGGGACTCGTCGAGCTCGTCCGCGGCTTCCAGCAGTCGGAGGGCATCGGCGCGGACGGCGTCGTCGGCCCGAAGACCTGGCCGTCACTGCTACGGGTCTGACACCCCCGCCCCACGGCTCCCACCCGGCGTGGGTGGGAGGCTCGGGTGGGCGTGGGGGGTTACCAGTTGCCGGTTTCCGGGCCCATGGCGCCGTAACCGACGGCGCCCGCGCGTTCGTAGGTCGCCACGATGACCCCCCTGCCCGACGTCGTGCTGCCCGTGAGCCGGAGCCCGGCCGGGATGGTTCCCCGGGCGAAGAGACGCTTGCCGGAGCCCAGGAGCACCGGGAAGACCAGCAGGTGGAACTCGTCGACGAGATCGTGCTCGATCAGCGTCTGGACGAGGTCGCCGCTCCCGTGGACCTGGATCTCGCCACCCTCCCCCCGCTTGAGCTCGGCGACCGCCTTGGCGGCGTCGCCGGTGAGCAGGGTCGAGTGCTGCCAGGTCACGCTGTCCAGCGTGCGCGACGCGACGTACTTGGGCATGCTGTTCAGCTTCGCCCCGATCGGGTCGTCGGCCTGGGCGAGGGGCCAGGAGGCGGCGAAGACGTCGTACGTCCTGCGCCCGAGCAGCAGTGCGGCGCCCCGGTCGACGATCGCGGCCATCACCCGCATGAGGTGCTCGTCGAAGTGGGGCACGGTCCAGCCGCCGTGTTCGAAGCCGCCGTCGCGGTCCTCGTCGGGGCCGCCCGGCCCCTGCATGACGCCGTCCAGCGTGACGAACGTGGTCACCATGAGCTTCCGCATCGCCGTTCCCTTCTCTCGTTCACGATCCTGCACCGATACGAGGAACGGGACCCGCCGGAATCGACACCGAAGTCAGCCGGACACCTTCGGCGTGGCGCGCATCCCGACGTAGCACACCAGGGTCCCGCCGGGCAGGGTCGAGAAGACGACGGGCATGTAGCCCTCGCTGAACGACGCGCCGATGCCCGAGGCGGCGAACACCGTCTCCGAGACCGGGGTCAGGTCGGCCTCCAGCGGCGGGGACAGGTGCTTCATGCCGTCGACGAACTCGTACCGGATCCGGCTCGGGCTGATCGTGATGACGACGCCCTCTCGCTTGTACGTGCCCACGAACGGCGTCATGTCCACCACGGGCGGCTGCGCCGGCGGGCCGAACGCGTCCGGCATGCGCACCCCGGCCAGCTCTGACAGCAGCTCGCGGAACAGGGCGGCGTACACCGGCCGGGCCCCGCCCCCGTTGGTCATGAGCGCGACGGCCACGCCGGCCTGCGGAACGACGCGCAGGTAGGCGTACTGGCCGATGGCGGCGCCGTCGTGGCCGTAGCCGAAGACCCCATCCCAGTCGTAGAGAGTCCAGCCCAGGCCCCAGCCGTCCGCGCTGACGGTCCACTTGTCCGGGACGTCCACCTCGCGCCGCTGCATGGCCGCCACCGCCTCGGCGGGCACGACGCGCGTGCCGTCGGGGGCCAGGCCGCCGGCCAGGTGCATCCGGGCGAAGCGGACGAGGTCGCCGGACGAGGTGATGATCCTCCCGTACGGTCCGGCGGAGCGCGGCATCATGTCCCAGACGGGCGCCGGGTCGGGGTCCTGGCCCGGCCCGCCCAGGTGGCTCATGGCCACGCGGAACCGCAGCGCCTCCTCCGGCAGCGTCATGGAGCGTTCGAGCCCGAGCGGCGTGAACACCATGTCCCGCAGCGCCTCGTCCCAGGTCTTGCCGGTCAACGCCTCGACGAGGCGGCCGAGCACGACGTAACCGAGGCTGCCGTAGGAGACGGCCGTGCCGGGCCGGCAGTCCAGGGCCACGCCCCGGGCGGCTTCGACGTACTTGGCCAGGCAGTCGTCGCCCCGGCCCGAGTCGTAGGTGAAGTCGTTGGTGACCCCGCCGGTGTGGCTGAGCAGCTGCCGGACGGTGATCACCTTGGTGGCCTCCTCGTCGGGAGTGGCGAACTCCGGCAGCACGTCCACCACCCGGGCGTCCAGGTCCAGCCTGCCTTCGCCGACGAGCCGCATGACCAGCGTCGCGGTGTAGACCTTGGCGATCGAGCCGGACAGGAACACCGAGTCGGGGGTCATCGGCACGCCGGTGGCGCGGTTCAGCACGCCGGTGGCCAGCTCGTGGACGTCACCGCCGGCCAGCACGGCGAGGGTCGCGCCGGGCACGTGGTGGGCGGCGCACAGCTCGTCGAGCCGTCGCTGCCAGTGCTCGGGGTAGAAGGCGCGGCCGGTCGAGTCCAGCGTGCCCCAGTCACCCGTGGCGGTCCGGTTCAGGTTCATGATCTCTTTCCTTCGGAGCTTCGAGGTCAGTTGCTCAGGGCGGTCTTCTTGGGCATCACCAGCAGGGCCAGCACGGCGGCCGCCACCACGCCGGCGGCGCTTATGAGGAAGGCGGACGACATGGCCGTGGTGAAGGCCTCGCGCGCGGCCAGCCCGATCGCGGCGTCACCGAGGCCGAGCGCGCTCCCGATCGACAGGCGGGCCGCCGCCGGCGCGGTCGCGGGCATCGCGGCGGTGTAGGCACTGGCGAGGACGCTGCCCAGGACGGCGATGCCGAGGGCGGCGCCGGCCTGCTGGATGGTGTCGTTCAGCGCCGAGCCGACGCCGGCGTGCTCGGCCGGGATCGTGCCCATGAGGGCGGAGACCGCGGCGGGCATGGCCAGGCCGCCGCCGGCGCCCATGAGGAGCAGCGCCACGGAGGCGGTGGCCAGGCCGCTCGACTGGTCCAGGGTGCTCAGCAGGCCGAATCCGGCGGCGCTCACGGCGAACCCGGTGACGATCAGCTGACGGTTGCCGATCCGCGTGCCGAGGGTCGCGCCCAGGGTGTTGCAGGCCAGCGAGGCGACGGCCATCGGGATGAAGGCCAGGCCCGACTCGGTGGGCGTGTAGCCGAGGACGTACTGCAGGTACTGGGTGAGGACCAGCAGCAGGCCGCCGTTGCCGATCTGGACCAGGGTGAGCGAGAAGCTGCCGCCGCTGAAGGTGCGGTTGCGGAACAGGCGCAGCGGGACCATGGGGTGCGGCGTACGCAGCTCCCAGACCACGAACCCGGCCAGCGCGACGACCGCCACGGCCAGCGCCGGCACGGACAGGCCGTGCGGCAGCTCGATGATCGTCCAGACCAGGGCCGACATGCCGGCCACCGACAGCACGGCGCCGATCGGGTCGGGCTTGGTCCGCGGGCCCTTGGACTCGGGCATGAGCACCAGCGAGGCGACGATGGCCAGCGCCGCGATCGGCACGTTGATCAGGAAGACGGCGCCCCACCAGAACCAGGCGATCAGCGCGCCGCCCAGCACCGGCCCGCCGACCAGGCCGACCATGGCGACCGCGCTCCAGGCGGCCATCGCCTTGCGCCGCTCCTGCTCGTCGAACACGGTGATCAGGATCGACAGGGTGCTCGGCATGATGAGCGCGCCGCCGATGCCCATCACCGTACGGGCGGCGATCAGCGTCACCGGGTCGGCGGCGTTGGCGGCCGCCAGAGAGGCCACGCCGAACAGGGTCAGCCCGATGACCATGACCCTGCGCCTGCCGTACCGGTCGGACAGGCTGCCCGCCGTCAGCAGCAGTCCGGCGAAGACCAGGATGTAGGAGTCCAGGATCCACTGGATGTCCTGCGCGCTCGCGCCCAGGCCGGCGGTCAGCGGCGGGATCGCCACCGAGAGCACCATGTTGTCGATCACCAGCACGAGCGTGCTGAGACACAGCACCACCAGGATCAGCCAGCGGCGCGAATCACGCGCAGTACCTGTGTACGTTGTCCTCGTCATGCGAACACTGTACGCACAAGGGATTGATGTACGCAAGCCAGGACGGGCCCGCGACCGAACGCGAGCCCGTCCTGCCAGGTCAGTCCTGGTTACGGGTGAAATGGAACGGGCAGTGGGTGCCGCCCAGGCCGATCGTGGTGCGGCGCTCGAATCCGAAGCCATGCCTGTCGGGCTCGATGGCCTCGATCCAGTTGGCGTCGAACGCGCACATGACCGGGGTCAGCTCGGGGGCCCCGTTGGCGACCAGCACGTCGTGGTAGAAGCACCGGCGGACATCGACGTGGTAGCGCTGGTCGTCGTCGACCGGCCGCTCGAAGACGAACCCCTTGCCGAACGCGTGCTCCTCGCGCGACCTGGACACGGCCACCATGGCCAGGAAGGGGTCGGGAGCGGTGTCCAGCATGGCCCGGGTGCCGTGCCGCGTGGCCTCGCCGAGCGGCTCGACGAACGCCACCCGCACGGCCTCGATCGTCGCCGCCCGTCCCAGCCGGGGCAGGAGCAACTCGTACGCGGCCACGAGGGCCAGGGTCATGCGCAGGTTGTGGCGGGCGGGCTCGTCGACGATCCGGTGCCGGTTCGCCGCTTCGAGCTCCTCGTGACGGGCCCGCATGGCGGCCACGAGATCGTCGTGCTCGCGGGCGAGGTGGCCGTAGAAGCCGTCGAGGATGAGGGTGGTGTCGCCATCGGGGTCGGGAACGTAGTCGCCCCCGGCGAGCCCGAACTGGTCGGTGGACATCGCGGTCCTTTCGGTACGGGCTCGGTCCGTACACGGCCGCGATCTCGCCCGGAGGCGTGACTGGCCGTGCTCGCGACCGAGCGAGCACGCCAGCGCGCTCCACCGACCTACCAGGCGCTGACAAGCTTGAGTTGATGTTGTCCCGGCCAGTGTAGACCCTGGACGACTCCCGGCGGGCGGCGGAGATCAAGCTGGAGCTCGTCGCGGACGCCGCCGGGAAGGTCTGGGGCTGATCGCTCAGCCGAGCGCCTCGATCAGGGCGACCACGCCTCCGACCACCAGCCCGACCACCACGATCAACGGACTGCCCTTGAGTGCCGCGACCGCGTGGAAGCCCAGGTCGCGGTACTCGGGCATGCCCTCGGTGCCCGGCAGCACCAGGAGCCCGGGCCGCAGCCCCACGAGCACGATCCAGTCGATCACCACCAGGTCGAACAGCGTCAGCGTGGCGAACATGACCGCCCCGGCCACCGCCGCCGCCACGAACCCCAGGTCCGAGCCCAGCGACGAGCGCAGGTGCAGGATCGCGACCGCCGTCAGCGGCAGGCCGCAACCTCCCCAGAAGATCACCCCGAACCACAGCGCCACCCGCCGGCCCCGTTCGCTCTTGGGCCTGCCGTAGCGCTCCTGGATGGCCTCCGGATAGTCGTTGAGCAGGAAATCCCTGCTCAACGCCGCCCCGGCGAACACTCCGACGGTGAAGAGCACGCTCATCGCCAGCCCGTAGGCGAACGCGTAACCGACAACGAGGGACCATTCCATGCCGCTCCTCCTTGGTTAGCCTCGCCTAAGTTTGGGAGGTCTCACGGCTTAAAGTCAACGCTGTGTGAAGTTCAAACTTCTGGCTAGCATGTTCCCGTGCAAGAACGGCGCAGGCGTCCCGAATCACGGAAGGGCAGGCCCACCCTGACCAGGGAGCGCATCGCCCGCGCCGCCCTGCGGATCCTCGGCGCGTCCGGTCCGGCCGAGCTGACCATGCGCAACGTCGCCGCCGAGCTGGAGGTCTCGCCGCGCGCCCTGTACAACTACGTCGCCGACCGCGACGACCTGCTGCGCGAGGTCATGTCCGTCTGCCAGGCCGACCGGCCGCAGCCGCGCCTGGACCCGGCGCGCTGGCAGGAGAGCCTGGGCCGCTACTGCAGGGAGCTGCGGGGCTGGTACCGCTCGCACCGGGGCATGCTGGCCCTGGCCCACGCCGAGGACCTCACCTTCCTGGTGGCCCCCGGCCATCTGCGTGCCGACGACGCGCTCGTGGGCTTCTTCCTGGACATCGGGTTGTCGCCGCAGGACGCGTACCGGGCCTGGACGATCACCGTGCTCCAGGTCGCCGGGTTCGCCGAGGTGTGGGACTCCTGGCACGACCACCCGCCCGCCGGCGCCGACCCGGCGAGCTGGACGGGGCTGCCGGCGTCGGCGGAGCTGCCGCACCTGCGGCGGCTGGCCGGCGAGGCCGCGGTGGAGCCGCCCGACGAGCTGTTCGAGTCCGTGATCGCCATGCTGACATCGGGCATCGCGGCGATGTCCGCCTAGATTTTTCCGCCTGTCCCGGCCAGGGCCGGGCCGTCGCCGCCTGCGGCGATAAGGCCCGCGTCAGCGCCGGCCGGACGCGGGGATCTTGGGCTTAAGCAGGACTTACCCGCCGTTCGCCACGCTTGTGTCATCGGGACTCTAGGAGATGACATGGACGCGAACACGCCTCGCGAGGACACCACCGGCGGCTGGAGCCAGTTCGGTGTCACGCCGCCCACCGCCGGGGGCTTCACTCGGCCGGGGCCGGTGCTGCCGCCGCCTCCGCCGCCGCGGCGGTCCGGGTTCGTGCTCACGCGCAAGACGATCGCCGGGCTCGCGCTGGCGGCGTTCACCGCGCTGACCGTGGCCGCGCTCGGGGGCGGCGCCGTCGGCGCCTACGTCGCCGCCGGCGCGCAGCCGACCCCGACCGTCACGAAGACCGTGGCGAGCCCGGTCTTCCGCGCGGCCTCGGGCCAGCTCACGGTCGCCCAGGTGGCGGAGAAGGTGCAGCCGTCGGTCGTGATGATCCAGGGGCAGTCCGCCGAGGGCTCCGGCGTGGTGCTGTCGGAGGACGGGCTGATCCTCACCAACAACCACGTGGTGAGCGGGCAGGGCAGGCAGCTGACGGTGAAGTTCAGCGACGGCAAGACCGCCAAGGCCACCGTGGTCGGCACCGACCCGGCCACCGACCTGGCCGTCATCCGGGCCGAGGGCGTGTCGGGGCTGGCCAAGGTCACGCTGGGCGACAGCGACCAGCTCAAGGTGGGGGACGACGTGCTGGCCATCGGCAGCCCGCTCGGCCTGGACGGGACGGTGACGTCGGGCATCATCAGCGCGCTCGACCGTACCGTGACCGCCGGGAACGGCGGCCAGGGCGACCAGCAGCTCCCGCCGGGCTGGGGCGGGCAGGGGCAGGCTCAGGAGAGCGAGCCGACCACGCTCGGCGGCATGATCCAGACGGACGCGGCGATCAACCCCGGCAACTCGGGCGGCGCTCTGGTGAACGCGGCAGGCGAGCTGGTCGGCATCAACAGCGCGGTCGCCGCCGACGGCGTCAACCTCGGCTTCGCGATCCCCGTGAACACCGCCAAGCAGGTCTCCGAGCAGCTCATCAGCAAGGGCAAGGTGACCCACGCCTTCCTCGGGGTGAGCGTCACCGACGCCACCGGCGACGTGCCCGGCGCGCTGGTCCGCCAGGTGAGCGCCGGCAGCCCGGCCGAGAAGGCTGGGCTGAAGCAGGGGGACCTGATCACCAAGATCGGTGACACCGCGGTCTCCGGCGGCGACACGGTGGTGGGACAGGTCCGCGGGTTCAAGGTGGGCCAGCAGGTGCCGGTCACGTACCAGCGGGACGGCAAGACCGACACCGTGACCGTGAACATGGAGGAGAAGAAGTAGCCCGCCCCGCGCGAACTTCCCGGTCAGGCACCGACCGGGAAGTTCGCGCGGAAGACGCCCTGCGGGTCGCGGGCGCGCTTGATCTCGCGCAGCCGGGCCAGGGTCCCCTCGTCGAAGGCGTCCGCCGCCCGCTCCCCCGCGGTCAGGAACGTGTACGGCTTGCGCCCGCTGACACGCAGCTCCCCGACCAGCCCGGCCCGCCTGGGCCTCAGCGGAGGGAGATGTAGAGGGCCTCGCCGACCTTGCGGTAACCGACGCGGGCGTAGACCCGCGCGGCGCCGTCGTCGGCCGGAGTGAGGAACGGGGTCGTGACCCCGGCGGCCGCGCCCTCGCGGGTCAGCAGCGCCGTGACCGCGCCCGCGATGCCGCGCCGCCGGTGCGAGGGCAGCACCGCGATGCCCGCGACCTCGGCGACCCCCTGGTGCGGGCGGCCGAGCTGCCCGGCGCCGACGGCCTCCTCGCCGTCGAAGGCGGCGGCGATCAGGCCGCCGCCGTCGAGGACCCGCCGGAACCGGGCGATGTCGTGCTCGGTGGGCTCCGGCGCGTCGAACGCCTCGTTCATCACCCGCGCGGCCTGCCAGAGGTCGGGCTCCTCGGTCACGAGCGCGACCCGTACGTCCACGGGCCGGTCGACCAGCCCGTCCGGCGGGCACACCAGCAGCGGGTAGCGCCCCTCCTGGGTGAACCCGGCCGCGAGCAGGGCGTCCTCGACCTTCGGCGACACCTGCGGCACGTACTCGAAGCGGGGCGTCCTGGCCCGCGCGCGGAACGCCTCGACCAGCGCGGCGACCTCGTCCGCCGTGGGCGCGGCGCCGTCGTCGGGAACGGCGTAGTTGAACGGGAGCGCGTCGTCGTTGTCGTCGAACTTGATCACGAACGGCCCGGACCTGACCGCCCGGTCCCCTGCCATCGACCTGATATAGGCGTGCACGTGAGCGCCCAGCAAATCCGTCCTCCTCGTTGAGGAATCTTCGGCGCACACGTTATCGCGACGGGCGGCGCGACCTAATCACAGGCGCCCGGGACGGTCAGGCCGCTCTCGTAGGCGGCGATCACCGCCTGCACCCGGTCGCGCAGCCCCAGCTTGGTCAGCACGTTGCTGACGTGTGTCTTCACGGTGTGCTCGCTGACCACCATGGCCTGGGCGATCTCCGCGTTGGACAGGCCGCGGGCGATCATGCGCAGCGTCTCCTGCTCGCGTGCCGTCAGGGCGGCCAGCCGCTCCGACGGCGGCGCGAGGGGCCGGGCGGGCGTCCTGGTGGTGAACTCGGCGATCAGCTTCGTGGTGACCGACGGCGCGAGCAGGGACTCGCCCGCCGCCACCACCCGTACGGCGTGGATCAGGTCGTCGCGGCGAACGTCCTTGAGCAGGAACCCGCTCGCCCCGGCGCGCAGCGCGTCGTAGATGTAGTCGTCCAGGTCGAACGTGGTCAGCATCAGGACGCGGCAACCGCTCTCCGCGCACACGATCCTGGCGGCCTCGATGCCGTCCATGACCGGCATGCGGATGTCGAGCAGGAGCACGTCGGGACGGTGCGCGCGGACGGCCGCGACGGCCTGTTCGCCGTCTCCCGCCTCGGCGACGACGTCGATGTCCGGCTGGGCGTCGAGGATCATGCTGAACCCCGCGCGTACCAGCTCCTGGTCGTCGGCGACCACCACGCGCACGCTCATGCCGCCACCGCCCGGCCGGCCAGCGGGAGCCGTACGAGGACCCGGAAGCCCGGACCGTCGGCGCGCCGGCCGAAGTCGGCGCGGCCGCCGCAGGCCGCGGCCCGCTCGCGGATGCCGATCAAACCGTTGCCGCCCGAGGGGAGCGAGGTGCCGGAGCCGCGGCCGTCGTCGGCGATGTCGATCATGAGGGTGTCGTCCTGCCAGGTGAGTCTGATGTCGGCACGGGTCGCGCCCGCGTGCTTGACGATGTTGGTGAGGGCTTCCTGGGTGATCCGGTAGGCGGCGACCTCCGTGTCGGGAGTCAGCGGCCCCGGCTCGCCGGAGGCAGAGTATGTCACGTCGAGACCCGTGGCCCTGACCTGGTCGGCCAGGGCGGCGAGCGCGGCGAGCGTGGGCTGCGGCGCCCGCGGGCCCTCTTCCTCCTTGAGCACGCTCAGCATGCGGCGGAGCTGGACCATGGCGTCGCGTCCCGCGGCGGCGATCGCGTCGAAGACGGCCTCCGCCCTTGCCGGGTCGCTCCTGACCACCACCGGTCCGGCCTCGGCCTGGACGACCATGAGGCTGACCGCGTGGGCCAGGATGTCGTGCATGTCGCGGGCGATCCTGGCCCGCTCGCGTTCGGCGGCCCGCTCGGCCTCGGCCTGGCGCTCGCGGGCCAGCTGGACGGCGCGTTCCTCCAGGGCAGCGGCGTGGGCGCGGGAGGCGGCGGCGGCCCGGCCGATGGCGTAGGCGGCGGCGAAGAGCACGATGCCGCGCATCGCGGTCTCGGACGAGCCGACGATGAGCAACCCGCCGACCATCGTGAGGACCAGCATGATCAGGCGGGGCCACCTGGCGGAGCAGGCGGACACGGTGTAGAGCGCGATGAGCGAGCCGTACCAGACGGGCTGCGCGGCCACCTCGTCGACGACGTCGTAGAGGCCGGTCGCGATGAGGGTGACCAGCAGGACGGTCACCGGCGCGCGACGCCGCCAGATCAGCGGCACCGAGGCGACGACCACGACCACGTACCCCCACCAGTGCCAGGGCACGCCGTACGGGCTCTCACGGGAGAGCAACGGCCACAGCTGCGCGACCAGCACCAGCAGCGCGAGCGCCGCGTCCAGCCAGATCGGCGGCAGCGAGCTCGACCACCGGCGCACTCCGGCGACAAACCGTATCTCGGACACGGCTTCCCATCTTGCCTCGTACGTCATACGAGCGCGGCGGCGGGCCTGGACGCGGCAGGGACCTGGCGCGCGAGCGGCACGAACGAGACCAGCAGGCACAGGGCGCCGAGCGGGATGAGGTCCTTCTCGATGAACGGCAGGACGAGGTCGGCCAGGACCAGGACGGGCGCCCAGGCCTTGACCCGGCGCAACACCGCGAGCTGCACGACAAGGGCGAGCTGGCCCGCGAAGAAGAGAAGGGGGACGACGTCGTAGATCACAAGCGAGACGCCGGGGACGCTCTTGACCTGGTCGAACAGCACGCCCATCGCGTCGTGGTCGGCGGACATGAACCCGACCACGATGTCGATGCCGAACTGGCCGAGCAGCGCCACGACGCCGACGGTCCCGGCCACCGCGCTCGTGGTGGCCAGGGCGTTCCCGCCGGCCATCCGCCGCATCCGCCAGAAGATGGGGACGAACAGGACGAGTGCCGCCATGAAGGCGAGATGGCCGGTGGTCCACGCGATGCCGGGTCCTCGGCTGCCGTCGAGGCCGTCGAGGATCCGGATCACGCCGTAGGCGAGCACGAGCAGGGGCGCGGCGATGAAGGCTGTACGGGAGTTCATGGGGAAATCCTCGGCTTCGAGGGGGTTCTCGGGCATCGCCGGTGAGGGCGATTCCGCGGCTCCCTCTCAAGAGCGAGGACGGGTCCGTCGCCGGCTCAGTTGCGCCGCTGCGCGTAGTGCTGCTGGACCAGCGCGGCCGCGCAGGCCATCGTGGCCAGGCCGAACCCGATGCCGACGAACATGTTGAGGTCGGAGGTGGAGGTGACCATGTTGCAGACCGCGAAGATCGCCAGCAGCAGCCACAGCACGGGGCGGGGGATCCGGATGGGGGTCATGATGTGCTCCTCACAAGATCGAGTGACACCCCAAGACGCTACGGATCGCCGCCGCGACGGGCGATCCCGCCAGTGAGACAGCCCAGGTACAGCAGGCTGTACTGTTCGCCCGGGTATGCCTCCTGTGCCACATGAGATGCCCTATGGTCGGGGGATGCCGACTCCCGACGTGAGGCTCGTACGCCGGTGGGACCTCGCGGCGCGGGCCCGTGTCACCCTCGACGCCCTCGAACACCTCGTCGGCGGCGTCGGCACCGCGATCCTGGCGATCCTGACCGTGTTCGTCCTGGCCCTCACCGCTCTGGCCTGTCTCGTCGGCCTGGGCCTGTTCCTGGTGCCCACCGCTCTGCGCGTCCTGCGCATCACCGCCGACCGGGAGCGGGGCCGGCTCTCCCGCTGGGGTCCTGACGTCGTCCTCAGTCCCGACCCGGTCCCGTCCGGGTTCCGCGCCGCGATCACGAACCCGGCGAGCCTGCGCGAACTTCGCTGGGTGCTGGCGCACATGGCCTTCGGCATGTTGCTCGGCATGATCGGCATGACGCTGCCGCTCAGCGCGGTGCGCGACCTGACCTTCCCGCTGTGGTGGCGGCTCCTGCCGCCGGGCGAGGCGGTCGGCCAGGCCATGGGGCTCTGGGACGTGCGCGATTTCCCGGGCGCTCTCGCGGTGAGCCTGCTGGGCCTCGGCTGGATCGCCCTCACCCTGGCCCTCGTCCCCGGCCTGGCCCGGCTGCAAGCGTGGCCGGGACGGCGGCTGCTGGCCGCCGACCCCAGCACCGACCTGGCGCTGCGGGTCGCGCAGCTCACCGCGACCCGTGCGGAAGCCCTCGACGCGCACGCCGCCGAGCTGCGGCGGATCGAGCGGTCGCTGCACGACGGCACGCAGAACCGGCTCGTCGCCGTCAACGTCATGCTCGGCGCGGCCCGCCGCGCGCTGGCCCGCGACCCGGCCACCGCCGACGCCATGCTCGAACGCGCGCAGGACGCCGCCGAGCAGGCGCTGGCCGAGCTCCGCGCGGTCTCGCGCAGCATCCTGCCCCCGGTGCTGACGGACCGCAGCCTATCCGACGCGCTGACCGGCCTGGCCGCCGGCTGCCCCGTCCCCTGCCGGATCGACGTCGACATGCCCGGCAGGTGCGCCGCGTCCGTCGAGGCCACGGCCTACTTCGTGGTGGCCGAGGCGCTCACCAACGTCGCCAAGTACAGCCAGGCGCGGCACGCCATCGTCACGATCCGGCGGCACGACGACCGGCTGGACCTCCAGATCACCGACGACGGCCGCGGCGGCGCGGACGAGCGGCGCGGGTCGGGGCTGGCCGGGATCCGCCGCCGTGCCGAGGCCCTCGACGGAACCTTCGCGCTGACCAGCCCAGAAGGCGGACCTACCACCATGAATGTGAGCCTCCCATGCGGATTGTGATCGCCGAGGACGACCCGCTCCTGCGCGAGGGCCTCGCGCTGCTGCTGCGGGCGGAGGGGCTGGACGTCGTGGCCACCGCCCCCGACCCGGACGGCTTCCTGACCGCGATCGACGCCCACGATCCGGACGTCGCCATCGTGGACGTGCGGATGCCGCCGACCCACACCGACGAGGGGATCGTCGCGGCCGTCGAGGCCAGGCGGCGCCGGCCGGAGCTGGCCGTGCTCGTGCTGTCGGCGTACGTGGAGCAGGCCTTCGCCACCGACCTGCTCACCCACGGCAGCGCCCGGCTCGGCTACATGCTCAAGGAGCGGGTCGGGCGGGTCGAGGAGTTCATGGGCGCGCTGCACCGCGTCGCGGAAGGGGGCACGGCCATCGACCCGGAGGTCGTCGCGCAACTGCTGGCCCGCACCAGGCCCGACAGCCGGCTCGACCGGCTCAGCCCGCGCGAGCGCGACGTGCTGGCCCTGATGGCCGAGGGCCTGGGCAACGGCGCCATCGCCGAGCGGCTCTTCGTCACCGACGGCGCCGTGCACAAGCACATCCGCAGCATCTTCTCCAAGCTCGACCTGGCGCCGACCGACCGGACCGACCGCCGCGTGGCGGCCGTCCTGCACTACCTGGAGAACGGGAAATAGGGACTAGGCGCCCAGGTCACGGGCGATGTTGTCCAGCCTGGTCGCCAGCTCCTCCAGGGCCTCCTCGGTCAGGGGGCCCTCCGGCACCTGGCTCGCGATCTCGTCGCGGCGCACGATGACCAGCCGCTTGTGCGCGTCGTCCACCTCATCGGCCGGCAGGACCACGCAGTCGCCTTGGACGAACACCAGCGTGGCGTCGGGTTGCTCCGACTGCAGCAGCCGGCGGACGCATTCACGATCGATGAGAGACATCTCGGCTCCTCTCCTCATCCGAACGTCGGAGGGCCGCCGTCGGCGTGTGAGCGCCGGACGCTGAACGTCACCAGATACACGGCGGCCCCCAGTGCCACGACGGCGGGCGGGACGGCGAGCAGCGGCTGCCCGGCCAGCAGCGCCAGCACGGCCAGGACCACCCCTGCCAGCAGCCCGAGCGCGCCCGCCAGCAGGCGCACGCCGAGCCAGCTCGACGGCGGCGGCGACTGCGGCCACTCTCCGTGACCGCCTCCGTGCACGTCGGGCACTCCGGTGTCGCTCACCACGCCGGAGGAGGTGATCTCCTCGGGAGGCGGCGGCTCGCGCAGCACGGGAGCGAAGAACTCGTCCTCGGGATCCTCGTCGCGCCTGTTCATCCTGAATCACCTCGCCGGATCGGCTTTCTCCAGCCCGTGCAGGAACGGGTTGACCACGGCGTTCAGCTCGGCCAGCAGGGCTTCGAGGGACGCCTGGGCGTCGTCGAGGTTCGGCAGGCCCGCGGCCCGCGCGTGGGTGGGCGTGGGCAGGCGGTCGACCGGCAGGGGCACGCGCAGTTCCAGCGTGCTCAGCGCGGTCGGCCGCTCGTACGGCGGCGGCACGTACGTGGGCTCCTGGCGCTGCCAGCCCGACCAGCCCGCCGGGAGCGGGACCGGGGGCGGGGCGGCCAGCTCCACCACCGCCAGCAGGCCCGGCGCCTCCTCCGGGCGGTGGCAGGTCGCGTCCAGCACCCGCGGGTGGCGGCGCACGTAAGCGTGCTCCGCCACCGGGCGCGTGGCCACCTCCCACGCGCCCAGCGCGAAGTGCAGCGGGTCCAGGGTGACGCCGCCCGCGGCCGGCTCGCCGTCCACGGCTTCGAAGGCATGCCGCCATCTGCGCAGCTCCTCGCCGTAGCGCTCCTGCGCGCCACCCGGCTCAGCGGCCTCGCGCCCTCGCGCGGCGCCGATCCAGAACGCCTGCGTGCCGGCCATGCGCCTCCCCCGGTGTCAGCCCTTGATCTCGATGCGGCGGGCGCGGCCCTTCTCGGTCTTGGGAACGCGTACGGTCAGGATGCCGTCCGACAACTCGCCGCCGATGTGCTCGGTGTCGGCGTCGGCCGGCAGGATCGTCCGGTAGACGAACCGCCCGGTGCGCCGCCGCAGCATGTTGCCCTTCTCCTCCTCTTTGATCTCCCCGGACACGCACAGCTCGCTGTCGTTGACCTCGACGCTGATGTCCTCCCGCTTCAGGCCGGGAAGCTCCGCCCGCACGAAGTAGGCGTCCGGGGTCTCCTCGGTCTCCGCCACGGGCCGCCAGGCGGCCACGTCGGTCTCCGCGCCCTGCTCGAAGAGCCGCCCCATCTGATCCCACAGCTGCTGGAACTCGGTGAAGGGATCCCACGACCGCCTCTGCCATGGGACACCCGTCTGCATCGCTCCGCGATTGCGCCTAATCGGCAAAGCCACTGCTTTCTCACCTCCGTGACGCGAGGGACACCGTCGTCCCCCTCCTCCAAATTCATCCCGTACCCGCATTCGCCCGTCGTGAACGGTTTCGTCGCAGGTCAGAGGGTGTGTCGAAATCATCGGACGGGGAAGCTGGGTGGACATGACCGAGGAAACCGGGACCACGCCGGGCGCGGGCGCCGGGGAATCCGCCCTCCCGACGGTCACGCTGGCGCTCGCGGGCGACACCATGCTCGGCCGCGGCGTGGCCGAGCGGATGAGGCTGACCGCGGACCCGGCCGACTTCTTCGACGCCGGCGTGCGCTCGGTGCTCTCCCGGGCCGACCTGGTCCTGTTCAACCTCGAATGCTGCGTCTCGGACCGCGGCCGGCGCTGGGACCCGCTGCGCAAGGCGTTCCACTTCCGCGCACCGCCCGAGGCCGCGGCGATGCTGGCGGAGCTGGGCGTGCACGCGGTCACGCTGGCCAACAACCACGCCCTCGACTACGGCCACGAGGCCCTCCTCGACACCCTCGACCACCTGGCGGCAGCCGGGATCCGCACTGTGGGCGCGGGTGCCGACCTGGACAGGGCCTGGGAGCCCGCCGAGCTGAAGGTGGGAGATCTTCGTCTCGCGGTGCTGGGCGTGACCGACCATCCGGCCGAGTTCGCGGCCACCGAGCGCAGGCCCGGCGTCGCCTACGCCGACCTCGGGGCCGGGATGCCGGACCGGCTCACGAGCATGATCGGGAGCCTGGACGCCGACGCCGTCCTCGTCTGCGTCCACTGGGGCCCGAACATGACCGCCAAGCCCGTCACGCACGTCCGCCGCGCGGCCAGGGCGCTGGTCAGGGCCGGCGCGTCCCTGGTGGCCGGACATTCCGCGCACGTCTTCCACGGGGTGGCCGGACCGGTCCTGTACGACCTGGGCGACCTCATCGACGACTACATCGTGGACCCCGAGCTCCGTAACGACCTCGGGCTGATCTTCCTCGTCACCCTGGACGAGCGGGGCCCGGTGTGGCTGCGCGCCGTGCCCATCGCGCTGGACTACTGCCGTACCAGGATCGCGAACGACATGGAGTCCCGCTGGATCCGGGCCCGGTTCACCGCCGCCTGCGCCGACCTCGGCACCGAGGTCCGGTACGAAGCCGGCGCGCTCACCGTGGATCTCCGGTCACAGGCGGAGTGAGCGCGCATTTCGGAGGACGCGCCATCCACTTCCGGTATACGGTCAATTACTGACAGTGACCATATCGTGGTGGTCGGTGACCCCATCGGGGTCCGGCACCCAGCGAGAGGGATCGACATGGCGCAGGAACCGAGAATCGACGTCGAGAGCATCGCCCAGTCGGTCAGGAGCAGCCTGACAGAGGAGCAGTCCGAGCGGATCGCGGACGCGCTCGGCGAGCAGGGGATCTGGTTCGCGACCCCGCATCCCCGCGTGAATGAGGCGCCCAGACCCGACCACGTCTGGGACCTGGTGGGCGACAGGCCGCACCTGGGGCGCACGGCCACCGGACGGGCCGCGGTCCACCTGGCCGACGGGCACACCGCGCTGACCCGGCCGCTGATCTTCGCCGACGGCTTCGGCTACGGCCCCAGCGACCTCGCCGCGCTGTGGGCCCACTTCAACAGCGAGCGCAGCCCCGGGTTCCTGGACCAGCTCAGGACGATGGGCATCGACGTCATCCTCCTGGGCTTCGACCAGCGGCAGACCTACATCCAGGCCAACGCCGCCGTGGCGGTCGCCTGCGTCCAGCGCGCCATCCAGGAGCGGCGGGGCGACCTGCCGCTGGTCGTCGGCGGCGTCAGCATGGGCGGCATGATCACCAGGTACGCGCTGGCGCGCATGGAGAGCGAGGGCGTCGACCACCAGACCGACAAGTACTTCTCCTACGACACGCCGCACCTCGGCGCCTGGATCCCGCTGGTGCTCCAGCAGCTCGCCTACCTGCACGAATCGCTGGAGCCGCGCTCGGACGGCCCCGGGCAGGCCGAGCTGATCCGCAGCCCGGCCGCGCAGCAGCTCCTGTGGGCCTGGGTCGAGAACGAGGACTACTCGGGGCCGGTGACCACCGCCAGCCCGCTGCGCACGGACTTCCTGGACGACCTGCGCCGGGTCGGCTGGTTCCCGATCCGGCCTTACAAGCTGGGGCTGGCCAACGGAGTCGGCGACGGCACGGGGCGCGACCTGCCGCCGGGCACGCCGGTGTTCGACCTGCACCACGACCCGCTGCAGCTCACGGCCAGGATCCAGCCGGACATGGGCGAGCTGGAGAACATCGGCACGATCAGGTTCGGGGCTCCGACGTGGACGAGCGCGACGTCGCACGTGGCCGCGTTCGACGGGGCGCCGGGCGGCACGCTCGACTCGTGGGGCAGGGTGGCCGACGCGATCGGGCTGCCCGTCCCCGAGCGGTTCCGCCACAGCTGCTTCGTGCCCGCGGTCAGCGCCATCGCCCTGGCCAGGGACCCGTACCACTGGCAGACCGACCTCTACAGGGACCTGTCCGAGCTGCCGAAGGACGGGACGTTCCTGGACACGTTCTGCTGCGACATAGCCAACACCGAGCACGGCAACGTCTCCGAGGTGCTGATCGACTGGTTCCTGGAGCAGCTCGCCGGCTGGTAGCGGCGAAAAGGCGCCGGCTCGTACGCGAGCCGGCGCCTCTTCGCGTCTAGCGGACGCCCCGGTGCACGACCAGGAGCTGGTCGCGGGTGGCGTTCCGGTCGCGGTAGGCGATGGCGGCCGGGGCCTCGGCACTGTGGTGGCCGGGCAGCCTCTCATCGGCGCTCCACGAGGAGCCGTCGAAGACGGTCCACCACAGGCGCTGGTCGGAGGCGCCGCGGTGGACGCAGTAGAGGCGGTCCTTGTAGACGGTCAGCGCCGGGCCCTCGGCGGCCGAGTGCATGGTCAGCTTCTGGTCGGGCGTCCAGGCGGAGCCGTCCCAGCGCGTCCACCACAGGCTGGAGTCCTTGCCGGTGTGCACGCAGTAGAGGTGGCCCCGCCAGACGGCCAGCGCCGGGTTGGACCGGCAGGCGTGGTCGGGCAGCTGCCGGCAGGGGCTCCACGAGGAGCCGTCCCACCGCGTCCACCACAGGGCGGAGTCGGTCCCCGCGTGCACGCAGTAGAGCTGCCCGTCGAACGTGGCCAGCGCGGGAGCCGACACGCTGGGGTGCTCGGGCAGCCTGGCGTCGGGGCTCCAGGTGGAGCCGTCCCACCGCGTCCACCACAGGTTGTCGTCGCCGTCGCCGCGGTGCACGCAGTGGAGCTGCCCGTCGTACGCCGCCAGCGCCGGAGCCGAGTCGCTGACGTGCGCGGGCAGTCTCCGGTCCGCGCTCCAGCCCTCCTGCGCGTCGTAGACCGTCCACCACAGGCTGGGGTCGTCGACCTTGCCGCGATGGACGAGGACCAGCCCGTCCTGGAACTCCGCGAGGGCCGGGGCCGACACGTCGAAGTGCTCGACGAACGCCTGGTCCGGGGTCCACCCCTCGCCGGGCTCGTGCACCGTCCAGTACAGCCCACCGCCCTCGCGCCGGCCCTCGCGGGCGGGCACCAGCATGGCGGGCGCGACCCACGGCGAGACCAGCTTCACGCCGTACGGCCGGGCGACCGAGGTGATCCAGTCGGCCTTGGCGCGCACCTGCCGCTCGATGAGCGGCGCGAGCCAGGAGCCCAGTACCAGAGCCGCGGTCTCGCCGACGAGCTGCGGGATCTCGGCGGCCAGCAGCGCGGCGCTCTCGTTGAGGTGGATCTCGAAACCCCACCACCTGGAGACCGGCCAGACCTCCGCGCCCATGGCGCCGAGCTCGCCCTGGAGCCGGTGCGCGCGGTCCTGGGCCTGCGGCGACAGCCCGGCGACCTGGCGCCCGCTCTCCCGCTTGGCCGCCGACCACTCGACCTCCACGGCCTCCCGTACGGAGGAATCGTCCAGCAGCTCGCTCTCGACGGCCGCGTCCACGGCGGCGGCGGCCACCGGATCGTCCTGGCTGTGCAGCAGCGCGTCCTCACCGTCCACCGCCGCCGTGTCGAGCCCCGCTCTGTCGGTCCGGGTGTCGTCAGTCATTTCCAGCCCCCCTGGAGTGATCCGCACCATTTGATGCGCATACGCACCAACTATGGTAACCAGACGTAGTCATCCGATTACTCTCCAGGTGGGTGGTGGCCGCTACCTCTCGATGTCCACGGCGAACGTGTCGAAGGCCGCCCGGCCCGTGCCGTCCCCCGCCGCGAACAGGCCCAGCACCGCCCCCACCCACCGGCCCTGCGTGGCCTGGAAGGGGGCCCCGACCTCGCGCAGCCCGTCGCCGGTGTCGGCCAGGAACGTGACGAGCGCCCCGTCCCCGATCCGCGCGCCGACGGTGACGCGGGCGCCGTCCTTCACGGGCACGGGCTCCATGTCCCCGCACACCAGCACGGTCCCGCCCGCCGCGCGCTCCAGCCCGACGTAGGCGTAGGTGAACCCGAGCACGACCAGCCCCGCCCGGCCCGCGCCGTCGAGGGTGAGGCCCGTGGTGACCGTGCACGGGTCGCCGGGCAGCCGCTGCCCGAGCACGGACGGGCGCTCCGTGAGCTCCTCAGGACCCGGCACGCAGGCCAGGCTGAGTGTGCCGTCCCGCAGCTCCCACCAGGAGGGGTCGGGGTCGGCCTGCCAGCTCCACTGCAGGCCGAGCTCGGGCCCGGCGAAGTCGTCCGAGGTGGCGGGCGCGGCCGGCGCGCCGCCGGGAACAGGCACGGGGCCGCCGGGCACCGGCTCGCCGTCCGCGCCCATGACCGGCCAGCCGTCCTCCGCCCAGGCCATGGGCTGCAGGTGCACGACCCTGCCGTAGGGGCCGCGGTCCTGGAAGTGCATGAACCAGTGCTCGCCCGACGGGGTGTCCACCCAACCGCCCTGGTGCGGCCCGTTCACGCCGGTCCCGCCCTGCTCCAGCACGATCCGGTCCTCGTACGGGCCGAAGATCGAGCTCGCCCGGAACACCGACTGCCAGCCCTGCTCCACGCCGCCCGCCGGGGCGAAGACCCAGTACGTCCCCTCTCGCTTGTAGAGCTTGGGCCCCTCCAGCGTCCGGTAGCCGGGCAGCAGGTCGGCGTCGATGATCAGCGTGCCCTCGTCCAGCACCTCGCGGGCGTCCGGCGACATGCGGTGCAGGGTGAGCCGGTTGTTGACGCCGGCGCGGCTCTTGGCCCAGCCGTGCACCAGGTACGCCTGGCCGTCGTCGTCCCACAGCGGGCACGGGTCGATGAGCCCGGCGCCCGGCTTGACGACGTGCGGCGCGGTCCACGGGCCCCGCGGGTCCTCCGCGCTCACCACGTGGATGCCCACGTCGGGGTCGCCGTAGAAGATCCAGAACCGCCCGTCGTGGTGGCGCAGCGAGGGCGCCCACACGCCGCAACCCGGCCGCACGTCGTCATAGCCGCTCGTCACGGCATGCCCGATGATCGTCCAGTTGACCAGGTCGCGCGAGTGCAGGATCGGCAGCCCCGGGACCTTGGTGAAGGTGGAGGCGGTCAGGTAGAAGTCCGCGCCGACGCGGATCACGTCGGGGTCGGACCAGTCGGCGTTCAGCACGGGGTTGCGGTAGGTCGTCATCCCTCACTCCTTGGCGGCAACTGCTGCAAGCGGTTGCAGGAAACGTCGCACCCACACGTACGTGCCGTCAAATGGCCCGCGCACCCGAGAAGGCCGGGAGCAGGCCCGCCCGGCCGAATCTCGAAATTTTCGAGGCGCTGGCCTGGCGGTTCCTGGACGTGGCGGGGAGAGTGGGGGCATGACGGTCGAGGACCAGCCCCAGCAGTTGCCCAAACTGGCCGTGATCGCCCGCGAGGCGGGCGTGTCCGTTGCAACCGTTTCCAAGGCGCTCAACGGCCGCTCCGACGTCTCCGCCCACACCCGCCGGCTGGTCGCCGAGGTGCTGGAGCGGCGCGGCTACCCCAGGCAGCGGGTCAGGCCCGCGCGCGGGAGCATGGTGGACGTCATGCTGCAGGCCCTCGACTCGCCGTACGCGCTGGCGATCCTGGGCGGGGTGGAGGACGCGGCCTGGCGGGCAGGCGTGGACCTGGTCGTCTCGGCGGTGTGCGACCGCACCAAGCACGGCCAGCCCCCGCCCGCGTGGCTCGACCGGATCGGCGCCCGCGACAGCGCCGGCGTCCTGCTCGTGCGCACGTCGCCGACGGCCGCGCAGCGGGCCTGGCTGGCCGACCGCGAGATCCCGGCGGTGATCGTCGACCCGCGCCGCAAGCCGCCGGCCGGCCTGCCCGCCGTCGTCTCGGCCAACCTGGACGGCGCGCGGGCGGCCACCGAGCACCTGATCGCCCTCGGCCACTCGCGCATCGCCGTCGTCGCCGGCCGCCCCGGGGTCCCGTGCGCGGCCGAACGGCTGGCCGGCTACCGCCAGGGCATGGCCGCCGCCGGGCTCCGGGTGGACCCCAGGTGGGAGGTCTGCGGCTACTTCCAGCAGGCCGACGCCCTGCGCGCCACCCGCCGCCTGCTGGCCTCCCTCCCCCAGCCGCCGACCGCCGTCTTCGCCTGCTCGGACTCCATGGCCGTCGGGGTGTACCAGGCGCTGGGCGAGCACGGGCTCCGCGTGCCAGACGACGTGAGCGTGATCGGCTTCGACGACTCCTGGGCCGCCGCCCACGTCACGCCGGCCCTCACCACGGTCCGCCAGCCCTGGCCCGAGCTTGGTGCGGCGGCGCTGACCGCGCTCCTCACCGACGGCGCCCCGGCCCGGATCGAGCTGCCCACGGCGCTGGTCACGCGTTCGAGCACCGCCCCGGCCCGGCCGTCCTGATCACGTACCGCCGCGGGGGCGCAGCGAGAGCACCCACCGGCGGCACGTCGTCATGGCCGCTCGTCACGGCGTACCTGTTGATCGTCCAGTTGACCAGGTCGCGCGAGTGCGGGATCAGCAGCCCCGGGACCTTGATGAAGGTGGAAGCGGTCAGGCGGTCGACGACCTTCGACACATCGGCCCAGACGCGGCGCCCAAGGTACTCAAGAAGATCCCGCTCCTGCTGGAGAACCCCGAGGCCAGTAGGTGAGCAGGATGATTGCTTCACCTGAAAAGCGAAGGTCAGGCTGCCGCGCCGCTACCAGAGCTTCGGGACCGGAGGCCCTGCGTTGTGGGCCGGGTCGTCATCGAATCACTGGTCTATCGCAGGTGAATGCGAATTCTGGAGCCTGCACTCGGCTTGAAGGTTCTTATGCTTCAGGGTCACGTCCATGGTTGCACCCCTGCGACCAACGGCGAGTGCGGATGCGCCCTGCGCAGCTCCGCGTAACGCATAGCGATACGCCGTGCGGATCTGCCTGGCTCCGGGAGCGGGTGCCAGGCATAGACTGCGCGTTTTCGGCCCGGCTCCCAGCCCGTATGCCACCAGAAGGCGTCATGGCGGCACCAGACGAGGAGTCCGACCCAGACGGAGACGAGTGCGATGCCGTAACCGTCGTGCACGTCGCTGGAGATGTTCAGGTGGATTAACTTCCGCTGCAACTGCTGGGCCGCGTCCAGCGACGTGACGACCTGTGGGCCGGGCAGCGCTTGCTGTGGATACATCCACCTACCTCCGGTGACTTCGGTGCCAGTACGGCCAAGTGAAGCCAGGTGGGCGGGACCTTTGAACTTCGCCGCAGCCCGGTGTCGGGACGTGTTGAGTCACCGAGAAACGTCCCAAGACGGCCTTGCAACGTCCCGGACGTTAACGTCCACTGGAATGCGTGAACGAGCGCCTACACACAGCGATGCTCCGCCATGGTGGGGCCCTGGAAGACCTGGCCGAGACGTGTGGCGTCGAGCCCAAGACGGTCGAGCGCTGGATCAACACAGGTCGGGTCCCGCACCGGCGGCACAGGTGGGCAGCGGCGAAGCTGCTGACCGCTGACGAGACATACCTGTGGCCTGACGTGCTGGAGAGCAGTCAAGCGCGCCGAGGCCGGGCGGACAGGTCGGAACTCGTGGAGGTCTTTCCCGACCGAGCCAGCGTGCCTCGTGAGCTGTGGCTACGGTTCCTGACCGACGCTCAGGAGCGGGTGGACGTCTTGGTCTTCTCAGGGACGTTCTACGCCCAGACGCAGCCGAAGATCGCTCGATCACTGGCTGAGGCTACGCAACGCGGTGTCGCGATCAGGCTGTGCTTCGGAGATCCCACGGCCCAGTCTGCCGAGACCCGCGATCGCGAAGAAGGATTGGGCGGGACGTTAGCCGCCAAGATCCGCTCTTCCCTGACCTACTACCGGGCGCTGCCCGAGTTGGATGACTGCGAGGTCCGCCTGCACTCCACCACGCTGTACGCCTCACTGTTCCGCTATGACGATGACGTCCTGGTCAATCCACACGTATACGGAGAACCGGCCTCGGCCAACCCGACCTTCCACTTCCGCCGTCTCGATGGCGGGACGATGGCCGAGCACTACATGTCGTCGTTCGAGCGCGTTTGGGCCGGAGCCGTTCCGTGGTCCGGCGCGGAGATCTGAGAGGCACCTCATGGGACGAGTCGAGTACTGGAACCACCCGAACGCACCCAAGGCGAACAGTCTCGTACCGGCCTGTGGGACGGTCACCGTGGACGACGTGGGGCGCATCCTCATGCAGTGCCGTCGCGACACGGGCCAGTGGGCGTTGCCGATGGGCAAGATGGAAATCGGTGAGACGCCCTCGCAGTGCGCCGTGCGGGAAACCGAGGAGGAGACCGGTGTCTTGGTCGAGCCGGTGGGCCTCCTTGGGATCTACTCCGACCCCGGCCACATCGTCGCCTACACGGACGGCGAGATCCGCCAGGAGTACGAGGTCATGCTGATCACCCGCCCGGTCGGCGGTCAGCCGGAGGCCAACGACGAGGCGAGCGATGTGCGGTGGGTTGAGCCGGGTGAACTGCACTTGCTGGACATTCACCCCACGCAGTGGCGGCAGCTCAACGACTACCTTGAGCAGAGGCATCCCCACGTTGATTGAACCCAGGCCACCCGTAGCCGCCATGTGCCGTAGAACGCTCTAGCCTCTGCCTCTTCTGTTCGCAGGAGTAGCCGTGGATAGTTGCGAAATCACTTTGAGTGGTCAGATTCTGCGATCGCGTGATCGGGGAGTCCTGCTGGACATAGCATCGTTGCTATGGTCTGGGGTAGCGTAGAGCTGGAACCGGAAGTTCGGGAGTGGCTGGAGAAGCTCCCAGCAGAGTCGTTCGCCCGAGCGGCTTTCTACATCGATCTGCTGGCGACGGAAGGCCCGTTGCTGGGAGAGCCGTACACGCGACAGCTCGATGGCAAGCTGCGCGAGCTGCGGTTCTACCTTGATGATCTGACAATGCGGATCAGCTACTGGATCGCTTCGGATCGGCGGATCATCCTTCTGACCGTTTTCCACAAAACGCGAATGAGGGAAGATCGAGAAGTGGACCGGGCGCGGCGGGCGTTGTCTCGTTGCAAGGGCGAGGCGCACTCGGTGGACGAGGAGTGGTGATGACCGAGCGGACCGATTGGGCTGATCTCCGTGACCGACGACTGTCCGAGCCCGGGGCGGCCGAGGCATACGATGCGGCTCGTCTCGCCTTCGAACTCGGTCGGGCAGTACGGCAGATGCGGGAATCTCGTGGGTGGAGCCAGAGTGAACTGGCTCGTGCGGCCGACATGACGCAGTCAGCAGTAGCCCGTTTCGAAGGAGGAGGCACCGTGCCGACGCTGCCGGTCCTCGAGCGACTGGCCAGGGCTCTGGACGCCGAACTGGAGGTGCGAATCAGTCCACGCGCTCCCGCAGCCTGAGCCTGATTTATCCCGCGAGATGAAGTGCGACCACCAGCAGCATCAGACGGGTCCACCACCCGGCAGGCCCGATCGCCATCTCGTGAATTCTTACGCCGCTCGGGTCAAAGCTGAGGCCGTAATGATGGGTGTCGCACCCTATGCGTGATGCTTATTCATGAGCGCGACAGTCCCGGCAACCGCTTGCCGAGCTCGGCGCCGTTCTTCTCTGGCAATGGGTCGCTCCATGCTCCCGGGCCCACGAATTCCCGAAGGCGAGCCGGTCCGGGGTGGGCAGCAGACGGCCCACCATCCAACCGGTCAACGGGCGGGGACTGACGGCGCCGGAGGCGCGGGGGGTGCGCCGGAGGCGCCTGAATAAGGGCGTCTGAGCCCTGCGCGAAGCGCCCCCGGCGAAGCCCCTTGTTCGGGGCGGGTGTCAGCGGGCCCACCACCCGGACGGGCAACGGGTGGGTGGCCCTGGCGCACCTACTACTTGCCGTCGTGGCCGCGGTGGCGCTCGTCGCGCTGCGGGCGGGGGGCCACCACGTCGAAGGTGGCCGTGGCGGTCTTGTTGCCGACCTTGACGGTCACGGTCTTGCTGCCGGGCTTGGCCGTGGCCGGGACGGTCAGGGTCTTGGTGGCCTTGCCGCCGGAGAGCGCGACGCGGTAGCTCTTGCCCTCGGGGCTGGTCACGGTGGCCGTGCCGGAGCGCAGGCCCTTGGCGGCGATCGACACGTCGTACGAGTCGCCGGCACGCACCCGCTCAGGGTCGACGGAGACCTTCAGCGCGACCTTGCGGGCGTCGTAGCCCTTGGCGAGCTGGTCCTGCGGCACGGTGGGCGCGGCCGGGTTGGAGTGCGCCGGCTGCGGGGCCTTGGCGGTCGCCGCCGGCTGCGGCCTGGCGCCGTCGGCGAAGGCGGCTCCCGACAAGGGCAGCGCGAGCAGGGCGGCGCTGGCGACGGTCACGGCGAAAGGCTTGGAGAAGCGCACGGGAGACGAATCCAATCCGGGAAGGACCTGGCCGAACCTCTGAATTCGGCCCCGAAGGTCATCCCTCGCCAATCACCCTGCCGAGCCAACCTGAGAAACGCCTGTGCCCACCTTATGTATTGGATAAGCGCAGGTAGCGGCCTCGACCTGGGGTCAGTGATCTGCAACACATAATTTCTCTTATGTGATTTTCAGATTCTCTCCGGTTTCACTCTCAGGATCGGCGGCCGCCTTGGAGAATCGGCGCGGCGAAGCGATCTTCGCCAGATCACGAGGTGATCACGGCGAGCTGTGCGCCAGCTAAATCCGGACATATGGGGACATGGAGGTTGGGCCGAGAGGGATACGTTCCTGCCTCACAGACGCACCGAACGCTCATGGCGTTCCCGCGACGAGCAAGGAGTATCCCCTTGAAGATCAGGCACACCCTCGTCCCCGTCGGCGGCGGGCTGGCCGCCACGGCGCTGCTCGGCGCCTCGCTGGCGGGCGCCGCCCAGGCCGCCCCGCAGGTGAAGCCGACCGAGAGCGTCAGCATCACCACCGCCAAGGGCATCGCCGCCTACTGGCTGGAGAACAACGGCGCCGCGCTGAAGGCCGCCACCTACGTCGAGGAGGACACCACCGACGTCGACAAGCTCACCTCCACGGGCACCCCGTCCACCGACACCAAGGCGGGCTCGGTCGCCCCGACCGGCACCACCACGACCACCACCAAGTCGAAGAACGTCAACCTGCCGAAGACCATCGGCAAGGTCTTCTTCGTCGACTCGGCGGGCAAGAAGCGCTGGTGCTCGGCCTCGTCCATCCAGGGCAAGTACGCCAACGTGGTCGCCACGGCCGGCCACTGCGTGTACGACACCTCCAACGACGAGCAGCTCCTGGACAACTGGGTCTTCGTGCCCGGCTACTACCAGGGCAAGGCCCCGTGGGGCGTCTACGTCGGCAAGCAGGCGTTCGTGCACTACGACTACAGCGTGTACGAGGACTACGACCGCGACTACGCGTTCGTCTCGGTCTACAACGGCGTGACCGTCAAGGACTCGACCGTCACCAGGTCCGAGTACGACGCCGACCGGGCCAAGCCGGGCACCGACACCACCAAGGCCGACCACGGCTACTACGACCGGTCGTCGAACACGTACCACGTGATCGACGCCACGGACGCGGGCCGGCTGGGCGACAACGTCGGCGGCCAGGGCATCTCCTGGAACCAGCCGCTGAAGAAGGCGCACTACGTGTTCGGCTACCCGCAGGCCCCGCAGCCCGACGGGAACAAGCCGTTCACCGGCGTCACGCCCAAGTGGTGCTACGGCACGACCACGGCCAAGACCGTGGGCTCGGCCGCCAAGAAGATCGAGGAGCACGTCGGGCTGAAGTGCTCCATGACCGCCGGCGCCGACGGCGGCCCGTGGCTGCTGAAGTACAGCAGCGCCAAGCGGCTCGGCTACCTCAACGGCGTGACCAGCGCGTTCTACGACCAGGACGAGAACGACCGGGTCGACTACATCAGCTCGCCGTACTTCGACGCCGAGACCTACAGCGTCTACGCCTCCGCGGCCAACGTCTGGTCCGGGAAGCTCTTCTGACCGAATAGGGGGTGGTGGCCACGCGTGGCTCTGATCGCGGCTCTGATCGCGCTTTAAAGGGATAGGAAGGGTCCGGCACGCCGCCGGGCCCTTCCGCGCATCGCCCCGGAGCAGCTCACAGGCGATTCACAAGCAGGAATCATCAAACCTTCATAGAGGGAGGTCATCGTCACGGATATGCACACGACCAGCCCGAACTCCCTGTCCGAGCCCGTGCGCCGAGCGGACGGCAGCTCGATCAACATCCTCGTCGTGGATGACGAGCCCCCGCTGACCGAGCTCCTTTCCATGGTCATGCGCCAGGAGTCCTGGGACGTCCGCAGCGCGCACAACGGCAGCGAGGCCATCCGCGCGGCGCGCGGGTTCCGGCCCGACGCGATCGTCCTGGACGTCATGCTGCCCGACATGGACGGGATCCAGCTCCTGCCCAGGCTGCGCGCGGTGCTGCCGGGCGTGCCGATCCTGTTCCTGACGGCCCTGGACTCGCTCCAGGACCGGCTCGTGGGCCTGCGCGCGGGCGCCGACGACTACGTCACGAAGCCGTTCAGCCTGGAGGAGGTCGTCATCCGGCTGCGCGGCCTGCTGCGCCGCTCGGGCGCGGCGCAGGCGCGGGCCGACGCCGGGCTCGTGGTCGGGGACCTCACGCTGGACCAGGAGACCCACCAGGTACGGCGGGGCGGCAAGGAGATCAGGCTCACGCCCACGGAGTTCGAGCTGCTGCGCTTCCTCATGCACAATCCGGGCCGGGTGCTCAGCAAGTCGCAGATCCTCGACCGGGTGTGGGCATACGACTTCGGCGGCCAGAGCAACGTCGTCGAGCTGTACATCTCCTACCTCCGTCGCAAGATCGACGCGCAGCGGGAGCCGATGATCCACACTGTGCGCGGGGTGGGCTACACGCTCAGACCCACCGGATGACGATGTCGCTGGAGACCAAGCTGGTGGTCTCCTCGATCGCGCTGCTGGTCACCGTCTCGGCCGTCATCGCCACCGCGACGACCCTGCTGTTCCACGACTTCCTCACCGACCGGCTCGACGGCCAGGTCACCTCGGCCGCCCGCCGCTCGACCAGCGCGGCGGCGCAGCGGGACGACGCGCCGCCGGAGGCCAGAGAGGTGTCGTTCCTGCTGTCGCCGGGGCAGGCCGAGGGCACGTTCGGCGCGCGGATCCGCCAGGGCGTGGTGCGGCGGGCCGCCGTGCTGACCGGCATCGCCGCCGTGCGCGAGGTGCCCGCGCCGCCGTCGCTCGCCGCCGTCTCCCGCGCCCCCGTGACGGTCGACCTGGGGCCGCTGGGCGACTACCGGATGGCCGCCGCCCGCACGCCCGACGGCGACGTGCTGGTCACCGGGCTGCCCATGACCGCCGTGGACTCCATGCTGACCAGGCTCGTCGTGGTGGAGGCCGCCGTCACGCTGGCGGGCGTCGCGCTGACGGCCGCCGCCGGCACCGTGCTCGTACGCCGTGCCGTGCGCCCGCTCGGACGGCTCGCGGCCACCGCCGCCAGGGTGTCGGAGCTGCCGCTGGCCACCGGGGACGTCGTGCGCCTGGCCCGCGTGCCCGAGGTGGACACCGACCCCGGCACCGAGGTCGGCCAGGTGGGCGGCGCGCTCAACCGCATGCTCGGGCACGTCGAGACCGCCCTCGCGGTGCGGCAGGAGAGCGAGACGAGACTGCGGCGGTTCATCGCCGACGCCAGCCACGAGTTGCGCACGCCGCTGGCCTCCATCGTCGGCTACGCGGAGCTGACCAGGCGGAGCGGCGAGTGGCACGGGCCGCAGACGGATCACGCGCTCGGCCGCATCCGCTCGGAGGCCGGCCGGATGACCACGCTGGTGGAGGACCTGCTGCTGCTGGCCAGGCTGGACGCCGGCCGGCCGCTGGAACGGGTGGAGCTGGACCTGTCGCCGCTCGTGGTCAACGCGGTCAGCGACGCCTACGCGGCCGCGCCCCGCCACCGCTGGCTGATCAGCCTGCCCGACCAGCCCGCCCTGGTCCTGGGGGACGCCGACCGCCTGCACCAGGTGGTGACCAACCTCCTCGCGAACGCCCGTACCCACACCCCGCCCGGCACCACGGTCACCGCGACGGTCCGGCTCGGCGAGCGGGTGCGCGTCGAGGTCGCGGACGACGGGCCGGGCATTCCCGGGCACGTGCTGCCCCACGTGTTCGGCAGGTTCGCGCGGGGCGACGGGTCGCGCTCGCGGCTGGCCGGCGGCAGCGGGCTGGGCCTGGCCATCGTGTCGGCGGTCGCGGCGGCCCACGACGGGCGGGTCGAGGTACGCAGCGCACCGGGGAACACGGTGTTCACGCTCAGCCTGCCGCCGGTGCCAGATCCGATCTAGCGGCCCTTCTAGCGCCTGAGAGGTGACGGCGCAGGAAGGGGGCACACCATGGATCCGCTGCGGGTCGCGGTGATCATCGGCAGCACCCGGGTCGGCCGGGTCTGCGACTCGGTCGGCACGTGGTTCGCCGAGCGGGCCCGGCGCCGCCACGACCTCGCGGTCGAGACGCTCGACCTGGCCGGCTACGCCTTCCCCCGCTGCTACCCGGAGGAGGCGACGCCCGACATGTGCAGGTTCGCCGGGGCCGTCGGCGGGGCGGAGGCGTTCGTCGTGGTCACGCCCGAGTACAACCGCAGCTTCCCCGCCTCGCTCAAGCAGGCGATCGACTACGCCTACGACGAGTGGCAGGCCAAGCCGGTCGGGTTCGTGGCCTACGGCTCGGGCTCCACCGGTCAGTACGCCGTCGAGCAGCTCCGTACGGTCTTCTGCGCCCTGCACGCCGTGACCGTGCGGGACTGGGTCGGGTTCGACCTGCTCGGGGAGGCCGTCGACGAGCACGGGCGGCCCCGCGACACCGACGACCGCGAGCGCGCCGTCTCGACCGTGCTCGACCAGCTCACCTGGTGGGGCCGGGCGCTGCGCGAGGCCAGGCGCGCCCATCCCTACGTCTCCTGAAAGGACCGCCATGCCAGATCTGGCGATACGAACCTCCGGCCTGGTCAAGGTCTTCGGCGACACGCGCGCCGTGGACGGCCTCGACCTCGCCGTCCCGGCCGGCGCCGTGTACGGGGTGCTCGGCCCCAACGGCGCGGGAAAGACGACCGCCGTACGCATGCTCGCCACGCTGCTGCGGCCCGACGGCGGCGAGGCGACCGTGTTCGGGCACGACGTGGTGCGCGAGGCGGACGCCGTACGCGCCCGGGTCAGCCTGACCGGCCAGTACGCCTCCGTGGACGAGGAGATGACCGGCGCCGAGAACCTGATCCTGCTCGGCCGCCTCCTCGGCCACCGCAAGCCGGCCGCGAAGGAGCGGGCGGCCGAACTGCTGGAGGCGTTCGGGCTGACCGAGGCCGCCGGGCGGCAGGTCAAGACGTACTCGGGTGGCATGCGGCGGCGCATCGACATCGCGGCCAGCATCCTCAACACGCCTGACCTGCTCTTCCTCGACGAGCCCACGACCGGGCTGGACCCGCGCAGCCGCAACCAGGTCTGGGACATCGTGCGCGTCGTCGTCGCCCACGGCACGACGGTGCTGCTGACCACCCAGTACCTGGAGGAGGCCGACCGGCTGGCGAGCCGCATCGCGGTCATCGACCACGGCCGGCTGATCGCCGAGGGCACTCCCGGCGAGCTGAAGGCGTCCGTCGGGTCCGGCTCGATCCACGTACGGCTGCGCGACCCGGCCACCCGCGCCGACGCCGAGCGCCTGCTCGCCGAGACGCTGGACGCGCCCGTCTATCTGGAGGCGGACCCGGTGGCGCTCACGGCCCGCGTCACCGGCGACGGCGGGGAGGCGGCCCAGGCCGCCCGCGCCCTCGGGCGGCTGGCCGAGGCCGGCATCGTCGTCGACGACTTCTCCCTCGGCCAGCCCAGCCTGGACGAGGTCTTCCTGGCCCTGACCGACCGTCCCGCCGCCGAGGAGGCCGCAGCATGAGCACCACCACCACCGAGACCGCGTACGCGCCCGCGGCCGAGTCGCTCGGCGCCGTCCTCGCGCCCACGGCCCGGCCGCCGCGGCCCAGCCCCTGGTCGGCGTCGGTGACGTTCGGGTGGCGGGCCATGCTGAAGATCAAACACGTGCCCGAGCAGCTGTTCGACGTGACGGCGTTCCCGCTGATGATGACGCTGATGTTCACCTACCTGTTCGGCGGCGCGCTGGCCGGATCGCCGACCGAGTACCTGCAGTTCCTGCTGCCGGGGATCATGGTGACGAGCGTCGTGATGATCACCATGTACACGGGTGTCGAGGTCAACAAGGACATCGAGAAGGGCGTCTTCGACCGGTTCCGCACCCTGCCCATCTGGCGGCCCTCGACCATGATCGGCTACCTGCTCGGCGACATGCTGCGGTACACGCTGGCCTCCACGATCATCCTCATGGTCGGGCTGGTGCTCGGGTTCCGCCCGCAGGGCGGGCTCGGGGGCGCGGTGGCCGGGATCCTGGTGCTGCTGGGGTTCTCGTTCGCGTTCTCGTGGGTGTGGACGATGTTCGGGCTGCTGCTGCGGAGCGAGAAGTCGGTGATGGGGGTCAGCATGCTGGTGCTGTTCCCGTTGACCTTCCTGAGCAACGTCTATGTGGATCCCTCGACGATGCCGGGGTGGCTGCAGGTCTTCGTGAACGCCAATCCCGTCTCGCATCTGGTGGCGTCCGTGCGCTCGCTGATGGCGGGCGCGCCCGACGGCGGGCAGCTCACGTGGGTGCTGGGGTGGTCGCTGGCGTTCATCGTCGTGTTCGGGACGCTCACGATGCGCCTGTACAACCGGAAGTAGTTTTTTGCGCCGAGTTATCGCGACCCTTTCGAGGGCTTTCCGTGACGGGGCGGCACCCGGTGCTACCTTTCAGTGGATCATGTCGCGAGAAATGACGGGAAGCGCATTGAGGGCATTCATACGCATTGTTGCGGCCGTCGCGGTCGGGTGCGGTGTGCTGCTGGCCCCGACCGGCGCGTCGGCCGCACCATCCCCTTCCCCGACTGGCGAGAACTCCCTGCTCACCAAGCTGGTCGGCGCGGATCTCGATACGGTGCTCAGAACGCTTCCCGGCGTTTTCTGTGGAAATCGCCTGATCGCCTACAACTCGCCGTCCCCCAATTCTCCGACCACGTGCGTGAACGGCCCGGAGAACAGCGGGAACTCCACCAACAGCGGGAACTACCACAGTGAGGGAAATCCCATCAACAGCGGTAACTTCTCGAATGCGAACGGCGCCGTGAACAGCATCAACACCGGCAGCGGCGGCAACATCGCCAACGGCTCCCAGTCCGTTCCCGGTGACCGGCGATGACGACCTCCAGGCGGAGAGCCGTGGCGGTGGCGGCACAACTCGCGCTGATGTTGTCGCTGGCGCCCGCCCTTCCCGCTCTCGCGCACGGATTTCCCGAGGACAGCGGCAACTCCTGGAACAGCGGCAACTTCCGGAGCAAGGGGCACACGGTGAACAGCGGCAACTTCCAGAATGCCAATTTCTCCTCGAACAGCAACAACACCGGCAACGGCGGCAACATCGGCAACGGGCGCCAGTGCATCGTCGAACGCGGGGCCATCCTCAAGGGCGGCTGCTGACGACCTCCCGCGACCGCGGCGGGGTGTAGCCCAGAGCACTGGAGACCGCTCCGGTGGGTTGTTACGGTTTACGCCTCAACCGACGATCATCAAGGGGTTTGCATGACCGAGTCCTCGACGATGCCGCTGCACATGCGGCGGGTGGGGTTCGACCCGGCTCCGGAGCTGGCGGCGGTCAGGAACAAGGAGGGGATCAGGCGCATCACGACCCCGTTCGGCCTGGACGTCTGGCTCGTCACCAGATACGCGGACGTCCGCGAGGTCCTGGGCGACGCCGAGCGGTTCAAGATCGCCCAGCAGACCGTGGCGCGCCTGCCCGGAGCGCCCGAGATGACCCCCGAGCAGTTAGCCAAGATCCAGGCGGGCAACCTCCTGGGCGCGGACCCGCCCGAGCACACGCGGCTGCGCAGGATGCTGACCCCCGAGTTCACGAACCGGAGGATGCAGCGGCTGGAGCCGCGGATCAGGCGCATCGTGGACGACCACCTGGACGCCATGGAGGCCGCGGGTCCGCCGGTCGACCTGGTGCCGGCGTTCTCGCTCCCGATCCCGTCGCTGGTCATCTGCGAGCTGCTCGGCGTCCCGTACGAGGAGCGCGACGGCTTCCAGCACCGCACCAACAGGATGCTCGACCTGTCGGTGCCCGGCGACGAGCGGCTGGGGCTGCAGTTCGAGTCGCGCGCGTACATGGAGGGCCTGGTCCGCCGCATCCAGCAGGACCCGGGCGAGGAGCTGCTCGGCATGCTGGTACGCGAGCACGGCGACGACCTGAGCACGGACGAGCTCGTCGGCATCGGCAGCCTGCTGCTGTTCGCCGGCCACGAGACCACCTCCAACATGCTGGCCCTGGGCACCCTGGCCCTCCTGCGCCACCCCGAGCAGCTCGAACTCCTCAAGAAGGAGCCCGAGCGCATCGACGCCACGGTGGAGGAGCTGCTGCGCTGGCTGAGCATCGTCAACTCGGGCACGACCAAGGTCGCGACGACGGAGGTCCAGCTGAGCGGCCGTACCATCCAGCCCGGCGAGCTGGTCCTCTGCGCCCTGCCCGCCGCGAACCGCGACCCCGCCCTCCTGCCCGACGCGCACGCGTTCGACCTCTCGCGCGGCGCTCCCGGCCACGTCGCCTTCGGCCACGGCATCCACCATTGCCTGGGCGCCCCGCTGGCGCGCATGGAGCTGCGGATCGCCTTCCCGGCGCTGCTCCAGCGCTTCCCGGGCCTGCGCGAGGCGGGCGCCGCGGACTTCCGCTCCTCCCACATCGTGTACGGCATGAGCTCCCTGGAGGTGGCCTGGTAGGGAGAAATTGTCGGCCGCGGCGGATAGCGTGCGAGCGTCATGCCTATCGACGTCGCGGCGCACGAGCTGATCGGCAGGGAGCACCCGGCCGCGCTGCTGCGTGCCGAGATCGCCAGGGTGATCGGCAGCCACGGCGGCCTGGTGCTGGTCACCGGCGAGGCGGGCATCGGCAAGACCATGCTCGTCACGAGCGCGGCGGGCGAGGCCAGGCGGCAGGGCGCGCTGGTGGTGGGCGGCGCGTGCTGGGATTCCGGCAGCGCCCCCGGTTACTGGCCATGGGTCCAGGTCGTCCGGGCCCTGCGGCGCGCCGCGGAGCCCCAGGAGTGGGCCGCGGCGGAGAAGGCGGCGGGCGCGAGCCTGGCCGCCCTCCTCGGCGAAGGCCAGAGCCAGGGACAGGCGCACAACCCGGGGCAGGCTCCAGGGCCGGACTCGGGGCAGGGGCAGGGGCAGGATCCAGGGCAGGGGCAGGAACCGGCGGCCGATGCGTTCCGGCTCTTTGATGCCGTCACGTCGGCCCTGGTGTCGTTGTCGCAGCGGCGCCCGGTCGTGGTCGTCATCGACGACCTCCACGTGGCCGACCCGGCCTCGCTCCGGCTGCTGGAGTTCGCGGCGCAGCAGACCTGGTTCGAGCGGCTGCTGCTGATCGCCACCTACCGCGACACCGAGGTCGAGCCGGTCGACCACCCGTTGCGCGACCTCCTCTCGCCGCTCGTCGCACGGGCCACCACGATCACGCTGACCGGGCTCGACGAGGCGGGCGTCGGCGCGCTCATGACCCGCACGGTCGGCCACGACCCGCCGTCCGAGCTGGTCGCGGAGGTCCACCGGCGCACGGGCGGAAACCCGTTCTTCGTCGAGCAGACCGCCAGGCTGTGGCGCAGCGGCGGCTCGGCCGACGCCATCGCGCCCGGGGTGCGCGACGCGCTGCTGCGCCGCCTGTCGCTGCTGCCGCGCCCGGTGGCGGAGCTGCTGCCCACCGCGGCCGTGCTCGGGCGCGAGTTCCACCGGCAGGTGCTGGCCGCGACCGCGGCGGCGCCCGTCGCGCACGTCGATCGGCTGCTGGAGCTGGCCGTGGTCGCCAAGCTGGTGGTGGCCAAGGGCGGCGGGGTGTTCGCGTTCGCCCACGACCTGGTGCGCGAGACTCTCTACGACTCACTGGACGACCCGCCCGAGCGGCACGCCGCGCTCGTCCGCGCCCTCGACCGCTCGCCCGGCCTGGCGGACAAGGTGCTCCCGAGCGACCTGGCCGGGCACGCCCATCTCGCCCGCGACCGCCTCGGCCCCGATCGGGTGATCGACCTGCTGCTGGCCGCGGCCCGCGACGCCAGTGGCCGGCTGGCGGGCGAGGAGCACCTCGGCCACCTGCGGCGGGCGTACGAGCTGAGCTCGGCCGTCGACCGGCGCAAGCGGGCCATGATCGCGCTCGACCTGGGCAGGGAGCTGCGCCACCAGGGCGGGCTGGACGCGGCGCGCCAGGTGTTCGACGAGGCCGCCGCCATCGCCCGCGACCTCGACGACCCCGAGCTGCCCGCCCGCGTCGCGCTGGTCCTCCACACCGCCTACGGCCTGGAAGGGGCCCTCGGCCAGTTGCGGCAGGCCCACGCCCGGCTGGTCGGCGGGTCGCCGCCCGACGAGCGGCTGGCGCTCGACCTGGTCTTCCACCTCGCCACGCTGGCCAGGCAGGGCGGCGACGACGACGCGCTGGCCTTCAGCCTGTGGGCGCACCACGACATCATCTGGGGGCCGGGCACGGCCGACGAGCGCCTGGCGCTGACCGGCGAGATGCTGGAGGTGTCCAGGCGCACGGGCGACTGGGGCTTGGCGCACTTCGCCGCCGCGCTGCGCTGGGTGGCCATGATCGAGCGGGGCGACCCCCGCTACCACGACGCCTTCCACGACTACGTCGCGAAGGGCCGGCGCAGCGGCCGCCCGCAGCTCGACCTGTCCACCTCCGTCGACGTGAGCATCGTGGCCGCCCTCACCGGCCGCTTCGCCGAGGCGGAGGCGGCCCTGTCCGGGCTCCGGCTGGACCCGGCGGACGATCATTACGCGTTCATGGTCCTGCATCACCGGTGGGCGCTGATGTCGCTGCAGGGCAGGGTCGAGGAGGCCGGCAAGGTGCTGCGCGAGCTCAGGGGCGGCGGCCACCCGTGCCTCTCGCTCCTGGCCGCGCTGACCGCCCTCCAGGCCGACGACCTCGACACCGCGCTCCGGCACCACGCCGACGGGCAGCCGGGCAGTCGCATGACGGCGCCGCTCTGGCTGCGGTTCCAGGCGGAGATCGCGGCGGCCACGCGCGACCCGGAGCTGTGCGCGGCGGCGCGGGCCGCGCTGGAGCCGCATCGGGGCCGGTGGGTGGTGTCGCTGTTCGGCTGGGACGTCAGCGGGCCTTACGACCTCTGGCTGGCTCTGGTCGACGCCGCGGAGGAGCGCTGGGAGGAGGCCGTCGAGGGCTTCACGTCCGCCTGCCGCTCGGCCGACCGGATGGGGGCGCGGCCGTGGTCGGTGATCGCCCGTGCCCGCCTGGCCGAGGCGCTGCTGGCCCGCGCCGGACCCGGCGACGCCGACGCGGCGCAGGCGCTGCTGGCCGGGGTGCGCGAGGAGGCCGCGGAGCTGGGCATGCGCCACGTGCTCCCCGACCCGGTGGGTCCGCCCGGCGTCACCGCCGGCGACCCGGAGTTCAGGCGCGACGGGGAGGTGTGGTCTCTCGCGTTCGCGGGCCGGGTGGCCCACATGCCCGACGCCAAGGGCCTGCGCGACCTGCACACGCTGCTGAGCCGCCCCGGCGACGACGTGCCCGCCGTGCTCCTGCTCGCCCCGGAAGGCGGCGAGGCCGTGGTCGCGGCCCGCCGGATGGGCGGCGACGACGTGCTCGACGAGGAGGCCAAGAGCCGCTACCGGCACCGCCTGGCCCTGCTGGACGAGGAGATCGACCGGGCCGCCGGGCTGGGGGACGATCGGCGGGCGGCCGCGTACGACCTGGAGCGGGTGGCGCTGCTGGAGGAGCTGCGGGCCGCCGCGGGGCTCGGCGGGCGCACTCGGCGGCTGGGCGACGAGGCCGAACGCGCCCGCAAGACCGTCACCGCCAGGATCCGCGACGTGCTGCGCAAGCTCGACCAGGCCCACCCCGAGCTGGCCGCCCACCTGCGCGCCGCCGTCTCGACCGGCGCCACCTGCCGCTACCGGCCGGACGACGCCGTCCCCTGGCGGCTCTGAGACGACCTGGGGAAAACCGCAGGTCGATCCGGGCACGCGCATCATTCCGCCGCCCCGGCCGGCGTCCCTAGCGTTCCCGGTCATGACGGGAAAGTTGTTCGACGTGCCCCGCCGGGGGCCGGCGGGGCTGTGCGCCCTGCTCGCCCTGGCGGGCGTGATCATGCTGACCGCCATGGCGGACAGCACGATGCAGCCCCTGCCCGCCTCGGCGCCGGACGGGGAGTTCAGCGCGGAACGGGCGCTGCGCCATCTTGAGAGGTTCGCCACCGAGCCGCGCCCGATCGGCAGCCGGGCCGGCGAGCGGGCCAGGGACTACCTGACCGGGCAACTGCGCGCGGCGGGGCTCGACGCGCGGGTGCAGCGGGCCATCGGCGTGAACCCGTCGGCGGGGCTGGCCGCGTTCGGGCAGGTGGACAACATCGTGGCCACGGCGAAGGGCAGCGACCCGACCGGGACGCTGGTGATCGCCGCGCACTACGACTCCGCGGCCATGGGCCCGGGGGCCTCCGACGACGCCGCCGCGGTCGCGGCCATGCTGGAGACGGTACGGGCGCTCAAAGGCACCCCGCTCCGCAACGACCTCGTGCTGCTGATGTCGGACGGCGAAGAGGACGGCGTGCTGGGGGCCGAGGCGTTCGTCAGGGAGCACCCGCTGGGCCGCGCGGGCGGGGTGCTGCTCAACTGGGAGGCCAGGGGTGTGAGTGGCCCTTCGCTGATGTTCCAGACGTCCAGGAACAACGCCGGGCTGGTCGAGACGTTCGCGAACGCCGTGCCGCACCCGCGCGGCGACTCCACGCTGGGCGAGCTGTACCGGCTGCTCCCGAACAACACCGACTTCACCCCGATGGCCGAGAGCGGCTTCACCGGCATGAACTTCGCCTACATCGAGGGTTCGTCCCGCTACCACACCGCCGACGACTCCCTCGCCCACCTCGACCGGGGCAGCCTGCAGCACCACGGCACGAACATGCTGGCGCTGACCCGCGCGCTCGGCGGCGCCGACCTCGGAGCGCTGCCCGCGGACCACGACGTCACCTATTTCCGGATCTTCGGGACCATGGTCACGTACCCGAACGCGCTCGTCTGGCCCCTGGCCGGGCTCGCCGCGGCGGCGGTCGCCGGGCTGGCGGCGCTGGCGCGCAGGAGGCGGCTGGTCAGCCTGCCCCGGCTCGCCGTCGCTGCCGCGTCCGGAGTCGTGCCGCTGCTGCTCGCGGCCGCCCTGGCACAGGGGCTGTGGGAGGTCATGGTGGCCTGGCGGCCCGCGTACGACGGGATGGGCGGGCTGCTGCACCGCCCGCAGGCGTTCCAGGCGGCCGTCGTGATCCTCGCCGCGCTCGCGCTGCTCTGCTGGTACCTGCCGCTGCGCCGCCGGCTCGGCCCCGCGGCCCTGGCCGTCGGCGCGCTGGTCTGGCCGGCCGCGCTCGGCCTGCTGTGCGCCCAGGTCGCGCCGGGCATGTCGTACGTGCTGACGCTGCCCGCGCTGTTCTGCGCGCTCGGCGGGACGGCCGCGATCCTGCTGCGCGGCGCCGTCGGCGGAGGCGCGGCCTTCCAGGTGGCGGCGGTGACGGTGGGGGCGGTCGTGGCGGCGGCGCTGCTGCCCGCCCTGGCCAGGACCGCGTTCGACGGGATGGGGCTGGCGCTCGGCGGGGTGCCCGCGCTGATGCTGGCGCTCTTCGGGCTGACGGTGCTGCCGATCGTGGAGCTGTGCCTGCCGGAGCGCAGGCAGTCCCTCGTCCCGCTGGCCACCGCCGGGCTCGCGGTGCTGCTGGTCCCGATCGGCCTGGCCCGGGACGCCTTCGACCCGGCCAACCCCATGCGCACGCACCTCGCGTACGTGATGGACGCCGACGCCAGGACCGCGAGCTGGGTCAGCGCCGACGTGGAGCCGCCCGCCTGGACCAGGAGGTACGTGTCCGGCCACGACACCACGCCGCTGCCTCCCGGCTACGCCCGCGGCACCTCGCTCTGGACGGGACGGGCGCCTGCGGCGACCGGCGCCGCCGAGCCCCGCGTGACCGTGCTCGGCCGCGACGGAGACACGGTCAGGCTCCGCGTGACCGCCGGCCGAGCGGCGCGCTCGATCACGCTGCGGGTCGAGCGCCCGATCACCGCGGCGACGGCCGCCGCCGACGGCATGACCCCGGTGAGCGTCGACGTCACCGGCGTCCGGGCCAACACGTGGCCGGGCGAGATCCGCTTCCGCGGCCTGCCCGCCACCGGAGCGGAGATCTCGCTGCGGGTCCCGGGGGCGGACCGGTTCCGGCTGACCGCCGTCGCCGAGACCGACGGCCTCCAGCGCGTGCCCGGATTCGTCCCGAGGCCCAAGGGCGTGGTGGCGGCGACCCGGGAGGACGGCGACCTCGTGGCGGTGACCCGTACGTACGAGATCAGCGCGAGATGAGGGCCCGCTTGAGGATCTTGCCCGTGGGGCTCATCGGCAGCTCGTCCACGAACGAGACGCGCCGCGGATATTTGTAGGCCGCCACCCGCTCCCGCACGAAGTCGCGTAACTCCTCGCAGGTCACCGGCGCGCGCAGAGCCACCACGGCCTCGACCTCCTCGCCGAGCCCCGGGTGCGGCACGCCGAAGACGGCCGCCTGCCGCACCGCCGGGTGCTCGTACAGGACCTCCTCGACCTCGCGCGGGTAGACGGTGTAGCCGCCGCGGATGATCACGTCGCGGCGGCGGTCCACCAGGTAGAAGTAGCCGTCCGCGTCCACCCGGCCGAGGTCGCCGGTGTGGAACCAGCCGTCGCGGACGGCCTCGGCGGTGGCGGCGGGGTCGTTCCAGTAGCCCTTCATCACGTTGGGGCCGCGCACGACGATCTCGCCGATCTCGCCGCGCGGCGTCTCCCGGCCGTCCTCGGTGACGATCCTCATCTCGACGTCCCTGATCGGCCGGCCGATGGAGCCGGGCCTGCGGTGGGGGCCGCCCCGGTTCGTGGCGGCCACGGGGGACGTCTCGCTGAGCCCGTACCCCTCGATGATCTCGCACCCGAACCTGGCCTCGTACGCCCGCAGCACGTCCAGCGGCAGCGCCGCCCCGCCGGACGTGCGGACCCGCAGCATCGACAGGTCGGAGGCGCCGGGATGGTCGAGCAGCGCGATGTACATGGCCGGCACGCCCTGGAAGACCGTGACCCCGTCGCGCCTGATCACCTCCAGCGCCCGCCCCGCCTCGAACCGGCGCAGCAGCGTCAGCCGCGCCCCCGCGTGCACGGTCGCGTTGAGCGAGCACGTCTGCCCGAACGTGTGGTAGAGCGGCAGCGCCCCCAGCACCACGTCGTCCACGCCGAGCGCGTGCATGCGGGCCACGGTGGCGGCGTTGCCGCCCAGGTTCGCGTGCGTCAGCTCGACCCCCTTGGGGCGGCCGGTCGTGCCCGACGTGTAGTGGATGACGGCCGTGTCGTCGCCCTCCATGGCGGCGATCTCGCGTTCGGCCGCCACCCGCCGCAGCAGCCGGCGGAACTCCTCGGGCACCACGAAGAAGCAGTCCGCCGTCGTGCCCGCCGTGCCCGCCTCGGCGACCTCCGCGAACGCGTGCCAGGCGATCAGCAGCCGGGCCCCGCAGTCGCCCAGGTACGCGGCGATCTCCCGCTTCTTCAGCAGCGGGTCGAGCGGGACCACGACGGCCCCGATCCGCAGCACCCCGTAGTAGACGACGCCGAACTCGGGCACGTTCGGCAGCATGATCGCGACCCGGTCGCCGGCGCCGATCCCGCGGCAGCGCAGCAGCCCCGCGAGCCGGGCGCTCAGCTCGTCCAGCCCGCCGTAGGTGAGCTCCGCCTCGTCCAGCGTGAGAACCGCCCGGCCGCCGAGTCGCTCGGCGGCGATGTGGAGCCGGTCAGCGAGGTTCATGGCAAGACCGTACGTCGCCTCTCCCGTGCCTCTCATCGGTCGCGGTGGCCAGTCTTTCCCGCCCGGCATTGGTCGGCCCGGGAGCCGGCCCAAGAGTCGGCCCGAGAGCCGGCTGGGAGTCCTGCAGCGCGATGGCGACCAGCAGCTCGACGAGATCCTTGATCGAGCGCAGGCTGCGCCCGGTGCGCTCCTGGATCCTGCGCAGCCGGTACTGGGCGGTGTTCGGGTGGATCTGCAGCCGCTCGGCGGCGGCCCGCAGGTTGAGGTCGGCCGCGGCGAACGCCCTGATCGTGGCCGTCAGCACGCCGCCGCGCGCCCGGTCCTCCGCCAGCAGCGCGGTGATGCGCGGGTCCACCAGGTTGCGGGCGGTGTCGTCGGCCTTCAGCGCCAGGTACTGGAACGGCGTGATGCGCGGCAGCGCGGCCACCCCGCCCTCCTCGGGCACGAAGTCCAGCACGGCCCTGGCTTCCTGGTACGCCTGCGGGATCTGCGCGACCCCGGCCGACACCGTGCTGATGCCCATGGCCAGCCTGATCCCCTCGGCGGCCAGGGTCTCCAGCACCGCCTGCATCCGGTCGCACAGCTCCTCCGCCCCGGCGCCGGGGCCGAGCACGGGGACCGCCACGATCTCCGACTGGCGCACGACCGACAGCGTACGGACGCCGTTCCCGACGGTCCTGGCGATGGCGGCGCAGGCCGCGTGCCGGGCGTCGGCGCCCCCGTCGAACGCCGCGGGCGGCCCGGCCAGTACCGCGATCACCACGAGCAGCGGCGTGCGCGCGTCGGAGCCCAGCCCGTGGGCCTGCGCCGCGGCCAGCTCCCTGCCCCGCGTCGGCACGCAGCCCGCCAGCAGCGTCTCCAGCAGGTCCCGGCTCTCGCGCACGGCCTCGGCGGCGGCGTACTGCTGGAACTCCATGTACGCGTTCGCCGTGTGCGTGCTGGCGAAGTCGGCGTACCGCATGAGCTCGGCCACCAGCGACAGGGCCGCCTCGCGGCCGGCGAACGAGCGGCCCGCCCGCTCGACCACCGCCTCCCAGAAGATCCGCTGCCCGACCCTGAAGGCGTTGATGTAGTCGGCCAGCGCCACCCCCGCCCTGGCCCGGCGCATGGCCGGCCGGCGGGTGAACGAGATGTCCTCGTGCGTGACCGTGCGCTCCTCCAGCAGCACGCCCAGCTTGGCGCGGTAGTGCCTGACCACGTGGTCCCGCACGTCGGCGAGGAAGTTCGGCCCCTGCGCCGCGTAGACGGCGATCTCCCGGGTGATCGCCGCGAGCGCGGCGGCGGCCAGCTCGTCGACGTCGGCGAGCAGCTCGGCGAGGATGCGCGAACGTTCCGCGCGGACGGCTTCCACGGTGCTCGAACCTGTGGACATGCCCGGGATGATCCATGCCCGTCGCCGGGAGGTCAACGGGTCGTAACCGGTCCGAGACCCACCCTGTGCTCAGCGGACAACTTGCCCGAAACATCTTGGGTCACCGTGCCCAATGCGGCCCTTGACCGGCGGATCCTACGCTGAGCCCACATTCAGAACATTGTTCTCCAGGAGGCCGGATGCTGGAGGTACACGATCTTACCGTTCGCTTCGGCGGCATCACGGCGCTGGACGGCGTGGGCTTCGAGGTGGCGCGCGGCGAGATGGTGGGGCTCATCGGGCCGAACGGCGCCGGCAAGACCACCCTGTTCAACTGCCTGACCCGGCGGTACGACGCCGGCTCGGGCACGATCGTGTACGAGGGGAAGGACCTGACGGCCGTGGCGCCGTACGCGATCGCGGAGCTGGGCATCGCGCGCACCTTCCAGAACCTGGGCCTGTTCACCCGGCTGTCGGTACGCGACAACGTGCTGGTCGGCGCGCACCACAGGGGCCGCGCCGGCTTCCTCACGGCGGGGCTGCGGCTGCCCGGCGTGCGCCGCGAGGAGCGCGCCCTGCGCGCGGACGCCGACGCCGTGATCGAGCGCCTCGGCCTGACCGGCGTGGCCGATCACCCGGCGAGCGGGCTGCCGTTCGGGACGCTCAAGCGGGTCGAGCTGGCCCGCGCGCTCATGGGGCGGCCCCGGCTGCTGCTGCTCGACGAGCCGGTGAACGGGCTGAACGCGGCCGAGGTCGAGGAGTTCGCGGGCACGCTGGACGCGATCCGCTCCGAGTACGACCTGACCGTGATCGTGGTCGAGCACCACATGGGGTTCGTGATGGGGATCTGCGAGCGGATCGTGTGCCTGGACTTCGGCCGCAAGATCGCCGAAGGGCCGCCGGCCGAGGTGCGGCGCGACCCCGGCGTCATCGAGGCCTACCTGGGGACCGCCGTATGAGCCTGATCGTCGAGGACCTGGTGGCCGGGTACGGAGACGCCCGCGTGCTGCACGGCGTGCGCCTGTCCGTCCACGAGGGCGAGATCTGCGCGATCCTCGGGCCGAACGGCGCGGGCAAGACGACCCTGCTGCGGGCCCTGTCCGGCATGATCAGGACCCGCGGCCGGGTCTCGCTGGACGGCGTGGACCTGGTGGGCCGCTCGCCCGACGCGCTGGCCCGGCTGGGCGTGGCCCACGTGCCCGAGGGGCGGGGCACGTTCATGCCGCTGACCGTCGAGGAGAACCTCCGGCTCGGCGCGTTCGTCCGGCGCGACCGCGCCGCCGTGAAGGAGGACCTCGAACGCGTCCACACGTACTTCCCGGTGCTGAAGACCCGGCTCAAGCAGGCCGCGGGCAGCCTCAGCGGCGGCGAGCAGCAGATGCTGGCCATCGGCCGGGCCCTCATGCTGCGCCCCAGGCTGCTCCTGCTCGACGAGCCGTCACTCGGCCTGGCCCCGCTGGTCACCCGGGAGCTGTTCCGCATCGTCCAGGCTGTCAACGCAGAGGAGCGGACCACCGTGGTCGTCGTCGAGCAGAACGCCCATCTCGCCCTCGGCATCGCCCAGCAGGCGCACGTGCTGGAGACCGGGCGGATCGTCCTGTCGGGCACGGCCGAGCAGATCAGGGCCGATGAGCAGGTCGCGCAGTCCTACCTCGGGTACCGGGTGTAGCCGATGGCCGGATTCGCGCAGCAGGTCGTCGAGGGGCTCGGCGCGGGCGCCATCTACGCGAGCATGGCGCTGGCCCTGGTGCTGATCTACCAGTTCACCGGGATCGTGAACTTCGCCCAGGGCGAGCTGGCCATGTTCTCCACGTACATCGCCTGGCAGTTCATGGCCGCCGGGGTGCCGTTCTGGGCGGCGCTGGCGCTCACGCTGGCGGTGTCGTTCGCGGGCGGGATGCTCATCGAACGGGTGATCATCCGGCCGGTCGAGGGCGCTCCCGAGCTGACGCTGGTCATCGTCACCGTGGGGCTGTTCATCTTCGTCAACGCCGCCGCCGGGTGGATCTGGTCGTTCCTGATCAAGGACTTCCCGAACCCGTTCCCCGGCGGCGCGCTGGAGGCGGGCGGGATCGACGTGAGCTTCTCGACGCTCGGGGTGCTCGGCGTGGTGGCGCTGGTCATGGGGCTCCTGTACGTGCTCTTCCAGCACACCGGGATCGGGCTGGGGATGCGGGCGGTGGCCACCAACCCCGAGTCGGCGCGGCTGGTCGGGATCCGGGTGGGCTGGACGCTCGCGCTCGGCTGGGGACTGGCCGCCACCGTGGGCGCGGTGTCGGGGGTGCTGGTGGCGCCGCTGCTGTTCCTGGAGCCGAACATGATGGGCGGCGTCCTCATCTACGCGTTCGCGGCGGCGACGCTCGGCGGGTTCGACAGCCCGGTGGGCGCGGTCGTCGGCGGGCTGATCGTCGGCGTGGCGGAGACGCTGGCCGGGGCCTACGTCGGGTTCATCGGGTCCGATCTCAAGGTGGGGGTGCCGTTGGTGATCATCCTCGGCGTGCTGCTGCTGCGACCCCGCGGCCTGTTCGGGCGAGCGGTGGTGGAGCGGTCATGACCGGCCCCGCGGAGACGAACTCCGCCCACCCGGCGCCCGGCGCCCTGCCCGACGCTCCCGACGCGCCCGCCACCACCTCCGCCGACGCGCCCGCAGCGACGCCCACCCCCGCTTCCGAAGGGACGCCCGCCAGGATCTCGCCCGCGGTCCGCCGGCGGTGGGTCATCGGTGCGGCGCTCCTGGCGGCCGCCTGTTACGCGCCCTTCCAGCTCGCCCCCTTCCACGTCTTCCAGCTCACGATGGTGCTGGTCTACGCCGTGGCACTGCTCGGGCTCAACCTCCTCGTCGGCCACGCCGGCCAGATCTCGCTCGGCCACGGCGCGTTCTTCGCCGTCGGCGCGTACGCGACCGCGATCCTCCTCGACCGCTGGGCGCTCCCTTACCCGCTGACCCTGCCCGTCGCGGCGGGGGCGGCGTTCGTCCTGGGCCTGGCGTTCGGCCTGCCGGCCATGCGCCTGCGCGGCCTGTACCTGGCACTGGTCACGCTCGCCGTCGCGATCTTCCTGGTCCCGCTGCTCAAGCGCTTCGAGCCGGTGACCGGCGGGTCCATGGGCCTGACCCTGGCCAAGCCCGCGCCGCCCGCCTGGAGCGGGCTGGCCGAGGACCAGTGGCTGTACTTCCTCACGCTGGCCGTCGCCGTCGCCGCGTTCCTGGTGGCGGGCAGCCTGCTGCGGTCCCGGGTGGGCCGGGCGCTGCACGCCATGCGGGACGACGAGACGGCGGCCGAGGTCATGGGCGTGCGGCTGTCGTTCTACAAGACGTTCGCGTTCGCGTGGAGCGCGATGTTCGCCGGGGCGGCGGGCTGCCTCTACACGTGGGTGATCGGGTTCGTGTCACCGGACTCGTTCACCGTCAACCTGTCGATCACCCTGCTGGCCGGCCTGGTCGTGGGCGGGCTCGGCTCCCTGTCCGGGCCCGTGCTCGGCGGGCTGTTCGTGATGTTCGTGCCGAGCATCGCGCAGGACGTCAACGACGCCGCGCCCGGCGTCATCTTCGGCCTGCTGATCATCGCGGTGATGTACGTGGCCCCGACGGGGCTCGCCGGGCTGGCCGGACGCTTGATCAAGAAGGTTCCCCGGAAGGAGTAAAAGGGATGCGTGTATCTGCGATCGGGGCTGCTGCGCTGCTTCTCCTGGTCGCCGCCTGCGGGGGGCGGGACAGCGGCGGCTCGGGCGGCACGACGGCGTCGGGCCAGTGCCAGGGACAGCAGACGACCGGCATCACCGACAAGACCATCAAGCTGGGCGGGATCTACCCGTTGTCCGGCCCCGCCTCCGCCTACGGGGACATCCCCAAGGGCATCAAGGCGTACTTCGACTACGTCAACGCCGAGAAGGGCGGAATCGGCGGGCGCAAGGTCGAGTTCGTCGTGCGCGACGACGGCTACCAACCGCCGAAGGCCGTCGAGGAGGCGCGCAGGCTGGTGGAGCAGGAGCAGGTGTTCGCGCTGTTCCAGACGCTCGGCACGCCCTCGACCACCGCCACCTGGGACTACACGAACCAGCGCAAGGTGCCGCAGGTCTTCGTCGCCACAGGCGCGTCCAAGTGGGGCACCGACACCGCGCACCCGTGGACGATCGGCTGGCAGCCGAACTACGTCTCCGAGGCCCGCGTCTACGCCCAGTACCTCAAGCAGGAGAAACCCCAGGCCAAGGTCGCCGTCCTCTACCAGAACGACGACTTCGGCAAGGACCTGTACGGCGGGTTCAAGCGGGCCGTCGAGGGCAGCGGGATCACGATCGCGGCCGAGCAGAGCTACGAGGTGACCGACCCCAGCATCGACCCCCAGATGCGCAACCTCGCCGAGTCGAAGGCCGACGTCCTTCTCAACATCACGACGCCCAAGTTCGGCTCGCAGGCGCTGGCCGCCGACACCAGGAACACGTCCTGGAACCCGCTGCACATCATCAACAACGTCTCCGCCTCGATCACCGTGCTCAAGCCCGTCGGCTTCGAGAACGTGCAGGGCATCGTGTCGGCCTCGTACTACAAGGACCCCAACGACCCGACGTGGCAGAGCGACCCGGAGATGGTGCTCTACAAGCAGAAGATGCAGCAGTACGCGCCCGGCACCGACCCGAACGTGCCCTTCTTCACCTTCGGCTGGGCCGTGGCGAACAGCTTCCACAAGGCCATGGAGGCGGCCAAGTGCCCGACCCGCGAGGGGCTGCGTGACTCCGTGCGCAACCTCCAGAACGTGAAGATCGACATGCTGCTGCCGGGCGTGACGCTGGAGACCGGTCAGGGAGACGGCTTCCCGATCGAGTCGATGCAGCTGATGACCTTCAAGGGCGAGCGCTGGGAGCTGTTCGGCGACGTCATCGACACGAGGAAGGCGTTCGGCCCCCTCACCGGGTGACGGTGCCCGCCCGGACCAGCCAGTCGACCGCCTCGGAGATGGCCTCGAGCGGCGCGTAACGGGGCCGGTGCCCCAGGAGCCGCTCGGCCTTCTCCATGCTGCAGTGAGGGCTGTAGGAGATGTGGTCGAGCGTGACCTGCGCGTCCTGCTCCGACACCGTCTCCCGCCACCGCTCCCACGGCAGGAACGTCAGCCGCGCGTCCTGCCCGAACCAGCCCGCCACCGCCTCGGCGTAACCGCGCAGCGTCAAGGCGGTGGTGGCCACGGAGTGGAAGCTCTCGCCGATGGCGGCCGACGGGCCGGCCATGGCGTCCACGAACAGCCGCGCCACGTCGTCGGCGTGCACGTGCTGGACGGTCTCCATGCCGAAGTTCGGCAGCGCCAGCTCCTCGCCGTCGGCCAGCGTCTGGAACACGGCGGGGTTGACGTTGCCCGCCGGGTTGACCGGCACCCAGCCGGGGCCGGTGATGTGACCGGGGTGGATGATCGTGGCGGGGAAGCCGTCGCGGCGCGCGCGGTCGAGGAGGTGGGCCTCGATGGCGGCCTTCTGCTTGCCGTACTCGCCGAGGGGGCGCTTGGGCATGTCCTCGGTCGTCGGCACCCGGCTGCTGGGCCCGTGCGTCCAGATCGTCCCGCAGTGCAGGAACTGCCGGACCCGACCGGTCAGGGCCGCCGCCAGGTCGCGGGCGCTGGTCTCCGTGAAGCAGATGAGGTCGATGACGACGTCGGCCTCCAGCTCCACGATCCGCCGCCCGAACGTGCCGTCGGCGTCCTCCGCGTCGCGGTCGGCGGTGACCTGGGTGACCCGCTGCCAGGCCCCGTGCGGGCTGTAGGGCTCCCGCTTGCCCCGGCTCACGGCCACGACGTCGTGCCCGCCGTCGACCAGCCGGGGGATGAGGTACGTGCCGATATGACCACTGGCGCCAATCACCGCTACTCGCATGCGCTCAGCGTAGACCCGCCGCTTCGCCGGTCAACCATCCCGATACGCTGCTGAACGTCCCATTTCGGAGGTTGGTCAGTGTCGGGGGTTGTCGCGGCGTTCGCCGCCCTGGTGTCCGTTGCCGTGGTCGGCTATCTGATCGGGATGGGGGGCCTGCTGCGGGCCAGCGACGAGCTGGTGCTCTCGCGCCTGGCCTTCTTCGTGGCCACCCCGGCGCTGATGTTCGCCACCGTGTCCCGGGCGGACCTGCACATCCTCTTCTCGCCGGTGCTGCTGACCGAGGTGGCGGCGGTGGCGTTCGTCCAGCTCGTCTACGTGCTGGTGGCGCGGCTGGCCTGGCGCCGCGACCGCCGCGAGGCCACGATCGGCGCGCTGGCCTCGTCGTACGTGAACGCCGGCAACCTGGGCGTGCCCATCGCGATCTACGTGCTGGGCGACGGCGCGCTGGTCGCCCCGATCCTGCTCTTCCAGCTGATCGTCCTCACCCCGGTCTCCTTCCTCATCCTCGACAAGGGAGGCCGCTCGGTGCGCGCGGCCCTGCTCCTCCCGTTCCGCAACCCCCTCACGGTCGCCTCCCTCCTCGGGCTGGTGCTGGCGGTCAGCGAGATCTCCCTGCCTGTCATGATCATGCGCCCGGTCGAGCTGCTCGGCGGCGCGGCCGTGCCCGTCGCCCTCGTCGCCTACGGCCTCAGCCTGTACGGCTCCCAGCGCGCCCCCACGGCCCCTGAGGCGAACGGCGTCGGCAAGGACATCTTCCTCGCGGTCACGCTCAAGGCCTTCGTCCAACCGGCCGTCGCCTACCTGACCGCGCGCCTGGCCCTCGGCCTCGACGGCAGCGCCCTCCTGGCCGCCACCCTCTTCGCCGCCCTGCCGACGGCGCAGAACATCTACGTGTACGCCGTGAACTACGACACCGGCCGGCGCCTGGCCCGCAGCGCGGTGCTGCTGACCACGGGCCTGTCGATCCCGATCATGACCGCCATCGGCGCGGTCCTCGGGTGATTACGATGGAGGGGTGCTTGGCTCCTTGTGGAACGAGCCCCGTCCCGCCGACCCTCCCTTACGCGTGTGGCGGGACTGGGCGCTCGTAGGGGTGCTCGTGCCGCTCGCGCTGCTCGAAGGGGTCGTCCGCCCCGACCTGCCGTGGCGGGCCGTCTCCGTGACCGTCACGGTCGGGCTGGTGTTCACGCTGCTGTGGCGGCGCACCAGGCCGCTGCTGATGCTCGCGATCCCGTTCGTCACGACGGCCCTGGCCCCGCTGGTGACGGGCGGTCACCGCGCCGAGACGTACACGATGGCGTTCCTACTGATCATCGTGTACGCGCTGTACCGGTGGGGGTCGGGGCGCGAGATCGTCATCGGCTTCGCGATCATGCTCGTGTCCGTCGGCGTCTCGGCGTCCTTCTACGACCTCGCCCCGGCCGACGCTATCGCCGCGTTCGGCGTCATGTTCTCGGCCATCGCGCTGGGGGCGGCGTTCCGGTTCCGGGCCAGGGCGCGGATGCGCGAGCTCGACCAGGTCAAGCTGCTCGAACGCGAGCACCTGGCCCGCGACCTGCACGACATCGTCGCCCACCACGTCTCCGCCATGGCGATCCGGGCGCAGGCGGGCCTGGCGACGGCGCCCTCGCGGCCGGAGGCCGCCATCGAGGCGCTCCGCGTGATCGAGGCCGAGGCGTCGCGTACTCTTGCCGAGATGCGCGCCATGGTCCGCGTCCTGCGCCGCCACGAGCCGGCGGAGCTGGCGCCCGGGCGGCGGATCACCGATCTCGAACAGCTCGCCGGGCGCGCCCGCGTGGGCCCGTCCGTGGAGGTGGACATGTCGGGCGACCTCGACGACCTGCCCCCGGCGGTCGGCGCCGCGATCTACCGCATCGCGCAGGAGTCGGTCACCAACGCCCGGCGGCACGCCCGGCACGCCACCCGCATCCAGATCCGCGTGGCCGCCGACGACACGTCGGTGCGCCTGCGCGTCAGCGACGACGGCGAGACCGGCTCCGCGCACTCGATGCCCGGCTATGGGCTCCTGGGGATGATCGAGCGCGCCGACCTGCTCGGCGGCACCTGCGAGGCCGGCCCCGACCCCGACCGCGGTTGGACCGTGACCGCCGTGCTCCCGCGCACGGGAGCGGGGACATGACCGCGGCACTCCCCCGTACGGAGGCGGCGACATGACCACCGTGCTTCCCCGCGCCGGGGCGGCGACGTGAGCGGCCAGGACCGGGACATCCAGGTGATCGTCGCGGACGACCAGGAGATCGCCCGCACCGGGCTCAGGATGATCCTTGACGCGCAGCCCGGCATCGAGGTCATCGGCGAGGCCGGCGACGGGCGGCGGGCCGTCGAGCTCGCGCAGCGGCTGCGCCCCGACGTGTGCCTGTTCGACATCCGCATGCCCCGCCTCGACGGCATCGAGGCCACCCGCCGCCTGGCCGGGCCGGGCGTCGCCGATCCGCTCGCGGTCGTCGTCATCACCACCTTCGACCTCGACGAGTACGTCTACGCCGCCCTCAGGGCGGGCGCCCGCGGCTTCCTGCTCAAGGACGCCGGCCCGGACCTGCTCGCCCAGGCCGTCCGCGCCGCGGCCGACGGCGACGCGCTCATCGCCCCGAACATCACGGCCCGGCTGCTGCAGACCTTCGCCTTCTCCGGGCGCGCCACGCCGCCGGCGCAGCCCCGCGAGACGCTGACCACCCGGGAGGAGGAGATCCTGGCCACCGTGGCCCGCGGGCGGACCAACAACGAGATCGCCGACGAGCTGCACATCTCCCTCAGCACGGTCAAGAGCCACATCGCGAGCCTCATGCTCAAGCTCGGCGTCCGCAACCGCGTCGAGATCGCCATGTGGGCGTATGAGACCAAGCGCGTGAAGCTCTGATCGGGCCGATCGGCCAGGGAAGACGTCGTACTTTCGGCTGTAGAGCGGGCGTGGCGGGCCTGGCGACACTGGTCGCGAGTCCCCTCACAAGGAGAAAGCGATGAAGGCGTTCGTCCTACCCTCGTACGGCTCACCCCTCGTCCTGACGGACCTCGACCAGCCCGTTCCCGGCGACGGCGAGGTGCTGGTCCGGGTGCGCGCCACCTCCGTCCAGCCCTACGACTGGCACTTCCTGCGCGGCGAGCCGTACGTCGCGCGCGTGATGGGCGGCGGCGGCCCCGGGCTGCGCCGGCCGCGGTTCCGCGTCCTGGGAGCCGACGTGGCCGGGCAGGTGGAGGCGGTCGGCAGGAACGTGACCGGGTTCAGCCCCGGCGACGAGGTGTACGCGATGCCCAAGCAGGGCGGCTTCGCCGAGTACGTGTGCGTGCCGGAGAGCGAGCTGGCGCCCAAGCCGAAGAACATCTCGTTCGAGGAGGCGGCGGCGGTGCCGATGGCGGCCGGCACCGCCCTGCTGGCCCTGCGCGACGACGGCCGCGTCCAGCCGGGAGACCGCGTCCTCGTCAACGGGGCCTCGGGAGGCGTGGGCACGTTCGCGATCCAGCTCGCCAAGGCGTTCGGCGCGCACGTCACCGGCGTGTGCGGCTCCAGGAACGTGGGCCTGGTCCGGTCGCTGGGCGCGGACGAGGTCATCGACTACACCAAAGAGGACTTCACCCGGAGCGGGCGGCGCTACGACCTGCTGCTGGACATCGCGGGCAGCCGCTCCGGCTCCGCCTGCCGCCGGGTGCTGACCCGCAAGGCGACCCACGTTCTCGTCGGCGGCCCGCCCGGCCGCTGGTTCCAGCCCGCGAGCCACGTCTTCGCCACGCTCGCGGCGGGGCTGTTCGTGTCCCAGCGGGTCGTGGTGACAGAGGTGGTGCCCTACCCGGAGACCAAGCGGAACCTCATCACGCTGGCCGAGCTGATCGAGAGCGGCGAGATCCACCCGGTGATCGACCGGACCTACCCGTTCGCCGATCTTCCGGCGGCCGTCAGCTACCAGGAGGAGGGTCACGCATCGGGGAAGGTCGTGATCTCCATCTGAAATCATGACCGAATGGACACGTCGCGCCTGACGGCCTACAGCACCGTCTCCACCTCCCTGGCCCTGCGCAGCGACCTGGAGATGGGCAGGCTGGTCGCCCGGGCCGAGCCGCTCGGCCTGGGCATCGGCGGGAGATCCGCGCTGCTGGAGGTGGACGGGACTCGGGTGTTCGTGAAGCGGGTCCCCCTCTCCGACAGGGAGCTCCTGCCGGAGAACCTCCGGTCCACCGCCAACCTCTTCGGGCTCCCCGCCTACTTCAACTACGGCATCGGCAGCCCCGGCCTCGGGCCGTGGCGCGAGCTGGCGGCGCACGTCATGACCACGAACTGGGTGCTGGCCGGGCAGTATCCCGGCTTCCCCCTCATGTACCACTGGCGGGTGCTGCCCGACACCGCGCCGCCCATGCCCGAGCTGCTGTCGGACGTGGAGCGGACCGTCGCCTACTGGGGCGGCGGCCAGGAGGTGCGCGACCGCCTCGACGGGCTCCAGCAGTCGTCGGCCAGTCTCGTGCTGTTCCTCGAACACTTCCCGTACAACCTGCACGAGTGGCTGGACGCGCAGGTGCGGGCCGGCGACGACTCCGCGAACCTGGCGTGCGAGCTGGTGGCGCGGGAGCTGGAGGCGGGCGTGTCCTTCATGAACGCCCACGACCTGCTGCATTTCGACGCGCACGCCCTGAACGTCCTGACCGACGGGCGGCGCCTGTACTTCGCCGACTTCGGGCTCGCGCTCTCTTCCCGCTTCGACCTGTCACCGGAGGAGAGCGACTTCTTCGACCGGCACCGCACGTACGACCGGGCCTGCACGCGTACGCATCTGGTGCACTGGCTGGCCGCGGCCTTCTACGACCGCGGCGGGGACGAACGGGACGAGCTGGTGCGCTCGTGGGCCGAGGGCGAGCCGCCGACCGGCGTACCGGAGGCCGCCGCCGCGATCCTCGCCCGCCACAGCCCGCTCGCCTCCGTGATGGGGGACTTCTACCGCGTCCTCCAGCGGGAGAGCCGGCAGACCCCGTACCCGCTGGAGAAGATCAAGCCTCTTGTCGAAAATCTCACATCGTAGAATGATTTGTCTTAGAAAATAAGATATGGCCTAAAGTCTCCATGCATGACACCTTTGGAGATGGTCGCGGTGCTCGCGGCCGGGGTCGCGGGCGGGGGCATCAACGCCGTCGTCGGCAACGGGTCGCTGATCACGTTCCCCACGCTGCTGGCCGTCGGCCTGCCACCCATCACGGCGAACGTCTCCAACAACATCGGCCTGGTCCCGGGCGGCATCACCGGCGTCATGGGCTACCGGCCCGAGCTGAAGGGGCAGCGGGAGCGACTGCTCAGGCTGGCCCCGGCCTCCGTCGTCGGGTCGCTGGCCGGCGGGCTGCTGCTGCTCACCCTGCCCGAGAGCAGCTTCAACGTGATCGTGAGCGTGCTGATCGCGATGTCCTGCGCGCTGGTCCTCATCCAGCCCAAGCTCAGCAGCCTGCTGGCCGCCCGTCCCGGGCGCGAGCACGGCGGGCCGTGGCTGTGGCTGGGCACGCTCGCCGCCGGCGCCTACGGCGGCTACTTCGGCGCGGGCCAGGGCATCCTGGTCATCGGGCTGATGGGCATCATGCTGGACGAGAAGCTGCAGCGCATCAACGCGGCCAAGAACGTGCTCGTCCTGCTGGTCAACTTCACCGCCGCCGTCCTGTACGCCCTCGTCGCGGACGTCGACTGGCAGGCCGTGCTGCTGGTGGCGCTGGGCTCCACGATGGGCGGCTTCCTCGGCGCACGCGTGGGGCGCAAGCTGCCCGCGACGATCCTGCGCGGCGCGATCGTCTGTATCGGCGTCGTCGCGATCGTCAAGCTTCTCGCTCAACCGTAATGTCGATATTCGGACGGAAAGTACGACAGGATCATCCGGTGAGTTATCGGATTATCCCCCCGTTCGTCGCTTTGCTCATGGTTTCGGCCTGCGCGCAGCAGGCACCGGCCCCCGCACCCAGCACTCCCCCTTCGACCGCCGCCGCCGCGAGCCCGAGCGGGACGCCCGAGGACACCCGCCCGGCGCTGGCGGAGACGCGCAGTACCATGACCCCCGACCTCAAGGTCGAGGTCGTCGGGCTGAACCGGGTCAAGGCCAAGCATCTGGTGGCTCAGCTCAGGCTCACCAACACGGGAGCGGACAAGGACCTGCCGTGGACGGGCGAGATGGGCGACAACACGCGCCCGCTGGGGCAGATCCGCTGGGCGTCGGGCATCGGCGTGCTCGACGCGCCGGCCCGGGCCTGGATCCTGCCGTACAAACCGGCCGACTTCCCCTGCCTGTGCAGCGACCAGGACCGCGACGGCCTCGGATACTTCATCGATCCCGGCGAGTCGATCAACGTGTACGCCGTCATGCCCGCCCCCTCCGGCAACCCCGCCGCCGCCACGGTCGTCACCCCGGTGGGCCCCCCGATGCCCGACGTGCCGATCAGCGACGAGTCGCCGGTCACGCCGCCCGGCATGACGATCCCCGATCCGGACGCCGAGCCCGTCACCACCGTCGTCCGCCCGCTCGTGACCCCGTCGGAGTCGCTGGACGGATCGGAGGAGACGGCCGACGACGGCAAGGATCTGCAGATCAGCCTCTCCGCGGACGTGCTCTTCGCGCTGAACAAGGCGACGCTCACCGCCAAGGCCAGGGCCGTGCTCGCGCGCACCGCCAAGCTGGTCGACGCTTCGTCCGGCTCGTCCGTACGGGTGGAGGGGCACGCGGACTCCTCCGGCAACGACGCCATCAACGACCCGCTCTCGACGCGTCGCGCCGAGGCCGTGCGCAAGGCGCTGTCCGCGCTCGTCACCAGGCAGGGCGTCGGCTTCCAGGCCAAGGGGTTCGGCTCCCGCCGCCCGCTCTACGGCAACGACACCGACGAGGGCAGGCGGCGCAACCGGCGGGTCACGGTGACGTTCGCCAGGCCGCAGGCCGCCGCGGCCGAGCAGCCGGCCACTCCGGCCGCGACCGACGCCCCGGGCGCGACCGGGCTGACAGGCACGGGGAAGGCGGACGGCCAGCCGATCTCCATGAAGGTGACGGGGCTGCGCCGGCTCACCGGCGGCCTCGGGCTGCTGTCCTACCGGATCAAGAACGACGGGTCCTCCGAGGCCTGGTTCAACGAGTTGCACCGGGCGCAGGACTGGATGTCGTTCAAATATCGTGCGGCCTTCAACGTGCGGCTGACTGACGCTGCCGCCAGGAGGCGGTACCTGCCCGGCCGCCTCCAGGTGCCGGCGGAGGGCGGCGGCGTGGACGCGTACTGCGCCTGCACGGACGTGTCCGGAGTGCGGCTCAGCACCACGAAGTTCGGGCCGGGGGCGGAGAAGGAGTTCTGGGGGCTGTTCGAGCTGCCGGACGGCGCCACGACGATGAGTGTCAAGATCGGGAGCTTCCGCGACCTCCAGGTTCCTGTGCATTGACGCGCTCCCCGGCCTGAAGGCCGGAGCACTGCCGACGATTCCGGTAGCCGCGCTCAACCGGACAGCCCCAAGAAGAAGGCGACCGGGACCATCGCCACGACCAGGGCGGCGGCCCACCACCGGGGAGCGGGGCCGTCGCGCAGCACGGCGACGCCGAGCGGCACGAACGCGACCGCCAGCCCGGCCAGCGCGACCAGCGAGATCGGGTCGCTGCTGCCCTTGAGCACCCCCAGCGGCAGCCCGGCCGCCAGCGCCAGGCAGACGCACCGGATCACGCCCAGCGCCCTGGCGCGGTAGGCGCCGACGGCGAGCACGACCCAGCCGGCCATGATGCAGACGTTGACCGCCTTGAACACGTGGAAGGCGCCGTAGGTCGCGCTGACCGCCTTTTGGGCCGATGCCAGGCCGAGGGTGTCCACCAGGTGGAAGGCCAGGTGGCTCACCCCGGCGTGGAAGACCCGTCCGAACAGGCCGAGGATCACCAGCGTCGCGCCCCATTGCGCCCAGCCGGGGTGCGACCTGCCGATCAGGCGGGCCAGCGAGGTCACGGCGGGCCACAGGAGCACGATCCCGGCCGCGTACAGGCTGTAGGACAGGACCATCCGCTCCGGCCGGGCGGCGTAGGCGGCGAGCTGGTCGGGGAAGAAGTCGCCCGCGCCGGCCCGGATGAGCACCCCGGCGAGCAGCAGCGACGGGCCGAGCACCAGCCCGGCGCCCTCGACCCAGCGCCCGGGAGTCGTGTGCGTGATCGTCATGCCACCGATCCAAGCGGCGGGCGCGCCCGCGCACACGGGCGCTGCCGCGAGAACCGGAGGTAGAGCCAGGACTACCCCGGCTCCCGAGAGGGGTAGTCTGCGTAGTTTTAGTACGACCGAATCCTGCGACAGAAGGGACCAGGCCCGTGCTCGACGATGCCGGCCTCCAGGCACTGCGCGAAGCGGCGCGCCTGTCTCCGGACAACCTCCCGCTCCGTCGGCATCTCGCCGAGCAGCTCCTGGCCAAGGGCTACCTGGCCGACGCCGAGGCCGAGTTCCGCTCCGCGCTCCTGCTCGCGCCCAAGGACCCGGACATCTCGACCGGGCTGGCGGAGGCGTTCGTCCGGCAGAGCGCCCACGGCGCGGCGCTCTCGGCGCTGGAGCCGTTCCTGGCCTCGCCCGGCTACCCGCCGCGGATGGGCGTGCTCGCGGCCAGGGCGCTGCTCGGCGAGGGCGACTTCGGCCGGGCGGCCTACCGCTACCACGAGGCGGTCTCCCGCGACCAGTCCGTGGCCGACCCCGAGCTGGCGGCCCGCCTGAGCACCCCGCCCGCCCCGTCCGTGCCCGCCTCATCCATGCCTGCCCCGTCCGTGCCTGCCTCGTCCGTGCCCGCGCCGCCCGCGCACCACGCGCCGCCGGTGGACTCGCCCGCCAGTGCGGAGGTGGAGAGGTCGAAGGTCACCTTCGCCGACGTGGCCGGGATGGACGCGGTCAAGGAGGCGCTGCGGGTGAAGCTGCTGCTGCCGCTCCAGCAGCCCGAGCTGTTCGCCGCGTTCGGCAAGCGCGCCGGCGGCGGCGTCCTCATGTACGGCCCGCCGGGAGCGGGCAAGACCCACCTGGCCAGGGCCGCGGCGGGCGAGCTCGGCGCGGCGTTCGTCAACGTCGGCCTGTCCGACATCCTCGACATGTACATCGGGTCGAGCGAGCGCAACCTGCGCGCCACGTTCGACCTGGCCCGCCGCAACCGCCCGTGCGTGCTGTTCTTCGACGAGGTGGACGCGCTGGCCGCGCGCCGCTCCGACATGCGCCAGGCCCACACCCGGCAGTTGGTCAACCAGTTCCTGGCCGAGCTCGACGGCGTCGACCAGGACGCCAACGAGGGCGTCCTGGTGCTGGCCGCCACGAACGCGCCCTGGTACATCGACGTGGCCTTCCGCCGCCCCGGGCGGTTCGACCAGCTCGTCTTCGTGCCGCCGCCCGACGCGTCGGCGCGCGCGGCCATCCTGCGCCTCCTCTGCCGCGACAAGCCGCTGGCCGAGATGGACTTCGACGCGGTGGCGCGGATCACCGACCACTTCGTCGGCGCGGACCTGAAGGGCGTGGTGGACCGCGCGGTCGAGGCCAAGCTCCATCAGTCGATCAGCGCCGGCCGGCCCATCCCGATGACCACGAACGACCTGCTGACCGTCGCCCAGGGCACCAGGCCCACGGCGGTGCGCGAGTGGCTGGCCACCGCGCGCAACTACGTGCTGCACGCCAACGAGTCCGGCGCGTGGGACGAGCTCATGCCCTGGATCAAGGGCAAGTGGTGAACACGCACGACTCGATCCAGCGGGCGGCCACGCTGCTGCAGATGCGCCGCCCCGCCGACGCGGAACGGGAGCTGCGCGGCGTGCTCGCCGAACAGCCCGACCACTTCACCGCGCACTCGCTGCTCGGCCTGGCCCTCGTCCAGCAGGGCAGGACCGCCGAGGGCGTGTCCGAGGCGGAGGAGGGGGTACGGCTGGCGCCCGACCAGTCGTACCCGCACTACATCGCCGGGCAGGTCTACCTCCGCATCCAGCGGCCGGACCTGGCCGTCACCGCCGCCAGGACGTCGCTGTCGCACAACCCCGAGTCGGCGTCGACCTGGGAGCTGCTGACCCGCGCCCACCTGCGGCTGGGCCAGCACCGCGAGGCCGTCGGGGCGGCCCACCGCGGGCTGGCCATCGATCCGCAGGACTCGGACCTGGTGAGCCTCCTCGCCCTGGCGCACGTCGAGCTCAGGGAGGTGGAGCCGGCCAGGGCCGCCGCCGCGGACGCCGTACGGCTCGATCCGGAGAGCTCCACCGCGCACCTGGCGTACGGGCACGCGGCGCTGGTCTCCGGCGACGCGAAGACTGCCGCCGCGGCCTTCCGCGAGGTGCTCCGCCTCGACCCCGGCTTCGACCCGGCCAGGGACCTGCTCGTCACGGCGCTCAAGCAGCGCAACCCGCTCTACCGGATCCTGTCGAACCTGCGCGGCCGGTTCCTGGGCGGCTGGCGGATGGTCTTCCTGCTGCCCGCGGTGCCGCCGCTCATCGCCGTGTTCGTCCTCATCGCGGTGCTGCACTGGGCGGCGTGGGTGGCCGAGGCGGTGACCGTGCTGCGGCTGGCCCGCGCGAAGGCGACCAAGCTGCTGTTCGAGGGCGTCGAGGCCCGCGTGGCCATCGCGAGCTGCGCGCTGCTGGCCGCCGGGGTGGGCGTGCTCGCGCTGGGCATCGCGCTCGGCCACGACGCGCTCAGCACGGCGGGTGCCGCGGTCATGGCGCTGGTCACTCCGGTACAGGAGGCCACGCACACGGGCTCGGCCCGCGGGCGCCGCGTGCTGTACGGCTGGGCGGGGCTGCTCGCGGTCGCGATCGTCGCTTCCGTGATCCTCGGCTCGCCGGGCGGCGCACTGCTGGCCGTGTACGCCGGGCTCGGCACGATCTGGCCGGCCGCGGGCGTACGCCGGTTGTTCCCCGCTCCCCAGCGGTAGCCTCCCCAGTGAACCTCGCCCCCGGCGCGTCGGTGGCCGTCGGCTTCACCGCCGACGGCCCGGCGAGCCGGCCCGCCAACGCCGCCTGCTCCTGACCCTTCCCATCGTCGCGGGCGGACGCGCTCCCGCCCGCGGCCCTCGAACGAGCGCCTGCCCTGCGATCCACGACCGAGCACCGCGGGGCGAGCGCTCGCCTTCCTATCCCGCCCTTCCTCACACCCATGCCATCCCAAAGGTCAGCACCCCCTACGGCGCGAAGGAGGGTTGACCCCGGCTCGCACGTAGTGGATAACGGATTCCGACAAAGGGAGTAAACCTCCACTGTTACGGAGACCCGATGGCAACCGCGGCTTCTCCCGCACTGGTCGGGCGCGACACACAGTTGCGGCTGCTCAACGGCGCCCTCACGGAGCCGCCCTCCGTCATCCAGGTGCAGGGCGAGGCGGGCATCGGCAAGACCAGGCTCGTCAGGGCGGCCATCGACCCGCTCCGGGAGGCCGCCCGCGACGGCGAGCGGACCGTGCTGCTCGGCCACTGCCACCAGATCCGCGAGCCGCTCCCGTACGGCCCGGTGCTCGACGCGCTCCGCAGCGTCGCCCCGGCCCTGCCGCCCCAGGACCGGCTCAGCCCGCTCACCGGCGTCCTGCGCGGCCACCTGCCCGAGCTGGCCGGCCACCTCCCGCCCGCCCCGTCGCCTCCGGCGTTCGACGATCCGCGGGCCGAGCGGCACCGGCTGTTCCGGGCGGTCCACGCGCTGCTGGCCGCGGCCGGTCCCGTGGTCCTCGTGGTCGAGGACCTGCACTGGGCCGACGACGGCACGCGTGACCTGCTGCGCTTCCTCACCGACCAGCCGCCCGACGGGCTGGCGCTGGTGGTGACGTTCCGGAGGGAGGAGCTGCCGGTGCCCGGGCTGCCGTTCGGGCACGCGTACCGGCGGACTCCCGGGGTGCGCGGCGAGGTGATCGCGCTGACCCCGCTCGACGTCGAGGGCGTGCGCAGCCTCACGGGCGCGCTGCTGGGCGGGCCGGCGCCGACCGCCGAGTTCGCCGCCAAGCTGCACGAACGCACCGCGGGGGTGCCGTTCGTGATCGAGGAGGTGGTGCGCTCGCTACTCGACGACGAGGGCCGCCTGCCCGAGCCGGACGAGCTCGACCGCATGGCCGTGCCGCTGCTGCTGCGCGAGGCGATGGCCGAGCGGCTCGGCGGCCTGTCGCCGGCCGCGCTGCGCGTCGTGCGCGCCGCCGCCGTCCTGGGCCTGCCCGCCGACGAGCCCCTGATCGCCGCCGTCTCCGCCTCCGCCCTGTCCGAGCCCGGACTGGGCCAGGCGCTGGAGGCCGGCGTGCTGCTCGAACACAAGGACGGCCAGTACGGCTTCCGCCACGCCCTCGCCCAGCAGGCCGTCTACGACACGATCCCCGGCCCCGAGCGCCGGCAGATCCACCAGCGGGCCATGGTCGCGCTGTCCGGGCTCGACCTGCCGCCCCTCGTCCAGCTCGCCCACCACGCCCGCCGCGCCGGCGACTACGCGGCCTGGCAGCGCCACGGCGGCGCCGCCGCCGACCACGCCGCCGCGCTCGGCGACATCCCGCTCGCCGTCGAGGTGCTCGAAGGGCTGCTCGCCGACCCCAAGCTTCCCCGCGACGCCCGGGGCCCGCTGGCGCTCAGGCTCAGCAGGGTCGCCGCCATCGGCCTGTCCCACCGCCGCGTCGTCCGCATCCTGCGCCGCCTGCTGTCGGACGACTTCCTGTCCCCGCACGTACGCGGCCAGGCCCGGCTCAACCTGGGCGTGCTCCTGTCCAACCAGGCGGGCGCGGTCGCCGCCGGACGCCAGGAGATCCTGGCCGCGCTCCCCGACCTGCACGACAGCCCCAACCTGGCCGCCCGCGGGCTGGCGCTGCTGGCGATGCCCGCGTGGGGCGACGAGCCGCTGTCCCTGCACCGGGAGTGGATGGTCCAGGCGGAGAAGCTCCTCGACGACCACGACCCCGAGCTGACCGCCGCCGTGCTGGCCAACAAGGTCAGCCTCGCCATGATGGTCGGCGCGCCGGACGCGTTCGAGCTGGTGGACGCGCTGCCGGTGAACGACCCGGCCCCGGCCGTGCGGCGGCAGGTGGCGCGCGGCTACTCCAACCTGTACGACGCCGCGGTGGCGCTCGGGCACTACGCGGCGGCCGAACGGTTCGCGGACCAGAGCAGGCGCATCGCCGAGGAGACCGGCGCGCTCTACCCGGAGTTCCTGGTGGAGATGTCGTCGATCCGGCTCGACCTGCTGACCGGCCGCTGGCAGGGCCTGCGCGAGCGGGCCGTCGCCGCCGTGGAGATGACCTTCGAGGCGCCGCTGCTGGCGGTGGACGCGCGGCTGACCCTCGGCATGCTGGCCCTGGCCAGGGGCGAGTGGGACGAGGCCGGCGAGCACCTGGAGGCGGCCGGCGTACGTGACCTGGACTCGGGCTTCCTGCCCGTCGCCGCGGCGGCCTCCGGGGGGCTGGTGGAGCTGCACCTGACCCGCGACTCGCCGGAGTCGGCGCTGCGCGAGGCCGATCTGGCGGTGGGCAGGCTCCGGCGCAAGGGCGTGTGGGTGTGGGGCGACCAGCTCGTGCCGGCCGCAGTCCTCGCGCTGCTCAAGGCGGGCAAGCGCGGCGCGGCGGCCGACCTGGTGGCCGAGTTCGGGGCGGGGATCGAGGGCAGGAACGCGCCGTCCGCGGAGGCCGGGCTGGACGCCGCCCGAGGGGCGCTGGCCCTGGACGCGGAGGAGGCGGCCCACCACTTCGCCAGGGCTCACGGCGCCTACGAGGCGATGCCGCGGCCGTACGACGCGGCGCGGGCGGCCGAGTCCGAGGGAGGCGCGCGGTTCAGGCTCGGCGACCGGGAACGGGCCGCCGACCTCGTCGCCGGCGCGGGCGAGCGGTACGCGGCGCTCGGCGCCACCCACGACGCGGCCCGCTGCCGCCACCTGCTGCGCGAGATCGACCCGACCGGGGCGCGGCGCAGGGGCCGGCGGGGCCGCAGCGGGGTGCTGTCACCGAGGGAGAGCGAGGTGGCCAGGCTGGTCGCGCTCGGCCGGACGAACAGGGAGATCGCGGAAGTGCTGTTCCTGTCGCGCCGCACGGTGGACACCCACGTGGCCAGGGTGCTGCAGAAGCTCGGCGTCCGGACGCGGGCGGACGTGCGGGAGCCCCGGCCGGACGACCGGCCGGGGCTCGTGGAGAGCTAGACGGTGATGCTCCAGGAGTCCAGGAAGCCGGTGTCACCGGCGTAGACGTCCTCGATGTCGAGCACCCAGGTGCCCGCCGCCTGCTGGCTCACCGGGACGGAGAACGTCCTGGTGCCGTACTGCGTGCAGGTCGTGCCGCCGTACCTGTCGACCGCGTACCAGGTGCCGCTCGGCCCGCGTACCCAGATGTCGAGGTCCTCGGCGCACGTGTGGCTGATCGTGATCGAGATCCGGACCGGTGAGGTCGCGGTGCCCGTCGCCGTGGAGGTGATCGAGCTCTGGGTGTTGTTGAAGTCGGTGATCGAGTAGTTGGTGCCGTTGGTGAACGTCCGGCCGCCCGAGGTGCTCTGGACGGTCAGCGCGTACGTCGCCGTGTGCGTGGCCGTCACGCCGGTGCCCGTCACCGTGACCGTGTAGCTGCCGGCCGGGGTGGTGGGCGCGGTCGAGATCGTCAGCGTGGACGAGCTGCCCGAGGTCACCGACGCCGGGCTGAAGCTCGCCGTGGCGCCGGTCGGGAGGCCGCTCGCCGACAGGTTCACCGTCTGCGCCGTGCCCGCCGTGGTGGCCGTGCCGACCGTGGACGTGGCCGCCGAGCCCGCCTGCACCGTGCCCGACGTCGGGCTGAGCGAGATCGAGAAGTCACGCGTCGGCGGGGTCGAGCTGACGGTGAGCGAGTACGTCGCGGTGTGGGTCGTCGTGCCGGTTCCCGTGACCGTGATGCCGTACGTGCCCGCCGCCGTCGACGAGCCGACCGAGAGCGTCAGCGTCGAGGAGCCGCCCGAGGTCACCGACGAGGGGCTGAAGCTCGCCGTGGTGCCGCTGGGCAGCCCGGACGCGCTCAGGCTCACGGTCTGGGCGCTGCCGGAGGTGGTCTGCGTGCCGACCGTGGCCGTCGCCTGGCCGCCGGGCGCCGCGCTGCCGGAGGTCGGGCTGAGCGAGATCGAGAAGTCGCTGGTCGACGTGCCGCACGCGGGCTCGCCCGACGCCGCCGCCACGCTGATCGCGCTCCACGCCGCCTTGGTGGTGTTGCACTGGGCGCTGTTGGCCCCGAACAGCTCGATCGCGGCCGCGACCGAGGCGGCGCGGACGTTGGTGTACCGCCAGGACGAGGTCTTGCGGGCCAGCGCGCCCATGAAGATCTTGCCCGCGTCCTGGACGCCGACGCCGGTGACCGACGAGGGGCCGCCGGAGCAGATCGGGCTGGACGGCTTGCCGCCACCCGGGTTGTTGCCCTCGGCCAGCAGGTAGAACCAGTGGTTCAGCGGGCCTGCCGCCGCGTGCACCTCGGTGCCCGGGATCGAGGAGGAGTAGCAGTTCGGGTCGCCGAGCGCGCTCGGGTTGTACATGTTCCGGATCGGCCCGTCGCCGACCAGGTCGACCTCCTCGCCCACCAGGTAGTCGGCCGGGTCGTTGGGGTTGGCGGCGTACGCCTCGGTCAGGGCGCCGAAGATGTCGCCGGTGGCCTCGTTGAGCCCGCCGTTCTCGTTGCCGGAGCCGGCGCCACCCGGGGTGGTCTGGAAGATCGCGTGCCCGAACTCGTGCGCCACGACGTCGATCGGGGTCGCCTGCCGAGTGTTGGCCTGGTTGTGGCCGAAGTTGGTGTAGCTGCCGTTCCAGTAGGCGTTCACGTCGGCGAGCCCGACCCGCACGGGGAAGCCGCGGCCGCTGCCGTTGATGCCGTTGCGGCCCAGCCAGTCACGCAGCATGTCCCACTCGCGCTGCACGCCGTAGAGCGCGTCCACGCAGGCGGTCTCCAGGTTGGTGCCGGAGGCGTTGCCCCACGCGTCGTCGGTGCCGGTGTACGCGCTGCCGTTCTGGCCGCCGCACTGGATGCCGGGCCTGGTCCCGTCGGTCATCGAGTACGAGCTGCCGGAGCCGCTCGTCTGGATGGTGACCTGGCCGTAGTAGTAGCCGTTGCCGGTGCCGGCGCGTACGAGGTCGTACGAGTCGGCGATCTCGCCGGTGCGCGCGTCCACGAACACGTGCTGGATGCTCGGCTTGCCCTCGGCGATGCCGCTGACCATGGCGTCCCAGGTCAGCCTCGGCTTCTCGCCCCAGGTCAGCACGACCAGGCGGGGCGCCGCGGTGTCGTCCACGCGCGAGAGCTTGGTCCTGGCCACCTCGGTGGCCCGCTCGGCGCTGACCGTCGCCCTGGTCGGCACGTCGCTCGGGCTCGGTCCCGACGCCGCGGCCGTGTCCCTGACGTTGCCCGCCGCGTCGGTGACCACGACGGCGTCGCCGCCGACCACCGGCAGGCCCTTGTATGTGCGCTCGTACGACACGTAGTACATGTCGGCCGCGCCCGGGGTGACCGCCACGCGGCTGTAGGCCTCGTCGGGGCCACGGGTCAGCTCGTCGAGCTGGCTGGAGATCGCCTTGTCGGCGACCTGCGCGGCGAGCGAGGCGGGGTCACCCGCGCGCGCCGTCTGCTGCTGCTGCGGTGCGGCTCCCGGAGGGGCGGCGTTCGCGGGCGGCGTCTGTAACGCCAGAGTCGTGGCCGTGGCCACGCCGACGACCGTCGCGAGTAAGGCTTTGCGTTTCACGCTGTGCTGCTCCTTTCGACGTTCTCCCACGGGATCGGCGCGCTTCGTGAGCGCACGACGGCCCGCTCGCCGCACGGGGATCGCCTCGGCGGCGGGATTGCAGGGAGATTGGGGGGTGGGAAGCTAGCAGTGCTGTTGCGCCTTGATGTCGCGACGCTAAACGGTCACTCCCGACTGGGAAATACGTATAGGCATCGGTAGGTATACCGATAATTCCCTAGGATCGGGGCGTGCGATTCGGCATCCTGGGCCCGCTCCTGGTGCGTTCCCCCAGCGGCGAGCCCCTGGTGATCGGGGGTCCGCGCCCGCGTGCCCTGCTCGCGCTGCTGCTGCTCGACGCCGGGCGGACGGTGAGCGTCGATCGGCTCGTCGACGGCCAGTACGGCGACCGGCCGCCCGCGGAGGCCGCCAACGCCATCCAGGCGCAGGTCTCCCGGCTCAGGAGGAGCCTGCCGGCCGGCCTGATCGAGTTCCACGGGGCGGGCTACCGGCTGGCGGTCTCGCCGGACGACGTGGACGCGCACCTGTTCGAGCGGCTGTTCCGCGAGGGACGCAGGCTGCTGGCGGCCGGTCGGCTCCCTGCGGCCGCCTCCTCGTTCAGGGAGGCTCTGGAGCTGTGGCGAGGGCCGGCGCTCGCGGACGTGGCAGACGCGCCCTTCGCGGGGCCGCAGGCGCTCCGGCTGGAGGAGCTCCGCCTGTCCGCCGTCGAGGACCTGATGGAGGCCGAGCTGGGCCTGCCCGAGGGCAGCCCGGTGGCCGCGCTGCAGGACCTGGTGGCCGCCCATCCGCTGCGCGAGCGGCCGCGCGGGCTGCTGATGCGCGCGCTGGAGGCGGCGGGGCGGCCGTCCGAGGCCCTGACGGTCTTCGACGAGACGCGCCGCCTGCTCGCCGACGAGCTCGGCACCGACCCTTCACCCGAGCTGGCGGCCCTGCACCTGGCGATCCTGCGCGCCGAGCGGCACCAGGTCCGGCGGGTCGCGCCGCCGGCGCAGCTGAACCGGCTCGTCGGGCGGGAGGAGGAGCTCGCGCGGCTGGCCGCCCTGCGTGGCGCCCGCCTGGTCACGCTCGTCGGCCCCGGCGGCATCGGCAAGACCCGCCTGGCCGTCGAAGCCGCCACCCGCCTCCTCCACCCGGGAAGCGCCACCGCCGGGGAGCTCCGCCGCGCCGGGGCGCGTCGTGCCGGGGAGGCGTGCTTCGTGGACCTGTCGCTGGTGGACGGGGCCGGGCAGGTGGCGGGGGCGGTGCTGGCGGTGCTCGGGCTGCGCGAGCCGGCGCTGCGCGGGCTCCCCGACCCCACCGAACGCCTGGTGGCGGCGCTGGCCGAGCAGGACCTCCTCCTCGTCCTGGACAACTGCGAGCACGTGCTCTCCGAGGTCGCCACGCTGGCCCGCCGCCTCCTCGCCGCCTCCCCCGGCTTGATGATCATGGCCACGAGCCGGGAGCCGCTGGGCATCACCGGCGAGCACCTGGTCCCGCTGGCGCCCCTGCCCACCGACCCGGCCGTCACGCTGTTCGCCGAACGGGCGGCGGCCGTGCGGCAGGAGTTCGCGGTCGGGCCCGGCAACCTGGACGCCGTGCTGCGGATCTGCGCGGCGCTGGACGGCCTGCCACTGGCCATCGAGCTGGCGGCGGCCCGGATACGTACGTTCGGCGTGGAAGAGATCGCCACCCGGCTGGCCGAGCACGACAGGTTCCGGCTGCTGTCGCGCGGCGACCGGACCGCCCCTACGCGGCACCAGACGCTGCGCGCGGTCGTGGAGTGGAGCTGGAGCCTGCTCGACGCCGAGGAGCAGGCGCTGGCCAGGCAGTTCTCCGTGTTCGCCGGCGGCGCGAGCCTGGAGGCGGTGGAGCGCGTCTGCGGCGCGGACAGCGCCGACCTGCTCGCCGACCTCGTGGACAAGTCGCTGGTCGAGACCGACGGCGAGCGCTACCACATGCTCGACACCATCCGCCTGTTCTGCGCGGAGCGGCTGGCGGAGGCGGGCGAGGAGGAACGGCTGAGGGCGGCCCATGCCGCCTGGTTCCTGGAGTTCGCGTACCGCGCCGACGGCCACCTCTACAGCGCCGAACAGCTCCAGTGGCTGGCCCTGCTCTCGGCCGACGACGCGAACCTGCGGGCGGCGCTGCGGTGGAGCGTCGAGCACGACCCGCCGGCGGCGGCGCTGCTGGTGGAGGCGCTGGCCATGTACTGGTGGCTCAGCGGGCGGCGGGGCCAGGCGACCCGGCACGCCGTGCGGCTCCTCGACGCGATCGGCCCCGAGCTCGGGGAGGAGTACGCGCTGGTGGTGCTGCACGCCGTACCCGACGCCGGGTCCCCGCACTGGGAGCGGGCCCGGACGGTCATCGGCTCGCTCGACCGGCCGATGCGGTCCCGGTTCGGCCCTGCCCTGTGGGGGATGCTCGCGGGGCCGCCCGCCCCCGGGGAGACGCCGGCCGTACGCGTGATCGGGTCCGATCCGTGGAGCAAGGCGCTCGAACGCCTCAGCAGCGCGCTGCTGAGGCTGCTGAGCGGAGGCGTCGGAGGCGCGGAGCGGGAGCTGGAGTCGATGCTCGCGGAGTTCGGCGCCCTGGGCGAGCGCTGGGGGAAGACGCAGGGGCTCGACTGGCTCGGGTTGATCGCGAGCTGGCGCGGCGAGTGGGGACGCGCCATGGGGCTGTGGCAGGAGGCGGTCCACCTGCTCGAAGAGCTCGGGGCGATGGAGGAACTGGCGGACGTGCTGCACCGGCGCGCCGAGGCGCGCTGGCGGGCCGGGGACGCCCAGGCCGCCCGTGCCGACTGCGAGCGGGCCGGGGAGCTGGCGCGCCGGCTGGGGCGGCCGGAGCTGACGGCGCGGGTGAGCCTGCGTCTTGGCGAGATGGCCCGCCTTGAGGGTGACCTGGCGGAGGCGTCCCGCTGCCTGGACGCGGCGCTCGCCGCCTCCGAGACCGGGCTCTTCCCGGCTCACGGGGCCAGGTCGCACGTGCTGACGGCGCTCGGCCGCCTGGCCGAGGCGACCGGCGACGCCGCCGGGGCCGCGCGCAGGCACGCGGAGGCCCTGGCCATGACGCTGAAGTCACCGCTGGCCATCGACCTCGCCGACGCCGCGGAAGGGCTGGCGGGCCAGTGCCTCCTGAACGGCCCGGACACCACGACGAGCCGGCGTCCGGGCAGCGCGACGGCAGAAGTCGGGAGTCCGGCGAAGCCGGCGGAGGCAGGCGGGAGTCCGGCGGAACGGGCGGTGGGCCGGAGTCCGGCGGAGCTGGCGGCGGTGCTGCTCGGTGTGGGGGTGGCGCTGCGGGGCATGGCCGTCGCCGGGGATCGGGACGTCGCCAGGGTCGCCGCCGCCGCCACGGAAGTGCTCGGGCCCGAGGGGTTCGCTGCGGCGTTCGCCAAGGGGGCGTCGATGAGCCGGGACGACGCGCTCGCCACGCTCACCGCGACCGCGCACCCCAGCCGCTGACGAGGCGCGCCCCGGCCGCCGAGCCCGCCCCGGGCCGCAGCCGCTGACGGGGCCCGCCCTGGCTGTCAGCCGGTGGTCGCCCGGCTGTCAGCGGCGCTCACGAAGCTGACGGACATGAAGAACACCAACGTCCTCATCTCCGGCGCCAGCATCGGCGGCCCCGCCCTCGCCCTCCAGCTCGCCCGCTACGGCTTCAACGTCACCGTCGTCGAGAAGGCCCCCTCGCTCCGCCTCGGCGGCCAGGCCGTCGACTTCAAGGGCGAGACCCACCGCACCGTCCTGACCCGCATGGGGGTGCTCAAGGACATCCAGGCGCTCCAGACCGGCGGCACCGACCAGGTGATCGTCGACGCGGACGGCCACAAGCTGACGGTCATACCCGGCGAGTTCACCGGCGGCGAGATCGAGATCAGGCGCGGCGACCTGTCCCGGGTCTTCTACGAGAAGACCGCCGCGAGCTGCGAGTACGTCTTCGGCGACTCGATCACCTCGCTCACCGAGACCCCCAGCGGCGTCCACGTCACCTTCGAACGCTCCGCCCCGCGCACGTTCGACCTGGTAGTGGGGGCGGACGGCATCCACTCCAACGTCCGCCGCCTCGCCTTCGGCCCCGAGGCCGACCACGTGAAACACCTCGGCTACCACTACGCCCTGGTCGACGTCGAGGGCGACTTCGGCCCGGTCGCGAAGATGTACAACGAGCCCGGCAGGATGGCCGCCGTCGGCGGGCCGAAGGCGCCCGCGTTCTTCGTCTTCGCCTCCGACCGCCTCGACTACGACCGGTACGACATGCGGCAGCAGAAGGAGCTCCTGGCCCGCGCCTATGCGGGCATGGGCTGGCAGGGCCCGGCGCTCATGGAGGCGATGCGCCGCTCCGAGGACGTCTATCTCGACTCGATCAGCCAGGTCCTCATCGACCGCTACAGCCAGGGCCGCGTGGTGCTGCTCGGCGACGCCGCGTACGGCAACACGCTGGCCGGCTTCGGCACCGGCCTGGCCGTGGTCGGCGCGTACGTGCTCGCGGGCGAGCTCAAGCGGGCCGGCGGCGATCACCGTGTGGCCTTCGCGCAGTACGAGGAGCAGATGCGCGGATATGCCAAGATCGCCAAGAACGGCAACTCGGGCCCCTTCCTCGCCCCCCGCACCCCGAGAGGGATCCGGATGCGGAACCGGCTGTTCAAGTCCAGCTTGCTGCTCGGTTTGATGATGAAGATGACCGACAAGTTCGCGACCAACATCACGCTGAAGGAGTACTGAACCTTTTTCACACCAGCGTCATCCAACCCCGACATGAAGAACATTCACCGGTTTGCCGCCCTGTCCGTGCTGCCCGTCGCCGCGGCCCTGATCGCGCTTCCCGCCCAGGCCGCGCAGGGCCCCGCCTGCCCCGTCCCGACCAAGGCGGAGGTGAAGCGGTCGAACGACAGCAAGGTCGACAAGCCGGCCCGGGGCGCCACCGCCATCAAGGGGGTCCGCGTCAACCACATCCCCAAGGGCTTCACGTACGGCGGCGTCGTCGTCAACAAGCACAACGGCATCACCGAGTACGGCTACCAGTGGGGGGACGACCGCGCCAACGCGGACGACAAGCAGCGGTCGCTGTGGGTCAGGGTCGTGTGCTGGCCGAAGGCGAGCAAGTTGGCGCAGCTCAAGAACGGGCCGTTCAACATGGGGACGTTCTCCGGCGACACCGAGACCGTGAAGATCGGCGGCCGTCAGGTGCTCACCCAGGAGGGCGACGGCGCGCTGGGCGCCGGTCGCTACGCGGGCTGGGTCGAGCGCAAGGGCGTCGTCGTCACCGTGATGGCCAGCACGCCCCTCGTCCCCGAACTGTCGAAGATCATCCAGGGCATCAAGCTCTGAACAGGCCGACCCCGCCCTCGATGCGCAGCTGCGGGGTGCCGTCCAGAAGGGGAATGTCGGGCTCGTCGTCGCCGATGCGCCAGTCCTGAACGGGCACCAGGCCCGGCCCGATCAGCTCGAACCCGTCGAACAACCGCAGCACCTCATCCCGCGTCCTGAACTGCGCCTGCGCGGGGGTGCCGGCCGTCGCCATCATGAGCTGCGCGATGGCCTCGGGGGCGCTCTCCATCATCGCGTGGGAGGCCACCAGGTAACTGCCCGGCACCATGCGCTTCCTGAAGGCGGCCACGATGCCGGACGGGTCCTCCTCGTCCATCACGTAGTGCAGCACCCCGACCATCAGCACGCACACCGGCTGGTCGAAGTCGATCAGGCCGGTGACGCTGGGGTCGGCGAGCACGTCGTAGGGGCGGCGCAGATCGGCCTGGATGCTGGCGACGCCCGGCGAGTCGGCGAGCAGCACCTGGGCGTGCAGCCGCACCACCGGGTCGTAGTCCACATAGACCACGCGGCAGGCCGGGCTCACCGAGCGGGCGGTCTCGTGGATGCTGGGCGAGGTCGGGATGCCGGTGCCCAGGTCGAGGAACTGCCGCAGGCCCCGCTCCGCCAGATGGCGGACGGCCTCGATCTGGAACCTGCGGTTTGCCCTGGCCACCAGACGGGTGTCCGGGGCGACCGCGAGGAGCTTGTCCGCCACCGCCCGGTCGATCGCGACGTGGTCCTTGCCTCCGAGCAGATAGTCGTATATCCGCGCCGAGCTGGGAACCGTCGGGTCCACTCCGGGCGGAACGCGTTCTAGCTCGGACACCGGGGGCCGTCTCCTTCCGCGCGTACGACTCGAACGCCATACTACTCGGCGCTCCCGCACGTCACACGGAAGATTGACCAGCCCCCTTCAACAAGATCGGCAAACCGAACAGAACAGGTTCTCGCCTACCTGCCGAAGCGGGCCAGGAGCCCCTCGGCGGCGGCGAAGCCGGCGACCACGTCGGCCGCCGCGCGCCGCTCGCGCACCATCCCCACGGCCTGCCCCGCGTAGATGCAGGCCGTGTCGAAGTCCCCTTCGGAACGCGCCGCCGCCTGCCGGGCAGGGGCGTCGTCGTCGGCGGCCAGCTCGTCCTCCCGCCCGGCCCACTCGTCGAAGAACGCGTTGCGCAGGGCCCGCCCGCCGAACTCGGCCGGCCAGTCCAGCCGCTGGGCGATGTCGAAGACCCGCCCGTACGCGGTGCCCGTCTCCCCGGCCGCCAGCAACCGCTCCTTGGCCGCCTCCGAGAGGGACGTCTCCGCGCACCCCATGAAGGCCGTGCCCACCCAGGCCCCGGCGGCGCCGGCGGCCAGCACGGCGGCGAGCCCGCGCGCGGTCGAGATGCCGCCCGCCGCGAGCACCGGGACGCTCACCGCGTCGAGCACACTCTCCAGCAGCGGCAGCGTGCCGACCGCGTCGCGCCCGTGACCGCCGGCCTCAGATCCGCGCGCCACGACCGCGTCCACCCCGGCCTGCTCGGCGGCGCGGGCCTCGTCGGTGGTGCCCGCCTGGGTGACGACCGTGATGCCCGCCCGCCGGAGCTGCTCCACATACCGCTCGTACGGCCCGAAGCTCACGGAGACGATCGTGGGCCGGAGCTCCAGCACGGCGTCGAACTGGGCCGGATTGCCGGGCAGCGCCCAGGCCATGAGCCCGACCCCGTACGGACCGCCGCCCGCGACGGCGGCCTCCTTGGCGATCCACTCCCCCGTGGCCGCGGCGGCGACCCCGATCATGCCGAGCGCGCCCGCCTCGGAGACGGCGGCGGCCAGCCGGCCCCCGCCCACCCCCGCCATCGGCGCGCCCACCACGGGCACCCCCAGGCCGAACCGTTCAGTAAGCCATGTGCGCAAGGTCATCTCCCCCTGGAAAACCCCTGTTGGGACCAGTCTTACACGGCCATTGCGACCTTCGTTCCGGAAATACAACCGGATGACCGATGCGCTCACGGCACACACCTGTGCATCCTGGTGGGGAACGGCTTTCGTTCCGCAGCGGAGAGGAGTCACGAGGGCATGGACAACGCGGCAGGCCGCCCGACCGTGATCTTGGATAATGGCGTCGTCGGCAGGATCATGCTGGCTCATCCGTCCAGGCGCGACCTCGTGCTCGTGCTCGGCATGGACGGCACCCTGCTCAGCTGCCAGCTCGACGACATCGCCTGCGTGGTCGGAGGCAAGCCCCTCTGCCGCGACGGCTGACCGGGGCCGAGCACGCCGGGCGAGGCGCACCAGGCGCGCTAGGCGTCGGTCACGATGCTGCCGATCAGGCTCACGGCCGCAAAGTCGTTGGTCAGGCGGTTCTTGGTGAGCGCGAACGCGGTGCCGGTCGCCGTGTCGGCCCAGGCCGCGCTGCCGCCAGCCCCCGGCACCCCGAACACCGTCGGGCTCGCCTCGGCGGTCGAGCCCGGACCCCCGATGCCGTACCCGAGCCCCCAGGTCGTCGGCATGCCGAACACCTCGTCGACCCCGCTGGAGGCCACCGCCGTCACCTCGCGCAGCCGGTCGGGCGAGATCAGCCGCGTCCCGTCCACCTCGCCGAGCAGCGCGGCGTACATCCGCGCGATGGCCCGGGCCGAGGTCTTGCCGCCCGCGGGGATGTCGGAGGACAGGTAGTCGCCGCGGTTGCCCAGCTCGGCGGTCGGCATCAGCGTCATCGGCCCCGCCTTGAACATCGGCAGGTCCGCCGGCAGCTCGCCCCACGCCGACGGGTCCGCCGGCGCGTCCTCCAGCCTGGCCAGCCGGTGGTGCTCCGTCGCCGGCATCCCGAAGTAGAGCTCGCCGGCCACGCCCAGCGGGCCCGCCACGTCCTCCAGCAGCACCTGCGAGATGGGCTTGCCGGTGACCCGCCGGACGATCTCGCCGACCAGGAACCCGAACGTGTACGCGTGGTAGCCCACCTTCGTGCCCGGCTCCCACCACAGCTCGGCGTCCTCCAGCGCGGCGACCATCTTGTCCCAGTCGCAGACGTCCTCCGGCGTGGTGTCGAGCGGCACCCCCGGCACGCCCGCCGTGTGCGACAGCACGTGGCGCACGGTCACCCCCTGCTTGCCATGCCGCCCGAACTCCGGCCACAGCTCCGCCACCGGCGTGTCATAACCGAACAGGCCCCGCTCGGCCAGCACATGAGCGACGGTCGCGGTGGCGCCCTTGCCGATCGAGTAGTTGTAGAAGGGCGTGTCGGACGTGACGGCCCGCCCGGTCGCCGGGTCGGCCACGCCTGCCACCACATCCACGATCTGAACGCCGTCCCGGTAGACGGCCACCTGGAGCCCGCGCTCCTCGCCCGACTCGACGAGCCTGTCGGCGGCTTCCTGCACCCGCTGCTGAAGATCACCCATGATCAGTTTATCCCTTTTCGTCGTAAGAACTAGACGGTACCGTACTCGCCTAAGTACGGAACTGTCTAGTACTCTGATTCCGTCGGAAGGCGAAGGGATGGTCATGGCACCGGAAGAGGACGGCCGCACGGCACGCAAGCGCAGGCAGATCATGGAGGCGGCCCGGCCGGTGTTCCTGCGCAACGGCTACGTGGGCGCGAGCATGGACGAGGTGGCGGCGCTGGCGGCGGTCTCGAAGCAGACCGTCTACAAGCACTTCACCGACAAGGAGCAGCTGTTCACGAGCATCATCCTCGACACGACGACCCAGGTCGAGGGGCTGGCCAGGCTCATCACCGCGGCGCTCGACGACAGCGAGGACCTGGAGAAGGACCTCGGCGAGCTGGCCCGGCAGTTCCTCGGCGCGCTCATGCGGCCCGACGTGCTCCGCCTGCGCCGGCTGGTGATAGCCGAGGCCGACCGCTTCCCCGACCTCGGCCGCACCTGGTACCAGCAGGGCTTCGAGCGCTCGCTGGAGACCCTGGCCGCCGCCTTCGGGCGTCTCGCCGACCGCGGCCTGCTCCGCCTGGACGACCCCGAGCTGGCCGCCCAGCACTTCGTGGGCCTGCTGCTGTGGATCCCGGTGAACAAGGTCATGTTCTGGGGCGGCGGCGACCACTACACGGAGGCCGACCTCGAACGGCTCTCCGAGGCCGCCGTCGCGGCGTTCCTGCGTGCGTACGGGGCTGCCAGCTCAGGTACTTCCCGAGCCCGCCGGTCAGCCGCGCAGGCGTAACCAACCAAAAGAGACCTCTGCGACCGCAGAGGTCTCTTTGCGCGGGTTGGTCAGAAGTCGAATTCTCCGAGTTTCGCGCCGCCCACGAAGGCGCGGAAGACACCTCCGCGTACGATCACTGGAGGGACGTCGGGCTGCTCGGAATCCCGGATCGCGTATCGGTCGCCGCTGAGCTTGGCGGCATAGAGGCAGTCCCCTCCGTTCGGGCCGGAGAGCGTGGACTTTGTCCACTGCGCGGCCTCCAACTCGGCGCGCAACTCGTCACTGATCTTCATACTTCGCTGCCACCTCACGTACTAGTCGCTGGCTCACGTGCATGGGATGTGCCCATTTGTGGATTGCGTCGTATATGACGTTAACGCCCCTTACCATCTCCTCGCGAGCGGATACGGCACCCTGCACGGCGTCTTCGAGGTAGACGTGGTCCTGCATGTCGCACCCCTGGGCGAGGGCGAAGCCTCCGAGCACACCTGCCGTGGCGCCCACTTCCAGGGGCACGATCTGGAACGAGATGTTGGGCCGCTCGGCCATTTTCAGCAAATGCTCCAACTGCTCGCGCATCACGTCCTTTCCGCCAACCGGCCGAAGGAGCACGCATTCGTCGAGCAGGGCCCAGTACATGGGTGGATCCTCGCGCTCGAACACCGACTGTCGCCGAAGCCGCGTCTCGACGGCTTCTTCGACCCACTGCTCGGTGGCCCTTGGTGCGACAGAAAGCATGGCCCGCGCGTAGCGAGCCGTCTGGAGGAGCCCTGGGACCACGAGCGGTTGCCAGGTTCGGATGGTGTGTGCCCTTTCCTCCACCTTCGGCCACTCGCTGAACCACTTCGGAGTGGACATGACGGTTGTGTTGGGCAGGAGCCCGAAGAGTTCCCCGTTCAGCCCCAGGACCGCCTCGGCCGCCAGGGTGAACTTCTTGCTCGGCCTCCGCTTACCCCGCTCGATCAGCCCGACCAGGCTCTCGCTGCAACAGAGCAGCTCGCCGAGCGCCGTTTGCGACAGGCCCGCCGCGTTCCGGGCCTTCTTCAGTGTCTCGCCGTACACCTCTGCCATGCCACGCCCCTTTGCAGGACCCCGGACAAGCGCCAGCGCGTCTGTCCGACCACGGACCGTGACGTACCGATTACAAGATAGCCCTGCGGCGGCACTCTGGGGAGTGCTTCCAGACACATGCTCAGCCTGTTGTCCGAGCCAAATATCGGCGCAACAGAACAAAGGCGGTGATTTTGTGCGGGCAAGAATCACATCAGCAGAGCTCGCCGATGTCGTCCTATGGCGCGATACGACGCTGCGCCGCAACGACAAGACGTCGTGGCAGGCGCGGCAGGCGACCGGGCTTTGGCTAACCGACAGCCCTCCATCGGTCCGCTCCGACGCGCTCCAGATCGTCTCCGAACTGGTGGCCAACGTCATCCAGCACGTCCCGGGCGGCAGGCGGCGCGACTGGGTCAAGGTCCGGCTGGGCTTCGGCGACGGCTTCGTCCGCCTTGAGGTGATCGACCCAGGCACTCCAGAACCGGAGCCATGCTTCGTCCCTCGCCAGTTGTGCCCCATGGAGGAGTCGGGTCGCGGCCTCGGCATCGTGACCCGGCTGAGCGCCAGATGCGGCACGCACGTCACCGAGGAGGGCCATCGCGTCGTGTGGGCCGACATCTCAGCGAGCATGCCGTGACGGCGACCGGGAGATTTCCCGGTTGGGAGATCATCGAAGGCGCCGGAGGCGGCTACATCGCCATCCGCACCGTTCTGGTGCCCGAGCACAGCCCACTGTCCAACGTACGCTGCGGCGCGACCCTGCCGGAGTTGTTCGAGCATCTGGAGGAGGAAACGCGCGGCAGTCGTGCTGCCCCTCGCAAGACGCTCGCTGGGGAGCCGGCTCACCGCCGGTCGTTCGGGGCGGTGTGAGCACATCGCCCCGAACCGGGTTACCTGCCGCAGTTACCCCACTTGTCGCGACCGCCCTTCCCCGCCCAGGCGGGGGCAACGCTCTGGATGGTGCCCGAGTACTTGACGCACAGGCCGCGCGCGAACAACTTCACCGGCTTGGTGTGCCTGCTGTAGACGCCCAAGGTCGTCCCGGAGGAGGTCAGCGGAGGAGTGGTGGTCTGGATGGTCAGCGTGGCGCTCATCCGGGCTTTGGCGTGGTCCGTGTCGAACAGGGTCCGGAACGTCACTGCGCAGTTGTAGCCGGTCCTCCTGTTGTAGAGCAGGAAGACCTTGCCGAGCTCGACGCCCTGCCTGTCCTTGATCGTCCGGACGCCGTCCTTCACCACGCGGAAACCGTTGCCGCAGACGCTCTGCGGCGTCTCGGTGGCCGCCTGCGCGGGCGCGGCGGTGGCGAGCGTTCCGGCGGCAAGGAGGGACGCGGCGACGATCGTCTTCGCGGACATGAACACGTGGGTTCCCTTCATAGATCGAACACCGGATTAGAGAGCGCGTCCGATCAAGAAGTTCACTGTGTCACTGGAGTAGTACTAGCTCAGGAACTTCCTGAGCCCGGCGGCCAGGGCGACGGCCATGCGCTCGCGGAAGCCCGGACTGGACATCTTGGCCGCGTCGCCGCGGTTGCGCATGTTGCCGCACTCGATGAACACCGCGGGCCGCACCGAGAGGTTGAGCCCGCCCAGATCGGTGCGGGTCTGCAGGCCGTCCACGCCGGTGTAGTCGGCGTACGGCAGGCCCGTGCCGTCCCGGTAGGCGTTCCTGATGTCCACCCCGAGGCGCTGGGACGGCTTGACGATCTGGTCGTTGTGCCCGGAGACCAGCCCCGGCAGGATCACGTGGAAGCCGTGCCCGCTCGGCGTGGCGCCGTCGCCGTGGATCGACAGGACCGCGTCCGCCCTGGCCTCGTTGCCGATGGCGGCCCGCTCGGTGATGCACGGGCCGACGCCCTTGTCGTCGGGCCTGGTGAGCACGACCTTGGCGCCCATCTTCTCCAGGATCGGCTTGAGCCGGTTGGCGACGTCCCAGGTGAAGGCATGCTCGGGGAATCCGGCGTTCGTCTGCGTGCCGGTCGTGTTGCAGGGCTTCTTGCCGGTGATGATGTCGACCGGCCGGTTGATCTCGGCGGGGTGCGCGGCGTTGCCGCCGTTGTGGCCGGGGTCGATCACCACGATCTTGCCCGCGAGCGCGCCGCCGCCCTGCGACCGGCCGGCGGATGGCTTCGCGGGCAGCGCCACCTCCTGCGAGACGGGCACGGCGGTGCCGCACGCGGTGGTCAGCGCGGCCAGCGTGACGACCGCCACGAATCCGGTCCGGTACGCCCTCATGATCCCGACCGTACCGGGTGCCGCACGGCAAACCCAAGACCCGTTTGACCTGCGTCTTCGTGTCGCAGCGAGGCTTTACCCCGGAGCCAGGGATTCCTTCGCCAGAGAGCCGGGCGGGTAGACGTTCGCGCGCCAGGTGGTCGCAACCGCGCTCGCGCCGGCCGTGACGAACTTCGCAGCGCCGCTCAACGTACCCCAGGGTGATCCGCTGACGTGGATTCTGCCCGGTGTTTACGGGGTAGCTGCGGTAATTGGGGTGATATGGGCGTTCATCCTGCGTGCCGGACAACCTGCCGTTTGATCCCTGGTCGGGATGGGCGCCAAGGCGGCGACCGCCCAGGACGGCGTGTGACGAGACGAGAGGGGCCTGGGCGATGAAACAGCAGACGTGGGCGATGCGGCCGGTCATCCGCCATGCGACCGCGGACGACGCGGGGCGGGTGGCGGAGCTCATCGCGACCGCGTTCTCCGGGCTGAGGGTGGCGCACTACCTCGTGCCGGAGCGCAGGGAGCGGCACCGGGTCATGACGGCCAACTTCCGGATCCTGGTCGACCACGCCGTCGAGCACGGAGAGATCCACCTCATCGACGACGGGCCCGCGGTCGCGGTCTGGTTCCCGCGCACCGCGCCGCTGCCCGGGCCGCCCGACTACGACCGCCGCCTGGCCGAGACCACGGGCGAGTGGGCCGAGCGCTTCCGCGTGGTCGACGAGTTGTTCGAGGCGAACCATCCGGTGGAGCCGTACCACCATCTGGCCTTTCTGGCGGTCCACCCGGACCGCCAGAACGAGGGGCTCGGGTCGGCGCTGCTGCGCTACCACCACGCCCGGCTGAGCGGCGTGCCCGCGTACCTGGAGGCCAGCGACCCGCGCAACCGCGACCTGTACGCGCGCCACGGCTACCGGCAGGGCGAGCCGTTCGCGCTGCCGGACGGGACCCTGTTCTGGCCGATGCGTCGCCCCGCCTGAAAGTTTCACAGTTTCCGCAGGCCGTTGACGGGACGGCGACGAGAAAGGAGGATCGGAGAGCCCCGATTGGGAGCGCTCCCACCCCCCGAAGGACCTCCATGACCCGAAGCCGGGCCGCCTTACTGGCCCTCCTCACCATGGTCGCCCTGTCCCCCGCCACGACCGCGCTGGCGGACGAGGGACCCGAGCAGATCGTGAACGGCACCTTCGACGCCGGCACCGCCCCCTGGTGGAGCACCGGCAACACCACCCTCGCCATAGACGCGGGCCGGCTCTGCGCCGACATCCCCGGCGGCACCGCCAACCCGTGGGACGTGATCATCGGCCAGAACGACATCGCGCTGGTAGCGGGCGAGACGTACGCGTACCGGTTCAGCGCCTCGGCGGTCCCCGCCAAGGTCGGCAAGGCGCTGATCCAGCTCCCGGTGGACCCGTGGACGCAGTATCTGTCGGCGAACCCCGAGCTGAGCGTCTCGGGCGGCGACTACTCCTACACGTTCACCGCCCCCGTTTCGCTGCCGAACTCCCAGGTCGTCTTCCAGCTGGGCGGCAGCGCCGAGCCATGGAGGTTCTGCATGGACGAGGTGTCGCTCAAGGGCGGCGCGGAGCCCGAGGTGTACGAGCCGGACACGGGCCCGCGCGTCCGCGTGAACATGGTCGGCTACCTCCCCCAGGGCCCCAAGAAGGCCACCGTGGTCACCGCCGCGACCACGGCCCTGGACTGGGAGCTCAGGAACGCCGACAAGCAGACGGTCGCCAAGGGCAGGACCACCCCCAGAGGCGTGGACGCCAGCTCCGGCCAGAACGTGCACACGCTCGACTTCGGCTCCTACCGCGAGCCCGGCACGGGGTACACGCTGACGGCCGACGGCGAGACGAGCCGGCCCTTCGACCTCGCCGCGGACATCTACGACCGGCTCCCCACGGACGCGCTGAAGTTCTACTACACCCAGCGCAGCGGCATCGAGATCCTCGACAGCCTCAGGCCCGGCTACGCCCGGCCCGCCGGGCACGCCGGCGTCGCGCCGAACCAGGGCGACGTGAGCGTCCCGTGCCAGCCCGGCGTCTGCGACTACTCGCTCGACGTCAAGGGCGGCTGGTACGACGCCGGCGACCACGGCAAGTACGTCGTCAACGGCGGCATCTCGGTCTACCAGCTCATGGCCGCGTACGAACGGGACAAGGCGGCCTTCAAGGACGGCCAGCTCGCCATCCCGGAGAGCGGCAACGGCCGGCCGGACATCCTGGACGAGGCCCGCTGGGAGCAGGAGTTCCTGCTGAGCATGCAGGTGCCGGAGGGCAAGCCGTTCGCGGGCATGGCCCACCACAAGATCCACGACCGGAACTGGACGGGCCTGCCGCTGCTGCCGCACCTGGACCCGCAGCCGCGCGAGCTGCACCCCACCTCCACGGCCGCCACGCTCAACCTCGCCGCCACGGCGGCCCAGGCGGCCAGGCTGTTCGCGCCGTACGACCCGGCGTTCGCGGCCAGGAACCTCAAGGCCGCGCGCAGGGCGTGGGCGGCGGCCAAGGACAACCCGGCCAGGTACGCCGACCCGAACGACGGCACCGGCGGCGGCGCCTACAACGACGGCGACGTGAGCGACGAGTTCTACTGGGCGGCGGCGGAGCTGTTCATCACGACGGGCGAGCGGGAGTTCAGGGACTTCGTGCTGGCCTCGCCGCACCACACCGGCGACATCTGGCGTGACCGGGGCTTCGACTGGGGCAACACCGCCCAGCTCGGCCGCCTCGACCTGGCCACGGTGCCCAACGCCCTTCCCGGCCGGGCTCGGGTGCGACAGTCCGTGGTCGAAGGGGCCGAGAAGTATCTGGCGATCCAGCGGGCGCACCCGTACGGGCTGCCGTACGACCCGCCGGACTTCGACTGGGGCTCGAACAACCTGGTGCTGAACAACCTGGTCGTCCTGGCCACCGCGTACGACCTGACGGGCCACGAGAAGTACCGCTCGGCCGTGCGCGAGGGCATGGACTACCTCCTCGGCCGCAACGCGCTCAACCAGTCGTACGTGACCGGCTACGGCGAGGTGGCCTCGCACAACCAGCACAGCCGCTGGTACGCCCACCAGCTCGACCCGGCGCTGCCCAACCCGCCGCGCGGCACGCTGTCCGGCGGCCCCAATTCGGGCATCCAGGACCCGCTCGCGCAGCGACTGCTGAAGGGCTGCAAGCCGCAGTTCTGCTACATCGACGACATCGAGTCGTGGGCGACGAACGAGCTGACCATCAACTGGAACTCCCCGCTGGCCTGGGTCTCCTCGTTCCTGGCCGACAAGAGCGGGCGGACCGGCTGCCGGGTGCGCTACACGGCGCACGGCTCGGGCACGTTCACCGGCCAGATCGCGATCGAGAACACCGGCGGGCAGACCATGGACGGCTGGACCCTGCGCTGGTCCTTCCTGGGCGGCCAGCGCGTCCGGCAGGACTGGGGCGCGCAACTGTCGCAGTCCGGTTCGGTGGTGACGGCCAGGAGTTCCGGCCGGATCAAGCCGGGCAGATCCGCGACGTTCGGCTTCGTGGCCACGAACCCCTCGGGCCCCAACCCGTCCCCCGAGGTCTTCCACCTGAACGGCGACCGCTGCGGGTGACCCCGCCCGCCCGGCGGTCCCAGCACGGGGGCCGCCGGGCGTTGCGGACGCTCCGTTGAACGGAATAATCTGGGCCATGCCCAGGGGAACCTCAGAAGTGAGCGAGCCGATGTTCTTCGTGCTCGCAGCCCTACGCGCCGGCCCGCTGCACGGCCACGCGATCAGCAAGTCGATCAAGGAGCTGTCGGGTGGCCGGGTCCAGCCGTCGGTCGGCACCCTCTACGGCATCCTGGAGCGCCTGAACGAGCGGGGCGTGATCGCCGTGGACCGGGAGGAGACGGTCAACGGCCGCAACCGCCGCTACTTCCGGATCACCGACGAGGGACGCACTCTCGTCGAGGCCGAGGCCAGGCGCATGCACGAGGCCGCCGCGCTCGTGCTGCGCCCCATCACATGACCGCTACCGCACCCCGGCCCATGACCTCGCTCGAACGGCGCTACCGCCGGCTGCTGCTGGCGTACCCGAGGCAGTATCGCGCGGCGCACGGCCCACTTGATGGAGACCCGGCTCAGTCCGGGGCCCAGTACTTCACCATGATCTTGTCGAGGTGCTGCACGACCGGCTGCCAGCTCGGCGGGAGCGTGTAGCGGCTGACGCTATGCTTCTTATAAACAAGCGTGTACTTGAGGAAGTCCGCCCCCGGCGGGTTGCCCTCGGACCGCCCGAGCTTGAGGCTCTTGAGGTACGTGCGCAGCTTGCGCTCCTCCTTGCCGGTGAGGCACTTGTCGACGGTCGGCCCCGTACGGCGGCTGAGCCGCACGCAGCCGTTGCCGTAGACGATCACATGGTCGTTCAGCCCCGCGAACCCGCCCTGTTTCCAGTATTCGACCAGCACCTTCTTCGGCGCGACGGCCGCCTGCGCCGCAGCCGAGACCGGGGGCACGGCCGCGGGCACGGTCAGGGCCGGCAGGAGCACCGGCACGAGCACGATTCGCCACATCTTCTTCACACCTACTTTGACGTATGGCAGCGCCGAACGGCTCAGCCGAACTGGTCGGCGTTCTCCTTGGTGGCCGCTTTCACGGGGATGGCCACCGTCTTCGGGACGCGCTCCCCCTTGGCGGCCTTCACGGCGGCGTCCACCGCCTCCTGCCCCAGCAGCCCGGGCTGCTGGGCGACGGTGGCGGAGAGCGTGCCGGCCCGCACCGCCTTGATCGCGTCGGGCGTGCCGTCGAACCCGACCACCTTGACCTGCCGCCCGGCCCGGGCCCCCAGGGCCTTGATCGCGCCCAGGGCCATCTCGTCGTTCTCGGCGAACACGCCGGCGAGGTCGGGGTGCGACTGGATCAGGTTCGTCATGACGTCCAGGCCCCTGGTCCGGTCGAAGTCCGCCGGCTGCCGCGCCACGACCTTGATGTTCGGGTACGCCGCGACGCCCTCGGCGAACCCCTTGCCGCGGTCGCGCGCGGCGGAGGTGCCCGGCACGCCCTGGAGCACGGCCACGTTCCCCTTCTCGCCGAGCAGCCTGGCCAGCTCCTGGGCGGCGAGCCGGCCGCCGGCCACGTTGTCGGAGGCCACGGTCTGGGCCACCGCCGCGCCGTTGACGCCGCGGTCGGCGGCGATCACCGGGATGGCGAACCGGTCGGCCGCCTTGACCGCGGGGGCGGCCGCGTCGGAGTCGACCGGGTTGATGATGATCGCCTTCATGTTCTGGCTGGTGAAGTTCTGGACCTGGTTCACCTGCTGCGAGGCGTCGTTCTGGGCGTCGGTGACGGTCAGCGTGACGCCCAGCTTCTTCGCCTCGGCCTGCGCGCCGTCCCGGAAACGCACGAAGTACGGGTTGTTCAGCGTCGACACCGACATGCCGATCTTGACGTCGCCCGCGTCTCCCCCGCCGCCGCACGCGGTCAGGCAGGCGAGCGCGGCACCCGCGATGAGCATCCGCATGATCTTTCCCCCTAGGTGGTCGCCCTGCGCCGCAGGGTGTCGACGAGCACCGCCAGCGCGATGACCACGCCGATCACGACCTGCTGCCAGAACGCCGAGACCGACAGCAGGTTCAGGCCGTTGCGCAGGACGGCCAGGATCAGCGCGCCGACGAACGTGCCGAGCGCCCGCCCCTTCCCTCCGGACAGGCTGGCGCCGCCGATCACGACGGCCGCGATGGCGTCGAGCTCGTAGCCGGCCGCCGCCTGAGGCTGCGCGGAGGCCAGGCGGCTGGCCAGGACGATCCCGGCCACCGCCGCGAAGCCGCCGGCCAGCGCGTACGTGACGATCTTCTGCCGGGAGACCCGGATGCCCGACAGGCGGGCGGCCTCCTCGTTGCCGCCGATGGCGTACATGGCGCGGCCCGCGTACGTGCGGTTGAGTATCACGGCCGCGATCACCCCCATGACCACCATCACGATCACCGGGACCGGCAGGAAACCGCCGATCGTGTCGCCCAGGTGCGAGACGGCGTCCGGCATCGGGATCGGGCTGCCCTCCGAGATGACCAGGGCCAGGCCACGGGCGATGCCGAGCATGGCCAGCGTGGCGATGAACGGCGGCAGCTTGCCGTACGCGATCAGGACCGCGCTGACCAGCCCGCACGTCACCCCGACCGCCAGGGACACCAGCGTGGCCAGCGGCCACGGGAGGCCGGCGACGGTGGCGGTCCAGGCCAGGACGATCGCGGAGAGCGCGGCGACCGAGCCCACGGACAGGTCGATGCCGCTCGTCACGATCACGAACGTCTGCCCGAACGCCAGGATCGCGGTGACGGCGGCCTGGACGCCGACGTTGAGCAGGTTCGTCACGCTCAGGAAGTCGGGAGACAGCAGCGACAGCGCCACGACCAGCACCACGAGCGCCGCCAGCGCGCCGTTCTCGGCGAACCACGCGGCCACCGGCGACCGGCGGCCCAGGAGCACGTCACTCCGCACGAGGACCCTCCACCTCAGCCACGGCCAGGCTCATCACGTCGTCCTGCGTGGCCCCGGCCGCGCGCAGCTCGCCGACGAGCCGGCCCCGCGCCATGACCAGGATCCGATCGCTCATCCCGAGGACCTCCGGCAGGTCGCTGGAGATCATCAGCACCGCGTCCCCCGCCGCCGTCAGCTCGTTGACGAGCTCGTAGATCTCGACCTTGGCGCCGACGTCGATGCCGCGCGTGGGCTCGTCGAGGATGAGCACGCGCGCGTCCGCCGCCAGCCACTTGCCGATGACCACCTTCTGCTGGTTGCCCCCGGAGAGCGTGCGGACCTCCTGGTCCAGCCCGGTCATCCGGACGCCGAGCCGCTCGGCCGCCTTCGCGGCGGCCGAGCGCAGCCTGGAACGCTCCACGAACCCCGCCCTGGTGGCCTCGCGCATGGTGACCAGGCTGAGGTTCTCGGCGACGTCCGCCCGCAGCACCAGGCCCTGGCCCTTGCGGTCCTCGGGGACGAGGCCGAGCCCCGCCTCCATGGCGGCGGGCACGTCGCCGGGCGGCAGCCGCGTCCCCCGCACGGTGACCTCGCCCGCGTCGTAGCGGTCGGCCCCGAACACCGCCCGCGCCACCTCCGTGCGGCCCGCGCCCACGAGCCCGGCCATCCCGACCACCTCGCCGGCCCGCACCTCGAACGACACGTCGCGGAACGCGCCCCCGCGGGTCAGCCCGGACACCTTGAGCAGCGGATCGCCCCGCCTGGCCGGCCGCCGCGGGTACTGCTGATCGACGGGACGCCCGACCATGAGGGCGACCAGCTCGTCCCTGCCGGTGTCCGCGGGCACCTGGGCCACGGACCTGCCGTCGCGCAGCACGGTCACCCGGTCACCGAGCTCGGCTATCTCCTCCAGGTGATGGGTGATGAACACGACCGCCACGCCCTCGTCGCGGAGCTGCCGCACGATCGTGAACAGCCGGGCGACCTCGCCGGTGGTGAGCACGGCCGTGGGCTCGTCCATGATCAGCACCCGGGCGTCCAGGGCCAGCGCCTTCGCGATCTCGATCATCTGCATGCGCGCGATGCCCAGCCCGGCGACCGGCGTGCGCGGGTGCGCGTCCACACCGACCCGGTCCAGGAGGCCCTGGGCCTGCCGCTCCATGCGCCCGGTGGCCACGAACCCGAACCTGCGCGGCGGGCGGCCGAGCGCGAGGTTCTCGGCGACCGAGAGCTGAGGGACCAGGTTGAACTCCTGGTAGATGGTGGAGATCCCCAGCCGCCGCGCGTCGCCCGCGGTGCGGAGGCGCACCGGGTGGCCGTCCATCAGGACGCGGCCCGCGTCGGGGTGGTAGGCGCCCGAGAGAATCTTGATCAGCGTGCTCTTGCCCGCGCCGTTCTCGCCCAGCAGGACGTGCACCTCGCCGGTGCGCAGGCTCAGGTCCACGCCGTCGAGGGCGACCACGCCGGGGAAGGTCTTGCGCAGCCCCTCGGCCTTGAGAATCTCCTCGTTCACGTGGTGGTCCCTATCCGCTCACGAGGCCGCCGAACCCACTGAAAGCCCAGGTCAGGGTTATTGTCCCGCTGGCTGGGGAGTGAGGATGGGATGACGTCCCACGCCTCGCGGCTCCGCATCGGGGTGCCCGCTTCCCTGTCCGGGAAGCACGCCCGTTTCGGCGGGCAGGTCCGGATCGGCCTGGAAGTGTGGCAGTCCCTCGACCCGTCCGTGGAGCTGGTCGTCGAGGACGACCACAGCGAGCCCGGCTCCCTGGACGTCGTGCTCCCCCGGCTGGCCGGGCAGTGCGACCTCCTGCTGGGGCCGTACTCGACGCAGCTCATGAGGCGGGCGGGGCGCATCGGCGCGGCGCTCGACCGGCTGATCTGGAACCACGGCGGTTCGGGGGACGACGTGCAGGCGGCCAACCCCGGCTACGTCGTCTCCGTCCAGACGCCGGCCGGCCGGTACGCCGAGCCGTTCGTCCGCCATCTCGCGGAGAGCGGCGACCTCAGCCCGCTCCGGATCGTGTGCGGCAAGGGGCGCTTCGCCCTGCAGGTCGCGGAGGGCGCCGCGCGGGCCGCGCACGAGGTGGGCATCCCGGTGGTCCTCGGCGGCCTGGTGGACGACTCCTGGAATCTCTTCTGCGCCGGTTCCTTCGACGAGGACGTCGAGGTGGTCAGGCGGGCCCACCGCCCGCGGGTCGTCTGCGCCGTGGCCGCGGGGGTGCGGGAGTTCGGCGCGTCCGTCGGCGATCCGATCGGGATCTACGGCGTCGGCCAGTGGTTCCCCGGTGGCGGGGGCGAGGTGGCCCTCGGGGTCTCCGAGGCGGAGTTCGTCGCCGCCTACGAGAGGAGGACCGGCGTGCCGCCGAACTACCTCGCCGTCCAGGGGGTCGCCGCCGCGATCATCGCGACGCACTGCGCCGTCCGGGCAGGTGGCACCGGGCGGGAAGAGCTGTGGTCGGCCGCCGCCGGCCTGGAGACGGCCACCCTGTTCGGCGACTTCGCGATCGACCCGGGCACCGGCCGGCAGACCAGGCATCGGGCGGTGCTCACGCGGTGGGAGGAGCAGGGCCCCGTCAGCGTCTGAGGGGTATATCCCCGCCGCCGGGGCGAACCCGGCAGCGGGGGGCGGCGAGGCGCTTCGTTCTCCCCCTGCTCGCCGCCTCGGCAAGGGAAGGTCACGCGGCGCCGGGCGTCACGATGGCGATGCCCAGGCACATCTCGTCGCTGGTCCCGTCGCCCCACACCACGTACCGGGGCGGCAGCTTCTGCAACTGGGGCAGCTGGGCGCGCAGGCCCGCGTCGTGCGTGCACGTCACCCGTACGACGTCGCCCCGCCTGACCGTGACGGGCTTGGGCAGGACCCGCAGCGCCTGGTCGTCGAAGTTGTACTCGGGCACGTCCAGGAGCGTCTGGGCCTTCGCGGTGCCGGGGTTGAGCTCGACCTTGATGGAGCGGCCGAGCAGGTGCATGTGACCCGCCATGGCCTGAACCGTGGCGGCGCCCTCGACGGGCATGTCGCAGTGCTGGGTCGGCCCCGGCTTGGTCGGGCCGCAGTACTTGCCGAGGATCGCCACCTGTTTCGTGAGCTCCTCGCCGAACCTGGCGCCGACGTCCTTGACCGCGGCGGCCCGGTCGCAGAGCGGTCCCGACTCCTTCGGCGTGCAGGGCAGCTCGACCGGGGCCTGGAACAGGGCGGTCTCCAAGGGCTGCAGGGTCCGGTCCGTCACGCGGAGGCGGATGCCCGAGCGGTCGGTGCCCGGCTTGCCCTCCACGCCCAGCAGGTTGTAGTGGACCTGCATGACGAGCCGGCTGCCCGGCGGCAGCTCGTAGCCGTACTTGGGGTTGAGCAGCGTCTCGCTGGTGCCGGGGGCCCAGTGCGCCACCCACGAGGAGTCGCCGACGCCGTCGTCGCCGAAGCACGTCCAGCCCTGGCCGGGGGTGCGCTCGTCGATGGCGCGCGCCTGGGCGGCGTGCTCGGGGGCGATCCTGAAGAAGATCGCGTGGTGGACGAGGTCGAGGTTCTGGGGCTGGAACTGGGTGCCGGTCAGGTACACCTTGCCCGCCAGCTTGGGGTCGATGAGGAAGCAGCGGTAGTCGTCCGTGCCTCCGTTGGGCGGGTTCGGCGTGTACGGCTCCGCCATCGTGAGGTTGACGAACCGTTCACCGGCCCGCAGCGGGGCCGCCGCCGCCGTGGCCTTGGCGGCGTGTCCGGTATGACCGGCCTGACTGGCCGGGGTGACAGTGCCCCCGGCCCCGCACGAGGCGAGCAGGACGACCGCGAGAAGGAGCGCGGCCGTCCGGGCGAGTCGATTCATATGTCAACACTCGCCCGCGAAGCGGCTCCGGGCATCCTTCCACAGGACTCTTCCGATCGTTCCCTGGGAGGACCCCGGCATCCGACCCAGGTCTCCCCTGGGACGGGACAGGCTCAGTCCGACCCGCTCAGCCAACTCTGGGCGAACGTACGGATCTCCTCGTCCTCCGCGTTGACCGCGTGCTCAAGTAGGCCCGTGTCCTCCTCGGACAGGCGCCCGGCGGCCGCCGCGGCGAAGAGCCGGGCCGTCGGGTCGGGCCCTTCGAGCCGGGCGAGGACCTCGCGCGGGTCGGGCTCCTCGAAGTCCAGGCGGATCAGCCACTCGGCCAGTTCCTTGACCGGACCGGCCGCCAGATTCGCCGCCCCGGCCACCAGTTGGTCCGTCGAGGCGGCAGCCAGGAACCCGAGAACCCGCCAGCGGACGCCGGTGTCGTAGTCCGTGCTCAGGTTGATGACCTGTGCGATGGTCGGGCCGTGCCGGGCCTCGCCGTTGACCAGGACGACTTCGACCGCATAGAACCGCACCTGGGCGGACGGGTGGGCGAGCAGTGCGGGGATCTCGTCCATCATCGGGGCGGCGAGCTCTCCCAGCTCCGACAGCAGCCAGGTCGCCGTCCGCACGGCCGAGTCGTCGCCGCTGTGGAGGAGCCCGGCGAGGTTCCCGACGGGGTATCCCTCGTACAACTCGCTCAGCAGGTCGTTGGCCGCCGGGCCGACGACGTCGTCGGCGTGCGAATGCGCGCGGATGCGCTGGATCAGGTCGTCGCCTGCTTGCGTCTGCATCGGCTGTTACTTATTCCTCTTCAGGAAGTTCTTGACCATGTCCAGTGCCTTCTCTTCCTGTTCGATCCTCGCCTCGTGCCCTGGGTCGGACTTGCCGCCGAACCAGCTCCGCTCCAGCTTCCGTTCGCCGAGGCTCTCCGTCAGCTTCCCCTCCAGCTCTCGCGCCTGCTCCGGCGTCATGCCTTGCGTGTTGTTGGGGACCGGTCCGTGGAGTTTTCTTCCGTTGTTGTCGCGCCAGCTGCTGCGACCGCCACCGCCACCACCACCGCGCCCCCCGCCGCCCTTCCTCCCGCCGCGGGCCATCTGGGCCATGCCGTCCTGGACGGAACGGGGGCCCGACGTGCCCGGCCGTAAGGGGACGGTACGGCCGCCGGCGCCCGCGAGCGCCGGACGCGGCCCGCCCGGACCTCCGGGACGGCGCAGGTCGTCGAGGACGCGGCGCATGGGATCGGTGATGCGGCGGCGCACGATGGGGGCGATGACCTTGCCGGTGCCCTCGCTGCCCTCGCGCAGGATCTTCCCGACGACCTTGCGGCGCATGAGCACGCGCGCGGTGGCGGCGGTCACTCCCAGCGCCCCGCCGAACGCCAGCAGCCTGGTCAGCTCGACCGAGGTGTAGATCGCCTGGGTGCCCGCCGCGACCTTCACCGCCGACACCACCCCCGCGGCGCCTTCGAGCACCGCGGGAGCCAGCTTCAGCGCGGCGTTGGCCTGGGCGACGTGGCCGTTCTGCGTCCCCGTGCGCTCCCAGTGGTCCTGCATGGCGGTGGCGGACTCGCCTCGGTAGACCTGCTGCGTGGCGCGTACCGACGAGTCGGCCCCCGCCGCGGCGGGGACCGTGTTGGCGTGGGCCAGGCGCACGGCGCCGCTCTCCCGCCTGGCGTCGTCCTCGTCGAAGGTCGGGTAGGGCCCGAGCATCTGCATGACCCCGGCGGCCTCCGGGGGAAGTGTCACACCCACGTGCGGCCCAGGTTCTGCACGGCCTCGACGTTGGCGGCCTCGGTCTCGCCCGTGTTCTTCACCACGGCCTGCAGGCCCTCGCCGGTCGCGCTCATCTCCTGGGAGAGCCCGGAGAGCGCGGCCATGGACACCGCGCGGGATTCGGCGTACGTGCTGGTGAACACGGCGAAGAGGCCGTCGTCCCCCCAGGACGACACGCCATCCCCACGTCCGTGCATCGGCGCGAGAGAGGCGCCGTAGTCCTCCCCGTGGGTCCTGATCCGGGAGGCATCCTGCCCCACCGCCCCCAGAGCTATCTCAAGTCCCGTCATGTCAAATGACCATATAGGGGCATATCGCCGCGCGGGCAACACTTCCTGTTAATGAGAGCTACATCGCTCAGTAATGATCTTGTCGGTGTATGTCTAGACTTGGCGACCTGGTTTGCTCTCCTGACCACCCGGAGGTCGCCATGTCCTTCCCCTCACCCGACCACGACGCCGAATACCTGGAGGAGTACGCCGCCCAGGGCCGGCGGGTCATCCGTGACCTGCGCACGGCGCAGGCCGCGATCCGGCAGGTGGAAGGCCTGGCCAGGAGCAAGGACGGGCTGCTGGAGGCGGCCGCCGACGGCCAGGGCGGCCTGACCCGCCTGCGCATCGACCCGCGCGTTCTGCGGCTCGACGAGGCGACGCTCGGACGCGAGGTGACCGCCGTGCTCCAGGCGGCCCAGGAGGACGCGGCCCGCAAGGCGCAGGAGATCGCGGACGGAGCCATGGGGGCAGCGGACCTGCCCGAACCCCTCGACGAGACGTTCGTACGCCAGCGGGTCGAGCAGGCGGCCCGCGATCTTCTCTGAGCTCGGAGGCAAGCGTGTACCGCCATCCCTACGACCCGGCCAACATCAGGGAACAGGACCTGGACGAGGTCACCCGGCAGGGTGAGCGGATGCTGGCCTGGCTCGAAACCGCCCAGGAGGAGCTCGACAAGATCGTCGGCACCGGCGAGGCGGCCTCCGGCCAGGTCAAGGCGAAGGTCGACGTCAACGGGCGCGTCCTGAACGTCCGGTACGGCCCTCGCGCGACCCGCCTGGGCAGCCAGGAGCTGGCCGAGCAGACGCTCGCCGCGGTGGGCGAGGCGTGCGCGGACGCCCAGCGCCAGACCCACGACTTCATGCGCGAGGCCCTGCCCGGCTACGACCCTGCGGAGGCGAACGCCCAGTTCGAGCGCCTGCTGAACGACTGGGGCTGACCCGTCGTTCACGCGGGCGTGGGGAACGTCGCCTCGACGCGGAAGCCGCCGTCGCGGTCCTCCCCGGTCTCCAGGGTGCCGCCCACCAGCTCCACCTGCCGTCGCAGGTCCAGCAGCCCCATCCCGGGCCCGGCGCCGCCGACCCAGGCGTCCGGCTGGCCGGGGGTGTTGCGCACGGCGATCCGTACCGATCCCGGGAGATAGCGCACCCGCACCCGCGCCTCCGCCCCGGGCGCGTGCTTGCGGACGTTGGTGAGGGCCTCCTCGACCATCAGGTACGCGGTCCGCCCCACCACGCCCGAGACAGGCACCGGCGTGCCGTCCACCACCAGCTCCGCCGGCACGCCCGCGCAGGCCGACTCGGTGACCAGCGGCCGCAGGTCGGGCAGCGGCAGCCCCAGGTCGAACCCCTCCCCGGTGCCGCGCCGCAGCAGCGCCACCATGTGGCGCAGCTCGTCCAGCGCCTCGAACCCCGTCGCCCGGATCTCCTCCGCCGCCGCCCGCGCGCGCTCGTCTCCCGCCGCCATGGCGAGCACCCCGGCCTGCAGGACCATCCGGCTGACCCGGTGGGTCACGACGTCGTGCATCTCGCCCGCCAGCCGTTCGCGCTCGACCCGCTGGGTCCGCTCCGCCAGCTCGCGGCGCAGGCGCTCCCTGACAGCCACGTACATGCCGTACAGGGTGGCCAGGGCGAGCGCCGTCTCGGTGCGCAGGATCAGCGGGAGACGGTCGGGGAGCGACAGGACGGCCAGGGCCAGGATGATCACCGGCAGCCAGCGCTGGATGCCGCGGTATCGCCCCGCCGCGTACGCCATCGCGCCGTACGCGGCGAAGGCGCACGTCGGCGGCCAGATCGGCGCGCCGTCCGGCAACGGCACGTGCCAGATCACGGAGAGCACGGGCAGGGCGATCGCCGTGCCCGCGCTGACCCAGGCGACGGTGAGCGGCGCCCTGCGCGTCCAGAGCACCGGCACCGCCGCCGCGAGCAGGACCACGAGGACCGGGCCGGTGTAGCCGGTCGCCAGCGTCAAGCCTCCCGCGGCCAGGACCGCGACCGCGTCGATCGGCCGCGGACGGACACCGTCCACCGGCTCATCGTACGATCACGCACCGGCCCTGCCCAGCCTCCGACCGTGCGGGGTCAGGTCTTGGTGATGCGGACGGCGTCGGCGATGACGTACCCCGTCCCCGAGGTCCACCGGCTCACTCCGACCACGTTGTACGTGCCCGCCGCCAGCGTGTACGTGCCCAGCACCCGCCACTGCCCGCCGCTGGTGCGCTGGTCCACGGTGACCGTCTGGTTCCCGCCGGAGGCGGCCACGATGTACGGCGTCGCGCTGTTGTAGCCGGAGTCGGCCGGATGCCACACCTCCACCCGATACGTACCGGTGCTGGGGATGGTCGTCTGATACCAGGCGGGATCGCTGGCCGAGACCGGGTCGGCGAAACGGTAGTCGGTGCCGTGCAGCTGCCCGGAGAAGGCGGAGGTGCCCCAGTTCGCGCTGGCGGTGAAGCCCGCGTCCGAGTTGTCGATCACGACGCTGAACGCCTCGCCGGACGACCCCACGGGCTTGCCCGCGCTGGGCTGGCTCTCCTGGTGCGTGCGGTTGAGCGCGGTCACGTAGTAGGTGAACGCCCCGGAGGCGGCGGCCGGGTCCGTGAACGACGTCTTCCTGGTCGTCGTGACCAGGTTCCGGGCGTCGGCGAAGAAGCACGGGTCCGCGGCCGACTGCGACCCGTTCACCCGGTACACCGCGTAGGAGGTGCCCGAGCCCGTCCACGCGAGCTGGACGCCGCCCGAGCCCTGGGTGGCCGAGGTGATCGCGGGCGCCGCCGGCGCCGCCGCCGAGCCGCGGGCGGGCAGCAGCGCGGGCCGGGTGTAGTGGGCGTTCATCACCCGGGTGAACGACCCGATCCGGTCCGCCTTGACGTCCTTCGCGCTGAAGAAGATGTCCCCGGCCACCTCGGGGTGCCGCCGGTTGTCGGTCAGGTGGTCGCTGAGCTCCGCCGGGTCCTGCCAGGCGGCGTCCTGCCCGGAGGCTCCGGCGCGGTAGGCGGCCTGGCCGACCACGAGCTGCACGCCGGTGCCCCGCACCTGGTCGGACCACCAGGCCGTGAGCACCTCGTAGGCGGCGGCGGAGAAGCCGATGTGCCAGTAGATCTGGGGCGCGATGTAGTCCACCCAGCCCTGCTTGACCCACTTGCGGCTGTCGGCGTAGATCGCGTCGTACGACTGCAGCCCGGACGTACGCGAGCCCAGCGGGTCGGTCCCGGAGTTGCGCCAGATGCCGAACGGGCTGATCCCGAACGACACGTGCGACTTCGCGGCGTGAATGCGCTGGCCCAGCTCCTGCACGAGCAGGTTGACGTTGTTGCGCCGCCAGTCCGCGATGTTGCCGATCCCGCCGCCGTGCTGGGCGAAGGTGCTCGCGTCGGGGATGGTCTGGCCGTCGACCGGATAGGGGTAGAAGTAGTCGTCGAGGTGCACGCCGTCCACGTCGTACTTGGAGACGGCGTCCATGATCGCGTCCTGGATGAAGGCGCGTACCGCCGGGATGCCCGGGTTGTAGTAGAGCTTCCCGCCGTACGCGAAGCGCCACTCGGGGTGCTGCCGCGCCGGGTGCGTGGACACGAGCTTGCTCGGGTCGGCGTGGTTCGCGATCCGGTACGGGTTGAACCACGCGTGGAACTCCAGGTTGCGGGCATGCGCCTCGTTGACCATGAAGGCCAGCGGGTCGTACCCGGGGTTCCCGCCCTGGGTGCCGCTCAGCCACTCCGACCACGGCTCGAACGGAGACGGCCAGAACGCGTCGGCCGTGGGCCTGATCTGCACGACCACGGCGTTCATCCGCTTCTGCACGGCCAGGTCCAGCCACGCCCGGAACTCGGCCTGCTGCTTCGCCGCGCTCAGCCCGGTGGCGCTGGGCCAGTCGATGTTCGCGACCGACGAGATCCACATGGCCCTGAGCTGGCGTTTCGGGGTGGCGGGGTCGGTCGTGCAGGCGGCCGCGGCGGCCGCGGCGGCGGAGGAGGTGAAGGTCACGAGGTGGGAGAGTACGGCGAGGGCCGCGAGGGCGGTGCGCAGCGCGATCACGAAAAGAAGTTTCAGCGCCTTCAGATGAAAGCGCAATAGTCTTCACAACTTCGGTGGGGGCCCAATCTCGGGACTCCGAACAGACTACACCGGACAACCGCCGTCAAGGGGGAGAAAAGTTTCACCTAACACGCGAGTAATGTCAATTATCGACATAAGTCAGGAGGTGCCATACGGTGGGCGCGTCTAGCGGTCCACCGGAGGTAGCGGTCCCGCGCGCCCACGGTGCACGCGCTTACCACCAACGAGGAGCACCCATGACTCTCGCCCGCACGCGATTAGCGGCCCTCGCCACCTCGATACTCGCCGTCGTCCTCATCGCCGCAGGCCAGCCCGCCCTGGCCGTGGCCAAGGACAGCCCGCTCCAGGCGGCGTTCGCCAAGGCGGCCGCCGCGCAGGACGTCCCCCGCGACGTGCTCGTCGCGCTCGCCTACGCCGAGACGCACCTCGACGGCCACAAGGGCGAGCCCAGCGCCAGCGGCGGATACGGCGTGATGCACCTGGTCAGCAATCCGACCAACCACTCGCTCGAGAAGGCCGCCGAGCTCACCAAGCTCCCGGTCGACAAGCTGAAGGCCGACGACGAGGCGAACATCCTCGGCGGCGCGGCCGTGCTGCGTGCCCACGCCGACGGGCTGGGCCTCGACGAGACGGCCAGGAAGGACGCCGGGCGCTGGTACCAGGCCGTGGCCAAGTACGGCAACGCCTCCTCGCCCGAGCTGGCCCGCCTCTACGCCGACGCCGTGTACGAGCAGCTCGGCCTCGGCATCGACCTCCGCGGCGTCCAGGTCAAGCCGCAGGAGGTCACCGCCGACCGCGGCGAGCTCGCCAAGGCCCGCCAGCTGAACGCGCAGGCCGAAGTGGCCAGCCCCGACTACCCGCCGGCCGCGTGGGTGGCCGCCAGCTCCAGCAACTACACCGCCTCCAGCCGTCCGTCGGCCTATGCCATCGACCGGGTGATCATCCACGTCACCCAGGGCTCGTACGCCGGCACCATCTCCTGGTTCCAGAACTCCGCCGCGCAGGTCTCGGCCCACTACGTGGTCAAGTCCTCCAACGGCGCCATCACCCAGATGGTGCGTGACAAGGACATCGCCTGGCACGCCGGCAACTGGAGCTACAACACCAGGTCCATCGGCATCGAGCACGAGGGTTTCGTCGACGACGCCTCGTGGTTCACCGACGCGATGTACCGGGCTTCCGCGGCCCTGACCAAGGCCATCTGCGACAAGTACGGCATCCCGAAGGACCGCAGCCACATCATCGGCCACAACCAGGTCCCGGGCGCGACCCACACCGACCCGGGCCCGAACTGGAACTGGACCACGTACATGAACTACGTGACCGGTGGCGGCACCCCGTCGTGGTCGACGACCATCGACAACACCACCTCCGGCCAGTTCACCGCCAGCGCCAACTGGGGCACCTCCACCTACTCCAGCCAGCGCTACGGCGACGACTACCGCTTCGCCGACCCGGTCGCCGCCAGCGACCCGGCGTGGTACTCGGCGACCATCCCCAGCGCGGGGACGTACCGGGTCGAGGTCTGGTATCCGGATGATCCCGGGTACAACAGCTCGGCGCCGTACATCGTGGCGGCGTCGGGCGGCAACCAGACCGTCTACGTCGACCAGCGCTCCGGTGGAGGGGCCTGGAAGAGCCTGGGCACCTTCTCGCTCAACGCCGGCACGTACAACGCCGTCGGCGTGAGCCGCTGGACCTCGGGCACGGGCTACGTCGTCGCCGACGCGGTCCGCATCAGCCGGGTCTGAACCATTTCCGTACGGCTCGCGCCCTCTGCCAGAGGGTGCGAGCCGTACTGCTGCCCCGGCTCAGGCGGTGGCGCCGCCGTCGATCACGTGGTCCTGGCCCACGACGAAGCTCGACTCCGGCGACGACAGCCACAGGGCCGCCGCGGCGACCTCCTCGGGCGTGGCGACCCGGCCGATCGGCAGCGCGCCCTTCATCCGCTCGTCCCGCTCCTCCCGGGTCTCGCCGGGCCGCGTCGCCATGGGCGAGTCGATCGGGCCGGGGCTGACGGCGTTGATCCGCACGCCGTCGGCGATGTGGTCGCGGGCGGCGGTGCGGGTCAGGAAGCTCACCCCGGCCTTCGAGGCGGCGTACGCGGCGGCCCCGGGCAGCCGCCAGTGCGCGCCGAGGTTGGAGGCCACGTTGACGATGGTCCCGCCGCCGTTGGCGCGCATGTGGGCGATCTCGTGCTTCATCGACAGGAACACGCCCTTGAGGTTCACGGCCAGCGCGGTGTCCCAGACGTCCTCGTCGTAGTCGGCCAGCGGGGCGAGCATGCCGAAGACGCCGGCCGCGTTGAGCGCGACGTCGAGCCCGCCGTAGCGGGAGACCGCGGCCTCGACCATGGCGGCGACCTCCGCCGACCGGGTGACGTCCACGGCGAACGCGCTCGCCCGCCCGCCCCGCTCCTCGATCAGCTTCACGACCTCGGCCAGCCTGGCCTGGTCGCGCCCCGCGACCAGCACGGAAGCGCCCTCACCCGCGTACGCCAGCGCCGCGGCCCGTCCCAGGACCCCGCTCGCACCGGTCACCAGGGCGACCTTGCCCTCAAAGCGACTCATCTATTCAATACCAATCGTTCTCAAATTTGAACGGCCACCATGGCCTGGTCGACCGCGTCACGCAGGCGGCGCGGATCGGGGTCCGCCCTGCCGAGCACCCTGATGCCCTGGAGCAGCACGAGCAGGAACCTGGCCAGCGCGTACGGGTCCTTGCCCGCCGGGATCTCGCCCTGGGCGCGCGCCCTGACCAGGGTGGCGGCCAGCACGGCCTCCAGCCCCGCCCAGCTCTCCGTCACCTTGCGGGACACGGCGGCGTCGCGCGAGGCGAACTCCACCGCTGTATTCACCACCATGCAGCCCCGCCGCAGCTCGTCGGCCAGGCATTCCGCGACGTACGAGTCGAGGAAGGCCCGGACGGCGGGCAGCGCGGGCCCCGGCCGGGCCAGCCGCTCGACCACGTTGTGCTGGTCCAGGTAACGCTCCAGGGCCTTCAGGTAGAGCTCGCGCTTGCCGCCGAAGGTGCCGTAGATGCTCGCCCGCGCGATCCCGAGGTGCTCCACGAGGTCCGCCATCGACGTCGCCTCGTATCCGCGCTCCCAGAACAGCTCCAGGGCCTTCTGCAACGCGACCTCGGGATCGAACTCCTTGCTCCTCGCCACGGCACCAAGCTAGCACATTCGAGAACGATCGATCCAGTTATCTGGGCGTGAGCACCCACTGCCAGGAGCCGTCCTGGTCGGACCGGCGGTTCGCGCCGAGCTGCGTCATCCGCTGGCCGTCCACGCTCACCAGGACCAGCCCGTTGTTGAACTCGCTCTCGCACGACCCGGCGCACCCCATGGCGATGACGTTGTCGTCGTCGGCCCAGGCGTGCAGCTGCAGCACCCGCTGCTGCCCGGCGACCTGGCCCGTCCCCGCGTCCGTGATCTTGGTAGGCAGGCCGTCGGGGCCCAGGACCAGGCGGCCGTTCGGGGAGAGCGCCGAGATGCGCGAGTAGTCCACGTACCGGTCCCCCTTGGGCCACTCCGCCTGCTCGCCGTCCAGGGTGTAGAAGACCCGGTCCGGAGTGGTGCTGGTGGGCGCCCAGATCAACGTGCCGTCGAGGCTCCAGCCGAGGTCCTGGCGGCCGCTCATGTTGAAGATCTTCTCGTTGTCACGCCAGTCGGTCATCGGCGGCAGCTCGTGGTATTCGGCCGTGCCCGCCTCGACGTCGACGACGTAGTAGCCGGTACGCGGGCTGCTCCCGGGAACGGGGCCCGCCTGGTCGCCCTTCCCCCGCAGGATGTTCGGGTAGCCGGAGTACGCCGTGGCCAGGACCTTGGTGCCGTCGGGGGACCACGTGACCGACCCCACCGGGTGCTCCAGGTCGATCCACTTCAGGATCTGCCGGGTGTTCAGGTCGAGGATGCCCAGCCGCCTGCTGATCAGCTCCCCTTCCAGCACGGCGGCGACCTGCAGCCCCGGGGCCACGTCCACCCAGGCCCACGAGGTCTCCTCATAGCCGTCGGTCCGCGGGTCGTACAGCGACCACCTGTACACGAGCCGCTGCTCGTCGTCCGAGACCCGCTCCCGGCGGGTGGTGTAGTAGGCGGACACGGCCATGCGTCCCGCGGCGATCAGCTTGACCGGCGGGCTGTGCTCCGTGTCGGCCCGCACGTCGGTCGGCGCGGGCGACGGGCGCGGGGGCAGCGTGACGCCGGTGGCCGCGCGCATGGTGGCCTGCGGGTCGCGCACGTCCGGCCCGGTGCCGCGCAGGCCCACGGCGAACACGGCGATCGCCGTAACCAGCCCCACGGCCAGCACCGCCACGCCGACGGGCTTCCAGGCGCGCCTCCGCAGCGCCCGGTCGGCCAGATCGTGCGGCACCTTGGTCTCGTCGGCCCACTCCCTCAGCGTGTCGCGAAGCATTTGAGTCATTTGGCCACCTCCAGTTCCTGGGCCAGTTCGGGGGCGATCTCGCGCAGGCGGGCCAGCGACCTGTGCGCCGTGCTCCTGACCGTCCCGACGGAGCAGCCCAGCGCCCGCGCGACCTCCTGCTCGGGCAGGTCCTCGAAATACCGCAGCACCAGCACGGTGCGCTGCCGCGCCGTGAGCCGCGCCAGCGCCGACCGCAACACCATGCGCAGCTCGCTCTGGTGGTTGAGGTCCCGCTCGGCCGGCTCGGGCAGCGCCGCCTGCACGACCTCGCCGCGCCGCGTGCCCGCCCGCCACCAGCTGATCTGCTGGCGGTACATGATCTGCTTGGCGTACGCCTCGGGCGCCTCCACCCGCCGCCACTTGGCCGCCAGCTTCGCCAGCGCGGTCTGCACCAGATCCTCGGCCGCGTGCTGGTCACCGCCGGTGAGCAGGAACCCGAGCCGCATGAGTGCGGGAGAGCGTGCTGAGACGAACTCGCGGAAACGTTGCTCGTCCGCGGCGTCCACGATCACCTCCAGGGATAGACGTCACCCTCTCAGACGCCTCTCCACCGCCCCGCTATGCGTTCACTGGGCCAGAGGGTTGGGCACGGGCACGGACCTCATGTCACCGCCCCCGGCGTTCAGCCAGCGCAGCAGCAGGTTGGCCTTGGCCGGGATCTGCGTGGCGGCCAGCAGATCGCGCAGCTGGTCGGGGTCGCCGTGGTCCTTGGCGCACGCGGTGAACACCGTCCTGGCCCGTGCCCACAGTTCCCCTCGCAGCCCCGGATGGCGCTCGGCGAGAGCTCCCGCGATCTCGCAGAGGTTGTTGGTCACCAGGCAGTACACCAGCCGCTCCCACGCCTGCGCCCCGCCGACGCCCTTCAGCGGCGGGTGCCGCTCCGCGACGAGCTTGACGCCCTCGTGGTCGCGGAGGACGGCCTGCGCGGGGAACCCCTGCTCGTCCACCGCGATCAGCACGTTCTGCAGGTGGCACTCCAGCATGACCCCGTGGCGGAAATAGGCGTGCAGGAGCGGGGGCACCACGTGGTCGAGGTAGCGTTCCCACCACACGAGCGCCTGTTCCTCGCCCAGCCCGTCGAGCGGGTTGCCGGGGAAGCCCTCGCTGATCCCCGCCGCGAGCAGCACCGTCAGCCCCGGGCGCACGTGCTCGCGCAGCCCGTCGCGGACGATCACCGCCAGCGCCTCGCCGCCGTCCCCGTCCAGCTCGGCGCTGCGGTAGCCGCGGTCGCGCAGCACGGCGGGGCGCGCCACGTGGTCGGGCAGGTCGTCGAACGCCTGCCCGACGATGTCGGCGACCGCGCTCAGCCTGGTCAGGTCGCGCAACCACAGCCGCCGTACGTCGTTCGTGATCCGCACGTCCAGGCTGAACTTGCAGAACAGGTCCAGCTCGGGCAGATACACCGTACGGATCGACGAGGTCGGCGACGCGAGCACCCGGGTGACGCCCACGTGGCGCAGCGGCGGGCCGCCCAGCAGCTCCAGCTGCCAGGGATGCGCGGGCAGCAGCGCCAGGCCGTCGCCGGGAGGCGGCCCCAGCCGGTCGAGCGCGCCCGTCTCCCCCACCTCCACCAGTTGCCCGGCCGGCACGCCGAGCAGCGGCAGCGCGAAGCTCGCGTGCGCCTCCGGCGAGTACGGGAGCCAGGCGGCGGGCCCGCCCCCGCCGCGGGCCTTGGGCGCGGGGTGGTAGCGATGACCCGCGACGAGGGCCTGTTCGGAACGCAGGTAGAGGTCTGCGGGCGGCGTCGCGGCCCGCCTGGCGGCCAGCAGGGCGGCCATGACGTCCCGGCTGTGCGTGATCTCGGCGGGCAGCGTGTCGTTGGCGACCCCGGTCCCGGCGCGCAGTTCGGCGGCAGTCAGCGCGACCAGGTCGTCCAGCGAGAGCGGGCGCCAGCCGTCGGGCGTGCGGTGCTCGGCCCGGTCCGGGAACCGCCCTCCGGCGACGCGCAGGACCTGATCGGTCGCGGGCAGCAGGAAGCCGCCGGCACACGCGGGCCTGGCCACTTCGCGGATCAGGCAGTTGAGCAGTGCCGTCATCGCGAGGGCAGCGGCGCCTTTCTGTGCCTCTCGTGGAAAAGGAGGAAGGCCGTCGGTAGCTGCCATGGCGACCTTATCCCTACCATTTGTCCCTATTGATGCCAACAGGGTAGCTAATGGGCGTGTTTTCTGGAAATGGTGAGAAATATGAGGCGTTGGGAGGCGGAATTCGCGGCCGACCTTTCCCTGGTGCGTCCGGACCTTTCTGCGGCGTACATCGCGGCCCTTCCTGACGCGCGGGCCGCCGTCCTCGGTCGCCTCTGGCGCGGCCTCCTCCACGAACCGCTCCCCGGGCTCCAGGGCCCGCGTGACCAGGCCCACGTCACGCTGCCGGACGGACGCGTGCTCACGGGGCGGGCGCGGGAGCCGTACGACCTCGGGGGCGAGCCGGCGCTCTGGCTGGACGGCCACCCCCACACACACCCCGCCGAGCTGCTGGCCGCCCTCGGCCTGCCCGGCACCGCCGGGCTGGTCGAGGACCTGGACAACAGCGTGGCCTCGCTGGCGCTGTCCCGCGCGGAGCCCGCCCGCGTCCCGGCCACCCCCGAGGAGTACGAGCAGAGCGTGGTGGACGGCCATCCGTACCACCCGGGCTGCCGCAGCCGCCCCGGCGTCTCCGTGGCGGAGCAGCTCGCCTACATGCCGGAGCACCGCGCCGTCGTCCACCTGGACCTGCTCGCCCTGCCCGCCGCGGACTGCCTGGTCTCGGGCCCGTGGCCGGCCGCGCTCATGGACGGCGACCGGCTCCTGCTCCCCGTGCACCCCTGGCAGAGCGCCCACGTCCTGCCCGCGCTGGGCCTGCGACCGCACGTCACGGGCGCCGTCCCGGCCCGCCCGCTGATGTCCGTACGGACCCTCGCCCCCCTCGACGGCGGCCCGCACGTCAAGACGGCCTTCAGCACCCGGATGACCTCCGGCGTCAGGGACATCTCCCCCGACTCGGTCCGCGACTGCGTCCACCTGTCGGACCTGCTCTCCACCCTGTCCGCCCGGCTGGGCGGGCGGCTCGGCATCGCCCGCTACCTGGCCGGCGCCGCCGGGAGGGTGAACGGCGAGCACAGCCCCGACGTGTCCGCCCTGCTCCGCGAGCCGACCGGGAACGCGATCCCCGTCGGGGCCGTCACCCGCGCGACGGTGCGGGACCCGGCGGCCTGGCTGGCCGCGTTCGCCCGCCTGGTCTGGCGGGACGCCCTGGGCCTGCTGGCGCTCGGCGTGGCGCTGGAGGCGCACGGCCAGAACCTGCTGGTCGAGCTCGACCGGGACGCTCTCCCGCGCCGGCTGGTCTACCGCGACCTGGCCGACGTCAGGATCAGCCCGGCCCGGCTCGCCCGCAACGGGATCGAGGTGCCGCCGGTCAGCGCCAGGCTGCTCACGGACGACCCAGGGATGCTGCACGCCAAGCTCTTCGGCGGGCTCGTCGGCACCACGTTCGGCAGCCTGATCGCGCTGTTCTGCCAGGGCGACCGGGCCGCCGAGTCCCGGCTGTGGGACGTCGTGGCCACCGCCGCGCGCTCCGCGGAGTTCCCGTGCGCCGAGGACCGCAGGGCGCTGTTCGGCCCGCACCTCACGGTCAAGGCCCACCTGCTCGCCCGCCTGGAGGGCGCGCCGCCCGGCGACAGCTGGACCAGGCTGCCCAACCCGCTCCGCGCCTGACGGGTCAGCGCTGGTCGGGTCAGCGCTGGTCAGGTCTGGCGGCGAGCTCGGCGATGGGGAGGCGGCGGAAGGCGATGCTCTCGTACGGGCCGAAGTCGCCGGTCTCGAACAGCAGGCCCACCGTGTCCCCGTCCACCCGGACCAGGTCGGAGTAGGCCGCCGGCAGGCCCGACACCGTGTGCGCGACCCGCCAGGTCACGCCCAGGTCGTCGCTGGCGCGTACCGTCATCAGCGCCCGCGCGTCCGGGGCCGCCGGGCCCGAGAACAGGAGCACGTCCGGCGACGAGCACCACAGCGTGCTGCCCTCCACCACCGGCCCCACCAGCCCCGCCTGGGGCCGGAAGGGCAGCAGGAGCGTCTGGCCGCCGTCGGCGGAGTAGGCGTCGGCCCTGGTGCCCGGGGCGGTGGACTCGGTGCGCGTGTTGAGGTACAGGCGCCCGTCCGGCAGTTCGGTCGCCGTGGTCTCGTTGACGTTGACGTACCCGTCCGGGTTGTCGTCGACGTACCCGATGCGCCAGGTCTGGCCGCCGTCGTCGCTCAGCAGCCCGTGGCCGCCGTTGTACTTGCCCTCGGTCCCGTTGTCGGCCCCGGAGGGCGGCAGCGAGTGGTTGGCGGGCACCACGATCCGGCCGCTCCGCAGCGCGACGGCGTGCCCGGGAGCGGTCGCGTACCAGCGCCACTCGGAGCGCTTCACGCTGCCGGTGATCTCACGGGGCGCCGGCCAGGTGGCCCCGTCGTCCGAGCTGACCTGCACGAACACCCGCCGCCCGGCGTCCGCCGGCACCTGGCCGCGCCTGATCTTGTCCTCGGTGGCCTGCGGCCCCTGCCGGACGAAGACCAGCACGATCCGGCCGTCGGCCAGCGCCACGGGCGCGGGATTGCCTGCGGTGCCCCGGCGCGACTCCGTGGCGACCACCTGCAGGGGCCCCCACGTCCTGCCCCCGTCCGTGGACCTCCTGAGCACGACGTCGATGTGACCGGAGTCGCCGGCCGAGGCATGCCGCCCCTCCGCGAACGCCAGCACGGTGCCCGCCTTCGTCACCACCGCCGCTGGGATCCGGTACGTGTTGTAGCCGTCCGTCCGCTGCCGGTACGGCACCGACGTCGGGTAACGATCCGCCATGCGGGCACGCTACGACCCCTGGGTGAACGAGACGTGAAGACGAATGTGACAGGCGGTGGAGGAGGGATGTAAGCGACAGGGGAGGCGCCGAACGGCCGGGCTTGCGCGAAATCCCCGCGGAGGGCATGAAAGAGTTCATCTCATATGGCGAGCGCTTCTGGAGGCGTGGTGGCTGACGAGTTCGACGTCATCGTGATCGGTGCCGGTCCCGCCGGCGAGAACGTCGTGGACCGGGCCGTCCACGGCGGCCTGACCGCGGCGATCGTGGAGGATCGGCTGGCCGGCGGCGAGTGCGCCTACTGGGCGTGCGTCCCGAGCAAGGCGCTGCTGCGGCCGGTCGACCTGATGGGCGAGGTGGCGCGGGTCCCGGGGCTCTCGCTGGGCCCCGTCGACGCGGAGGCCGTGCTGGCCCGGCGCGACGAGACCGTCTCGAACTACAACGACGCCGGGCAGGTGCGGTGGATCGAGAGCGTGCCGGCCGAGTTCGTACGCGGGCACGGGCGGCTCGACGGCCCCAAGCGCGTGCGCGTCACCACCGAGGACGGCGGCGAGCGGGTGCTGACGGCCCGGCAGGCCGTCGTCCTGGCCACCGGCAGCACGGCCGCCCTCCCCCGGGTTCCCGGGCTGGTCGAGGCGGAGCCCTGGACCAGCCACGAGGTGACCGCGGCCCGCGCCGTCCCCGAGCGGCTGGCCGTGCTCGGCGGCGGCGTGGTCGCCTGCGAGATGGCGCAGGCCATGCACGGTCTCGGCGCGCGGCAGACCACCGTCCTCGTGCGCGGCGGCGGGCTGCTGGCCAGGATGGAGCCGTTCGCGGGAGAGCTGGTGACCGAGTCGTTCGCGGAGTCGGGCATCGAGGTACGCACCCGTACTGACACCGTCAGGGTCGAGCGCCCCGAGCCCGGTGGGAAGGTGACGGTCCACCTGTCCGAGGGGCCCCCGGTGGAGGCGGACGAGCTGCTGGTCGCGACCGGCCGCCGGCCCGCCACCGGCACCATAGGCCTGAGCACGGTCGGCCTGGCCGACGGCGCGTACGTCGAGGTGGACGACAGCATGCGGGCGACCGGCGTCCCCGAGGGCTGGCTGTACGCCGTCGGCGACGTCAACGGGCGCGCGCTGCTCACGCACATGGGCAAGTACCAGGCCAGGATCTGCGGCGACGTGATCGCCGCGCGGGCGCGCGGCGACGAGCTGCCCGCGATGCGGGATCTGGCCGACGGGTTCGGCGCGCCGCAGGTCGTCTTCACCGATCCGCAGGTCTGCGCGGTCGGCAGGACGGAGGCGGTGGCCCGGGAGGACGGGTTCCGGGTGCGCGTGGTGGATTACGACCTGGGGTCGGTCACCGGGGCCTACCTGCTGGGCGACGGCTACCGCGGCCGGGCCAGGGCCGTGGTGGACGAGGACAGGAAGGTGCTGCTCGGCGTCACGTTCGTCGGGCCGGGCACGGCCGAGCTGCTGCACAGCGCCACGATCGCGGTGACGGGCGAGGTGCCGCTGGAGCGCCTCTGGCACGCCGTCCCGTCCTTCCCGACGGTCAGCGAAGTGTGGCTGCGCCTGCTGGAGGAGTACGGACTCTGAGGTCCGGTCAGGGGCTTGGACCGGGGGCGGTGAAGCGCGATCGGGGAGACGTCGGCGAGCCGTCGGCTCCCGATCGCAGCATCAGCTCCGCCACCGTCTCCTCGACGCTCTCCCGCAGCTCCACCCGCGACAGCAGGTCCGTCAGCCGCAGCACCGACAGCAGGTGGTCCGACGGCCGGACCAGGATGATCCGGCCGCTCCCCTGCTCCTCCATCCGCTGCATCGCCATGGCCAGCACCCCGATGACGGACGAGTCGTAGAAGTCCAGATCAGCCAGATCGAGCACGAGTACGGGCCCCGCCGTCCAGTCCCACACCGCGTTGACGCAGGCGCTGAAGCGGACCCGGCCCGCGTGGTCGAGTTCGCCGCGGGCGCGCAGGACCGTGCAGTGGAGGTGCCGGATCGTCTCTATGCGCAAGCCGTTCCTCACATAAGGATGACTTCCCCTTGAGCGGCGATATCACAGATTATTGCCAATTTTTAGACCTCACGGCCGAGTGGCCCATCCAGCAGCTTGCGCAGGATCGCGGCGAGGGCCTCGGTGTCCTCGGGAGTGAGCGGGGCGGCCAGGCGGGCCAGGTTCGCGGCGTGCTCGGTGAGCGTCTCGTCGATGACCCGCAGGCCCTCGTCGGTCAGCCGGACGCGGAAGCTGCGCCGGTCGGCGGGGTCGAGGCTGCGCTCGACCAGCCCCGCCGCCTCCAGCCGGTCGAGCCGGTTGGTCATGCCGGCCCGCGACATCATCAGCACCGCCGACAGCTCCGACGGGATCAGCGTGTACGGCGGCCCGGCCCGGCGCAGCGCGGCCAGCACGTCGAACTCCCCCTGCCGCAGCCCGCGCCTGGTGAGAACCCGGTCGACCCGCGGCTCCAGGACACGCATCACCTGGGCCAGCCGCCCGAAGACACCCATGGCCGTCAGGTCGAGGTCAGGCCGCTCGCGCCGCCACTCCCCGATGATCCGTTCGACAGCGTCGCCCATGACCCCGCATTTTATTCGAGCCGGGATAGTTCACACCCGTACTAGTGCGTGGCGGCCGACTCCAGCGTCGGCACCGCGCCCAGGCACTGGCCCATGACCACCAGGAACGGCGAGCTCGTGGGGCAGGGCAGCATGAGCTCGGTGAAGTTGCCGTCAGTGCGCTGCTCGGGCAGCTCCACGTCCCCGTCCCTGATGCTGATGACGCGCTCCACCGGCGGCGCCGCCATGCCCAGCAGCTTCCTGGTGGCGTGGCGCATCCAGCGCAGCTCGCTGTTCACCCGCCGCCACGTCGCGGGGATGAGGCTGGCCGGCTCCGCCTTGGTGCCCAGCCTGAACATGACGCGACCGCTCGACCCGAACGTGTCCTTCAGCACCGGGTTGACCACGAACATGCCCGAGCGCAGCACGCGCGTGCCCTGCCGGTTGCGGTTGACCACGCCGCCCGCGCTGATCAGCGTGGACGCCTCGCAGCGCAAGCCGTCGAGCGTGTCGGGGTCGAAGTCCATCGCCGGCGGCTCCTCGAACACCACCTTGTCCAGCCGCAGCCCGGCCACGCCGTCGGGCATGACGTGGCCCGACACGGCCTGGCGCGCCTCCTCGCAGACCCCGTCGCCCTCCATGATGTCCAGCACCTCGACGCAGATCAGCCCGTCGTCGGGGATCTCCTCCGCGGTCAGGTCGAAGGCCACCTGGCCGTGCGCCCGCCGCCCCCTGAGCAGCACGCACTGGCGCAGCCGCCCCTGGGAGCGGACCTGCACCAGGCGCGGCTGCGAGCCGACCAGGTCGGTCTTGCCGGCGTACCAGCCGCTCACGGACCGGTCGTCGGTCGACAGCGACACCAGCACCCGGAGGGAGCGCCCCTGCGCCGAGACCTTGAACCCGGCCAGCCCCGAGGTCTCGAACCTGCCCACGATCGAGGTGCCCCGCTGCAGCCTGTCGGTCACCTGCAGCGCGGGGATCTGGCCGCTGCGCACGTGGACGGGCGGGATCGCGGGGAGGATCAGCTGGTCCAGCTCGGTGGCGGATCCTGGGGTGCTCATGGGGTGCTCCTCGTGAATGACGACTCTTCCTGGTCGTGGAAGCTGCTCATGGGGTCTTCCTCGTGGCGGACGACATCGCCGAACCGCGGGAACCGGTCGAAGCTGTTCCTGATGAACGGCCCCGCCGGGTCGTGGAAGTCGAACCGCGTGAGCATGGGTTCGCGCCTGGTCCACATGCGGGCGACCGCGCTGTAGAGCGGGTCGCCGTCGCGCTCCACGTGCCACAGGTTCACGGCGAGCGCCCGCGCGTAGTCGACGCCGTACTCCCAGTGCGGCAGGAGCTGGGTGGGCACGTCGGCGCCGCAGCGGCGCAGCCAGAGCCACAGGCGGGCGCGGTCGCGCTGGTCGGGCTCCAGGATGGACTCGCCCTTCTCGTGCTTGGCGATGGCCTCGTCCAGCCACAGGCGGATGTCCGACGAGTCGCGGGCCACGTGCGTGGCGCCGCAGGCGCTCCCCACCGACCAGCCCGCCTGGACGACCGGGATGCCGAACGCGGGCAGGTCGCTGTCGCTGAACGTGACGCAGACGTCCGCCATGCTCCAGAGGAGGTTCGTGGACAGGGCGCCCGTCACGCACCGCACGCGGGAGTGCGGATAGCCGACGGGGTCGAGGAACAGCCAGTTCGCCGACGGGTCCGACGAGGCGTAGTCCACCGTCGACCGGAACAGGTCGCTGTCCTCCCCCGGCGTGTGGCCGAGGACCGCGACGGTCGGTCGCTGCGGGTCCAGGCCCAGGCGGGCGCAGCCGTAGTTGCGCAGCTGGCGGCGCTCGGTCTCCGTGCGGACCTGGTAGCCGCTCTTGGCCCGCCAGGCCGTCCGCTCCGCGCCCGGCCTGATCGTGTCCCTGAACGGCCACACGTGCCGCCCGAAGAACGCGCCGACCCGGGCGGGCAGCTCCTCGCGGAACGAGCAGGGCCCCTGGTCGGGGAAGATCGCGTACGCCTTCAGCGACCCCGTCCCGTGGACGTGCACGACCGGGATATCCCTGGTCACGTACGGGTCCGCCCGGCTGGTCACCAGCGCGGCCGGCGGCACCCGCGGTCGCCCGTCCCCCTCGGCCCCGAACACCTCCGCCAGCCCCCGCCACTCCGGCTCGACCAGCGCGAACAGCCGCGCAGAGAGCAGCTCGCAGACCGCCTTCGCGACCATGAGCGTCCGTACCACGACCCGGATGTCCTGGTCGAACGCCTCGGCCACGACGCAGCTCTCACCGCTGGGGCTCTCGCCCCAATATGTCCTGGCAGCGGCGAGCAACCGATCGAAATGCTCGCCATCTCCGACACGACGCATAAGTCCCCCCACCACGACCGGCAGGAAACAGACATTGCCAGACCGGTGGACACCCACCCGCTCGTCAACACGCTTCTTTGCCCGCACCTGGCAGAAACTGAAGATCGTCACACGTGCCGCAGGGGCCCCACCCGGCACGATCCGGCGCTATGCGGCCAGACTTAGAAAAAACGGGCTTCCGCGCGAACAAACCGGCCGCCGGCGGCGTCCAAGCTTTTACCGAGAGCACGTCATGGCGGGGTTTAGGATGCCCCTAATGCCACGAGGGGAAGGTTTTACCACCATGGGTTCCCGTTTGTCGAGTATCGCGCGCCTGACCGGGGCGGCGGCAGCGGCCGGTGTGGTGGCCGCGGCCATCGCGCTGCCCGCGGTCGGAGGCACCGGAGCGATGTTCGTCTCGGCGTCGGAGGACCTGGGCCTCAAGGCGCGGGACCTCAAGGAGCCGCCCCTCGCGGAGAAGACGACGGTGCTCGACGCCAAGGGCAAGCCGATCGCGACGTTCTACGAGGAGTACCGCGAGAACGTCAAACTCGACGACATCGCCGAGATCATGAAGACGGCCATCATCTCGATCGAGGACTACCGCTTCTACGAGCACGGCCCGATCGACATCGAGGGCACCATCCGCGCCCTGGCCAAGAACCTCACCTCGGGCGGCATCGCCCAGGGCGGCTCGTCCATCACCCAGCAGTACGTCAAGCAGGTGCTGCTCAACTCGGCCAGCACCACCAAGGAGAAGAACGCGGCCCTTGAGGCCAGCTACGCCCGTAAGCTCAACGAGCTGCGGTACGCGATGGCGATCGAGGAGAAGTACACCAAGAACGAGATCCTCGAGAAATACCTGAACATCGCGTACTTCGGCGCCAGCGCCTACGGCATCGAGGCCGCCGCGAAGCGCTTCTTCGGCGTGACCGCTGCCGAGCTGACCCTGCCCCAGGCCGCCACCTTGGCCGGCGCCGTGCAGGACCCGCTTCAGACCGACCCTGGCCGGGGCAAGGAGTTCAGGGCCCGGCTGCTGGACCGGCGCAACGTCGTGCTCAACAGGATGGCCGAGCTGAAGAAGATCACGCCGGAGCAGGCCACCGAGGCCAAGGCCACCAAGCTCGGCTACAAGGGCACCCCGCTGCCCGGCGGGTGTGGGGCCAGCGACTACCCGTACTTCTGCATGTACGTCCGCAACGAGATCCTCAGCAACCCGGACTTCGGCAAGACGAAGAAGGCCAGGACCGCGTTCCTCAACCGGGGCGGCCTGACCATCCAGACCACGCTGGACACCACGATGCAGAAGGCCGCCGAGCAGGCCATCAAGAAGCACGTGTTCGCCTCCGACAACCCGGTCGCCTCCGAGGCGCTCGTCCAGCCGGGCACGGGCGCGATCAAGGCCATGGCCGCCAGCCGCAAGTACGGCACCAGCAAGCGCAAGAACGAGATGTCCTACAACCTCGTCGCCAACGCCTTGCACGGCGGCGGCACCGGCTTCCAGGCGGGCTCGACGTTCAAGACCTTCACCCTGCTCACCGCGCTCAAGCAGGGCATGAAGATCAACGACGGGATCTCGGTGGGCAGCGGCTACCGCGCTCCGGCCTACTGGTCGTTCAAGAACTGCAAGGGCCAGAACATGGGCGAGCCCTCTTTCACCGTCACCAACGCCGAGGGCGGCGGCGGTGGCTTCAAGTCGCTGGCCACCGGCACCTGGGGCTCGGTCAACACCTTCTTCATGGCGCTGGAGCAGAAGGTGGGCCTGTGCAACGTGGTCAAGACGGCCAAGTCGCTGGGCATCGAGCGCTCCGACGGGCAGGACCTGCAGGAGTTCGAGACGTTCACGCTCGGCATCAACGAGATGGACCCGGTGACCGTGGCCAACGCCTACGCCGCGATCGGCGCGCGCGGCAAGTACTGCGCGCCGATGGCCATCTCCTCGATCAAGGACCGCTACGGCAAGGTCACGAACTACAAGCCGAAGTGCAAGCAGGCGCTCGACCCGGAGGTCGCGGACGCCGCCTCCAGCATCCTTTCCGGCGTGTTCACCAAGGGCACCATGAAGGGCGTCGGCGGCATCGGCCGGCCGGCCGCCGGCAAGACCGGCACCACGGACGAGCAGTCCACCGCCTGGTTCGCCGGGTTCACCCCCGACCTCGCGGGGGCGGTCAGCATCGGTGACCCGCGCGGCGCGGTGACGCACAAGCTGAACAACATCACCATCGGCGGCCGGTTCTACGGCTCGGTCTTCGGGGCCTCCATCCCCGGGCCGATCTGGAAGGACACCATGCTGTCCGCGCTCAAGGGCATCCCGGCGACGGAATTCACCCCGGTGAACACCGCCCGCTTCGGCGGCTGCGGCGCCAGCTGCCAGCCCCAGCAGCCCCGCCCCGAGCAGGACGACACGGACGGCGGCCTGGACGAGGCGCAGATCGACACGACGGTGACCCACTGACCGGATACGGAGAAATCAGACACGCAAATATTGCGTGATCAGCGTTCGGCGCAAAAACAACTGTCGGTTACCAGGGCCTCTAGCTGAGCAAATTCGGAGTGCGTCCGTACAGTGGGACGCACTCCTTGCAAAGGCCCTATTAACAGCGCCGAAACATTGGTAACGTGGGAGCGCTCCCAGGATCTTTCCGCGAGGTGCTCCATGACCGAGCAGCCCACACTGGCACAGGTGGCGGCCGCTGCAGGGGTTTCCCCCGCGACCGCCTCTCGAGTCCTCACGGGCTCGGTGCGGGTCAGTACCTCGACCCGCCGGCAAGTCTACGACGCCGTGTCCCGCATGGGATACGTCCGCCAACGAGCCCCCCGGGGAACGGCCGCCAAGACCTTGGCCGACGGCGTCACGGCGGTGATCTGCGACCACCTCCCACGCCTGTTCTCCGAGCCCTACTACGCACGACTCCTGTCCGCCGCGGGAGCCGTGATCGCCGAACACGGCACCCACCTCATGGTGACCACCGTCACGCCCACGTCGTCCACGCTGCCCGCGCTGTCGGGCGCGGTGCTGATCGTGGGCGCGCGTGAGCGCCATCCCCTGGCGATCAAGTTGTCCACCTCGGGCGTCCCCGTACGCAACATCGGCCGCCCGCCCCACGACCTCAAGCTCCCGTACGCCGACGTGGACAACCTCGACGGCGGACGACAGGCGGCCGAGCACTTCCTGCTGACCGGCCGCCGTAATGTCGCCGCCATCGGCGGACCACCGTCCTTACCCGGCGCCCGCGACAGATTAGAGGGCCTGATACGCACCCTTCAGGCAGCGGGCGCCCCCGACGTCCCCGTGGCCTACGGGGACTTCACCGCGGCCTCCGGCACCCACGCCATGCAGTGGCTGTTACGCCACGCCCCAGGGCTGGACGCCGTCTTCGTCGCCTCCGATCTGATGGCGGCAGGCGCGATCCAGGCACTGCGCAGAGCCGGACGCAAGGTGCCGGCGGACGTGGCGGTGATCGGGTTCGACGACGCCCCGGTCGCCAGGCACGTCGCCCCGGCCCTGACCACCATCCGCCAGCCCGTCGAGGAGCTCGCCACCGTCGCCACCCGGCTGCTCCTGACGGGCGCCGCGGGGATCGACCCTGTACTCCCCACGGAACTGGTCGTCCGTGAGTCGGCTTGAGCCTGGGGACATACTGGCCCGCAGGTATCTGCTGCTGGATCCGCTGGCCCGCGGGGGCATGTCGGTCATCTGGCGTGCCTTCGACCAGTCGCTGCACCGGATGATCGCCGTCAAGGTGCTCACCGCCTCACTCCATGCCGGCGGCGGCGAGCGCGTCAGCGCCCGCAGCGAGGCGCGCGCCGCCGCCCGGTTCATCCATCCCGACTCCATCGACATCTACGACTACGGCGAGACCGTCACCACCAACGGCGGCGTCGCCGCCTACGTGGTGATGCCGCTGCTCGACGGCACGCCGCTGGCCGAACGCATCGAGCAGGGGCCGCTGCCGTGGACCGAGGCCGCGGCCATCGCGCTGCGGCTGGCCCGGGTCCTGATGGCCGGGCACGCCCGCGGCCTGGTCCACAGGGACGTCACGGCCGAGAACGTGCTGCTCACCGCCGACGGTCCCAAGCTGCTCGACTTCGGGATCGCGGCCTGGGCCGGGGATCCCGACGACGACCGCGGCACCCCTCCCTACGTCGCCCCCGAACGGCTGCTCGGCGCGCCGACCCATCCCGCGGTCGACGTGTACGCCCTCGGCGTGCTGCTGCACACCATGCTCACGGGGCGCCGGCCGTACCCGGAGACGACATGGGAGGAGATCGAGGCGGCGCGCAGGACGCATCCGCCGCCCCGCGTCGCCGGCGTGCCGTACTCCGTGGCCTCGCTCTGCCAGCGCTGCCTGGCGAGCCAGCCGGGCCGGCGGCCGACCGCGGCCGAGATCGTCTCGGCGCTGACCTCGGCGCTCGGGGCGGCGAGTCTGGGGCGGCATGTCAGACGCGGCCTCACGGTCGCCGGCTCGGCGGCCGTCGCGCTCTCCGCCCTGCTGTGGTTCCAGCAGACGGGGCTCCAGCACCAGGAGCAGCCGACGGAGACGGCGGTCAAGACGTCGCCGACCGCCAGGCTGATCGAGAGCACGCCGGCCGCGGCGAACACCGTCGAGCAGGCCGTGGACGACTTCAGGACCGTGCTGGAGGCCAAGACGCCGTGCGGTGCGACCGACGCGGACGTGGTGCTGGACCTCAAACAGGTGCTGCACGCCGCGGTGGGACCGCACGGCCCTTCGGTGTCGAGGACGGACAACCTGCGCCAGAAGCTGTCCGTCCGCTTCGGCGAGGGGCGGCTCGCGCCTGCCTGCCTGAGCGAGTTGCAGGCCAGGCTCGACGACATCGACGCCGCGCTCGACCGGGATTGAGGAGGGGTACGGCAGCACCCGCCGTACCCCTCTAGTCCGCGGCCCGTACCCCTCGCAAAGTACGCCGCGTGCCACATCCCCTGATGGGAGCGCTCCCAGACTAGCGCCTGCACGGGCCATGACCAAGATCGAATGAAAGTTTCACGGCGCGTTGTCCAGGCTGTGCGCCGCGTGATTCAATGCGCTGGCCGGGCGGGCCGCTCGTGGGCAGGTTTCCTCAGTCGTCAGCGCAAGGGAATCCCCATGAGGTTATTCAAGTCGGCGGCGATCACCGCCGTCATGGTTCTGATCACGACTGTCCTGATGGTGCCCACGCAGGCACTGGCGCACGGGGTGACGATGTTCCCCGGCGCGAGGACGTTCCTGTGCTGGCAGGACGGCCTGCGGGACAACGGCCAGATCATCCCCTACAACCCCGCGTGCGCGGCGGCCGTCTCGCAGAGCGGCACGACCCCGCTGTACAACTGGTTCGCGGTGCTGCGCTCCGACGGCGCGGGCCGGACCACCGGATTCATCCCCGACGGGCAGATCTGCAGCGGCGGCACCGGCGGGCCCTACGACTTCTCGGCCTACAACGCGGTGCGCAACGACTGGCCGCTGACCCATCTGACCTCGGGCGCGACCATCCAGATGCGGCACAGCAACTGGGCCAAGCACCCCGGCGCCTTCAACTACTACATCACCAAGAACGGCTGGAACCCGAACGGGCCGCTGAAGTGGTCCGACCTGGAGCCGTTCGGCAGCGTCACCAACCCGCCCGACACCGGCCCCGCCGGCGCGCTCAACTACTACTACTGGAACACCCAACTCCCGTCCGGCAAGTCCGGCCGGCACATCATCTTCACGCACTGGATCCGCTCCGACAGCAACGAGAACTTCTACAGCTGCTCCGACGTCACCTTCGACGGCGGCAACGGCGAGGTCACCGGCGTCGGCCCGGGCCAGAGCACCCCCACCGCGACCCCGACGGTGACCCCGACGGTCAACCCGGGCGCCTGCACCGCCACGTGGAAGGCCACGGACACCGGCTGGGCCGGCCACTTCCAGGGCGAGGTGACCGTGAAGAACACGAGCACCTCCTCGATCAACGGCTGGACCGTCAAGTGGACCTACTCCGGCGGCCAGGGATTCGACGGCTCGCCATGGAACGGCGTGCTGTCCGGTCAACCGCCCAATGTGGTGGTCAAGAACGCCACCTACAACGGGCAACTCGCGCCGAACGCGACGACCACGTTCGGCTTCAACGCCACCGGTTCGATCCCCAACCCGGCTCCGGCCCTGACCTGCACCAGCCCGTGATCAAGTCACGTCGCGGGCTTGCCGCGGCACTCGTCACCCTGGCCGGCCTGACCCTGGCCGGGGTGATGTTCTTCGCCGCCCACCAGCCGTCGGCCCGGCTGAACGAGGAGCTCGCCGCCCAGGTGACGCGCGTCCTCGAACAGTCCTCGCTCGACGAGCACCACGCGCACGGCCACGACTTCGACTCGCGCGTCGTGTGCGCCGTGGAACCCTTCGGCTTCGATCCGCCCGACGCCGCCTCCCTCGTCGAGGTGAAGTGGGTGTACGCCCGCCACATGTGCGCGGTCACCGGCGCGGGCACCGACTGGGCGACCTCCGTGCGCGCCGCGGGCCCGATCGCGGTGAGCATCGGCATCCCTCCCCTGGTCCGGATGCCGGAGGCGGGCGCGGGCTATCCGGACCGCGTCAGGCGGCTCATCCCCGCCCGCTACCACGAGGCGGCCTTCGCCGAGTTCCAGGACGAGGACGCGATCGACGCCGCCCGCCAGAGGTTCGCCGAGGCCACGAAGACCCAGGCGAAATAGCGCGAGGGAGCGCCCGGCGGCCACGAAAACGGACGCGGCCGACTGGAGGTATCGGCCGCGTCCGTCCCATCCGGGCGGGATGGTCGTTGGGCAGGGATGTTCTTCCGCCTCACCTCCTCATACGCAGCCGTTGGACGGGCGGTTCAGTTGGCGCAGGTGTAGCCGGACGGCACGGACGTGTTGCCGCTCGGGCGGCCGGCCTGCACCCCGAAGCTCGTACTGGCGTTCGGCGCGAGCGTGCCGTTGTAGCTCAGGTTCTTGGCCGTCACGGTCTGGCCGCTGACCGTCACCGCGGCGTTCCAGGACCCGGTGACCGTGTGGCCGGCCGGCAGCGTGAAGGTCACCGTCCAGCTCGACTTGGTCGAGGTGCTGGTGTTGGTCACTGTCACGGGCTGCAGGACGTACCCGGTGCTCCACTGGCTCTGCACGGTTCCGGCGGCCGTGCAGCCGCCTCCGGTGCCGCCGCCGCTGAGCGTGGTGAACGACGCCGTCGGCGACGCGGCGGACTGGTTGCCGGCCGCGTCCCTGGCCTTCACGTACACCTGGTACGTGGTCGCCGGCGACAGCCCGGTCAGCGTGATCGAGTTCGTCGCGGTCGAGCCGAGCGAGGTGCCGGACGAGGTGTAGACGTCGTAGCCGGTCACGCCCACGTTGTCCGTGGAGGCCGTCCAGGACAGGTTCGCCCCCGACGAGGTGATGCCGGACGCCGACGGGGTGCCGGGCGTGCTCGGCGGGGTCGGGTCGGTGGTGCCGCCGCCGTAGATCGAGGCCTGCTTGGAGGTGGCGGCGATGCCGTTGGCGCCGTTGAACAGCCGCTGGCCCCAGGAGGTGAGCTGGGTGACGTCGAAGTTGGTGACCTGGTCGAGGTATTCGACGCCGCCGCCGTTGCCGCTCCACGACCAGCCGAGGTAGCCCAGGCCGCGGCTCACGGCCTGGGCCATGATCGTGTCCTCGTCCGGGTTGCCGTCGGAGTGGTTGAAGCCGAACTCGCCGACGACCAGCGGCAGCCCCGCCGTCCTGAAGGCGTCCATGTACGCGTTGATCTCCGCGGCCGTGTCGAAGACGCCGTACATGTGGACGGAGAAGATCGTGTTCTTGGCCGGGTCGCTGTCGAAGACCGCCCGCGCGTTGTCGCGCATGCCGAACTGCCAGTCCTGGCCCCAGTTGGGCGCGTCCACCATCAGCGCGTGCTGGAAGCCGTTGCTGCGCAGCTTCTGGATCGCGGCCGTGGTGGCGGCGGCCCAGCCCGGGGTGACGGCGTTGTTGCCGATCGGCTCGTTGCCGATGTTGACGATGACGTAGTCCTCCTGGCCGACCAGGGCGGACTTGACGCTGATCCAGTAGTTGGCGGCCTGGTCGAGGGTGTAGGCGCCGCTCTGCTCGCCGTACCCGGTGGTGTCGTGGTTCTCCAGCACGCAGATGAGCTTGTTCTGCTTGCAGAGGGAGACGACGTTGGCCACGTCGGAGACGCTGTTGGGGGTCCAGCGGCCGCCGCTGAGCACGACCCGCACGGTGTTGGCCTTCAGCGACTTGATGTCCGCGAACGCCTTCGTCTGCGTCGCGAACCAGGTGTGCGCGTGGCTGGTGCCGCGCATGATGAACTCCTGGCCGTTGGCCTCAACGATCTTCGCGCCGCTGACGTGAATGCCGACGGCGGCGTTCGCCGGGGCGACAGGGGCGACGAAGAAGGCGAGGAGGCAGGCCAGCGCGGTGATCAGTGGTCTCATGAGCTGCCTTTCACTGAGCTGTGGAACCGCCCCCGCCGCCACTGCGACGGGGGCGGGGTCTTCACTCAGACGGGAGTGCAGGTGACGGGGGCGGGGACGGTGGGTGTGCCGTTGGCGATGAAGCCGAACGTGGTGGTGGCGCCCGGGGCGAGCGCCCCGTTGTACGCCTCGTTCCTGACGGTGACGCTGGAGCCCGACTGGGTGTGCCTGCCTCCCCAGAGCTGGGTGATCTGGTTCGCCGACGTCCAGGCCACCGTCCATCCGGTGGTCGCCGAGGTGCCGTTGTTCTTCACCGTCACCTCGGCCTGGAAGGCGCCGCTCCACGAGCTCGTCACCTTGTACGTCGCCGCGCACCCGCCGGTGGGCGGCGGGGTCGTGTTCGTCGTGGTGAACGAGGTGCCGTCGGACGGCGCCGAGGTGTTGCCCGCCGCGTCCCTCGCCACCACGGAGGCGGTGTAGGAAGTGGCAGGGGTGAGCCCGCTCAGGTCGAAGGACGCGCTCGCGGACGTGCCCACCTTTTGGGACCCCAGGTAGACGTCGTAGCCGCTCACGCCCACGTTGTCCGTGGAGGCGGTCCAGCTCAGCTTGGCGGTCGAGCCCGTGACCTCGGATACCGCGGGCTTGCCCGGCTTGCTGGGCGCGGTCGTGTCCTGCTCCTCCGGACCAGGGGGCTCACCCCAGATCTTGGTCGCGCCGCTGTAGAGAGTGATGTTCCCGGTGCGCACCGGCGTCGCGCCGGGCGTGGTGGGGATGTTCCGGTACGACCAGTCGTTCGCCGGGTCCCACGAACCCGTGCTGGCGATCCTGAACTGCACCTCCCTGCGGTGCTGCGACTGCCCGGCCGGGGCGATGGCCTGCCCGGAGCAGTCGATGTTCACGTAGTACGTGGTGCCGCTCGCGGTTTGATGGTCGCGCTCACTTGGCCCTCGCTGGTCACGCAAGCTACCGCTCTCGGGCCTGAGCGTTCGCTGCTCCGCGTGCAGCGTGGGCGCCTTGCACTGCGTGTAGGCCGACGACACGGTGATCTGCGAGGCCGTCGTCGTGCCGTCGAGCGTGAAGTAGTAGCGGAACGAACCGTCGGACAGGACCCTGGCGGGCCAGGCCGACTGGTTGCGGACGATGGCCTTGATCTCGGTGAAGTTGCCGCCCGAGGCGTTCACGCCCGCCTCGACGAAGATCTCGGGGCCGTCCGGGGTCTCCGCCGCAGGGAAGTTCGCCGCGGGCGCGCCGCCGTACTCCTTGTAGAGTCGGGCCAGCGCGCTGGTGAAGCCGGCGTTGTAGTCGGTGGCGACCTCGTTCATGACGTAGTCGTCGCGCTTGTCGGTGTAGGCGTCGTTCGGGTCGGGCGGTCCGCCGACGAGCGCGCCGTACAGGGTGTGGCGCGTCTGCTCGGGGTTGGTGATCTGGTCGGTCCACGAGCCGTGCGCCGTGCGGTGGTGCGGGTTCTTCGGCGGGTTGGCGCCGAACCCGATCAGGTACGAGGAGTTGCGCGGGTTGTCACCGAGCGCGTAGTTGATCTGCCGCACCGCGAAGTCGTGGTAGCGGGCCTTGCGCGTGGCGTCGGTGATGGTGTCGCTGTGCACGAACGCGGCGAAGGCGGTGTTGGCCGCGTACCGCAGCGAGCCCCACCGGTCCAGCACGGCCTGGCCGCCCGGCGAGTACGCCACCTTCGCGCCGTTCACGCCGACCGTCCACCAGTCGAGCCAGCGGTTGGCATCGTCCAGGTAGCGCTGCTTGCCGGTCAGCTTGTACAGCAGCACGTACGCGCCGTACGACTTGTCGTCCCACGCGATCGTCCACTTGTACGACTTGGTCGTGGTCTGCGGCTCGTTGCCGAGGTTGTCGTACCCGGTCTCGGCCTTGGCCAGGTAGGAGGCGTCGTTCGTGGCCCGGTAGAGCCAGATCGCACCCCACACCAGCTCGTCGTTGTAGCCGCTCCACGAGTTGTAGTAGCCCTGCGCGTCGGTGATGCAGTCGGTGTACTTCTTCCTGACGGTGTCGGCGAAGGAGTACAGCTGCTTGGCGTGCGTCAGCAGCGTGTCGGCATAGGTCGGATTCGTCGGGCGGAAGACGATCGAGGAGGCGGCCATCGCCGCCGCCGTCTCGCCCGCCAGGTCCGACCCGCCGCACGACGCGTCGATCTTGTACGCGGGCCGCGACATCTGCATGGCCTCGGCCGGGCCCCACCAGGCGTGGTCGGTGCCGCCGTTGCCGACCTGGCCGTAGAGCACGTTCGGCGACGGGTGGGCCTTGATGAAGTAGTCGTTGACGTGCTTGAGGTTGTCGAGCAGGTGCGTGAGCTGGCCGGAGCCCGCGTACGCGTCGCGGTACTCAGCCGCGCCCCAGGCCAGCATCGTGGTGGAGAACGCCATCGGGAAGCCGAACTTGACGTGGTCGCCCGCGTCGTACCAGCCGCCCGTGAGGTCCACGCCCACGTCCTTGCCGTCGTTCATGCCGGAGTCGCCGCGCCAGCCGACGCGGTTCCAGCTCGGCAGGTCGCCCGACTGCTGGGCCTCGTAGAACCACAGCGCCTTCTGCAGCGCCTCGCCGTACGCGAACGCGGGCGCGGCGGCGTGGGCCGCCGGCCCGGCCCCTGCGAGACACAGGGGCAGGACCAGCGACGCCACGGCGATCAGTGCCTTTCTCACGGGAAGAGCCGTCCGTACTCGCCCAGGGCGACGGCGACGTCCACCTGCGCCCAGAACCGGTGGTAGTTGAAGACCGGCGCGGGGCCCGTGCCCTTCAGGAAGGCGTCGACCTTCGGCCAGTCCGGGTCGTTCTTGTAGAAGGACCTGATCGAGATGAACGTCGAGCTGGAGTTGATGGCGTCGCCGTTGGGCATCGTGCCGCTCCAGCCGGACGGCACGTAGACCGGGTCGTCCACGCGGTTGTAGTCGGTCTTGGTCTCGGGGACCGACACGCCCTTGGCGTCACGGTTCTTCCACACGCCGTCGAGCAGCGCCTTGGCCATGTTCTTGGCCGCCGTGTTGTTCGCCTTGGCCGCGTAGTACATGAGCGTCTTGGCGTACGCGCCGGCCACGCCCACGTCGTTCGTGTAGTCGGCGATCGTCACGTGCAGGCCGGGGTTGGCCGGCGGCATCCCGGAGGTGGCGGTGAAGTTGCCCACGGGCTGACCGGTCCACCGCAACGTGGACGGGATCTGGTACGAGCCGTCCGCGTTGATCGTGGTGTTGGCCATCGCCCAGGTGACCCACTTGTCGAGCAGCGCCTTGGCGTCGGCGTTGCCCGAGGCGTAGTACAGCTCGGCCACCCGCTCCATCGTCCACGCCTGGAAGCCGAACCACTGGTTCGACGGCGGGTCGTGGTAGACGGGCTGCCAGTCATAGGTCAGGCCGTGGAACTTCGGCAGGCCGCTCGGCGGCGACGCGTAGTGGCCCTCCCAGCTGTTGGTCGCACCGCCGGCGATGGCGCCCTCGGCCGACTGCAGCCAGCCGTAGAACTGCAGCTGCCGGGTGAGGCTGGTGCTCCAGTCGGCCACGCCGGTGCTGCTCTTGGGCTTCAGCTCGGTCACGTTCGCCAGCGCCCAGGCCGCGAGCGGGTTCTGGTAGCCGGAGTGGTTGTGGCTGGAGCCGATGCGCCACGCCCAGCCGGCGCTGGAGTCGGTCGCGCCGCCCCAGGCGTAGTACCAGCTCATCAGGTAGTTGGAGGCGTCCTTGCCGGTGCCGGCCGCGCACTGCGGGCTCGTGCAGCCGGGCTTCTTGAAGTACTTGTCGTACATCGCGTAGCGCAGGTAGTCGCCCATCTTCGCGGCCTTGGCGACCGACCCGGAGATCTGCGACTCCTTGCCCTGCGCCTTGGCCCACGTCTGCGCCCAGTACGCGGCCTGCACGGCGCGCGCGTCGGCGTCGGGGGCGTTGGTGTACTTCCACTGCTTGGCGTAGGAGCTGTCCTTGATGAACAGGTCCAGGTAGCCGTTGGTGCCGCCGTGCTTGAAGGTGTCGCAGGACGGCTGCGGGATCGTCTCGAAGACCGACTCCTCCGGGCCGCGCTGGTAGGTGTTGATGTAGGCGGGCTTGGTGGTGCCGTCGCCGCAGCGGCCGAAGCCGTAGGTGTTGTCGACGTCGAGCAGCCAGTGCATGCCGTAGATGTCGCGGGTGCCGTACGCGCTCTGCAGCTCGCTCGCGATCGGGTCGACGCCGGGGGTGACGCCGGAGTCGAGCGCGGTCGGGTAGTTGCTGATCTGGTTCCACTCCGGCGCGTACGTGGCCGGCTTGTTCGGCGTGTAGAAGGAGTTCGTCGGCTGGTCCGCCGTGGCCGGGATGATGTACTTCTCCATCGAGGTCCACGCGTTGTTGAACTTCGACCAGTCACCGGTGACCTGCCCGTAGACCGCCTCCAGCCACAGGTAGTAGCTGTAGGCCTCGGACGTGGTCTCGTGCCCGTGGTCCGGCGCCTCGACCATGAAGGTCTCGATCGAGTGGTACGGCACGCCCTCGGGCGAGAAGTAGCCGTTCGCCGGGTCGTGGAGCTCGTTGTACATCTCGACGAAGCGCTGGACGTAGGGGTTGTTGCCGCCGACGTCGTCGTCCGCCTCGGTGGCGGTCACGTCGACCGCGGTGTAGCCGGTGGCGCTCACCCGGAACACGCCGGAACCGGCGGTCGTGTCGGAGTCGTTGGCCGCCGCGAGCGTGACGTTCTGCGCGGTGTTCCAGTTGGACGGCGTGAAGGTCAGGCCGGCGCCGCCCGAGACGGTCAGGTCGGTGTCGCCGCCGGCGCGGGCCGTGGTGACGGTGACGTTGGCCGAGGGAGCCTGCGACAGCTTCACGCTGAAGCTCGCGGTCCCCGCCTCCGGCACGGACAGGGTCGTCGGGCTCACCACGAGCGCGGGGCCCGTGTTCTGCGAGACCGTGATCCCGACCGGAGCCGAGGTGGTTGTCGCGCCGCCGTTGTCGGTCGCCCGGGCGGTGATCGAGTAGCTGCCCGCGGCCACGTTCGTCCAGCTGTAGCTGTACGGCGCGGAGGTGTCGGTGCCGAGCAGCGTGGTGCCCTGGTAGAAGTCGACCTTCGAGATCGTGCCGTCGGAGTCGGCGGCGTTCGCCGCGATCGGCACGGTGGCCGGGGCGGTGAACGTCTGCCCCGCGGTCGGCGAGGTCAGCGACACCGTCGGCGCGGCGTTGGCGCCGCCGCAGGTGACCCCGTTCACGCTGAACGTGGTCGGGTTCGGGTTGCTGCCGGTCCAGGTGCCGTTGAAGCCGATGGAGACCGAGCCGCCGGTGCTCAGGCTGCCGTTGTACGGCATGTTGGTCCCGGTCACGCGGGTGCCTGACTGGCTCCAGTTGGCGCCCCAGCCGGTGGGGGTGTACTTCTGCCCCGTGGTCGGGAAGTCGAAGCCCAGATTCCACGAGGTGATGGGGTCACCGGTGTTCTTCAACGTGATGCTCGCGGTGAAACCGCCCTGGCCGGGGCTGCTCGTCCATTGATTGGCCGTGTACGTCACATCGCACGCCACGGCAGCCTGCGCGGGCCCGGCCGCCACGGCCGAGGTCACACCCGCCACGAGAACAAGGGTCGCGGCCACGGCCAGCCGCCGTGATAAGCGGGAGAGGAGGGAAGGAGGTCTGTACTTCACGGGGTCTCCATGGGAGTAGAGGAGTGGGAGCGCTCCCAAACGGGATTGTGGGTGACCTCACGCGTATGTCAACGGAATGGCGGTTCGGTAACCCCCGTGTTTCCTCTCACCAGGCTGCCCGGGATGAAAGTTTCATCCGCGTTCCGGGGCATTCAACGAGCATGCGGGGCGGCGGACACCTCCGCGAGCATCGCCCTCTGTACATGGATGGAACCACGACAGACCATGGGAGCGCTCCCAGCCCTCTAATACTGGAGATGATCGCTCGTGAGACTCCAACGCGGCCTCCGCAAATGGGCCGTGACCGTGACCGCCGCGAGTGTCGCGGCCTTAGGGCTCGTCGTAGGCCAGAGCACGGCCGCCAACGCCGCCGTCTCCTGCGACGTGACCTACTCTGCCAACTCGTGGACGAGCAGCCCCGGCCAGGGCGGTTTCACCGCGAGCATCACGTTGAAGAACACCGGCGACCCGATTACGTCGTGGAATCTGGGCTTCGACTTCCCGACCACCGGTCAGAAGTACACCCCCACCGGCTGGGGCGCCAACTGGAGCCAGTCAGGCACCCGCGTGACGGGCACGAACATGCCGTACAACGGCAGCCTGAGCACCGGTGGGTCCGTGTCCATCGGCTTCAACGGCACCTGGACCGGCAGCAACCCGAACCCGACCACGTTCAGCGTGAACGGGGTCACCTGCGGTGGCGGCGGGAACCCGACCACCCCGTCGGTGGTCACCTCGGCCAGCGCGGTCGCGGTGAACGAGGGCGGCACGGCCACGTTCACGGCCAGGCTCTCCTCGGCCCCGTCCGCCAACGTGACCGTCACCACCACGCGGACCAGCGGTGACACCGACCTGTCCGTCAGCTCGGGCGGCTCGCTGACCTTCACCCCGGCCAACTGGAACACCGCCCAGACCGTCACCCTGGCCGCGGCCCAGGACTCCGACACGACCGCGGGCACCGCCTCCTTCACCGTCGGCGGCACCGGCGTCACCCCGGCCACGGTCTCCGCCACCGAGGTGGACGACGACGCCGTGGTGGAGCAGTCGATCATCGTGACGCCGGCCGCGGTGACCGTGCCCGAGGGCGCCACCGCCTCGTACACCGTGCGCCTGGCCGCCGCGCCGACCTCGAACGTGACCGTCACCTCGACGGCGGGCACCGGCGACACCAACATCACCGTCTCCAGCGGCGGCAGCCTCACCTTCACGCCGTCCAACTGGAGCACGGCGCAGACGGTCACCCTGGCCGCCGCCGAGGACTCCGACACGGCCAACGGCAGCCGCACCATCACCGTCGCCTCCACCGGCCTGACCTCCAGGACGGTCACCGCCACCGAGGCCGACAACGACGGCGGCACCACCCCCGGCGGCCACGTCGAGAACCCCTACGCCGGCGCCACCGGCTACGTCAACCCTGACTGGAGGGCCAAGGCCCAGGCCGAGCCCGGCGGCTCCGCGGTGGCCAACACCTCCACCGCCGTCTGGCTGGACCGCATCGCGGCCATCGCCGGCTCCTCCTCCGCCATGGGCCTGCGCGCCCACCTGGACGAGGCCGTCAGGCAGGACGCCGCCAACGGCTCCGCGCCGCTGACCGTCCAGTTCGTCATCTACGACCTGCCCAACCGCGACTGCTCGGCGCTGGCCTCCAACGGCGAGCTGCTCATCGCCGAGAACGGGCTCAACCGCTACAAGACCGAGTACATCGACCCGATCTCGGCGATCATGAGCGACTCCGCGTACTCGAACCTGCGGATCGTCACGATCATCGAGCCCGACTCGCTGCCCAACCTGGTCACCAACCTCAGCTTCGCCAAGTGCGCCGAGGCCAACTCGACCGGTGCCTACGTCGACGGCGTCCGCTACGCGCTGAACAAGCTGCACGCCATCACCAACGTCTACACCTACGTCGACGCCGCCCACCACGCCTGGCTCGGCTGGGACTCGAACTTCAACCCGTCGGTCAACATCTTCTACAACACCGTCGCCGGCGCCACCGCCGGTGTGGACAGCGTGGACGGCTTCATCGTCAACACCGCCAACACCTCCGCGACCACCGAGCCGTACTTCACGATCAACTCGACCGTGAACGGCACGTCGGTCCGGCAGTCCAAGTGGGTGGACTGGAACTGGTACGTGGACGAGGCGACGTTCGCCACGGCCCTGCGCAGCGCCCTCATCTCCAAGGGCTTCAGGAACGGGCTCGGCATGCTGGTCGACACCTCGCGCAACGGCTGGGGCGGCACCGCCCGTCCGAGCGGGCCGAGCACCTCGACCGTCCTGGACGACTTCGTCAACCAGTCGCGCACCGACCGCCGCATCCACGCCGGCAACTGGTGCAACCAGAGCGGCGCGGGCATGGGCGCGCGGCCGACCGCCAACCCGGCGGCCGGGTTCGACGCCTACGTCTGGATCAAGCCTCCGGGCGAGTCGGACGGCGCCAGCTCGGACATCCCGAACGACGAGGGCAAGAAGTTCGACCGGATGTGCGACCCGACGTACCACGGCAACAACCTCAACGGCAACAACCTGACGGGCGCGCTGCCCAACGCGCCGCTGTCGGGGCGCTGGTTCTCGGCGCAGTTCCAGGAGCTGCTGAGGAACGCCTACCCGCCCGTCAACTGACCACCGTCACCGCCGGGGGCCCTCGCCCCCGGCCCGAGCCCGAGCGACCCGCCTGACCCGGGTCTCTCGGAGGGACCCGCCTGACCCGGGTCCCTCGACCACCCGAAGGGGCCCCGCATGTCGGGGCCCCTTCACCTCTGAGTGCCGCGCCACTCCGAAACGATCTCGTCGACATCGAACGGCATGCCCAGAGGTTTCCGTTCGGTCAAAACGACCTCCTCAGGCCAGATTGTGACTCGGGGTCAGCGGGCCACGCCAGCCGAGCATGGCCTCGGTCATGCGTACGGACGCGACGGTGGCGGCCACGTCGTGCACCCGCAGGATCCGGGCGCCCTTGACGATGGCGAAGACGTTGGCGGCGATCGTGCCCTCCTTCCGCTCCCCCTGGGGCCGGTCGAGCGTCTCGCCGATGAAGTCCTTGTTGGACAGGGCCACCAGCGTCGGGTAGCCGATCGCGGTGACCTCCTCCAGTCGCCGGGTGATCTCCAGGGAGTGGAAGGTGTTCTTGTTGAGGTCGTGGCCGGGGTCGATAATGATCTTGTCGGGGGCGATGCCCGCTGCCAGCGCGTACGCGACCCGCTCGCGCAGGTAGCCGGCCACCTCGGCGACGACGTCGGCGTAGCTCGGCCGGAACACGCGCCTGCCGGGGCCGCCGAGGCTGTGCGTGACGATCACGCTGGCCCCCGACCCGGCGGCGAACTCCGCCATGCCGGGCTCGCGCAGGCCGTTGGTGTCGTTGATCACGTCCGCGCCGGCCTCGACGGCCGCCCGCGCCACCTCGGGCCGGTGGGTGTCGACGGAGATGACGGCGTCGGTGGCCTTCCTGACCTCCGCGATGACCGGAGCGACCCGGTCGATCTCCTCGTTCGCGCCGATCTGCGCCTGAGCCGCGCTGAAGGCGAACCCGCCGATGTCCACCCAGTCGGCCCCGTCGTCCACGGCCCGGCACGCGGCGGCGACGGCGCTGTCGAGCTCGTAGGTGCGGCCCTGGTCGTGGAAGGAGTTGGGCGTCCTGTTGATGATGGCCATGATGGCGACCTGACGCGCGAAATCGAACTCCCGCCGGCCGATGCGCCGGACGGGCGAGATGATCCCGGAGGAAAGCGCTTCGCCGCTCACGTGGCGAGCCTACCCGCACACCCGCACAGCCGACGCGAAGGGCTGTCAGGCGGTGAAGCGGCCGAAGGGGCGGCAGCCGGCCATGACCCGGATGCGTTTCATGGCCTCGTGGGTGACGCGATCAGGCCCGCTCGGCAGCCGCATGGTGAGCAGGACCGTCGTCCCGCCGGGCCCGGTGTCGAAGTCGGCCGTGTCGCACAGCCGCTGGATGAGGTAGATCCCCCTGCCGCCCTGGGCGAGGTCGAGCGGGCTGATGCCGCCGTTGACGTAGCCGTCGGGGATGCCCGTCCCCGCGTCGGAGGTCTCGGAGCGGATGAGGCCGTTCACCGTCCACAACTTGAAGTACCCATGCCCACCCCCGTGCTCCACGGCGTTGACGACGCTCTCGTGCACGGCCAGGACGAAGTCGTCCAGCCGAGGGCTGCTCAGCCCGCAACTCCTGGCGCACTCGGCCACGGTGCGGCGCAGCCTGGTGACGTCGTCGAGAGTGAAGGGCTGGGCCATCAGGGTCCGCATGCGCTCCCTCCGTGTCCTCCGACAGGATGACGGTCGCGCTTCAGGACCTCGCGTCGTGTGTCACGTTCCCCCGGAGGAGACGACTTACACCCCGGACGCCCCACCGACACCGGCGGCGAGCTCCTTGACGCGGCCTACGGGCCCGCCGTCGGGGGCCAGCGGGGCGGTGTCCATGCCGGCCCCGTCGTGCAGCCCCTCGAACAGCTCCCGCACGGCCTCCCACGACGGGTGCCGCGGCGCCCACCCCAGCACCTCCCTGGCGCGGTCGGTCTTCATGATCGGAACCCGCAGGACCAGGTCCAGCAGGCCGGGTGCGGCCGGCAGGAGCCGCAGGTGCCAGGCCGCCGCCATGACCGCCCTGGCCACGGTGGGCGAGACCGCGACCGTTCGGGTGCCGAGCAGCCTGGCCAGGTCGGGCGGGTCGAGCACGGGCGCGGCGGCGAGGTTGAACGGGCCCCGCACCTCCTTGGTGACGGCCAGCCGGTACGCCTCCGCCGCGTCCTCCGCGTGCAGCGCCTGCAGCCGCAGGCCCGGGATGTCCGGCACGAAAGGGATCCGCCCCTCCTTGATCAGCCGCCCCGGCAGGAACGGCCCGCCGAACAGCCTGCGCTGCTCGGTGGCGGCCACCCGCTGGAAGACGAACCCCGGCCGCATCCGCACCACCCGGATGCCCGGGTGATCGTGCTCGAAGACGTCGAGCACCCGCTCGACGTAGGCCTTCTCCCGCCCGTACGCGGCCCCCGGCCAGCCGTGCGTGGGCCAGCTCTCGTCCACCGGCCGGTCCTTGGGCCCGGGCGAGTACGCGCCCACGGACGAGGCGTGGACGAGCGCGGGCACCCCCGCCTCGGCGACGGCGCGGAAGACGCGCATGCTGCCCAGGACGTTCGCCCGCCAGGTCGTCGCCGGGTCTCTGGTGGGCTGGAACAGCCACGCGAGATGGACGACCGCGTCCGCCCCGTCGAAGATCCGCGTGAGATCCGCGGTCGCGACGTCCGCCTGCCGCCAGTCGGTGCGGTCGATCCGCCAACCGGGCAGCCGACGAGCGACCCCGACGACCGAGGTCACCCCGTCGTCGGCGGCCAGCGCGCGAACCACGCTGGTGCCGACGTTCCCGGTTGCCCCCACCACGACAACTCTCATGGGTGCTTCGCTGCCCGCCCACCGGGCAGCGAAACCCCTCTGACCTGCCGGATTACGGCTGGAGCAGGATCTTGACGGCTCCGTCGGACTTCTTCTGGAACATCTCGTACGCCATGGGCGCCTGCTCCAGGGGCAGCCGATGGGTGGCGAGGTCCATCACGCCGAGCGGATCCGACTCGTCGGTCACCAGCGGCATCAGCGCGCCGGTCCACCGCCGTACGTGGGCCTGCCCCATGCGCACCGTGATGCCCTTGTCGAACATGCGCAGCATGGGCATGGGGTCCGTCATGCCGCCGTACGTGCCCACGACGGAGATGACGCCGCCGCGCCGTACGGAGTCGATGGCCTGGTTGAACGCGGCGAGGCGGTCGACGCCCGTGTGGGACATGAGCGGCGCGGCCACCGCGCCGGGCAGCATCGTGGTGAGCGTCTGGGCCAGCTTGGCGGCCGGGGAGCCGTGGGCCTCCATGCCGACCGCGTCGATGACCGAGTCGGTGCCGCGTCCCGAGGTCCACCGGCGGATCTCGTCGGGGACGTCGGTGACCTCGCTCGCGTCGATGACCTCGACGCCGTGGCGGCGGGCCATCTCCAGGCGCTGCGTGACGCCGTCCACGCCGATCACCCGGTAGCCGAGGTGGCGGGCGATGCGGCAGCACATCTGGCCGATGGGGCCGAGGCCGAAGACGGTGACGCTGCCGCCCTCGGGGATGTGCGCGTACGCGACGGCCTGCCAGGCGGTCGGCAGCACGTCGGACAGGTAGATGAAGCGCTCGTCCGCCGGCCCCTCCGGCACCTTGATCGGGCCGAACTGGGCCTCGGGCACCCGCAGGTACTGGGCCTGCCCGCCGGGCACCTGGCCGTAGAGCTTGGTGTAGCCGAACTGGGCCGCTCCCGTGCCCTGCTCGCGCACCTGCGTGGTCTCGCACTGCGCGTAGAGCTCCATGCCGCACATGTGGCAGTGGCCGCAGGAGATGTTGAACGGGATGACCACGCGGTCACCCGGCTTGATGTTGTCGATCGCGGAGCCGACCTCTTCGACGACGCCCATGGACTCGTGCCCCAGGATGTCGCCCTCGGCCATGAACGGCCCGAGCACTTCGTACAGGTGAAGGTCGGAGCCGCAGATTCCGGTGCTGGTCACCCTGATGACCGCGTCGTTCGGCTCCTTGATGGCCGGGTCTGGGACCTCTTCGACCCGTATGTCGCGCTTGCCGTGCCAGGTGACTGCCTTCATGGTGTCTCCTTCGGAATAGGCACAAATGCCGCATACCCCCACATAAGCCATCAAATCGGCATCTGCTCCGGGTGGCATCCCGACACGCCCAGATTCGGGGACCGGTCCAGCAAAGGCCGAACGCTCCACGCCAAAGTGCTTTACACGCTCTGTATTGGGTGAGTAACTATTGGTAGCTGACGCCGACCGAAGGAGCCGCGCGCATGCCGGTGAGCTTCACTCAGCACAACGTTGGATCACGCATAGACCGACGCCTGGCCGGTTTTCTCGAGACCTGGCGAGCTCCCGTCGACGACCCCGACGTCGAGGCGGCGTACCAGTTGCTCACCGAGTTCGTCCTCAACGGCGGCAAGCGCGTCAGGCCGCAGCTGTGCTACTGGGGCTGGCGGGGGGCCGGCGGAGGCGACGGCGAGGAGATCATCACCGCAGCCGCGTCCTTGGAGCTGTGCCACGCCGGCCTGCTCATCCACGACGACATCATGGACGGCAGCGAGCTGCGGCGCGGCCGGGCCACCGTGCACAGGAGCCTGGCCGGGCTGCACCGCGGCCCGGGCTCGGACGCGTTCGGGCAGGCGGGCGGCATCCTGCTCGGCACGCTGAGCCTGGCCTGGTCCGACACCATGTTGTCGTCGTGCGGGGTGGAGCCGCACCGGCTGCGGGCCGCGCACCACGTGTTCGACACCATGCGCACCGAGGTCATCAGCGGCCAGTACCTCGACGTCCTGGCCCAGCTCCGCTCGGGCGCGAGCGTGGAAGAGGCGCTCACGGTGATCCGGTTCAAGACCGCCAAGTACACCGTCGAGCGGCCGCTGCAGATCGGGGGCGCGCTGGCCGGGGCCTCGATGGAGCTGCTGGAGTCGTACTCGCGCTTCGGCCTGCCGCTGGGCGAGGCGTTCCAGCTGCGCGACGACGTGCTCGGGACGTTCGGCCAGGAGTCGGAGACCGGCAAGTCGGCGCTGGATGACCTGCGCGAGGGCAAGCACACCGTGCTCGTCGCGCATGCCGTGCGGCGGGCCACAGCCGGCCAGCTCGCCCATCTCAAGAACTGGCACGGCAACCCGGAGCTGACCGAGGAGCGCGCCGAGGAGGTGCGGCAGATCCTGCGCGACACGGGAGCGCTGGACGAGGTCGAGGAAATGATCGAAGACCGGGTGCGCGAGGCCGTGACCGCGCTGGCCGCGGCGCCGATCGAGCCGGAGACGGCGAGAGCGCTGGCCGTGCTGGCCGACCAGCTCGCGCACCGCACCAAGTAGGGGGTTCCCCACAATGGGACAGGTACTTCTCGCGGCCCCGCGCGGCTTCTGCGCGGGTGTCGAGCGCGCGATCAGCACCGTCGAAGAGGCGTTGAGCCGCTTCGGCCCACCGGTCTACGTGCGCAAACAGATCGTCCACAACACGTACGTGGTCGACGACCTCACCCGGCGCGGCGCGATCTTCGTCGAGGAACTCGACGAGGTCCCCGACGGCTCGCTGGTCGTCTTCTCCGCCCATGGCGTCGCGCCGGCGGTGAAGGACGAGGCGGGGCTGCGCGGCCTGCGGGCGATCGACGCCACCTGCCCGCTGGTCACGAAGGTCCACAAGGAGGCCGTACGCATGGCCGAGGCCGGCTACGAGATCGTCCTCATCGGCCACGCCGAGCACGAGGAGGTCGAGGGCACGTTCGGCGAGGCCCCCGACCGCATCCACGTCGTGGACCCGGCCAGAGCCGACGAGGTGACGGCGAGCGGCACGCGCCCGATGAGCTGGCTGTCGCAGACCACGCTGGCCGTGGACGAGACCATGCAGGCCGTCGCCGAGCTGCGCAAACGCTTCCCCCAGATGGTCGACCCGCCCAGCGACGACATCTGCTACGCCAGCCAGAACCGCCAGGAGGCGATCACCAGGATCGCCCCGCGGTGCGAGCTGGTCATCGTCGTCGGCTCGGCCAACTCGTCGAACTCGCGCCGGCTGGTGGAGGTGGCCCTGAGCGCCGGCGCGGGCGCGGCGTACCTGGTCGACAGGGCCGACGACGCCGACGAGCGCTGGCTCGACGGCGTGCGGACCGTCGGGGTCAGCTCCGGCGCGTCCGTCCCCGAGCGGCTGGTCGAGGAGTTACTCGGCTGGCTCGCCGCCCACGGATACGACGACGTGGAGCCGGTGACCGTGGCCAAGGAGACGCTCACGTTCTCCCTGCCGCTCGAATTCCGATCCACCCGCAACCCCGGCTAGGTCCCAAACCCAGATTGGTGGTGCAGCACGATGACCGAAACGACCAACTCGAGCACGCCCGAGGCCGTCAACGGCAACGGACAGCTCAGCCTCAGCACCGACGCCGCCAGACAGCTCGCGACCACGACCAAGACGCCGCCGCAGATGCAGGAGATCACCTCCCGCTGGTTGCTGAAGCTGCTGCCGTGGGTGCAGTGCTCGGGCGGTGTGTTCCGGGTCAACCGTCGGCTGACGTATGAGCTGGGTGACGGCCGCATCACGTTCAGCACGACCGGTTCGGACGTGCGGGTCATCCCCGCGGAGCTGACCGAGCTGCCCATGCTGCGCGGCTTCGACGATTCGGAGGTGCTCGGGGCGCTGGCCGACCGCTTCGCCCAGCGTGAGGTGGAGGCGGGCGAGGAGATCGTCTCCGAGGGCCGCCCCGTTGACCGGCTGGTGCTGATCGCCCACGGCCGGGTGGCCAAGGTGAGCCGCGGCGCGTACGGCGACGAGCAGAACCTCGGCGTCCTGGCCGACGGCGACTATCTCGGCGAGGCGACACTGACGAGTGGTGGCCAGTTCGACTTCACCGCGCGGGCCAAGACCAAGACCACCGTTCTCACGCTGTCCCGGCAGGACTTCGAGCAACTGGCCGACCAGGCTCCCGGCCTGCGCGAGCACCTGGACCGCTGGCTTACGGCCAGTGGGGAGCACGCCCAGAACGACTATGGCGAGGCGGCGATCGACCTTTCGGCGGGCCACAGCGGCGAGCCGGTGCTGCCCGGCACGTTCGTGGACTACGAGCAGAGCCCGCGCGAGTACGAGCTGAGCGTGGCGCAGACGGTCCTGCGGGTGCACACCCGCGTCTCCGACCTGTACAACCAGCCGATGAGCCAGCTCGACCAGCAGCTCCGCCTCACCATCGAGGCCCTGCGCGAGCGGCAGGAACACGAGATGGTCAACAACAAGGAGTTCGGCCTGCTCCACAACGCCGACTTCGGCCAGCGCATCCGCACCCGCGCCGGCCGCCCCACCCCCGACGACCTCGACGACCTGCTGTCGACGGTGTGGAAGGACCCGGCGTTCTTCCTGGCGCACCCGCAGGCCATCGCGGCCTTCGGCCGGGAGTGCAGCAAGCGCGGCGTCTACCCGCAGTCCATCGAGGCCTTCGGGCACAAGGTGCCGTCCTGGCGGGGCATCCCGATCTTCCCGTGCAACAAGATCCCGATCTCCTCCACGCACACGACGTCGTTCCTGCTCATGCGGACCGGCCAGGAGAACCAGGGCGTCGTCGGCCTGCACCAGACCGGCATCCCCGACGAGTACCAGCCGAGCCTGTCGGTCCGGTTCATGAACATCAACGAGAAGGCGGTCATCTCCTACCTGGTGAGTGCGTACTACTCGCTGGCGGTGCTCGTGCCTGACGCGCTCGGCGTGCTGGAGGACGTCGAGCTCGGCAGGAACGGCTGAGCGAGGAACCGGACGGCCGGCACCGCGCCCACTGACCGGTGCGCGCGGTGCCGGCCTGCTACGCACGTGAAGGAGTTGCCATGAGTCAGCCGTTCGAGCTGCCGGACTTCTACATGCCGTACCCGGCGCGGCTGAACCCGCATCTCGAAGAGGCTCGCGCGCATTCCAAACGGTGGGCGCGCGAGCTGGGCATGTCCGAAGGGTCTGGCATCTGGGAGGAGGCCGACCTCGACGCCCACGACTACGCGCTGTTGTGCGCGTACACGCATCCCGACTGCGACGCCGAGGAGCTCTGCCTGATCACCGACTGGTACGTGTGGGTCTTCTTCTTCGACGACCACTTCCTGGAGGTCTTCAAGCGCAGCGGTGACCTGGCGGGTGGCAAGGCGTACCTCGACCACATCGCCCGGTTCATGCCGATGGGCGATGACCTGACCATGCCCGAGCCCACCAACCCGGTCGAGGCCGGACTGGCCGACCTGTGGGCGCGTACGGTGCCCAGCAGGTCCGCGGACTGGCGGGCGCGCTTCGCCGAGAGCACTCGCAACCTGCTGAACGAGTCGCTCTGGGAGCTGGCCAACATGAACCGGGGGCGGGTGGCCAACCCGGTCGAGTACATCGAGATGCGCCGCAAGGTCGGCGGGGCCCCCTGGTCGGCTGGGCTGGTCGAGCACGCGGTCGGCGCCGAGGTGCCCGCCCGGCTCGCCGGGACCCGGCCGCTGCGGGTGCTGAAGGACGCCTTCGCGGACGGGGTCCACCTGCGTAACGACCTGTTCTCGTACGAGCGGGAGGTCGGGGACGAGGGCGAGCTGAGCAACGGCGTGCTGGTGCTGGAGAGGTTCCTGGGGTGCGGCACGCAGGAGGCCGCGGACGCGGTCAACGACCTGCTGACCTCGCGGCTGCAGCAGTTCGAGCACACGGCGCTGGGTGAGCTGGGCCCGCTGTTCGTGGAGTACGGCGTCGACCCGCTCACCGCGACCGGCGTGCTGGCCTACGTCAAGGGCCTGCAGGACTGGCAGTCGGGCGGGCACGAGTGGCACCTGCGCTCCAGCCGGTACATGAACAAGCGGGTCGCCGCCCGCAAGCCGCTGGGCATGCCGTCGATCGTCAACCTCTTGGGGGCCAAACGCCTGCGCAGCTTCACGCACGTGCCGTACCAGCGGGTGGGGCCCGCGCGGATCCCCGACCTGGACGTGCCCTTCCAGCTCCGCCTGTCGCCCCATCTCGACGCGGCCAGGCAGCGCAATCTGGCCTGGAGCAGGGAGATGGGGATCACCGACTCGACCGTATGGGACGAGCGGCGGCTGCTCGACATCGACCTGCCGCTGTGCGCCGCGGGCATGCATCCCGACGGCACTCCCGAGGAGCTGGACCTGGCGTCGTACTGGCTGACCTGGGGGACGTACGCGGACGACTACTTCCCGGCCGTCTTCGGCCGCTCCCGCAACCTCGCGGCGGCCAGGATCGCGGTGGAGCGGTTCTCGGCGTTCATGCCGCTGGACGGCTCCCCCGCGCCCGCGCCCGCGAACGTGCTGGAGCGCGGCCTGGCCGACGTCTGGGCGCGTACGGTGGGCCCGATGCCGCCCGAAGAGCGCCGCGAGCTCCGCGAGTCGGTCGAGAGCATGGGCCTGAGCTGGCTGTGGGAGCTGGGCAACCAGTTCGCCAACCACATCCCCGACCCCGTGGACTTCATCGAGATGCGGCGGCAGACCTTCGGCAGCGAGCTGACCATGCGCCTCAGCCGGCTGCGGAACAGCCGGCGGCTCCCCCGGGAGCTGCTGGAGAGCGGGCCGATGCGCTCGCTGGAGAACGCCGTCTCCGACGTCGGGACGCTGATCAACGACGTCTTCTCCTACCAGAAGGAGATCGAGTTCGAGGGGGAGCTGCACAACAGCGTCCTGGTGGTGCAGAACTTCTTCGACTGCGACTACCCGACGGCGCTCGGCATCGTGGCCGACCTGCTCGCCTCGCGGCTGGGCCAGTTCCAGCACATCGTCGAGCACGAGCTGCCGGTCCTGTGCGACAACCTCGATCTCGACGCGGACGCCCGGCACGACCTCGACGCGTTCGTGGACGAGCTGCGGAACTGGGTGGCCGGGATACTCCACTGGCACCACAACTGCTCCCGGTACGACGAGGACTCGCTGCGCCGCCACAACCGGGTGCCCGAGCGGCGGCTGGGCGGGCCGACCGGCCTCGGCACCTCGGCGGCCTACGCGGGCAGGTGATGGGTGCGGGGTTCGTAGAACCAGCCCATCATGCGGAGCAGACGGCGCTGGTACGGCGTGACATTGTGCAGGCGGATCCATCGCTCCGCCGGCGGCAGCGTGGGCATGACGAGCACGCGCAGCCCGGAGACGTCGATGAAGGTCAGCTCGCCGGTGTCGACGACGATGTACGCGCCCCGGCGGCACCCCTTCAGGGCGTCGGCCACCGCGGGGCTGTTGGAGGCGTCGATCTCGCCGACCAACGCCACGGACGGCGGTCCGGGCGCCGCGCGCACGGTGATCGCCAGCTGCCCATCCTGATAGAGCAACCGCTCTTGGACGCTCACGCTCTTCGCCCCCCAACACGCACGCTCTGGGGGTGTAATCCTGCGACTGGCCTGCTCCGGCAAATAACCAGAACCCAGGTTACACGAAGTATGTTTGGCTATGTAATTTTCGCCGGAAAATGACCGAATTAGGGAGAAATTATGAAGGGCACGGCATGGCCGTGCCCTTGACTGCCGCGGAAGATCCGACGCGGACGGTGCCACCTGCCTGGGGAGCGCTCCGGCAGGGTGCCGCCACGGGGCCGTGGCTGCCGGAGCGCCCTCAGGTCAGGCGTACGCGCTCAGTTGTTGTCGCCCACGTGGGACTGGTTGTTGAGCAGGTTGATGTCGATGTCCTGCAGGTGGCCGACGGTGGCGGCGTCGATGTACTTGACGGAGTCGTTGAGGACGTCGTTGGCCAGCGTGAGGTCGTCGAGGAGGCTCAGCTGACTCAGGATCTGCTGCTTCTTGTTGAACGCGTTGGGGCCGACGTCGGCGGATGCGCTCGTGGCCGAGAACCCGAGCAGGCAACCCGCGATCGCTGCACCAGCGAGAATGCGACGCATCATTTCTAGTTTCTCCTTCGTCGGAACCGGCGCGGGATGCGCGACATCGTGAATCACTCGCACCGGGCTGCGAGATTCCAGGTGCAACATTCTCGCGGCGTCTCGACGGGTGGCAACCCGACTTCGCTAAGCCGGAGTCAAATGCGCGCACCAATTTCTTGATTGTTGATCACGGATCGTCCAGACATATACGACTTACCCGGATTTGCCATGCGGTGCCATGGAGGCAGTTTTTCAGCTTATGGCTATACGGACACCCCGTATGCCCAAAGTCCGTTTTATCGCTATAGAGAAGGAGGAATGCTATGGGAGAACGGTCTGGCGGTGGCGCGTCGACGGGAGCACTGAATATTTCATGAATAGACTACGGCGACTGCTGCCGATTGCACTGGCAGCGGCGATTCTGTATGCCGACCCGGCCATTCCCGCGGAAGCCCGGAGGTCGGCGGGCGGAATGATCGCGGTACGCGCGGCGATAGAGATGATCGGCGTCCCGTACTCGTGGGGCGGCGGCGGGGTGAACGGCCCGGGATTCGGCATCGGGAAAGGCGCCGGAACGTGGGGGTTCGACTGCTCCGGGCTCGCGGAATACGCCTGGGCGCAGGCCGGGGTGAACGTCGGCACGACCACGCGGGAGCAGTGGCGCTCCGGTATCCGGATACCCAGGGAGCAGGCGGAGCCCGGGGATCTGGTCTTCTACGACAACGACTCTCACAGTCCCGGACCCGAGCACGTCGGCATCGTCGTGGACGCCACGCGGATGGTGCACGCCCCGTACAGCGGGCAGTCCGTACGGGTGGACCCGCTCGCCAGGCGTACCTTCCTCGGCGTGGTCCGGCCGAGCAGCGCCGGACTGAACGGCCATGCGCTGAATTCCGCGGCCACGGACGACGGCGGCGCCCCGGGCTCCGCTGCCCCGAACGGCCACGCGGCCCAGGCCTTCCTGCAGTGATCGACCTGGGCCGCGGGACACGGAGGGCCCGGTGCGCACCGGGCCCGCGCCGTGGCCTCGCGAATCTCCACGGCCCGTTCTGCGGTTCACCTCAAGGCACCAGGAAGACGAACTTGGCCTGGACGCGCTCCCTCCCGGAGAGGCGCCGATCGGCTTCCTGCCTACGCCACGCGAGGAGTCGTCAGTTGTTGTCGCCCGTGTTCTCCTGGTTGTTCAGGACGTTGGCATCGATGTCCTGCAGGTGGAGGAGGGTCAGGATGTCGACGTACTTCACGGAGTCGTTGAGGACGTCGTTGAGCGCGGTCAGGTCGTCGAGGGCGCTCAGCTGGCTCAGAATGGACTGACCGCTGTTGTGCGGGTTGGGCCCGACACTGGCCGAGGCGCCCGTTGCGGTGAAGCCGAGCGCGGTGACCGCGATTGCTGCACCAGCCAGAATACGACGGATCATGTGTGGTTTCCTCCATGGATCGGCGCGGAAATTCCGTCGCCTAGTCGTTTGTGCAGGGCTGTGAGGTGCCGGAAATAACCATCGCGGCAGGCGGCGGGAACTGCAACTCAAAAAGCTATCGCCGAGGTCAAGGAGGCACCTCGCTTTCTTGGCGCCGAATTTTCATTCCCGTCGACGAAATGCTACGCGCACGCGAACTCCGATGCCCGGACGGCGGGATTTGTTTTGGCTCGGCGCGCACCTGATGGGTCGGCCGTGCACCACCTTTTAGCGAACGATCACCCGAAACTTGAGAATCGCCCCCACACCTGCCGGCGCACCCGGAGCGCCCTCCTGAGGCTGACGCGAGGGACGAACAAAGCGGCGAAGACGGCCGCCGAGTTCCCGCAATACGGAGGTGAGATGATGACCCTTGTACGTACGCCGGGATACAAAAACGACCATGAATTCCGCCCCGCCACTTGCCCCGTCACCCAGCTGGTGAGCGGGCTGTCGCGGCGTACGGACGGCGTCGCGCCAGGGACCCCGTCACGGTGGGGTGGCGAGGTGGTCCAGGGCGGTGGAGAGGCGGTGGAGGGCGGCGAGGCAGTCGCGGGCCGCGTCCGCTCCCAGCTCCTTCACCAGCCGATCGGCGAACGCCTGGTGGCCGGGGGTGATCTTGGCGATGGCCTCGCGCCCGGCGGCCGTGGGCTGGAGGAGCTTGGCGCGCCGGTGCGCCGGGTTGGGCTGGTATTCGGCCAGCCCCCGCTCCACCAGCAGGTCCGCGATCCGCTGCACCCCCTGCCTGGTCATCCCCATGACGCGGGCCACCCCGGCCACCGGAAGCGGATCCCGCAGGACCGCCCCGAGCACCTGCCACCAGGCCGCCGTCATCCCCGCCGGGCGGGCCAGCCCCTCCGCCACCTGGAGGAACTGCCCGTTGAGCCGGAAGGAGCCCAGCGCCAGGCCCGAAAGCAGCTCCGCCGAGAACGAGTCGGTCATGCCGCCATCAACACCTCGAACGCCGACGCGTCACTGCTCCCGAACAGCCGGAACCACGCGTCCAGCACCTCCGGACGGTAGACGTCGAGCCGGCGGAAGATCTCCCGCGCGAACGCCACCGGCTCCGTGGGACCCGCCGTGATGAGGTCGCCCCCGAGCACCGCGTCCCGGTCGAGGTAGTGCCCGGCGCCCGCGTAGCCCTCCTGCGCCGCCAGATACGGCAGCACCGCGCTCGTGTGGTCGCGCCCGTCCAGCAACCCCTCGCGGGCGAGCCCGGCGGTGGCGCCGCAGATGGCCGCCACCGGCACACCCGCCTCCAGGAACTCCCCGGCCTTGGCGGCGAACGGCGCCAGCGCCGGGCCGGCGTCCCACAGGTCGGCCCCGGGCAGGATGAGCAGCGCGCTCGACCCGGGCGAGAGCTGGTCGAGCGACAGGTCAGGGGTGACGCGCAGCCCGCCCATGCTGACGACGGGGTCCGTGGTGAGGCCCACGGTGACGATCTCGTAGCCGCCCGGCTCGCGCTGGTAGCGCCCGTTGCGCAGGTGCGCGGTCGCGTGCCCGGTCTCCCAGTCGGCGAACGTGTCATAAACGGCGTGGTGCACGATTCCCTTCATGACAACATCTTGTCATTTCGACAACATACTGTCAATGCGCAATCGTGGGAGGATACTCCTCATGGCAGAGATCGTCGGCGGGGGACGTCCGGTCAACGACGCCGAACGGCGGGTGATCGCTTATCTGCGCGACCAGGCGCCCGCCGACTGGCTGCTGCTGCACAACATCGAGGTTCCGCGCGGCCACGACGTCTTCGAGGTCGACCTGATCGTGATGACCGGCCACTCGATCGTGGTCGTCGACGTCAAGGGCACCAGGGGCCGCATCGAGGTGTCGGGCACGCGCTGGTTCCCGCCGCGCAGGGAGGCGTTCGGCTCTCCCGTGGCCAAGCTGCGGGGCACCGCCAAGGCGCTGAAGGGCCTGCTGGTGTCCAAGGCCACCCAGCTGGAGCGGGTCTACGTCGACAGCCTGGTCGTGCTCTCCTCGCCCGACGCCGAGCTGATCGACCCGGCCGGGCGCGACGCGGTCAACGTCACCGACCTGCCCGGCCTGCTCGCCACGCTGAGCGACGTCTCCAGGGTCAGGCGCGGCTGCAGCCCGCACACCAAGCCGTACCTCACCGCGATCCTCGACGCCCTCAACCAGACCGTACGCCGCAGCACCGCCCCGCCGAGGTTCGGCAACTGGGAGGTCGAGGAGCAGCTCGGCGGCGACACCAAGATCACCGAATACCGTGCGTTCAACGCCACGCTGCCGGGCAGCGAGACCGTGCTGCTGCGCGTCTACCAGGCCGACCCGCTGGCCGACCACCGTGCGCGGGCGGCCGAGCGGCAGCGCATCGCCAACGCGTACCAGACCCTGGCCAGGATCCCCCCGCACCCGTGCGTGGTGCGCTCGCGCGACTTCTTCGCCATCGACGACGAGAGCCGGTTCGTGCTGGTGCTGGACGACGTGCACGGCGAGGCGCTGCAGCTGTCGTTGGGCCAGGGCGACCGGCTGGGCGTGATCCAGGACCTGCTGCGCGGGCTGGCCCACGCCCACGCGCACGGCGTCGTGCACCGGGCGCTGACCCCCGCCTCCGTCCTGGTCACCGACGACGGGCACGCGGTGCTGACCGGGTTCGACTACGCCAAGCCGGGCCCGCGCAACTACACCGTCGCCCACGAGCTGGGCAACGTGCTCGACGCGCATTACGTGGCGCCCGAGTGCCAGGAGCGGCCCGACCTCATGACGACCGCCTCCGACGTCTACGCGGCCGGCGCGATCGCCTACCAGCTCCTCACGGGCCAGTTCCCGACCAGCGCCGACGCCCACGGCCCCGACGTGCCGGAGGTCGTGCGCAGGATGCTCGACCACTCCCCGGCCAAGCGCCCGACCGCCGCGGAGGCCCTTGACGCCCTTGAAGCCGCGCCCCTCCAGGAGTCCCGCCTCAAGCGACTCGTACGTCGTCTGGTGTCCCGATCATGACCATACGACTGCGCCCTGTCGAAGGTTTTGATCTGCCCGACTCACGAGCGACCCCGGCAGCACGCAGTGGTACGGCTTCCAGAACCGTCCCTTGACACTGAGCAGGAGTAAGAGCGGCACGCTAGACGGGGAGGCTGCGGCGCAGCGCGCTGGCGTGGCTGAGATAGGTGTGCGCCAGCCCCGTGCGGCCGGCCATGCGGTACAGCTCGCCCAGCAGCTGCGTGGAGGACGCCTCGCCGCTGAGGTCGCCGAGCTCGTGGAAGATCTCCAGCGACCGCTCCAGCCCGGTGGATGCCCGCGTCAGGTCCCCGCGCGCCGCCTGCAGCCCGGCCAGGCTCTGCAGCGCGTACGCCCCGCAGTGCCGGTCCCCCAGCGACTCGAAGATCTCCAGGGCGTGCTGGTGGAACGACATCGCCTGGTGCAGATGGCCCATCTGGAGGCACACGCAGCCCTCCCGATGAGCGTCCCCCAGTTCCTGGGCCAGCCGCATGGCCTGGCCGAGCGACTCCGACGCCTGTACCAGGTCTCCCGCCTTCAGGCAGGCCCGGCCGATGGCCTGGCGGGCGAACGCCTCGCCGTGCCGGTCCCCGGTGGCCAGGAAGACGGACAGCGCGTCCCTGAAATGGGCGAGCGAGAGCTCGGGCCGGCCACGGAACTGGCTCACGGCCCCGAGCCCGCAGATGGAGGTGGCCTCGGCCCTCCGGTCCCCCAGGTCGGCGAATATCCGGCGGGAGCGGGTGAAGCCCTCGGCCGCCTCCTCGTACCGGTCCTGGTAGAGGCTGACCTGCGCCAGGCCCCTGAGCATGGCGGCCTCGCCGTACCTGTCGCCGGCCGCCCGCGCGGCGGCCAGGGCGGCCGTGTGGGTGCGCCGCCAGGTGCCGAGATGGCAGTGCAGGTCGAGGTACGGGACCATGGCGGCGGCCAGCCCCCACGCCGACTCCGCGAGCCCCGTCTCGGCCGCCACGTCCACCGCCTGGGCCAGCGCCTCGTGCTCGGCCTCGAACCACGCGACCGGGTCGGCGGTCAGCCGGTCGAGCGTGCGACCGGGCAGCCGCCAGCGCGGCGCCCTGGCGGCCGTGAGGCTGAACACGGTGGTCGGCAGCCGCGCCATGGCGTGCTCCGCGGTCGCCGTCCACGCCGCCAGCACCCTGCCCACCGCCTCCAGCCGGGGCCCGCCGCCCTCCCGCCCGAGCGCGAGTGACGGGCCGCGTTCGAGGGCGTGGCGGCCGACGAGGCCGGGGACGCGGTAGCGCGGCTGGCCCACCGCGTCGGTGCCGACCAGGTCCAGCAGGTTGACGTCCACCAGCAGGTCGGTCACGTCGTCGGCCCCGTGCCGCCCGAGCGCCGCGTCGACCACCCATCCGGGCTGCGCGGGCGTGCCGAGCAGGCCGAACGTCGCGAGCGTGCGAGCGGCCTCCGCTGGCAGGCGCGCGTACCCGTCGTCGAAGCTGGCCCGCACGTCGCGCAGCTCGCCGAGCCAGTCGTCCTCCAGCCGCTGCCTGAGCACCGACAGCGACCATCCGGGCCGGGCGGCCAGGCGCGTGCCCGCGTTCCTGACGGCCAGCGGCAGCCCTCCGCAGGCGGCCACGATGGCCAGCGCGGCCTCGCGCTCGCGGGCCATCCGGTCCCCGCCTGCGATGGAGCCGATCAGGGACAGCGCCTCGTCAGGCGCCAGCGGTCCGAGCTGGACCAGCACCGCGCCCGGCAGCTCGGTGATGCGGCGCCGGCTGGTGACGATCACCGCGCTGCCGTTGCCGGGCAGCAGCGGGCGCACCTGGTCCGCGTCGCGGGCGTCGTCGAGCAGCACCAGCATCGGCCGCCCGGCCAGCAGCGACCTGAACAGCGCGGACCGCTCGCCCACGGTCGGCGGCAGGCCGGGAACGCCGAGCGCCCTGAGCGCCTCGGCCAGCAGGTCACCCGGTTCCCTGAGGCCGAGCTCCAGGTGGAGCTGCCCGGAGGGGTAGGCGCCGCACAGGGCGTGCGCCGCCTGCACGGCCAGCGCCGACTTGCCCGACCCCGGCGGCCCCGAGATCACCGCGATGGCGAACGGCCGGCCCAGCGCGCTCATCTCGCCGGCCCGGCCGGTGAAGTCGGGCAGGCCGGGCGGGAGCTGACGGGGCACGGCGGGCAGCGCCTCGTCCGCCAGGATCAGCTCGTACGCCCCGCGCAGGTCGGCCCCCGGCTCGACGCCGAGCTCGTCCACGAGCTGGGCCCTGACCGCGGCGTAGGCACGCAGGGCCTCGGCCTTCCTGCCGCCCCTGTGCAGGGTCAGCACCAGGCGCCCCCACAGGTCCTCGCGGTACGGGTGCTCGGCCAGCAGCCCGCGCAGCTCGGACACGGCCCCGTCGTGGTCCCCGCGCTCGATCCGCCGCCCGATCAGCGCCTCGGCGGCACGCAGGCGCACCTGGTGGAGGGGTTCGAGGCGGCGCTCCCAGACGGGGCTGCCGGGCAGGTCGGACAGCGGCGCCCCGCGCCAGAGCGCGAGCGCCTCGGCGAACTCGCCCCGGTCCACCAGGGCCTCGAACTCCAGCAGGTCGAGCGCGCCGCCGCCCACGTCGATCGCGTAACCGGCCCCGTCGGCCCGTAAGAGCGAGGGCCCGAGGTCGGAGCGGAGCGAGCTGACGTACGTACGGAGATTCGCCTGGGCGGAACGGGGCGGGCGGTGCGGCCAGAGCACCTCGGCGAGCCGATCGGCGCCGACCACGCGGCCCGCGTCGAGCAGCAGCGTCGCCAGCAACATGCGGGGCTTCCTGCCGGAGATCCGGACGGGACGGCCATCGCGACGGACCTCCAGCGGCCCGAGCACGTGGAAGGTGACCGACACATCGGCTCCTCTACGGAGGTCTGACAACTTCCTGTATCGGTTCTGGACGATTCATGTGCGCTTTGTCCAGACCCTGGGTCTCAGAGATCCCACGGGAAAGGATCACCCCATGAAGCTCAGCGCAGCAATGGTCGCGGGCCTCGCCTTGTTACTCAGCCTCGGCACGACCTCAGTCGCCGCGGCCGACCCGGTGCCGGAGTCGGACGCGCAGATCCTGGCCACGAACTTCCAACTGCCCTTCCCCTGCAACCAGACCTGGACGGGCAACTCCAGCAACAGCAGCGCGCACGAGTCGTGGGAGATCGACTTCAACCGGGGCAGCACCGCGGACGCCGACCTCGGCGACACCGTGGTGGCGGCCGCGGCGGGAACCGTGGTGATCTCCGCGCACCAGGGCTCGACCAACGGTTACGGCAACCTCGTCAAGATCGACCACGGCGGCGGCTGGACCACGTACTACGCCCACCTGAACTCCCGTACGGTCAGCCAGGGCCAGGCGGTCTCGCAGGGCCAGCAGATCGGCACGGTCGGCAACACCAGCAAGCCGGGCAACAACATCAGCCCCCACCTGCACTACGAGGTGCGGCTGGGCACCGACTACCCGGCCAACATCCAGAAGGCCGTCTTCAACGGCGTCACGTTCGGGTATCCGCAGCAGTCGGTGACCTCGAAGAACTGCGGTAACCCGCACACCCCGACGGAGGTCTGCGGCTCGGGCTACGACGTGATCGACTCGGCCACGCTCGGCAGCGACGGCGCCGTCTACCTGCTCTACAACTCCTCCAACGGCAACAACTGCGTGACCACGCTGAAGTACAAGAACGTCGGCACGGCCACCGCCACGTCGGCCTACCTGGAGGTGCAGGGGAGTACGAGAAAGACCGACTCGGGCAACTTCGGCTACTACGCGGGACCGGTCGTCGCCTCGGCGGCCGGCAAGTGCGTCAAGTGGGGCGGCAAGGCCGGCTCCTCGACGTACGACAGCGCGTTCGAACACTGCGGCTGACGAGAGCGGAGGGGCCGGGTGAACCTTTCCGGCCCCTCTCATACATGGACCGTACCCAGCACATCTATCACGTAGAGCGACGGCTCGTCGCCGGAAGAGGACACCGCTATCCGGCTCCCGACCCGCCGGCCCACGAGCGCGCTCAGCCAGCCGTCGGGCACGTCCCCTTCCTTCAGCGTGAACGCGCTCGGCCCGCCCCTCCGGTAGGACGAGTCCAGGACCTTCCGCTCGGGCCATGACGCGGCCACGTACTGGACCACCACCTTCGAACCGGCCACGACGTCCTCGCCGGAGCCGTCGATGAGCGTGCGGGGCGGCGAGCCCGGCACGAGGTCCGCCGGGATCACCGGCAGGGTGCGGCCGACCAGCCGGGCGTCGGGCGGGTAGCCGCCCAGGATGTCGAAGACCAGCACCAGCGTGTCGGTGGGCGAGAGATCGGTCGGCGTGAGCGGCGCGTCCGGGCCGAGGGCCTCGCCCGCGGGGCTGACCAGCATGACCCTGCTGCCCGCCGGCCGGCCGATGAGCGACTGCCGCCAGGTCTCCGACACCTGCCTGCCGTCGAAGACGACCGAGGTGGGCTGGTGGCCGTCGTACGTGCTCAGGTACGGCTGATTGCCCGACCAGCGCCGGATGTCCACGTCGGCGAGGACCACGTCACCCGGCAGCGTGCGCCGCCCACTACCCGTCGACAGCACGGTGATCCGCGGGGTGGGGCCCGGACTGCCCTTGGGAATGGCCACGACCGGCTTGGTGCCGAACGCGCCCGTGACGACGGGCTGCGTGCCCTCCTCAGCCAGGCCGCACGAGGTGGCGAGCATGAGCACGGCCGGCAGGAACAGGCGCACGATATCCTCCATGGCCTCAAGGCCGGTGGTCCGGACGTGTTACTTGCCGCGATGGGCAAAAGCAAAGCTGCGGGTCTCCCCATCTCACGACAAAGGCGCGGGAGACTGGGGTCCATGAGCAAGCCCAACTTGGCGCGGAGAGTCGCGGAGGCGGCCGAGATCGCGCTGACCACGCGGAAGTACGTGACGTTCATCGACGTGGTGACGGGCCTGCGCTGGCTGCACTCCAGGCACGTGGACACCTGGCGGCAGGGCCGGGTCGCCACGCTGGCCGAGCTCGCGGCCGTCGACGAGGACCGCCTGCGCACGACGGCCGCCCTGCTGAAGGAGTGGGCGCTGGCCAAGGGGCTCAGGCCGGTGGACTCCCCGTACGTGGCCGGCACCCGCGACCGCCGCGACCTGCGCTTCACCTCCGGGGACGGGCAGGAGCCGTTCCGCGTGCACTGGCTCGCGCCCGACCTCAGCGAGGCCAGGGTCCGCAAGCTGAGCGAGCCCAAGGTGCCCGACCTGGTGGCGGTGGCCCCGCTCAACGCCTGGACGTGCGCCTCCTGCGGCGACACCGGCCCCTACCTGATCGTGGAGGAGGACCAGTCGCACTGCCTGACCTGCGCGGACATGGACCATCTGGTGTTCCTGCCGGCCGGGAACGCCGCGCTCAGCCGGCGGGCCAAGCAGGAGAGCGGCCTGGCGGCGGTGGTCGTGCAGTTCAACCGGCGGCGCAAGGTCTACCAGCGCCTCGGCCTGCTGGTGGAGGAGGCCGCGCTGGCCGCCGCGGAGGAACGGTGCCTGGCCGACGAGGAGGTGCGCGAGCGCCGCCGCGAGCGCGACCGCGTCCGCAGGGCCGAGCAGGACGTCGACTTCCAGGCCAGGATGGCGGCCGAGATCGCCAGGCTGTTCCCCGGCTGCCCCCGGGAGCGGGCCCGGGAGATCGCCGAGCACGCCGCCCAGCGCGGCAGCGGCCGGGTGGGCAGGACGGCGGCGGCCAAGGCGCTCGACGAGAACGCCATCACGCTGGCGGTCATCGCCTCCATCAGGCACCTCGACACCGACTACGACCGGCTGCTCATGTCCGGCGTGCCCAGGATGGATGCCAGGGAGAGGATCAGAGGACGCATCGAGCGCAAGCTGGAGGAGTTCCGCGGATGAGCGACTGGCACGACGTACGGGAAGAGTTGCGCGCCTTCGCGCTCGGGCTGCCCGAGGCCCACGAGGAGCACCCGTGGGGCGAGACCGTCGTCAAGGCGAACAAGAAGGTCTTCCTCTTCCTCGGCATCGAGGAGCAGACCGAGAAGTGGGACCCGATGTTCAGCGTGAAGCTGGTCTCGGAGGCCCACGGCCACGCGCTGACCGTCGAGGGGGCGGCGCCCACCGGTCACGGGCTCGGCAAGGCGGGGTGGGTGACCGTGCCGTTCCTGGCGGAGCTGCCCGAGACGGACGTGCTGCTCGACTGGGTGGAGGAGAGCTACCGGGCCGTCGCCCCGAAGCGGGCGGTCAAACAGCTGGACGAGAACCCGGTCAGGTGACCGCCAGGCGCGTGGCGTACCGCTCGTCCCGCCACAGCTCCTTGTCCAGCACTTCGAGCAGCGTGGCCGCGGCGTCGTGGACGTCGGCGTAGCCGATGTAGAGCGGCGCGAAGCCGAACCTGAGGATGTCCGGCGCCCGGAAGTCCCCGTGCACGCCCCGGTCGATCAGCGCCCGCATCACCGGGTAGCCGTCGGGGTGGCGGAAGCTCACCTGGCTGCCGCGGGCGGCGGCGTCGGCGGGCGAGACCAGCTCCAGCGCGTCGCCGACCAGGTCCACGAAGAGCGAGGTCAACGCCATGCTCTTGGCCCGCACCTGGTCCATCGGCACCCGCTCCCACACGTCGAGCGCCGCCTCCAGCGCCGCGAACGACAGCACGTGCGGGGTGCCCACCGAGAACCGCCTGACGCCCTCGGCCGGGCGGTAACCGGGCTCGAACGCGAACGGCTCGGCGTGCCCGTGCCAGCCGGACAGCACGTTCTCGGCGGCGGCGTGGTGCCGCGGGTTGACGTAGAGGAAGGCGGGCGCGCCCGGCCCCGCGTTGAGGTACTTGTACGTGCATCCCACCGCGAAGTCGGCCCCCGAGACGTCCACGTCCATGGCGCCCACGCTGTGGCACACGTCCCAGACCATCAGCGCGCCGGCCTCGTGCACCCGGGCGGTGACCGACGGCACGTCGTGGCGGGCCCCGGTGCGGTAGTCGACCTCCGACAGCAGCACCACGGCCGCGTCGTCGAAGCGCCCCTCGGCGAAGTCGCGCACCTGGTAGCCGCCGAGCAGCCCGGCCAGCCCCTGGACCATGTAGTGGTCGGTGGGGAAGTTCCGGACGTCGGAGACGATCACCCGGCGGTCGGGGCGCAGCCGCAGCGCCGCCGCCACCGCCTGGAAGACCGCGATCGAGGTGGTGTTGCCCACCACGACCTGCCCGGGGCCCGCGCCGATCAGCGGGGCCAGCCGGTCGCCCGCGGTCAGCGGCTGCGCGTACCAGCCGGCCTGGTTCCAGCCGCCGACGAGCTGCCTGCCCCACTCGTCCTCGACCGTCTGTCGCACCCGCTCGGCGGTACGGCGGGGCAGCGCGCCGAGCGAGTTGCCGACGAGGTAGACGACCCCCTCCGGCAGCACGAACTCGTCCTTGAATCCCCGCAGCGGGTCGGTGGCGTCGAGAGCGAGGCACTGTTCGCGATCCACGATTCACTCCTGTTGCGGGGGGATGGTGGCGATTATCCGGTTCACGCCATTCTGGTACTCGCGGACGTACCAGTTCTGCACCGGGTTGTGGTTCGCGTCCAGCCGGAACGTCCCGCGCGGGCCGTCCAGCTCGCCCGCTCCCGCCAGTCCCCCGTTCGCGGCCAGTCCCCGGTCGATGAGCCGCATGGCGTCCCAGCTCTGGAGCGCGACCGCCGACGGGTTGCGGCCGGTCTTGGCCCGCCACCGGGCCACGAACGCGGCGTTGTCCGGGTTGTCCAGCGCGGGCGAGTACATGCCGACCGTGGTGATGCCCTCGGCCTCCCTGCCGACGGCGCGCAGGACGTCCTCGTCCGTGAGGTTCTGGCAGCCCAGTAACGTGATCTTGGAGGCGTGCTGCCGGTACCCCTTCAGGAACTCGACCGCCTCGCCGCCGGCGTAGAACGCGTACAGGAGCTTCGTGTCGGGCGGGATCTGCGCGAAGTACGGCTCCAGGTCCGTGACCCTGCCGTAGGGCGTCAGGATCCGTTTGAGCGGCTGCGCGCCGTATCCCTCGGTGAAGCCCCTGAGCGTCTCGGCGCCCGCGGAGTAGTCGGAGGCCATGAGCACCACGCCCTCCTTGCCGTAGCGCTCGGCGGCGTAGCGCCCGGCCGCGTAGCCGTGGGCGCGGTTGGTGTACGAGACGCGGTAGACGTCGGGGCCGCCCAGCGCGTCGGCGCCCGCGTTGGCGATCACCACGGGCGTGCGGCCCGCCACCTTGACCACCGACTCGGCGACGGGCGAGGCGATCAGCCCGGTGATCACGTCCACGCCATCGTCCTCGATGAGCCGCCTGGCCTGCTTCTGGCCCTCCTCCGGGTTGCCCGCGTCATCGGCCACGACCAGCCTGGCCGGCCGTCCGGCCAGGCGTCCTCCGTGGTCGTCCAGGTAGAGGCGCATGGCGGCCTCCATGTCGTCGCCGAGCACGGCGTACACCCCGGTCTGCGAGATGATCGCGCCGACCCTGACCGGGGCCTCGCCCGCGGCCGAGAGCGGCACCGCCCCGCCGCAACCGGCGGCCATCAGCACCACCAATCCCAGGACGGATGCGCGCATGGTTCACTCTGCGCGGGCCACGACGGGGATCATGGCCGCTCCTGCGGACGGTAGGCGACGGCCTGCATCTCGATGAGCAGGTGGGGGTGCGGGAGCTGGTGCACCGCGACCGTGGCCCGCGTGGGCCCCTCCTCGTCGAAGAACTCGGCGTAGACCTCGTTGTAGCCGTTGAAGTCGTTCATGTTGACCAGATAGGTGGTGATTTGTACGAGGTCGCCGAGCGAGCCTCCGGCGGCCTTGAGGATGTCGCCGACGTTCTCGATGACCGCCCTGGTCTGAGCGCGGATGTCCAGGTTCGTCGAGCCGTGCTTGTCCACTTCCACGCCCACGAAGGTGCCGTCGGTGCGCCGGCAGTTCGTGCCCGAGACGTACAGGAGGTCGCCTGCCCGCTTGACGTGCGGGAACCTGCCCCGAGGCGTGGCCTTGCCGGGCACCCGGAGCCCTCTGGTGCTTTCGATCACTTCGAGAACACCGCCCGGACGGAGCCCAGCCCCTCGATGCGCGCCTCGAACACGTCCTCCGGGCCGACGGGCACGATCGGGCCGAGCGCGCCCGTCAGCACCACGTCTCCGGCGCGCAGCGCGTAGTCGGTGCGCCCGAGCCGGGTGGCGAGCCAGACGGCGGCGTTGAGCGGGTTGCCCATGACCAGCTCGCCGGAGCCGGTCGAGACCTCCTCGCCGCCCCGGGTCATCGTCATCCGGGCCGCCCGCAGGTCGAGCCCGGTCAGCGAGACCGGGGTGCTGCCCAGCACGAACGCGCCGGCCGAGGCGTTGTCCGCGACCGTGTCGGTCAGCGTGATGTCCCAGTCGGCGATCCGCGAGTCGGCGATCTCGATGGCGGGCAGCGCGAACTCCACGGCCCTGAGCACGTCGGCGGCCGTGAACGGCCCGCCGGTCAGGTCCCTGCCGAGCACCAGCGCGACCTCGGCCTCGGCCCGCGGCTGCAGGAACCCGTCCACGGGCGCGGGGAGCCCGTCGCAGTGGGACATGTCCGCGAAGAGCATGCCGAAGTCCGGCTGGTCGATGCCGAACTGCCGCTGCAGCAGCAGGTTGGTCACGCCGACCTTCCTGCCGACCAGCCGCCGCCCCGCTTCGAGCGCCCGCCGCGTGTTGATCTCCTGTATGGCGTACGCCTCGGCCACCGTGCTGACCAGGTCCCTGATCGGCGGGCACGGTTTTCCGGAACTCGCGGCCTCGGCCAGCCGGTCGGCGACCTGGGACCGCGTGTCCACGGCCTCGGACCATTCGTCATGCATCGGGCTGCTCCAGTCTGATGGTGATCGTGGTGGGTTGGGAGTAGAAGTCGAGTGACTGGACGCCGCCCTCCCTGCCGATGCCCGACAGCTTCACGCCGCCGAACGGGGTGCGCAGGTCGCGCAGATACCAAGTGTTCACCCAGACGAGCCCCGCCTCCAGCCGCTGCGCCACCCTGTGGGCGCGGTCGAGGTTACCCGTCCAGAGCGTGGCGGCCAGGCCGTACTCGCTGCCGTTGGCCAGATCGACCGCCTCGGCCTCGCTGTCGAAGGGGGCGACATGGCACACGGGGCCGAAGATCTCTTCCCTGTTGAACCTCGACCATTCCGACAAACCTGCCACCACCGTTGGTTCTACGAAATATCCAGAATCGCGGTTGTCGCCGAACGCGGGGACGCCACCCCCCGTGAGCACCTTGGCTCCCTCCGAGCGGGCCAAGGCGTAGTAGGAGAGCACCTTCTCGCGGTGCTCCTTCGAGATCATGGGCTGCGGCTCGAACTCCTGCGCGCGGGCGGCCAGCCGGGCGCAGAACTCCTCGAAGATCGACCGCTGCACGTAGACCCGCTCGGTGCACAGACACACCTGGCCGCCGTTCGTGAAGACCGACTTCGCGGTGCCCTCGACCGCCTGGTCGAGCCGGCAGTCGTCGAAGACCAGCCCCGCGTTCTTGCCGCCCAGCTCGAACGAGAGCGGCTTGACCCGCTCGGCCGCCGTGTTCATGATCGCGGTGCCGGTCGTGGTGGAGCCGGTGAACGTCACGGCGTCCACCCCCGGGTGCTCGACCAGGAGATGGCCGGCGGAGCCGTACCCGAAGACGATGTTGACGACGCCCGCGGGCAGCCCGGCGTCGGCGCAGATCTCGGCGAAGATCGCCGCCGAGCCCGGCGTGTGCTCCGACGGCTTGACCACCACGGTGTTGCCGGCGACGAGGGCGGGCGCGAGCTTCCAGGTCATCAGCAGGAACGGCAGGTTCCACGGGACGATCACCGCGACCACGCCGAGCGGCCGTCGCACGGTGTAGCTGAGCACCCCGGACAGGTGGAAGGCGTCGTCGGGGCGCTGGGCGGCGATCTCGGCGAAGGCGCGGAAGTTGGCGATGCCGCGCGGGACGTCGAGCGTGCGGGTCTGCTCGATCGGCTTGCCCGTGTCGGCGATCTCCGCGTCCACCAGGTCGTCGAAGCGGGACTCGATGCCCTCGGCCAGGCGGCGCATCCACCCCGCGCGCTCGCCGACGGGCATCGCCGCCCAGTCGCGGGCCGCCTCCCTGGCCGCGCGCACCGCGCGGTCCACGACTTCGGGGTCGGCCTCGTGCACCTGCCTGATCACCGCACCCGTCACGGGGTCGTGGACCGGGAACGCCTTACCCGCGCCCACCGGCTCGCCACCGATGAAATGGGTCAGCACAACACTCTCCTCTTCTCCCTCTGTATAGATCGCTGGGCGATCGGCGGACAACGGGTGCGTCGGGACCTTCCTGATCGCATCGTCTCCCCGGAACGCGGCCCGCGCCATGCGCGATGCTGTTGCACATGCGAACCAGAACCGATCAGGTCGCTGCCCACGACGGCAGCTTCGACGTCCGCCTGTGGTTTCCCGAGACCGGGACGGGCCCCGGCATCCTCCTCGTCCAGGAGATCTACGGGGTGGGGCCCTACATCGAGAAGGTCGCGCTGGACCTGGCCGCGCGCGGTTACGTGGTGGCCGCGCCGGACCTGTTCTGGCGCCTGCACCCCAACTGGCAGGGCGAGCACACCCCCGAGGGCACGGCGGCCGCGATCGAGCTGGCCGGCGGGTTCGACTTCGCGCAGGGGGTGGCCGACTGCGCGCTCACGGCGGCCCACCTGGGCGAGCTGCCCGAGGTGGCGGGCGGGGTCGGCACGGTCGGGTTCTGCCTGGGCGGCTCGGTCGGCTACCTGCTGGCCACGCGGGTGGAGCTGACCGCGGTCCTGTCCTTCTACGGCTCCGCCGTGCCCGACTCGACCGGGCTCATGGACGGCATCACCGCGCCGCTCCTGCTGGTGTTCGGCGGCAGCGACCCGTACATCGGGCGGGACCGGGTGGCCGTCGTCGAGCGGGCCGCCGAGGGCAGGCCGAACGTGGTCATGCACGTCGAGGAGAAGGCCGGGCACGCCTTCCACAACAGCGAGGCCCCGATGTTCCACCACCCGGAGGCGGCTGCCCGCACCTGGGAGGTGGCGACCGCCTTCCTGTCCGAGCACCTGCCGGCGACCCTGTCCAGATAGACATCTTCCGGTACCCCGGATCGATCGTCATCATGGTCGGATGGCGCGGACGTGGGAATTGTGGGGAAACGTCATTATTGCTGGTACTTTTGCACTTCCGCTGGCCTTGCTAGCAATCTTGCTGCTCTCCCGCCACCGCGCCCGCGCCCGCCACCCGGCGCCCCTGCGCACCTCCATCGCCGATGTCGGCATAGCGGTCGGCACGGCTCCGTGGATCTGGATGACCCTCACTCCGTCGAACGGTCAGACCGGAGTCAGCCTCGTCCCGTTCAAAGATCTCATCGACCTGGTCAGCGCGCCGTGGGAGGCGGTGTTGGTGCAGGTCGGAGGCAACCTGCTGGTGTTCGCCGCACTGGGCGCGCTGCTCCCCGTACGCAGCCGCGCGATGTCCTCTCTCGCGCGCGTTGCGGCGGTGGCGGCCGCATTTTCGGTCATCGTCGAGATCCTCCAGCACGCCTTGCGACTAGGCCGTTTCTCCTCCGTCGACGATGTGCTCCTGAACACGGCAGGCGCTGTGATCTTCGCTTTGGTTACTCGCCGCTGGTGGGCCGATCGGATACCGGCCGGGACCGTTCCACGATAACGGTCTGCTAAAACCCGCCGGAATTCACCACTTGGGCACGATCCGCTCAAAAGAAGGCCGCGACCAACCATTCTATCTGTGCGATCGTGGACAAGACGGGGCAAGTTCTCTGGAGACGCCACAGCCCAGTTGGTGACAGAGGGTGATCAAAGTTGTCTGAATCCCCGGTACCCCACGAGCCCCCTATCTATCGCCGCATCGCCGACGGCCTCCGCGCCCGGATCCTGTCCGGCGAACTGCGCGACGGGGACCGACTACCGGGCGAGAACGCGTTGATGGCCGAATACGCAATCGCACGAGCCACCGCCAGGCAGGCGCTTGCCGTACTGATCAACGAAGGGCTGGCGGTGCCCAAACGAGGTTCGGGGGTTTACGTGCGGCTGTTCAAACCGATCCGCAGGCACGGCTCACGCCGCCTGTCGAGAGAGCAGTGGGGTCAGGGCCGGGCCATCTGGGACGCCGACACTCGTGGCCGGCCTTTCACGGTGGACGGGGTGGAAGTGGTGTTGGAGCGAGCCGGCGAGGAGGTGGCGGGCGTCCTCGAGAGCGGCGAGGTATGGGTACGTCGCCGCCGCTACTCGGTCGACGCCAGGCCCGTGCAGCTGGCCACCTCGTATTTTCCCGCGCACCTGGTCGAGGGCAGCGCGATCACCCTCGCGGACACCGGACCCGGTGGCGTCTACGCCAGGCTGGGCGACCTCGGCGTCTCCCCTGCCCACTTCACCGAGGAGGTGCGGGCCCGGATGCCCTCACCCCGCGAGATCGCGCTGCTCGACCTGCCGGGGGGCACGCCGGTCATCGTGATCGCCAGGACCGCGTACACGTCGGGCGGGCTGCCCGTCGAGCTCAACGAGATGGTGCTCGACTCCGCCGCGTACATACTCCAGTACGACTTCGATGCCTAGTTCAAGGCAAGGTGGACCTGTCCACCACGATCATTGACGTCTCTAGAGAAGTACCGCATCGTCGAAGGAGATGGAAACCTCGCCTGGGGCCCGGGAAAGGCTGACAGCGATGTCCTTTGATCGGCACCTTGCCGAGATCGCCCGGGAATATCCCCAATGGACCATCTGGCGGAGCGACGCCGGCCGCTGGTGGGCCACGAGACACCATCCGCTCAGCGCGACGCAGCGTGACGCCGGATGTGCGATGACCATCGACGCGGACGACCCGGACGGCCTTCGCGGCCAGCTCCGGGACCAGGAGAGGCGGGCCGGCGGGCAGCACCCGCGGCGAGCCGGGCCCGCACCTCCATGACGCCGGCCGTGGCGCGCCCCACGGCCGGCGTACAAGAGCAGCCCGGTGCCGTGTCCAGCGTCTCGGCGGCCCCGGCACCGGGCCACCAACAGGAGGGGCCACGGACGCGGAAGCCTCCGACCCAATCGGGGGCGGGGGCTTCCGCTCGGTGGACCGCCTGCACCTCCGGGCCGCGCGCCCCTTCCCCAGCGCGGTCAGGAGGCTTTCACCGCCCGCTCGGCTGTGGGGCGGTCCCAGCCGGGCGGGCACGCCTCCAGTCGTGCCCGCCTGGGTGGCCTACTTGTGCACCTCGGACAGCCGGACGATGTGGATGTCGGTGTCGTCGGAGACGCTGCCCTCCACCAGGGGCTTCTCCTCCTCTTCCTCCTCCACGATGACCCGCACGTCCTCCTGCGGCGAGACCGGGGGCGCGGCCGGGGGCGCGGCCGCGTCGGGCACCAGCGGCCCGGCCGCCGACTCGGTGCGCATGAGGTCGCCGAGCACGGAGCTGACCTCGGTCAGCCGCCGCACGACCTCCGTGTGCGTGTTGGTCAGATATTCGACCCGCCGCCCCGCCTGCTCGTCGAGCACGGCGGTGCGCTGCTGCGCGGAGGCCAGCATCGACTCCGACTCGTTCCGCGCGCCGGTCACCAGCTGCTCGGCCTGCGTGTTGGCGGACTGCATGATCTGCTCGGACTCCGTCTGGGCCGCCGCGACCAGCCGCTCGGACTCGGCGCGCGAGTCGCGCAGCAGGTCGTCGGCCTCGGTGCGGGCCGCCGCGAGCTGCTCCTCCGCGTCCGTGCCCGCCTGGGCCAGCATCCGCTCCGCCGCCTGCGTGGCCTCGTTCACGCGCCGCTCCGCCTCCGACTGCGCGGAGGTGAGGATCTTGTCGGCGGTCTCGCGGGACGAGGTCAGCAGCCGGTCGGCCTCCGACTTGGCCGCGTCGCGCACGCTGGCGGCCTCGGCCTCGGCGTCCTCCCGCTTGGCCGCGGCCTCCTCCTCGCCGAGCCGCAGGATCTGGGCGAGCCTGGGGCTGAGGTCGTCGTAGCTCTGCGGTGCCTCGACCATGCGCCGCCTGGCCTCCGCCAGCTCGATGCGGCCCTGCTCGGCCTGGTCGATGGCCCGGGCCAGCCGCTCTTCCAGATCCCTTACCTGGTTACGGGTCCGGATCATGTAGTCGTGAACCTGACGGCGGTTGTAGCCGCGCATCACGACCTCGAAGGTGTCCTCTTGCATCAGATCGGGAATGCTCTCGTGCTGGTTCATCATGGGGGTTACCTAAGGGTGGTTTGCGTGAGGCGGGGGAAAATTGCGGGTTGTGAGGGTCTGACGACGAGACGTCAGGAAACGACTTTCCTGCCATCTGCCCACGTCCGCAACCGGAACGCCACAGCCGGACGGGGAATTACGATGGCTCGGATGTACATCGCATCGTTGGATAACGGGGCAGTCCCGGACATACACCCGGAGGCCTTCATAGCCCCCGGTGCCGTCGTGGTCGGCCGCGTGCGAGTGGGCCGGGCGTCCAGCATCTGGTACGGCTCCGTTCTCCGAGGGGACGACGAGCGGATCGAGATCGGCGAGGAGTGCAACGTACAGGATCTGTGCTGCTTGCACGCCGACCCGGGCGAGCCGGCGATCCTGGAGGACCGGGTCAGCCTGGGCCACAAGGCCATGGTCCACGGCGCCCACGTGGAGACCGGCGCGCTGATCGGCATCGGCGCGATCGTGCTGGGCGGCGCCCGCGTCGGCGCGGGCACCCTGGTGGCCGCCGGCGCGCTCGTCGGGCCGGGCAAGAAGATCCCGTCCGGCGTGCTGGTGGCCGGCGTTCCCGGAAAAATCGTACGCGAACTCACCGACGACGACAGGGCGTCCTTCGCCCGCACGCCGGACAACTACATGGCCAAGGCGCTCAGGCACCGGCAGGCGTCATCGCTTTGATCAGGACCTCGTCCGACACCGAGGCGGTGTTGAGCGCGTCGGCGTACTCGGGCAGCTCAGGTCGCAGGAAACGGACGAAGTCGACGGTCAGCTTCAGGTCGGGCGCGCCCTTGACCAGCTTGGCGTTGGCCTTGGTCGCGTCCTTCTTGAGCAGGTTGTAGCTGTCCCAGTCGGTGTAGGCGGTGATGCCCCACTGGAGCACGTCGGGGAGGTTGGACGGCCAGCGCCGGCCGACCTTCCACTTGCCGCCGTCCTCCCGGTAGAGCGCGACGAAGACGCGGCCCACCCGGCCGAGCGCCAGATCCACCCAGCCGCTCTTGACGGCCAGCTCCTGAGGTTTGGAGCTGCCGTCCTGGGTGTACTTCACCTCGACCTGGCCGCTCTGTTCGGCCGTGCCGGTGGTGACCGACACCCAGTTGGGCTTGGCGTACGAGCCGGGCTGGCGGGCCATCAGGCCCCCGAGCGAGAACTTCCGCTTGGGCTGCCCGCCCTTCTTGCCCTCGACCTTGACCCTGGCGTACATGAGGATGTCGCCCGCCAGCTCCTGGTACACGAAGGGGCCGCGGAAGCCGTCGAACCAGGCCGAGGTCCTGGGCTCCAGATACAGCGAGCCCTTCGCTGTCTTGTTGACGTCGAGCTTGGCGATCCGGTCGACGTCCTTCTCCGTCTCGCTCAGCCTGGTCCACACGGACATGTCCGTCGCGTTCTGGAACTCCGTGGACGCCTCGCCCACCTCTCCGCCGGGCTCCGGTGCCTTGGCCTTGTCCAGCGTGAGCACGCCGGGCCCCGTCGGGGTCGGCTGTGCCGTCGTGGTCGTCCCGCACGCGGAGAGCGCGCCGGCCACTGCCAGCACCCCCACTACCTTCGCCCTCATAACGGTCATTGTGCCGTGAAATGCCGATGGATGATTTGGCTGCTCCCAGTACGATGGCGCCCGTGCGACCCTGGGATGCGTTCACCTCCGCCGAGGCGGAGGTCCGAGCGATGGTCGCGGACCCGCGCTGGCAAGGGCTTTCCGTCCCCGACCGGGCCCACGTGCTGGCCGCCAGAATACTTGTGACCCCAGATGGCGACAGGTGGCTCTTCGGGGTCCACGCGCGCTGGCATCTGCACGATCCGGCCGACGGCCGCTGGCACCTCGCGCCGCCCCCGAGGGGCACCCGGGTGCGCCAGGTGCAGCATCCCGCCGCGGTCCTGCCGGAGGACGTGATCCCGTACGGGCCCGACTTCCACGCCGAGCCCGGCTCCACCCAGGCGTTCATCGGCCCGGACGTCTCGGAGGACCTCACCGAGCGGCTCAGGGTGCTCCTGCGGGCCAGCGGGCTAAAGTCGGAGCTGGACTACCCGCTGACGGCCTTCGACGAGATCTTCGGCTCCGACGTGCCGAGCACGGTGGCGGCCGTCTGGGGCACGATCATGTGGTGCGCGTACGCGCCCGCGTTCGACGGCAACGAGCGGCTGATCACGGTGTTCGGCGAATACCTGCGCCGGCCGCTGCCCGGCGACGAGTGGGTGCGCTGGTTGCCCGCGCCGCCGCTGCTCGACCTCGCCACGCTCGTGGCCGAGCGGCTGCGGGCGGGACAGTCGCGGGCCGCGCTCAGGCTCGCCGCCACCATGGCGGACGCGGCCCAGATCCTGATGTCCGACATCCGCTTCAGGCCGCGGGCGCTCGCCCTGCTGACGATGGTCGAGCCCATGCTGCGCCGGCGGGGGCCCGACAACCACGCCGACGCCGAGGCCCTGCGCGCGGCCTGGCTGGAGCGGTGCCCGCGGCGGCTGTGCCGGGCCCTGCTGGTCGAGAACGACCCGGAGGCGGACTTCTCGCACGCCGTCTACGACCTGGTGGAGGCACTGGCCTTCATGCCCGACCCGCCCATGGCCGCCGCCACGTTCCTGGCCGACCTGTCGGACTCCAGGGGGCAGTTGCCGGCCCGGCTGGACCACCGGCTCCGGCGCGCGTACGAGGAGCTGGAGCGCGCCGGGCTGACCGGCACCTCGGCGAGCGAGTCGACCGAGCCGGACGGCTTCCCCGTGCGCGGTCAGGTGCTGACCAAGCCCGCGGCGGCGCTGGAGGTCGCGCCACCGGACCGGGCGGGCACCGCGGCCGTGCTCGGGGCCGCGTACGCGACGGGGCTCGCGTGGGGCAGGCTGACGGGGGCCAGGGTGCCGGAGCGGGGGCTGGCCGGGCAGACGGCGCTCGTCCGCAGACTCATCCACGAACGCGACGACAACCACACAGACCCCACCTAAACCACAAATTTCGCTATTTATCCCTTACTTCGCCTATATCGTTCTAACACTTGAGTAACAGGCCATTCTCCGAATTGTGATCTCGGAATCGGGAAATGATCCCGGCGGAGCCCCGTGGTTCGGAAAGGAATGACTCCGATGGGCCATGTCGCCAGAAGGGTCGCCGCCGTAACCTCGTAGAGGGTGTGGGCTGCGGAAGGAAGGACGACGCGGTGGGGCACGATGACCTGGACTCTCGGGTCCACGACCGTGTCGCGTTGGACGAGATTGCGCTCTACGCCGAGGTGCTCACGGCCGTGGCTGTCAGCGAGCGGCGGCTGACCTTGGACGAACTCGACGACGCGCTCGGATTGCGGACTTCGGCGAGCCGCTGAAGGATCAACTCGATTACTAGCCCCGGAGACCTAGTTAGAAGGTTTCCGGGGTTTCCCATAACTAGTTAATCCCTCGGTACGTCCTCCTTCTGAAGGAGGACCGCCGCACTATGAGCGGACGAGGCGCGCGATGGCCGCCGACGCCTCCTTGACCTTCGCGTCGGCCTCCGGCCCGCCAGTGTTGATCGCGTCCGCCACGCAGTGGGAGATGTGCTCCTCCAGCAGCCCCAGCGCGACCGCCTGGAGCGCCCGCGTGGCCGCGGAGACCTGGGTGAGCACGTCGATGCAGTAGGCGTCGTCATCGACCATGCGCTGCAGGCCCCTGATCTGACCCTCGATCCGCCTGAGACGCGTCAGATATGCCTGCTTGTCTCCGCTGTACCCATGCATGCTTCTAAGGTACCCGTAACGGGTGGGGGGTGCCCGGGTCGCTCAGCGCAGGTCCCTGATGAGCTTCTCCCACTGCTCGGCCACCTCGCCGGGCGCGTGGCGCACCGCGGTGTCCAGCGCGCCCGCCGCGAGCGAGCGCCGCCGGCGCTCGTCGTCGATCAGCGCCAGCAGGGCCGCCGCGAACAGCTCCAGGTCGCCCTCGGTCTCCGGCACCAGCACCCCGTTGTAGCCCGTCGCCACGAACTCCCTCGGCCCCCTGGCCCCCTCGAAGGCCACCACGGGCACCCCGCAGCCCATGGCCTCCAGCACCGCCATGCCGAGGTCCTCGCTGATCGAGGTGGTGGCCACGATCGACGCCTTGGCGAACTCGCCCGCCAGGTCGGGCGTCGTGCCCATGAAGTAGACGTGGTTGTGCAGGCTGAGCTCGCGCACCAGCGCGCGCAGCCGCCGCTCCTCCGGCCCGCCGCCGTACAGGCGCAGCCGCCAGTCGGGGCGCTTGTCCACCACGATCGCGAACGCCCTGATCAGCCGGTCGTACGCCTTGACCGGCACCCACCGGCCGCCGGCGGCCACGATCCGGTTGTCCATCCGCGAGCGCGGCCACGGCCCCTTGGGCAGCGCGTCCAGCACAGAGGTCACACGGGGCCCGTCGGTGAGGAGCTTGCTCCACTCCTCCTCGGCCGACTCCGTGGCCGTCACGACGGCGTCCAGGCGCGGGTAGTAGCGTTTCACCGGCGCGGGGACGGCCGGCCGGCCCCACTCCCTGGCGATCTTCAGGGTCTCGCGCGGAGCGTGCCGCGCGGCCTGGACGCCGAGCCCCGGCCTCGTCGTGATCAGCACGTCGGATTTGAGGTTGCGCATCAACCGCCACAGCGCCACCTCCGCGCGGACCTGCCCGCGCGGGAACAGGTGCCGGACGCCCGGCCGGGCGTCGATCAGGCTGCGCATGGTCACCTTGGGCCCGACCGCGAAGAACGGCTTCTCCCGCTGCCGCCTGACGCTGATCACCTCGACGTCGTGCCGGTCGGACAGGGCGGTCGCGAGGTTCAGCGTGGCGTGCACGTCACCTCTCATCGCGTACGCGGAGGCGAGGAGCAGGCTGACCTTCATCCGCCGACCTCGATCCGCAGCTCGTCGTCGGCGGTGTAGCAGGGCCTGATGGGCACCCCGTCCACCGTGGCCGAGGGATAGTGCAGCCGGCGTCTCTTGCCGTCGACGTCGTCGAGCCGCGAGCCCAGCCTGAGCGGCGTGGGCACGCCCTCGACCTCCAGCGCGGGCTCCCAGGTGCCGGAGCTCGCCGCGGCGTCGGGGTCGGCGCCCACCACGTCCACGAGCGACACGGCGGCGTGGAAGCGCACGCCCTGCACGGTGGCGGTGGCCGAGAGCCGCGCGTTGGTCTGCCTGCGGTCCAGTCTCAGCACGGCCTCATGGCGGGAGTCGTCGTCCTCCAGCCCGGTGTACGCCAGCAGGCCCATCACCTCGAAGCGCCCCTCCCTGAACCAGATCGAGCGGACCTCGGCCACCGGCTCGGCATCGGAGATCTTCAGCGCGAGGAACCCGTTGCGCGTGCGGTACGAGCGGTAGGCGAGGGTCCGCTTGCACAGGGCGTACGCGTCGAGGTGGTCCAGCGAGAAACCCGGATCGACGCTGCGCAGCCTGCTGCGCTTGCCGCCCGCCCCCCGCAGGTAGGCGTCCCAGCGTCCGGTGGTGAGCTCCAGCGGCGCGAGCGAGACCGCGACCGTGGCCTCGCGCGCCCGAGCGCCCGGCGTGCCGAGCCGCACGTCGCGTTCCACCCCCGTGGTGCGATGCCTGAGCACGAGTTCGGTGCCGTCTTCCAGTGGTGCGTCGATGGCGAGCCGGAGGGCGAGGATGTCGGCCAGAGTGACTTCGGCGTCCGTGACGACGACGCCCATCACGAGCCCCCTCCCCGTCGAATAGAGCCATGCGACGTTGAGGTTACCGTGATTTTCCCGTTATGTGGATGCTGGATTTCGTGCAGTTGACCCGCATGACGTGCGAAGCTCCTCCACAAGAGCTGTGGAGGAGTCCGACATCGCACAGTCAGGAAGCGCCCTTGACCGATTTGATCAAGAGCTGGGCGACGTCCACGACTTCGAGCGATTCCTTGGCCTCGCCGTTGTTCTTCTTCTCGTTGATCGCGTCCCCGAGCATGACCATGCAGAACGGGCAGGCGGTCGAGACGGTGTCAGGATCGGTCGTCAGCGCCTCGTCCACCCGCTCGGTGTTGATGCGCTTGCCGATGCGCTCCTCCATCCACATGCGCGCGCCGCCGGCGCCGCAGCAGAACCCGCGGTCCTTGTGCCGGTGCATCTCCTGGGTCCGCACCCCCGGCACCTTGGACATGATGTCGCGGGGCTGGGAGTAGACCTTGTTGTGGCGGCCCAGGAAGCACGGGTCGTGGTAGGTGATCTTCTCCTCGATCGGGGTGATCGGGGTGAGCAGGCCCTCGTCCACGAGCTTCGACAGCAACTGCGTGTGGTGCACCACCTCGTACGTGCCGCCGAGCTGCGGATATTCGTTGGCCAGGGTGTTGAAGCAGTGGGGGCAGGTGGCGACGATCTTCTTGACGCCGGCCTCGTTGAGGGTCTCGATGTTCTGCTGGGCCAGCATGTTGAACAGGTACTCCATGCCCAGGCGACGCGCCGGGTCGCCGGTGCACGCCTCCATCGGGCCGAGCACCGCGAACTTCACGCCCGCGATGTGCAGCAGCTCCGCCACGGCCTTGGTGGTCTTCTTGGCCCGGTCTTCGAGCGCGCCCGCGCAGCCCACCCAGAACAGGTATTCGGCGTCCTCGGGCATCTTGTCCTCGACGAGCTCGACCTCGAAGTCGAGTTCCTCGATCCAGTCGGCCCGCTTCATCTCGGACATGCCCCACGGGTTGCCCTTGTTCTCCAGGTTCTTCACCATCACCCCCGCCTCGGACGGGAACGACGACTCCACCATCACCTGGTAGCGGCGCATGTCGAGGATGTGGTCGATGTGCTCGATGTCCACCGGGCACTGCTCGACGCAGGCGCCGCAGTTGGTGCAGGACCACAGCACGTCGGGGTGGATCACGCCGTCCTCGCCGACCAGCGGCTTGTCCAGCAGCGCGAGCACGTCGGTGTCCTTGTGCTCCACGCCCTGCTGGGCGGCCAGCAGGTACGGGGCCACCTTGAAGGCGTGGTCGCGCTGGTCGAGGATGAGCATCTTCGGCGAGAGCGGCTTGTCGGTGTTCCACGCCGGGCACTGCGACTGGCAGCGGCCGCACTCCGTACAGGAGTAGAAGTCCAGGAAGCCCTTCCACGTGGTGTCGGCGATCTTGCCGCGGCCGAGCTTCTCCGGGTCGAGGTCCTCGTCCTCGAAGTCGACGACCTTGCCCGCCACCCGCATCTCCGGCGCGCCGCCCAGGCCGTCGGGACGGCGCGAGAAGAGCACGTTGAGGGGGGCGGTGAAGATGTGCAGGTGCTTGGAGTTCACCACGATGACCAGGAACACCAGCATGAAGCCGATGTGCAGCAGCAGCGCGATCTCCTCCAGCAGCGGGCTGTCCGGCAGCACGTCGCCGAGCGCGAGCGAGACGAACGCGCCGGAGGAGTAGGGGAAGTTGCCGTTGGCCGCCGAGGCGCCCCTGGCCAGGAACAGCGTCCAGATGATGTTGAAGATCATGAACAGGACGAGCCACGCGCCGCCGAGGTGGGAGCCGGAGAAGCGCGAGCTGCGGCCGAGCTTGTCGGGCGAGTTCTTGATCCGGATGGCCGCGAAGGCGATCAGGCCGAGCACGCAGGCGACCGCGATGAAGTCCTGCAGGAAGCCGAGCACGCCCCAGGTGCCGATCAGCGGGATGTGGAAGTCGGGCGTGCCGGTGATCGCGCCCTGGATGATCGCGCCGTACGCCTCGATGTAGACGGTCAGCAGGATGAAGAACGCCCACATGACGAAGAAGTGCGCGACGCCGGACGGCGTCCACTTCAGCAGCTTCTTCTGCCCGAACACCTCGACCAGCTGCGCCTTCGCCTCGTCGGCCGCATGGGTCTTGGCGTACTCGATCCGCTCCGGCGCGGGCGGCCCCACGGTCGCCAGCCTGAACAGGAACAGCGCCCTGCGGCCGGCGACGGCCACCGCGAGGACGGTCATCACGAGCCCGATGATGGCTACCCAGAGCACAGGGTCCTCCCACAGACGACGTTGGCTGTCAGCGTACGGTCACCCGTCCCACCAACCGCTACCCAGATCCTACCCGCGAGTAACATCTCCGGCGTACGCGACATACCCTATGGTCATCGCTCTGCGCAGAACAATGCTCTAGCCGGTGAAGTACCTCTGGATGGTCGGCGCGAGCAACGCCACGAGCTCGTCGTGACTCGCGCTCGCCATCGGCTCCAGCCTGATCACGTAACGGGCCATGACCATGCCGAACATCTGGGCGAACGCCGCCTCGATCCGCAGGTGCGGCACCTCCAGCCGGTCGGCCACCTGGTAGAGCAGCGCGTTCGTGAAGAACTCGCGGACCATCATGACCGTCTGCTCGTTCGTCATGGCCGAGCGGATCAGCGCCAGCATCGGCTCGCGCGTCTCGGGCGAGGCGGTGACCTGGAGCAGCAGGCGTACGAGCCGCTCGCCGACCTCCTCGCGCGGGCCGTTGACCAGCACCAGGACGATGTTCTCCGGGGAGAACGGCAGCCGCATGGCCGCCGCGAACATGCCCTCCTTCGTCTCGAAGTAGTGGTGCACGAGGGCGGGGTCGACCTTGGCCTCGCGGGCGATGCCGCGCACGGTGGCCTTGTCGAACCCCTTCTCCGCGAACACCTTCCTGGCCGCGGCCAGGATCTCCCCCCGCGTGTCTGCCGACCCCGGCCGCCGCCCAGGACGTTTCCTGTCCGTGCTCATGGCCTCACTTCGTGAGGCGGCTCGGTCGCTCAAACCCGCCGCCTTCCCTCGTCGCTCCAGTCGCTCCGCTCCCTGCGCTCCTCAGTCCAGGCGGCGGCGCTCCCTCGCGTCACCGGCCCACCGCCAGGTAGACGCGCATGGGGACGGAGAGCACGCCTTCGGGGAACTCCTCGCGCAGCTCGACGCGCTGCCGCTCGACCAGCTCGTCGGCGACGTGCGGCGGCAGGGCCGCCATGTAGGAGTGGGAGCGCAGGTCGAGCAGGAAGTCCTCGATGCCGACCAGCCGGGTCCAGGGAATCCAGCGCTCCTCGATCACCTCGAAGGCCGAGGCGATGGGCGGCGCCGACCACTGCTCGACCGCCGGGCCGTAGTAGGAGGGCACCGCCTCCGCCAGGCGGGCCTCGTAGGCGGCCAGCCAGCCGACCTGCGCCGCGTGGTTGAAGTTCCAGCAGCCCACGATGGCCCCCTCGGGCCGCAGCACCCGCCTGGCCTCGGCGATCGACACCACGGGGTCGAGCCAGTGCCACGACTGCGCGTACGTCACCAGGTCGGCCACGCCGTCGCCCAGCGGCAGCGCGTTGCCGTCGCCCAGCACGGCCGCGACGCAGGGCGTTCCGCCCTCCGACCGGGAGACCAGGCGGGCCAGCATCTCCGCGCCCGGGTCGACCGCGATGACGTGGGAGCCGCGCGCCCTGAGCGCGCGCGTCATGATGCCGGTGCCCGCGCCGACGTCGACCGTGGTCGCGCCGTCGAGGTCGACGCCGGACACCTCGGTCAGCGCGCGGTACAGCTCGTCGGGATAGTGGGGCCGGCCCGCGTCGTACGCGTCGGCCACCCGCTCGAAGATCCTGCCCAGGCCCTTGATCGGTCCTATGTTCATGAGGTCGCCGCCAGGTGCAGCCGGGCGAACGCCAGCCCCTCCGCCAGATCGTCGATCCGCTCGGTGCGGCTGGCCGCCTTGCGGGTGTTGATCTCCAGCACCACCAGCCCCGAGTAGCCGGTGTTGGCCAGGCGCTCCAGCATCGGGGCGCACGGCTGGTTGCCCCTGCCGGGCACGAGGTGCTCGTCCTTGTTGGTCACCCCGAGGCCGTCGGCCAGGTGGAGGTGGGCCAGCCGGTCGCCGAGCTTGACGGCCATCTCCATGGCGTCGGAGCCGGACACGGCCGTGTGCGACAGGTCGAGCGTGACCTGCGGGAAGTCGTAGTCGATCGGGTTCCAGTCGGGCGAGTAGGGCACCACGTCGTTGCCCCTGGCCTTCAGGGGGAACATGTTCTCGACCGCGAACGTCACGTCCGTCTCGTCACGCATCCTGGCCAGCCCCGTCTCGAACTCGCGGGCGTACTCGCGCTGCCAGCGGAACGGCGGGTGGACCACGACCGTCGAGGCGCCCAGCCGCTCGGCGGCCTTCTGCGCCTTGACCAGTTTCGCCCAGGGGTCGCGGCCCCAGACGCGCTGGGTGACCAGCAGGCAGGGCGCGTGGATGGCCAGGACGGGGACATGGTAGTGCTCCGAGAGCCGCTCGATCACGTCGATGTCCTGGCTCACGGGGTCGGCGCCCACCATGATCTCGACACCGTCGTAACCCAGGCGCGCGGCCAGCTCGAACGCGTCGGGAGTACGTTCCGGATATACCGAAGCAGTGGACAATGCGATCTTCGCATTGGGCACGCGGATGACATCAGCCACGCTGCCAGCCTAAGCCGGTGGAGCGGATCTGGCGCGAAAGCCCCTTTGGTGAGCCGCGTCCGGGGGCTGGCTTAACTTTGGGACATGCCACGGATAGCGAAGGGTGCGATCCCCAGCCCGAACATCTGGAACACGCCCCAGATCTACGAGCTGGAGAACCGCGCCGTCGACCCCGAAGGCGCGGCCGACGCGGCGATGCGCGCCCTACGCCCCTGGAACGACGCCACCGTGCTCGACATCGGCTGCGGCACCGGGTTCCACCTGCCCGCGCTCGCCTCCGAGGCCGCGCAGGTGATCGGCGTGGAGCCGCACGGCGACCTGGCCACGCTCGCCAGGCGCCGCTGCGCCGCCCTGGCCAACGTGGCCGTCCACGCCGCCACGGCCCAGAACCTGCCGCTGCCCGACGCGAGCGTGGACGTGGCCGTGGCGCGCTGGGCGTACTTCTTCGGCCCTGGCTGCGAGCCGGGCCTGCGCGAGCTGACCCGGGTGGTACGCCGGGGCGGCGCGGCCTTCGTCCTCGACCTCGACGCCACGCGGGGGGCGTTCGGCCGCTGGTTCTCGCGTACGGTGCCGACGTACTCCGTCCGGGAGGTCGAGTCGTTCTGGGACCGCCAGGGCTGGCAGCGGCGGCCTCTGGACCTCAGGATGGCCTTCGAGCGGCGGGCGGACCTGGAGGCGGTGCTGCGCATCGAGTTCACCCCCGAGGTGGCCGAACAGGCCATCGCCGAGACGCCGGGCCTGGAGCTCCCCTACCCGAACGTGCTGCGCTGGCGCTACTACTGAGCTCATGGCCTCACTCCGTGAGGCGGCGCGGTCAGGCTTGACATTGACGTCGGTGTCAACGTTTACGGTGGAGGCATGCGCATCGGTGAGCTGGCGGAACGCACGGGGGTGAGCACTCGCTCGCTTCGCTACTACGAGCAGCACGGGCTGCTCAGAGCCCGTCGCGGGTCCAACGGCTACCGCGACTACAGCGAGGACGACGTCAGGCTGGTGTCCGAGATCCGGGCGCTGCTCAGCATCGGTTTCACGCTGGAGGACACCCGGCCGTTCATCGACTGCCTGCGCCGGGGGCACAGCTCGGGAGGCTCGTGCGCGGAGTCGGTCGAGGTCTACGAGCGCAAGCTCAACGAGATCGACGAGGAGATCCACGTCCTGCTCACCCGCCGTGCCGAGGTCGCCGCCCAGCTCGCGCAGTCGTGCCCAGGTTGCTTCGTAAGGGGATAGACATGATCACGTTGACCACCGAGAACTTCGAGGAGCAGGTGCTCAAGAGCGACAAGCCGGTGCTGGTCGACTTCTGGGCGGAGTGGTGCGGGCCGTGCCGCATGGTGGCGCCGGTGCTCGACCAGATCGAGGCTGAGCACGGGCTGACCATCGGCAAGCTCAACACCGACGAAAACCCGGAGATCATGGCCCGTTACGGCGTGATGGGCATCCCGACGCTGCTGCTGTTCGAGAACGGCGAGCCGGTCAAGCAGGTCGTCGGCGCCAAGCCCAAGCGCATGCTCGTCTCGGAGCTGGGCCTGGCGTAGCCCCCTTCGGGCCCGCGCCTGTCGAAGATTGTCGGCACGTCCCGCTAGCCTGCTCGACATGGCCAAGACTGCCCAGAAGCCCGGATACCGCTGCGCCGAGTGCGGATGGCGCACCACCAAGTGGGTGGGCAGGTGCGGCGAGTGCCAGGCGTGGGGCACGGTCGACGAGGAGGGCGCGCGCGGGGCCAATGTCGTCCAGGCCGGCGCCACCACCGGGCCCGCGGTGCCGATCGGGCAGGTCAAGGCCGAGGTGGCGACCGCCCGCACGACCGGCGTCGGCGAGCTCGACCGGGTGCTCGGCGGCGGCCTGGTGCCGGGGGCGGTGGTGCTGCTCGCGGGCGAGCCGGGCATCGGCAAGTCCACGCTCCTGCTCGAGGCCGCGGCCCGCATCGCCGAGCGCGAGACGGTCCTCTATGTGACGGGCGAGGAGTCGGCGGCCCAGGTGCGGCTGCGGGCCGACCGCATCGGCGCGATCCGCGACCGCCTCTACCTCGCGGCCGAGACCGAGCTGTCGGCCCTGATCGCCCACGTGGAGAAGGTCGAGCCCACGCTGCTGGTGGTCGACTCGGTGCAGACGATCGGCTCGGCGCAGGCCACTGGCGTGCCCGGCGGGGTGACGCAGGTGCGCGAGGTGGCCGCCAACCTGGTCCGCCTGGCCAAGGAGCGCAACATGGCCACCGTGCTGGTCGGCCATGTCACCAAGGAGGGCTCGATCGCGGGCCCGCGCACGCTGGAGCACCTGGTCGACGTCGTGCTCAACTTCGAGGGCGACCGCCACTCCAGGCTGCGCATGGTGCGCGCGATCAAAAACCGGTTCGGGCCCACCGACGAGGTCGGCTGCTTCGACCTGCACGAGCGCGGCATCGAGGGCATCACCGACCCGAGCGGCCTGTTCGTCTCGCGGCGCAGCGAGCCGGTGCCCGGCACCTGCGTCACCGTCACGGTCGAGGGCACCCGCCCGCTTCCCGCCGAGGTCCAGGCCCTGGTCGCCCGCACCGAGGCGCAGCAGCCCAGGCGCACGTCGTCGGGCCTCGACACCTACCGCGTGCAGATGATCCTCGCGGTGCTGGAGCGCCGGCTCAACGCCCGGCTCGGCGGCTGCGACGTGTTCACCGCGACCGTGGGCGGCATCAAGCTGGCCGATCCGGCCGTTGACCTCTCGGTCATGCTCGCCGTCGCGAGCGCCGCCGGCGACAAGCCGCTGCCGCCCGGCCTGGTGGCGCTCGGCGAAGTCGGCCTGGCCGGCGAGCTGCGCCCGGTCAAGGACGTACGCAGGAGGCTGACGGAGGCGGCCAGGCTCGGTTTCAAGCGGGCCCTCGTACCGTCCGGGTCGCTCGAAGAAGGCAGCCGCAAGCGTAACGGACAGCGTGCTCTGGTGCCGGTGGGGCCGGTGGCGTTCGCGCCCGGGTTCGAGGTGGTGCAGGCGGAGAACGTCTGGGACGCTCTCACGCACGTGACATAGCACGGCTAAGCTGAGCGTGACCGATCGACACGGGGGTCAGGTGGATAGGAGTCTGGACGACCGTCGTCGCGACGCCTTGGCCGCGGTGGCCCCGGGCACGCCTCTGCGCGACGGCCTGGAGCGGATCCTGCGCGGGCAGACCGGCGGGCTGATCGTGCTCGGCTACAACAGGGTCGTCGAGGAGCTGTGCAGCGGCGGTTTCGAGCTCGACGTCGACTTCTCCGCCACCAGGCTGCGCGAGCTGGCCAAGATGGACGGCGCGATCGTGCTGAGCGGCGACCACAAGATCGTCCGCGCCGCCGTGCACCTGGTGCCCGACCCGTCCATCCCCACCGACGAGTCCGGCACCCGCCACCGCACCGCCCAGCGCGTGGCCCGGCAGACCGGCCTGCCCATCATCGCCATCAGCAAGTCGATGCGCATCATCGCCCTCTACCTCGACGGCATCCGCTACGTGCTGGAGGAGTCGGCGGCCATCCTCTCCAAGGCCAACCAGGCCCTGGCCACCCTGGAGCGCTACAAGCACCGCCTCGACGAGGTCTCCGGCACCCTGTCGGCGCTGGAGATCGAGGACCTGGTCACGGTCAGAGACGTGTCCGCGGTGGCCCAGCGGCTGGAGATGGTCCGCAGGATCTCCGACGAGATCAAGGGCTACGTGGTCGAGCTGGGCACGGACGGCCGCCTGCTGTCCCTGCAGCTGGACGAGCTGGTGGCGGGGGTCGACTCGGAGCGGGAGCTGGTCATCCGCGACTACCTCCCCGCCCCCTCGGGCCGCCGCCAGCGCCGCCTGGTCGAGGCGATGCACGACCTGGACAAGCTGTCGGGCAGCGAGCTGCTCGACCTCGCCGCCGTCGCCCACGTCCTGGGCCACACCGGCGCCGACAAGCTGGAGAGCCCGGTCAGCCCGCGCGGCTTCCGCCTCCTGGCCAAGGTCCCCCGCCTCCCCGCCACGGTGGTCGACCGCCTGGTCAACCATTTCGGCGGCCTGCAGAAGCTGCTGGCGGCCAGCATCGACGACCTGCAGGCGGTGGGCGGGGTCGGGGAGTCGCGCGCCCGCAGCGTCCGCGAGGGCCTCTCCCGCCTGGCCGAGTCCTCCATCCTGGAGCGCTACGTCTGAAACCAGCGCCACCACCAGGACCGAACGGCCGATCCGCCCGGCTGCCGTCTGCCTCATAACGACTCCTCCATGATCACATGACCGGCTCACTCTCCTGTGAGTCCAGATCATGTGTGGAGAAATCACGACATGGTGCGCAAGCTCCTCGGGTCGTCAGCGGAGGTGGAAGACGCCCTTGACGGTGCGGAGCTGGCCCATGCGAACCGTGGCCACGTACGTGCCGGGCAGCGCCACGGTCGGGGTGGAGCGGCAGTCGGTGCTGGAGCGGCGCCGGTCCCATTCCAGGGACCGGACGTACGGCACCCCGCGCTGCAGTTCCTTGACCTCCGAGCCCCCACCGCTGACGCAGTCGGCGGTGGACCAGATGCGGTCGGCCCCCGAGGTGATGCGAACCTCCATGGCGCGCGGCCCCACGTCGGTGGTGCACATCACGGTGCCGGTGTTCACCAGAGTGACCATGAACGTCGGCCGGGCCTCGCCGGTGTAGATCGGCTCCCTGCCCCCCTGCATGCTGAGCACCAGGTCCTGCTCGGCGCAGGGGTCGCCGGGGCGCTTGGGGAGCGCCGGAGGGGTCGGCTTGGGGATGGACGGGGACGGGGACGGGCTGGCCGTGCCCATGGCGAGCGTACGCAGCCCCGCCAGCAGGGGATCGACGGCAGGCGTCGCGCTCGGTGAAGATTTCGCGCTGGACGTGCGTTCCGGCCCGCTGCCCCCGCTGGAGCACGCCCACGCCACGACGGCCACCACGACGAGCACCGCCACCAGCACGCTCATCCGGCGCCGCCAGTAGACGTCACCGCCGTCGCCGCGCATAGTATCCGGATCCATAGGCACAGGATGGTAGCCGTGCGGCTACAACGAGTGACGACACGCCGAAGGGCCTACTTCTACGAATACGCTTGACCGCGTGGTTGAGCCGAACCTCCTGCACGTCCCCGTTCTGGACTGGTACGAGGACAACGCCCGAGACCTCCCGTGGCGCGCCCCCGACGCGACCCCCTGGGGTGTGCTGGTGAGCGAGATCATGCTCCAGCAGACCCCGGTCGTACGCGTCCTGCCCGTCTGGCACGAGTGGATGGACCGCTGGCCCACCCCCGGAGCGCTGGCCGCCGAGCAGCCGGGAGAGGCCGTACGCCACTGGGGGCGGCTCGGCTACCCGCGCCGGGCGCTGCGCCTGCACGCCTGCGCCAAGGCCATCACCGACGAGCACGGCGGCGAGGTGCCCTCCGACCACGAGACCCTGCTGTCCCTGCCCGGCATCGGCGAGTACACCGCCGCCGCAGTCGCCAGCTTCGCGTACGGCGGCCACCACGCCATCCTGGACACCAACGTACGGCGGGTCTTCGCCAGAGCGGTACGCGCGGAGGAGTACCCTCCCACGGCCACCTCAGCGGCCGAACGGCGGCTGGCGGAGGCCCTCCTGCCGGAGCTGGGCGCCGCCCGCTGGGGCGTGGCCGTGATGGAGCTGGGCGCCCTCGTCTGCACGGCCCGCTCCCCACGCTGCGCCGACTGCCCGATCACCAACGTGTGCGCCTGGCGCCTGGCGGGCAAGCCGCCGCACGCCGGCCCCGCGCGCAAGGGCCAGACGTACGCGGGCACCGACCGGCAGTGCCGGGGCCGCCTGCTGGAGGTGCTGCGGAAGGCCCACGGCCCGGTGCCCAAGGCGGCCCTGGACGTGGTGTGGGACGACGCCGTCCAGCGCGAGCGCGCCCTCGACGGCCTGATCGCCGACGGCCTGGCCGAGCACCTGGACGACGGCACCTACCGCCTCCCCCACGCGACTACCTGACCCAGAGCGGCACGATGCGCTCCGCGTCCTTGGGCGCCAGGTCGCAGGCGTCCGGCTCCGACACCCCGTCCGGGTTGTAGGCCCGCGCCCCGGCCGGGGCGGCCACGATGGACACGAACCCGCGCTCCGGGTCGGCGAACATCTGGCGGCTCACGTCCGCCGGCAGCACCATGGTGTCTCCCGGGCCCACCTCGACCCGCTCGCCGCCCAGCTCGACCACGGCGGACCCGTCGAGCCAGGTCCACACCAGCTCGGCGTCGAAGGCGTGCACCGGCCCCACCATGCCCGGCTTGGCGTCCACCCGCCACATGGCCTGGCCCGCCCCGCCCTGGGTCGGAGAGGCGAGCGTGGTCATGACGCCGTTGGGCGTCTCGGTCTTGCGGGAATCGGCGGCCATGACAACAGACATGTTCGAACTCCTCTAAGATAGGCAACTACGTTGTCTATATAGTTAACCAGGTTGTCTATCATGTCAAGCCCAGGCTTCGAACTTCCGCTGCGTCTGCTGCTCGCGTTCAGGGTGCTGATCGACGAGCTCCATGCCGAGCTGGCCAGGCAGGGGCATCCGGACATGCGGCCCATGCACGGATTCGTCATGCAGGCGATCGGCCCGGACGGCACCACGGCCGTCGAACTGGGCCGCACGCTCGGGGTGTCCAAACAGGCGGCGGGGAAAACCATCGACACCCTGGAACGCGTCGGCTACGTGGAACGCACCGCCGATCCCCACGACACCAGACGCAAGATCGTCCGGCTCACCCCGTACGGGATCGACGCCCTGAACCGGTCGGCCCGCATCTTCGACACCCTGCGCGCCCGCTGGGCCGCCGAGCTCGGAGAGGACCGCCTGCAGGCCCTGGAGTCGGACCTGCGCAGAATGACCCCGGCCAATCTCTGGCGCCTCGACACCCCCGGCTGGTTCAGCGGCTTGTGAAGCGCGGAGGACCGCCCGCAAGGGCCCAGGCGCGGCGCCCAGGCGGTTGAGAGCCTCGGAGGCGGCGCCTGGGCGGGGCTCAGGCGGCCAGCTGGAGGCCCAGGCTGGTCAGGTTCGTACGGGCCCAGGCCAGCTCTTCGGCCAGCAGCGACACCAGGGCCCCCGGCCCCTTGGCACGCCCGGGAACGGTCAGGTTGTGCGTCTCGACCTCGATGTGCGCGCTGCCGCTCACCGCGCCCGACAGCATCGCGGTCAGCGTGTCGTGCAGCACGGCCCCCGTGCTCGGCGTCTCCCCCGTGTGGTTGTGCACGTGCCCCAGCTTGACCACCGGCGCACCGGCCTTGGCCAGCCCCTTCAGGGCCGCGCCCGGCTCCTCGGCCCCGCAGGCGAGGTGGCAGGCGTCCAGGCACACGCCCAGGTGCTCGGAGTCGATGCCGCCCACCCGCTCAAGAGCCTGCTCGGTGGTCTCCAGCACGCACCCGGGCCACGGCTCGAACCCGACCCTGATGGTCTTCCCCGTCACGCTGTAGATGCCGCGCAGCTCGCGCGCCAGGCGCTCCAGCCGGCGGGTGGCGATCGAGTGCAGGTCGGCGGGCCAGTCGCGGCGCCACCCGATCGGGATCGTCGAGATGCTCCCGAACCGCACGTCCTCCGGCAGCAGGAACGCCAGGATCTTGGCCAGGGCCATGGTGTAGCGGTAGCGCTCGGGCTTGGCCCAGTCGGGGCCGGGGACCTCCTGGTTGCGGCCGCCGGTGCCGTTGAGGCTCACGACCTCCAGGCCGCGCTCCTCCAGGGAGCGGCGCAGCCGTACGAGCTCGATGCGGTCGGCCGTGAGGTGGTCGGCAACGGTCGGCGAGAGCCACAACCCGATGCCCATCCGCTCCACGCCCAGCCGCTTGCGCACCGGAACCGCGTAGCGGGTCAGGTGGGCGATCAGGTTCTCCAGGTCCTCGGCAGGGTGGATGCCCGCGTTGTAGGCGAGGTGAACGAGCGTTCCGTCATCGTGACGCAGGCGCATCGGTTTCCTCCACGGCTTGCTCTTTGTGTTCCTTCGCCCGCCTCGGACGTTGCTGACCCTTGTGAGCATGGCTGCTCGTTCGGAGGTCGCGCGTCCGCCCTGAGTTGATTTCGCACTACTCCCCAGGGAGCAGGCCTCAGCCTAAGAACACGATCTTGTGATTCGCTTGGATGCGACTTCGGAGAAGCTCTACACATTGTAGTACTACTCGCGGTGGCGGCACACCCGGTACTTCAACAATTACGCAACGACCGAGTGAGGCCACCGCCGGGACATGCGGCGCAAGGGGACGCCGGCCAGGCGAAGGGCCGAGGCGACTGCCGACCTTACCCGGTCGCCGTGGGCCATGCGGGCGTCATACGGGCAAAAGGCCTACCGCGCCGTGAAGTCCCGGGAACGCCAGGCGGACGAAGCAACAAGGACGCCACCCCCGACGTCACGGAGACGCGCACACCGGGCGGGCGGGGCGCCGAAGCCGCAACGCGATCCCCAAGAGAAGCAGGAGCCGCTCAGCGCCTCCCTGACGCCAAGAGGCGCCCCCGCACCCCCGCACCCCGCACCCCCGCACCCCCGCACCCCCGCACCCCCGCACCCCCGCACCCAAGGCATGCGGGCATGCGAAAAGCCCCCGTGTGAGGGATTCACACGGGGGCTTTCGGGATCCGTCAGTGCTGGATCGGAGCCGCGATGGCGGCGGCCGAGTCGGGGACCTTGGAGGCGGACTCGCCCTTGAAGATGAACTTGGCGTTGTCGCCCTCACCCTCGATGGTCACCTTGACGACCTGCCCCGGCCGGAGCTCGCCGTACAGGATCTTCTCCGACAGCGAGTCTTCGAGCTCGCGCTGGATCGTACGGCGCAGCGGACGGGCGCCCATGACCGGGTCGTAGCCCCGGTCGGCCAGCAGCTGCTTGGCCTCGGGCGAGACGTCGAGCCCCATGTCGCGGTCCTTCAGCCTGCTGTCCACCTGGGTGAGCATCAGATCCACGATCTGGATGATCTCCTTCGGCGTGAGCTGGTGGAAGACCACGATGTCGTCGACACGGTTGAGGAACTCGGGCCGGAAGTGCTGCTTGAGCTCCTCCTGCACCTTGGACTTCATCCGGTCGTAGTTGGAGTCGGCGTCATTCGACTTCGCGAACCCGACCCCGATGCCCTTGGAGATGTCGCGGGTGCCGAGGTTGGTGGTCATGATGATGACCGTGTTCTTGAAGTCGACCACGCGGCCCTGGGCGTCGGTCAGGCGACCGTCTTCCAGGATCTGCAGCAGCGAGTTGAAGATGTCGGGGTGGGCCTTCTCGATCTCGTCGAAGAGGACCACGGAGAACGGCTTGCGCCGCACCTTCTCGGTGAGCTGACCGCCCTCCTCGTAGCCGACGTAGCCGGGAGGCGAGCCGAACAGCCTGGAGACGGTGTGCTTCTCCATGAACTCCGACATGTCCAGGCTGATCAGAGCGTCTTCGTCGCCGAAGAGGAACTCCGCCAGAGCCTTGGACAGCTCGGTCTTACCGACACCGGAGGGGCCCGCGAAGATGAACGAGCCGCCGGGACGGCGCGGGTCCTTCAGACCGGCGCGGGTGCGCCGGATGGACCGCGACAGGCCCTTGATGGCGTCGTCCTGGCCGATGATCCGCTTGTGGAGCTCGTCCTCCATGCGGAGCAGGCGCTGCGACTCCTCCTCGGTCAGCTTGAAGACCGGGATGCCGGTGGCGGTCGCCAGAACCTCTGCGATGAGCTCCTGGGTGACCTCGGCCACGACGTCCATGTCGCCGGCCTTCCACTCCTTCTCCCGCCGCTCGCGCTTGAGCTGGAGCTGCTTCTCCTGGTCGCGGAGGGCAGCCGCCTTCTCGAAGTCCTGCGCGTCGATCGCGGACTCCTTGTCGCGGCGGACGTTGGCGATCTTCTCGTCGTATTCGCGCAGGTCCGGCGGAGCGGTCATCCTGCGGATGCGCATCCGGGAGCCGGCCTCGTCGATGAGGTCGATGGCCTTGTCGGGAAGGTAGCGGTCGCTGATGTAGCGGTCGGCCAGCTGCGCGGCGGCCACCAGCGCGTCGTCGGTGATGGACACGCGGTGGTGCGCCTCGTAGCGGTCGCGCAGACCCTTGAGGATCTCGATCGTGTGGCTGAGCGAGGGCTCGGCCACCTGGATCGGCTGGAACCGGCGCTCCAGCGCCGCGTCCTTCTCGAGGTACTTGCGGTACTCGTCGAGCGTGGTCGCGCCGATCGTCTGCAGCTCGCCGCGCGCCAGCATGGGCTTGAGGATGCTGGCCGCGTCGATCGCGCCCTCCGCGGCGCCCGCGCCGACGAGCGTGTGCAGCTCGTCGATGAACAGGATGATGTCGCCGCGCGTGCGGATCTCCTTGAGCACCTTCTTCAGGCGCTCCTCGAAGTCACCGCGGTAGCGGGAGCCGGCGACCAGGGCGCCGAGGTCAAGCGTGTAGAGCTGCTTGTCCTTCAGCGTCTCGGGCACCTCGCCCCTGACGATCTTCTGCGACAGGCCCTCGACGACGGCGGTCTTGCCGACGCCGGGCTCGCCGATGAGAACCGGGTTGTTCTTGGTCCTCCGGGAGAGGACCTGCATGACCCGCTCGATCTCCTTCTCACGGCCGATGACCGGATCCAGCTTGCCCTCGCGGGCCGCCTGGGTCAGGTTGCGGCCGAACTGGTCGAGCACCAGGGAGGTCGACGGGGCCGACTCCTGCGGGCCGCCTGCCGCGGCCGGCTCCTTGCCCTGGTAACCGTGGAGCAACTGGATGACCTGCTGCCGCACACGGTTGAGATCAGCTCCAAGCTTGACCAGCACCTGGGCGGCCACACCCTCACCCTCGCGGATGAGCCCGAGCAGGATGTGCTCGGTGCCGATGTAGTTGTGACCCAGCTGCAAAGCCTCACGGAGCGACAGCTCGAGGACCTTCTTGGCCCGCGGGGTGAACGGAATGTGCCCCGACGGAGCCGACTGGCCCTGGCCGATGATCTCCTCGACCTGCTGGCGCACACCCTCAAGGCTGATCCCAAGGCTCTCCAGAGCCTTGGCGGCCACGCCCTCACCTTCATGGATCAAGCCAAGAAGAATGTGCTCAGTGCCGATGTAGTTGTGGTTGAGCATCCTGGCCTCTTCTTGGGCCAAGACGACAACACGCCTCGCTCGGTCGGTGAACCTCTCGAACATCTCGTCGCTCCTCACAGAGCGGTCAGTCAGGTCCGGTAAATCCGGGCCCGTCATCCCGCATGCTAGCCCTGGCTCGGCGAACCGTGCCCACTGCCACTGACACGCTCTATAGCAGAGACGTTCCCCGAGAGCAGGGCGTTCACCCTCCATCCAACTACTGTTCGGGGGTGACGTGTTCCCGATACGCCGCAAGCGAACGATGTTTAGGACGCTTCGCGGAAGCGTCGAAAATCGCCCCTGCGGCGCATGCGATACACACGGATCGGCCATCGGACGCGCCCGGGCGGAGTCGGCGTTGGGGCGCCACTTCGCCCGCACATCCCAGATGCCGCGTCCGTATCGTTACGTAATCATCCTACGTAGCGGAGGGCCACCGTCCAAACGCCCGTCCTACGCCCTGAGCACAACGCGGCACAGGCGGCGCACCGGGCGAATCTTGTATCCGGTCAGCCCGGTTACCAACTTCATCTCGCATGATGAGACCACGCCCCGCAGGGCGCGCGGGATTCGAGCAACTTCTACGCAGTTGAGAAGACACGGCATTGTGCGCAGATGCCGGGGAACGGGGATTGTCCGAGCCGTGCTCGGGTTCGCGGGTTTTGCCCGCCGACGGGGATCCCGGCGCCCGCGGTATTGCCCGCCTCCGTGCATCCCCTCCGTCACGGCTTTACCCGGGAGCCGGTCACGGGTTTACGCTCGGTGAGATCACCGGTATACACGCGGCGCCGTCCGTAGATCGCTCCAAGGCTATACGGCGCCGGGTTTTCCGCTATGGCGCGTTCCATGAGCGCGGAGGAACGCTCATGACGTACGGACGCGAGCGTACGTTGAATGGGGCATGACCGCCCCACACGGCTTTCGGCGCGCGACTGCGGCGCCATCACATATGTGGACGCCCGCCGCCGAAACAGCGCCCGGGACGGAGCCGGAACATGCAGCCAAAACGCCCGCATATGTGCGCATGGAAGATCACCATCCGGACGTCCGGCTTTCGAGTTCCGGGCCCGGATAACGATCATGCGCTTATGGCGGCCGCCGGGGTCCTAGGCGAACGGCATAAGCGCATGGTCGATCGTTGACTCGCTCAGTGAGCCGCTTCGTACTTCTCGACGACCGTGGAGGCGATCCGCCCGCGCTCGCTGACCGGCAGGCCGTGGGCCTTGGCCCACTGCCGGATCTCCGAGCTCTTCTCGCGGCTCATCGCCCTGCTGCCGCCGCGACCGCGGCGACGCGTGGAGATGGCGCCCGCCCTGCGCGCGTGCTGCACGAAAGGCGTGAGCGCGTCCCTCAGCTTCTTCGCGTTAAGGTCGCTGAGGTCAATCTCATAGGACGAGCCGTCAATAGCGAAGCTGACCGTCTCATTGGCCTCGCCCCCATCGAGGTCATCGATGAGAATCTCCTGGATCTGCTTGGCCATCTACGCAATCCTTTCGCGGAGCATTGTTTCATTCGCCTGCCCAAACATATACCCGGAAAGGCGCGGAGACAATTCAGCGCAGCGGGGATTCGGCTGACTAGCCGATCAGTTCTGGCTCTCGGCCTGATCCTCGCGGTTTCGGCGGCCGCCCAGGGCCTCGGACCGGACCAACTTCACTACGCCAAAGATGAAGGCGCCGCCCACCACCACAGGGGGGATGAGCGCTGACAATACGTCTGTAAGGGCTTCCATTCGTCCTCGCCTCCACGGCTAGCGGGGTTTGGGGGGCGCATTATGCGGATGGGAGCGCGCCCGGGAGGAGCGCTGCGGCCCTCACGGCGCGCTGGGTGACTACCGTTCGCACCCGACCATAGCGGCGCACAGATGCCCTGCGCCTCGCGGGGCACCAACATCCGGCAACCCGGACGCCCCATAGCCTAATGCCAGTCTCTCCAGGCTCCTTACCGGATCAAGAGAAAATTTTTGGAATTGGCGTCCTGCCAGGCACGGATGGGTCAGCGAAGATCTTTTACCACACGTGTTCCGGCCAGCCTGTCGTGCGGACCGCGCTCCAGGGGCTTGTCGATCAGGATGAGCAGCCCCACGCAGAACAGGAGCATTCCGGCGAGCAGATTGACCACGGGAATGCCCATGAGCATGACAGGGCCCGGATAGACCAGGGACCGTTTGAGCAGCGCCCAGGCGGAGACGTGGGCCGGTGCCAGGCGAATCCCCATGATCGCCTTGCCGAACGTCCTGCCGCGCCGGTAATGGGCCGACCAGTCGTAGCCCGTATAAGCCAGCCCCGCCACCAGCCACGCGAACACCCCGGGCAGCCGCCCGTCGAACGCCTCCAGCATCCCGACAGTTCGGAAGATGCCCCACAGCGCGATGAACAGAATGTAATAGAACACTCCGAAGACGAACGCTTCAATCGCCCGGGCGGCGAGCCGTTCCCACCATTCCGCGGGCGGCGCGTCCGCCCGCGGCGGCGACCCGGCCATAACCCCCACCTCGCGTCATCAGCGGCCCAGGCTCCCCATTTTGGTACGGCCCCCGCACACAAAACAGGGACCGGCACGAAGCCGGCCCCTGCTTTTACCTGACGCTTGGACTACTTGATCTTCACCACCACGGTGTTGGCGACCTTGTCCGCGAACGTCTGCTGCAGCGGCTTGTCCCAGAGCTGCGAGGCGCCGTTGACGGCCACGGCCGCGTAGGCGAGCAGCGAGCTGAGGAAGCCCAGCGGGATGGCGCCGAGCGCGTAGCCACCCCACGTCACGCCGGCCCGCTTGAGCGCCGCATCGGTCGGCAGGCCGCCCGGCGACAGGGCCTGGCCCACGGGGACGACCTTGATGCCCATGACCATCTTGCCGACGGTCTGGCCCTTCGCCTTCAGCAGGAAGAAGTCGTAACCGACCCATAGGGCGGTCACGATGATCGTGATCAGGATGCCCACGACCACGCTCGAGAAGAAGCCGCTGCTGGCGCCGCTGCCCGAGACGTAGCTGGCCACGAGGATCGCCGTCAGGATGCCGCTGATGACGAGGTTCACGACGAAGAGGATGACCCCGTCGATGAGCCTGGCCACCAGACGCTGCCACCACTCCGCCAGCGGGGCCGGCGCGCCGGGCGGCTGCACGCCCACGGGGCCGGGCTGACCGTAGGCCTGGCCGTAGCCGGGCTGGCCGTACTGCTGCGCCTGCCCGTACTGCTGCTGGCCGTACTGCTGGTCGCCGTAGCCCTGCTGGGCGTAGCCGGGCTGGGACTGCTGGCCGTAGCCCTGCTGCCCGTACTGGCCCTGCTGGCCGTAGTCGGGCTGGGATTGGGGTTGCTGGCCGTACTGCTGCTGGCCGTAGTCCGGCTGGGACTGCGGCTGCTGGCCGTACTGCTGCTGGCCGTAGTCCGGCTGGGACTGCGGCTGCTGGCCGTACTGCTGCTGACCGTAGTCCGGCTGCGACTGGGGCTGCTGGCCGTACTGGCCCGAGGGCTGCTGCTGGCCGTAGCCCTGCTGCCCGTAGCCCTGCTGGGACGCCTGCTGCTGGCCGTAGCCCTGCTGGCCGTAACCGGGCTGGGACTGCTGCTGCTGGCCGTAACCGGGCTGGGACTGCTGCTGCTGGCCGTACTGCTGGCCATAGCCCTGCTGGCCCGACTGCGGCTGCTGCCCGTACTGCTGGCCGTAGTCAGGCTGCGAGGCCTGCTGCTGACCGTAGCCCTGCTGGCCGTAGTCAGGCTGGGACGCCTGCTGCTGGCCATAGCCCTGCTGGCCGTAGTCGGGCTGGGACTGCTGCTGCTGGCCGTACTGGGGCTGCTGGCCGTATTGCTGCTGCTGCCCGTACTGGGGTTGCTGACCGTACTGCTGCTGCTGGCCGTACTGCTGTTGCTGGCCATAGCCCTGCTGACCGTACGGGGGCTGCTGCCCGTAGGCATCGTCCGCCCGGTAGCCGATCACAGTCGCGTCCGGGTCGGGCTCGCCGGGGTGGCGGCCCGGGTTCTGCTGCCCGTACTGGGGGGGCGCAGAGTTGTCGCCGGATTCGTTCTGTGGATACGGCGGCTGTCCGGTACTCACCGTGTCACCTCGCTTCGAGTGCGCATGTGGCACGTGTCAGGACACATGCCTGTGCTGCCCAACGTATCGACATAGGTATCAACAATCACCTTTCCATCTGGTCAAGGTCCGCGTCACCCGATGTCAGGTGGAGCAGCATGCGGGTGTTGCCGAGTGTGTTCGGCTTGACGTGTTCAAGATCCAAAAACTCCGCCACACCCTCGTCGTACGAGGCCAGCAGTTCGGCGTACACCTCAGGGGAAACAGGTGTGCCCTGAATCGGGCGGAACCCCAGTCTCGCGAAGAAGTCGACCTCAAAAGTAAGACAGAATACACGCCGCAGACCCAAATCCTTAGCCTGCTGGATCAGTGCGGAGACGATCCGGTGGCCGACGCCCATCCCCCGGCACTCGGGATCCACGGCCACCGTGCGGACCTCGGCGAGGTCCTCCCAGAGCACGTGGAGCGCGCCGCAGCCGACGACCTGCCCGCCCCGCTCGGCCACCCAGAACTCCTGTACGTCCTCGTACAGGGTCACCGTGGCCTTTTCCAGGAGCCGAGGCCCCGCACCCGCATAGGTGTCCACCAGGCGCCTGACCATGCGCACGTCGCGCGTGCGGGCACGCCGGACCACCACCGCGGTCTCGGGCACTGTCAGTTCGGCCACCTGCTCCATGGTTCTCCAGGGTACAGATCTCATTACGGCTCAGCCCTAACTCCCATGTCTCGGCCCATCTTGTTACATCTTGTGGCCAGATGGGCGCGGGCCCTCGCCGCCGACTCCCGCCCATCGAAAGCGCGGACAAAGAGGGCATAGGACCTCTTCCGCACGGCTGTCCACGAGATCACCTTGTGACCCTTCGGTTGTGAAACCTCTACGGACTTGGCAGTTCTGGTTGAGCAGGAACCCGGAGTGCATTAGTGTCCAGCGACAATGCCCCCGCGTATCGCGCGGGAGGCACGCCCAATTCTCGCAAGGGAAGCCGGGGAACCGCCGGTGGCGACCTCCGACGCCACCACTGGGGTGAATCCGAGCCTCTCGGTAGGGCTGCTCCGGCCCGAACCCGTCAGCTAACCCGGTAGGCGTCTACGAGAGGAGCTGGTTGGTGAAGCGCACGCTCAGCGGTGGGGGGAAGTCGGCGGGCAAGCACGCCCGCCCTTCGGAACGGGCTCGGCGACCGCGCCGCTTCGGTGTGGTGAGTCTCACAGTCGCCGCGCTGCTGTTCGCCATCCCCGTCGGTTCGGCGTCCGCTGACCCCAAGCCCACGCTGAAGGATCTCGCCGACCAGGCCACGAAGCTGCACACCGACATCGAGACGCTGAGCGAGCAGTACAACGGCCAGCGGGAGAAGCTCAAGACCGCCAAGAAGGCCGCCGAGGCCGCGGAGAAGACGTTAACGAGCAGCGAGTCGGATCTGGCCGCCAAGCGCGCGAAAGCCGCCATGCTGGCCCAGAACGCCTACATCACCGGCGGCCTGAAGACCCTCGCCTTCACCACCTCCGACGACCCCGAAGGCTTCCTCAACCGCGCCGCGACCTCGTACGCGATGCAGGCCGAGCAGGGCGAGGAGATCAACGCCCTCACCAGGGCCATGGACACGGCCACCCGCGCCAGGGAGAGCGCCAAGGCACGCATAGCCGAGGTCCAGCAGCTCGTCACCGACATCGACTCCAAGCGCGACAGGATCACCAAGCTGGTGGCGAAGGTCGAGAGCAGCCTGTTCACGCGGGCTCTGGGCGAGGCCGGGCGCCCCGGCACGCGGGCCGTGCGCGTCAACCTCCCGATCCCGGGCTCCGGCAAGGCGGCCGAGGCCGCGCGGTGGGCGCTCACGCAGCAGCTCAAGCCGTACGTCTGGGGCGCCGAGGGCCCCAGCTCCTACGACTGCTCCGGGCTCGTCATGGCGGCCTTCCAGCGGGTGGGCATCTCGCTCCCGCACTACACCGGCGACCAGTGGACCGCCGGCAGGCACATCTCGCGCGAGGAACTCCGGCCGGGCGACCTGGTGTTCTTCTACAGCGACCTGCACCACGTGGGCATCTACATCGGCGGGGGCATGATGGTGCACGCCCCGCAGACGGGCGACGTCGTACGGATCGCGTCGATCGCGAGGCGGCCGTTCGCCGGCGCGGTGCGCATCGCCGACTGAGCCGCACCCCGGCGGTCCGCCGCGGCTAGATCAGCTGGCGGCGGGCTGCCCAGGCCACGGCCTCGATCGCGGTGGCCACGCCTATGCGGTCGCAGATGCCCCGCAACCTGCGGCGTACCGTGCGCCCGCTGATATCCAGCCGCCGCCCCACTCGATCAACCGTGACTCCCTTGGCCAGCTCCGCCAGCAGCGCCAAATCAGCATGGCTGAGCTCAACGCCTTCAGTGAGCACATCCATCGGGAGCCCTCCCCCCAACAGCAGAACTTGGACCTCACAGATGGGCCAAAGCCGCTCCTCGCAGACGGTAAACGCATCCTGGAAAGGTCGTCAAGCTCGACAATCGCCGCACTTGACGAGCGCTATTGACATGATCCGCTATATATGACGCACTCGCGATATGTCAGGACGGTGAGTGATCACATTGGGCCCTCCGGAATGGCCCTGACCAGCCTTCCGGTTTTCGATCAGTACGGTATGGATATTCCGCATGATCGATAAGCTCGATATCGCGGGGAGCGCGTCCGTGACGCGATCTTTCCGGCGCGCGACAAGCCACCAATCGCTCGCTTTGTACGGCACCGCCACACGATCCGCCCACCCAGGTCAGGCGGCCGGTTAAGCCAATTTGATCAATCCCGCAGGACAATTGCCGCCGGGGGTCTCGACCGGCGGGCCGGCGCCCGGCGGGTGGCCCGCCCGGTTGGCCGGGCCGTGCGACCTCGTTTCCGGGTGCCCGTACGCGGCGTGCAATGAGGCGATCACAGAGGCGGACGAGGCGCCGCGGACGCTCCCGGAGGCGGAGCGGGGCCTGCCTGCGCGACCTTGACGCGATGCTTACAAGCGTCTTCGGATCGGAAACCGGGCGGCCCAGAAGCCGGATTCCCGACAGCGGTGATCACTCAGCCGTTGGCGGAGTCGTAGCGGTCCCTGGCGGCCTCGACGTCCCCGATGTGCGTCTCGGCCCAGCTCTTGATCGCGGCCACCAGCGGCATCAGGCTCTCGCCCAGCGGGGTGAGCGCGTAGTCCACGCGTACCGGCACCGAGGGGGTGAGCGTGCGCGAGACCAGGCCGTCGCGCTCCAGGCCGCGCAGGGTCTGCGTGAGCATCTTCTGGCTGACGCCCGCGATGCGCCTGGACAGGTCGCCGTAGCGGCGCGGACGCTCCGAGAGCGCGGTGAGCAGGAGGGTGACCCATTTGTCGCTGAGGGTGTCGAGCAGCTTCCTGGAAGGGCATTGGGCGAAGTACGCGTCGAAGGTCTGCCTGGCCTCGTCGCGCCGCTCCGCCGCCGTCTTCGTGGCCACCCGATCGCCCCTTTCCACCCCTGCTTACTCCGAGAGGGTAACTCCCCGGAAAGGGGAGGGCGGGGGCGTGCGGCGGGCCGGTTGGGGGCGCCGCCGCACGCGCGAGCCGGGCGTGGGTCAGTGGGTGGGCTTGACCAGGGGGAAGAGGATGGTGTCGCGGATGTTCTTGCCGGTGAAGGCCATGATCATCCGGTCGATCCCCGCGCCCATGCCCCCCGTCGGCGGCATCGCGTACTCAAGGGCCTGAAGGAAGTCCTCGTCCAGCTGCATCGCCTCGGGGTCGCCCCCGGCGGCCAGGAGGGACTGCTCCATCAGGCGGCGGCGCTGCTCGATCGGGTCGATCAGCTCCGAGTAGGCGGTGCCCAGCTCCGTGCCGAAGCCGATCAGGTCCCACTTCTCCGTCAGCAGCGGGTTGTCCCGGTGCTGGCGGGTCAGCGGCGAGGTCTCCAGCGGGTAGTCCATGACGAACGTGGGCTGGACGAGCGTGTGCTCCACCAGGGCCTCGAAGATCTCCTGCACCAGCTTGCCCGAGCCCCACTTCGGGTCCCAGTGGATCTCGCGCCGGTCGGCGATCTTGCGCAGCTCCTCCAGGGAGGTCGAGGTGGTGATCTCCTCGCCCACGGCCTCGGACACCGCGCCGAACAGGGTGATGCGCGGCCACCGGGCGATCCCCAGGTCGACCTCCACCCCGTCGTGGACGACCACCGTGGTGTCCAGGGCGGCCACCACGGCCTTCTGGTACATCCGCTGGGTCAGGTCGGCCATGTCGTTGTAGTCGAGGTAGGTGCCGTACGCCTCGAGCATCGTGAACTCGGGGTTGTGCGTGGAGTCGGCGCCTTCGTTGCGGAAGTTGCGGTTGATCTCGAAGACCTTCTCGATGCCCCCGACCACGAGCCGCTTGAGGTAGAGCTCGATCGCGATGCGAAGGTAGAGCTCCATGTCGTAGGCGTTGATGTGGGTCTTGAAGGGCCGGGCCGCCGCGCCGCCGTGGATGGGCTGCAGCATGGGCGTCTCGACCTCGAGGTAGCCCTCCTCGTGCCAGAAGTCGCGCACCGCGCGCACCGTGGCGCTGCGGAGGCGGGCCATCTTGCGCGACTCGTCGTTGACGATGAGGTCGACGTAGCGCTGGCGGACGCGGGCCTCCGGGTCGGTGAGCCCGACGTGCTTCTCCGGCAGCGGGCGCAGGCACTTGGCGGTGATCTGCCAGCTGTCGGCGAGGATGGACAGCTCGCCGCGCCGCGAGGTGATGACCTCGCCGATCACGCCCACGTGGTCGCCCAGGTCGACGTCGCGCTTCCACGCGGCCAGCGACTCCTCGCCCACCTTGTCGAGCGAGATCATGACCTGCAGGTCGGCGCCGCCGTCGCGGAGCGTGGCGAAGCAGAGCTTGCCGCCCACGCGGTTGAGCATGACGCGCCCCGCGACCGCGACCGTGTCGCCGGTGGCGGTGTCGGGCTCCAGGCCCTGGTATTTCTCCCTGACCTCGGCATTGGTGGCCGTACGGGGGAAATTCACCGGGTAAGGGTCGACGCCCTCGCTGCGAAGGCGGTCGAGCTTCTCCCTCCGGATGCGCATCTGCTCGGGAAGTTCGTCGCTCACAACATCAAAGGGTAGGGGATATGGCGACCTGCAAGGGTTCGTCGGCGCGCTGCAGGACCTCTGCAAGAGCCCTCTCTTATCAATATCTCACGAGCTCAAGGGGGGAACCGGTACGGAGCCGGTCCAAGGGGAGCTCAAGGAGAGACGATGTTCAAGAAGATCGCGACAGGCTTCCTCGCCGTCGCCGCCACCAGCGCTCTGGCCCTGTCGCTGCCTTCCGCCGCCAACGCCAGCACGGCCGCCTACGACCACGACTCCTCCGACTACTGGGGCCCCGTCTACGCCAAGAACGGCCTGGCCAAGTCGCAGGGCTGGATCGGCGTCAGCTGGGACGAGGACGGCGAGTCGAACGAGGCCACCGTCAGGGGCCGGCTCTACGACCTGGACGACCGCGACGAGGACGAGGGCGGCAAGTGCGCGTTCGTGAAGTTCGAGGCCAGCGACTTCGACGACGACTGGTCCCCGGTCTACTCCAAGAAGTACTGCGGCTTCCCCGGCTACAAGAAGTTCAGCTTCTCGGAGAACGACGTCAGCAGCGTGCGGGTGAAGGTCTGCCAGATCGGCCAGTACAGCAACTACCCCACGAAGTGCGGCCCCTGGTCCTACCTCTACACCGCCGAGAGCGAGTGACGAGTCGTCCCCGGACGCGCAGGCGGCCTCCCACCCGAGCGGGGGGCCGCTTTCTTCATGCCGGTCAGGCGGTGTTCCTGTTGTAGATCAGGCGCAGGCCGATGAGCGTCAGCCACGGCTCGTGCACGTCGATGGAGCGCGACTCGCCCACCACCAGCGCCGCGTGGCCGCCCGTGGCCACCACCGTCACCTCGTCGGGGTCGTCGGCCAGCTCGGCCACCATCCGCTCCACGATCCCGTCCACCTGGCCCGCGAAGCCGTAGATGATGCCGGCCTGCAGGGCCTCGACCGTGTTCTTGGCGATCACCGAGCGCGGCCTGACCAGCTCCACCTTGTGCAGCTGGGCCCCGGCGGCGGCCAGCGCGTCGACCGAGATCTCGATGCCGGGAGCGGTCACCGCGCCGATGTACTCGCCCTTGGCCGACACCGCGTCGAACGAGGTCGCGGTGCCGAAGTCGACGATGACGCAGGGGCCGCCGTACTGGTCGATGGCCGCCAGCGCGTTCACGATGCGGTCGCTGCCGACCTCCTTGGGGTTGTCCATGCGTACGGGCACCCCGGTGCGGATGCCCGGCTCCACGATCACCGCCGTCACGTCGCCGTAGTAGCGGCGGCACATCTCGCGCATCTCGTTGAGCACGCTCGGAACGGTGGAACAGATGGCGATGCCGTCGATGTCGGCCCCCTTGAGCAGCGGCGACTGTGCCAGCAGCCCCTGGAGGACGACCGCGATCTCGTCGGCGGTGCGGCGGGCGTCGGTGGCCAGCCGCCAGTGCTCGATGACGTCCTCGCCCTCGAACAGCCCGAGCACCGTGTGTGTGTTACCGACGTCGATCGTGAGCAGCATCAATTACCCCCGCAGATCCAATGCGATGTCCAGGGCCGGCGCAGAGTGCGTCAGAGCTCCCACCGCCAGATAGTCAACGCCAGTTTCGGCCACACGACGAGCCGATTCCAAGGTCAATCCCCCGCTGGCTTCAAGCGCAACCCTGTTTCCCGCCCGATTTTTCACGACATGTACAGCGCGAGCTGTGTCCTCGATCGTGAAGTTGTCCAGCAGGATCTCCTCGGCCCCCTCGTCGAGCACGGCCGCCAACTGGTCGAGCCGGTCGACCTCCACCTCGATCGGCAGATCGGGGTAGCGCTCCCTGACCGCCCTGAACGCCTCGGCCACGCCGCCGGCGGCCACGACGTGGTTGTCCTTGATCAGCGCGGCGTCCGACAGCGACATCCGGTGGTTCACGCCGCCGCCGCAGCGCACCGCGTACTTCTCCAGCGCCCGCAGCCCCGGCAGCGTCTTGCGGCTGTCGCGCACGCGCGCCGCCGTGCCGCTGATCGCCTCCACCCACCTGCCGGTCAGCGTGGCCACCCCGGAGAGGTGCGTGAGCAGGTTGAGCGCGGTGCGCTCGGCCGTCAGCAGGGCCCGTACCGGCCCCTCGACCGTCATCAGCACGTCTCCGGCCCGCACCCGCTCGCCGTCCTTGGCCCTCCTCTCGGTACGGGCGGCGCCCAGCCGGACGAACACCGCCTCCGCCACCGCCAGCCCGGCCACGACACCGTCCTTGCGGGCCACCACGTCGGCCGCCGAACGCTGCTCCGCCGGGATCGTGGCCAGGCTCGTCACGTCGCCGGCCTCCTGCAGGTCCTCGGCCAGCGCCCGGTCGATCAGCGCGTCCACCTCGGCCGGGTCCAGCCCGGCGGCGGTGAGCTCCTGGGCCACGCGCGGCGGCATCGCGTCACCGTGCGGCGTGTACGTCATGCGGAGGCCCTCCTCGGTCAGGGTCACGTCCAGGTGCCCCAGCCATTCGTTGTCGTCGCGGGTGTCATGGTCCTCGCGCCAGTGCGAGCCACGGGTCTCCAGCCTGGCCGCCGCCGCGCCGGTGAGCACGGTGGCCACGGTGAGCAGGTTGGTGGCCTCCCAGGACTCGGTGCAGGCGGGCACCTCGACCGGCGTCCAGCGGGCCTCCCGCAGCGCCCTGGCCGTGGCCAGCAGCGACTCGCGGCTGCGCAGCACGCTCGCCCCGGTGCTCATGTGCGCCTGGATCCTGGGCCTGACCCGCGGGTCCGCCAGCCCGGAGGGTGCGCCGCTCTCGACCGGCTCGACCGGCTCGCCCGGCGAGGGGCGTACCGCCTGGATGTCCTCGGCGATGCGCTCGGCGAAGACGAGCCCTTCGAGCAGGGAGTTGGAGGCCAGCCGGTTGGCGCCGTGCACGCCGGTGCAGGCCACCTCGCCGCACGCGTACAGTCCCTCGATCGAGGTGCGGCCGCGCAGGTCCGTCATGACGCCGCCGCTCGCGTAGTGGGCGGCCGGGGCCACGGGGATCGGCTCGACGGCCGGGTCGATGCCGTGCTCGCGGCAGACGGCGTAGATCGTGGGGAAGCGGGTCTCCCACTTCTCCCGGCCGAAGTGGCGGCCGTCGAGGTACATGTGGTCGCGGCCCGTCTCACGTATCCTGCGCATGATCGCCTTGGCCACGACGTCGCGCGGCGCCAGGTCGGCCAGTTCGTGCGCGCCCCGCATGAACCGGACGCCCTCGTGGTCGACCAGGTACGCGCCCTCGCCCCTGACCGCCTCGGAGATCAGCGGTTGCTGGCCGGTCGAGCCCTCGCCGAGCCACAACACGGTCGGATGGAACTGGACGAACTCGATGTCGCGCACCACGGCCCCGGCCCGCAGCGCGAGCGCGACCCCGTCGCCGGTGGAGACGGCGGGGTTGGTGGTGGCCGAGTAGACCTGGCCCATGCCGCCGGTGGCCAGCACCACCGCCCTGGCGCGCACCGCGCCCACCCCGTCGCGGGCGCCCTCGCCCATGACGTGCAGCGTCACGCCCCTGGCCCGGCCCCGCGCGTCCTTGAGCAGGTCGAGCACCAGCGCGTGCTCGATCACCTCGATCTCCGAGGCGCGCACGGCCTCGATGAGCGCCCGCTGCACCTCGGCGCCCGTGGCGTCGCCGCCCGCGTGCACGATCCGGTCCCGCCGGTGCCCGCCTTCCCTGGTGAGCTGGAGCTCCCCGTCGGGGGTGCGGTCGAAGCGGGCACCGCGGGCGATGAGCCGCCGCAGCGCGCCGGGCCCCTCCGTGACGAGCGCGCGCACCGCCTGGACGTCGCACAGCCCGACCCCGGCGATCAACGTGTCGTTCAGGTGCTCGTCGGGGGTGTCGCGGGGATCGAGCACGGCCGCGATGCCGCCCTGGGCCCACCGGGTCGATCCTGCCGCCAGCACGTCCTTGGTGACGACCAGCACTTTGGCGGACGGTTCCAGCTCCGCGTGGCGCAGGGCCACGGTCAGGCCCGCGACGCCGGAGCCGATGACGACCACGTCCGCCTCGACGGTCCAGCCGGGCGCGGGCGCGGTCAACCGCAGGGGAATCGCCGGTGCGCTCATCAGGGCACTCCTCACTGAGGGATTTCGTCAATATGACGATAACGCCTGGCGCGGAGTGGACGTTCAGCGGCCCTCTGTTTTCCTGATGAACGCCTCGTACTCGGCGAACGGCTCCAGCCCCACGGCCGCGCGGCGTTCGTCGAGCAGGTCCGGGTCCTCGATCGGCATGGGTTCCAGGCCGCCGGCGCCGTCGTGGAACTGGGTCCCGTAGAGCTGGGGACGGCCCGAGCGCACGCGTACGCGGTCCTCCAGGTACGCGAAGTCGCCCGGCGAGGCCTCCTCGCGCTCGACCGCCTCGGCCATCGCCTCGTGCAGGACCAGCTGCGCCCGGCGGGAGGTGGCGTGCTGGGCCAGCAGCCAGGCCGCCCGCGCGGCCCGGTGCCCGACCTGCGAGACCAGCGGCCAGCCGCGGGTGGCGACCACGGAGTAGAGCCAGGCGGTGTTGCCCTCGTCGAGCTTCTGCAACCGCGCCAGCCGCCGGTCTCCGGGAACCCCCTTGGCCGGGTCGCGCATCGCCTGGTCCATCTCCATGCGCCGGAGCAACTCGTCCCGCAGCTCCTCGTCGGTCATGACCCGACGGTAATCCGCCTCAGGCGGGATTCAAGGTCAGGGTGACGTTGTCGATCAGCCGGGTGGTGCCCACCGTGGCGGCGACCGCGAGCACGGCCGTCCCCGCGTACGACTCGTCCACTTCGGCGAACGTCGCCGGATCGACCAGCGCCAGGTAGTCGACCGCGATCCGGGACCCGGCCGCGTCGAGCACCGCCTCGGCCGCCGCGCGGACCCTGGCCGGGGTGAGCTCGGCCGCGCCCGCCCGCAGGGCACGGGAGAGCTCCAGCGCCACCTGGCGGTCGTCGTCGGACAGGTAGCGGTTGCGGCTCGACAGGGCCAGGCCGTCGGGCTCGCGTACGGTCGGCGACCCCAGGATCTCGATGGGCAGGTCGAGGTCGGCGACCATGCGGCGGATGAGGGCGAGTTGCTGGGCGTCCTTCTGGCCGAAGACCGCCAGGTCGGGCTGGACCAGGTTGAACAGCTTGAGCACGACCGTCAGCACGCCGTCGAAGTGGCCGGGACGGAAGGCGCCCTCGACGATCGAGCCCATGTGGCCCGCGGAGACGCTCACCTGGCGGTCGGACGCGTACATCTCCCCCGCGTCCGGATGGAAGACGACGCCCACGCCCTCGGCCCGGCACACGTCCAGGTCGGCGTCGAACGTACGGGGATAGCGGGAAAAATCCTCGCTTGGACCGAATTGGAGGGGGTTGACGAAGATGCTGACCACGACCTGATCGGCACGGGCGCGGGCCTGCCTGATCAGCGACCTGTGCCCCTCGTGCAACGCGCCCATGGTGGGCACCAGAGCCACCTCACCAGCGCGCCGCGCCTTGACCAGATCTTCCCGACCCCTGGCGACGATCAGCTCCATAAAAAGCGCCCCTTAATCGCGTTGTCAGGTCCATATATTGCCCCCCAGCGCATCGAGCAGCCGCTCCGCCTCCTCCGGTTTGAGCAGTCCGGCGGCCAGCGCGCGGTCGGCCGTGAGCCGGGCCAGCGCGATGTAGGCGTCGGCCGCCTCGGGCGCCGCCAGGATCAGCGCGTCCACGTGCTTGCGCACGGTGCCGGCGTCGCCGCGGACGACCGGGCCGGTCAGCCCGGCGATGCCCAGCCGCAGCACGTTGTCGAGCGCCGCGCCGAGCAGCGGGCCCAGCATCCGCCCCGGGTGCTCCACGCCGATGCGCCCCAGCAGTTCCTGGGACTCGGCGATGAGCGTGACCATGTGGTTGGCGGCCCCGGCCAGCGCCGCGTGATAGAGCGCGCGGTCGGCGTCGGCGATCCAGACCGGCTCGCCGCCCATCTCGATCACGAGCGCCTCGGCGATCGGCCGCAGCATGTCGGGGGCGGTCACGCCGTACGAGATGCCGGTGAGCTTGTTGAGGTCGTCGTCCCGGCCCGTGAAGGTCATCACCGGGTGCAGCGCGAGCGGCAGCGCGCCGGCCCTGGCCGCCGGTTCGAGCACGGACAGCCCGTAGGCCCCGCTGGTGTGCACCAGCAGCTTGCCCTGGAGGTCGGCCCCTGTCGTGGCCAGCCCGTTGACGAGGTCGGGCAGCGCGTCGTCGGGCACCGTGAGCAGGATGAGCTGGGCCGCCGCGACCACCTCGTCGGGCCTGGACGGCTTGACCCCCAGCCGGTCGGCCGCCCATCGCTGTGAGTTGTCCGACACACCGCTCGCGGCCGCGATCCGGTGCCCCGCCTGAGCCAGTGCGGCGCCCAGGGCCGAGCCGACCTTGCCCGCCCCGAGTACGCCGACAGTCAGCCGTGCCGGGCGATCCCCTGCGTCCATGACGTCACACCCCTGACCTGCTGAGGAGAAACCTGCGGGGCGGACCGTCGCCCCGGCCTCAACCAGGCACGACACGCGGGATCGCGGTCCGACGAGCAGGCTTCTGTTGTGGCACTGCCGACCAGCGTAACGGCCCCTCCGAGTGGCGGACCGTAGGGTACGGTCCGCGACTTGCCCGGGGGCTCCCACGTGACCGCGGTTTTGCCACCCGTTGAGTTAACGACAAAAGCGACAAGGGGATACAAAAAGTGCACCCCCTGTCGGAAGAGATGAGGAGAGGGGTTTCATCGCATGGCAGCGGGCGCCGAGTCCCCTCATCCAGGACCCGACGCCCGCGGGATGTGACCTCTTGGAGGTGCGACCGGTTGGCCGCTCGCCGACCGACCAGCCGGGATCCGAGCCCGGGCCGGACGAGTGCCGGCCCGGACTCTTTCCTCTTTCAGTGGTGGCTCGGCACGTAGGCGTTGGCGCCGCCCTTGCAGCCGGCGAACGCGGCGCCGATGACGGCGATGGCGTTGCCACAGACGTTGATCGGGATCGCGATGGGAAGGTGCAGCTGGTTGCCGCCGAGCACGCTGCCGTTGCCGCTGGTCGTGTCGGCGTGCGCCGGGGCCGCGAGCGACAGCATGGCGACGGCTCCTGTGACGGCAATGACCTTCTTCAGCACGAGGGCTCCTCTCGGTTTGGCGGCCTGGGCCGCCGGTGCTTGCTCGGAAGCGATCCGTTGTGCCAATTGGGGGTTGGCGCAACGCGACCACTCGGTGACATTCTGTAAACGTACCTCAAGTCGGCGACAATGAGTAGCCAAATGATGACGATGCGTGTCACTCGAAAGTCATGAGATAGTCCTGAGCATGTGGCTCACCTGGCGTGCCGCAACGGAACGCGCGCTGTACGGCGAGGACGGCTTCTACCTTCGCGAACGCCCCTCAGGCCACTTCCGGACCTCGGTCAGCGCCTCCCCGGCGTTCGCCGGCGCGGTGCTGGCGCTGCTGTCGAAGGTGGACGCCGAGCTCGGCGGTCCCGACGTGCTCGACCTGGTCGACATCGGCGCGGGCGAGGGCACGCTGGTCACGCAGGTGCTGGCGGCCGCCGAGCCGGCGCTGCGCGACCGGCTCCGCGTCACCGCCGTCGACCTCTCCCCCCGTCCGGAGGGCCTGCCCGAGCGGGTCGCCTGGCGGCGGAGCGTGCCCACCGGCATCACGGGCCTGGCCATCGCCAACGAGTGGCTCGACAACGTGCCGCTCGACGTGGCGGAGCAGACCGCGGCCGGGCCGCGCCTCATCATGGTGAACATCCGCACGGGCGAGGAGCGCCTCGGCGACCCGCCGGAGCCGGACGACCGCGCCTGGCTCGACCGGTGGTGGCCGCTGACCCGGGTGGGCTCCCGAGCGGAGATCGGCCGCCCTCGCGACGAGGCGTGGGCCTCCGTCCTGGGGCGCCTCACGAGGGGCCGAGCGATTGCCGTTGATTATGCACACCTTGTGGATAACCGGCCGCTCTGTGGCACGTTGACCGGTTACCGCGACGGCGCGGTCGTTGCCCCGATCCCCGATGGGACCTGCGATATCACCGCTCATGTCGCTCTTGACGCGTGCGCCGAGGCCGGTCGCGGGGCCGGCGCGATATCCACAACCTTGTCCACACAGCGTGACGCGCTGAGGGCTCTGGGGATCACCGGCACCCGGCCCCCCATCGACCGGGCCCGCACCGATCCGCGTGGTTACATCCGGGCACTGGCCAGGGCGTCGGAGGAGGGTGAGCTGATCGATCCGGCGGGGCTCGGCGGCTTCGGCTGGCTCAGCCAGCGGCGGTGACCTCCAGCGACCGCAGCCCCCGGATGATGAAGCCGGGCTTCCAGCTCGGCTCCTGCCGCAGTTCGAGCTTGGCCGCCCGGTCCAGGAGCGCGCCGTACGACTCCATGAGCTCGATGCGGGCCAGCGGCGCGCCCAGGCAGAAGTGGATCCCGGCTCCGAACGAGATGTGCGGATTGTCGGCCCGCCCCACGTCGAGCCGGTCCGGGTCCTCGAACACCGCCGGATCGCGGTTGGCCGAGCCGAACAGCAGCGCCACCTCCGACCCGCGCGGGATCTCGACGCCATGGACCTCGATGTCCTCCAGCACCCAGCGCTCGAACATCTGCAGCGGCGTGTCCCAGCGCATGACCTCCTCGACGGCCGTGGGCAGCAGCGAGCGGTCCGCGCGCAGCCGGGCCAGCTCGGAGGGGTTCCTGAACAGGGCCCACCAGCCGTTGCCCGTGACGTTCACGGTGGCCTCGTGGCCGGCGTTGAGCAGCAGCACGCACGTGCCGACCAGCTCGTCCTCGGTCAGCTCGTCGATCTGCGCCAGCGCGCTGATCAGGTCGTCGCCCGGAGCCCGGCGGCGCTCCGCGGCCAGGGTCTTGAGGTAGCCGGCGAACTCGGACGCCGCCCGCACCGCCGTGTGCTGGGCCTCAGGGCTCGGGTTGAGCTCGTACATGCCGCAGATGTCCGCCGACCAGGGGCGCAGCAGGTGGCGGTCGGCGTGGGGGATGCCGAGCATCTCCGCGATCACCGTCACCGGGAGCGGCTCGGCGACCTCGGCGAGGAGGTCGCCGCCGCCCTTCTCCACGAACGCGTCCACCAGGCCCTCGGCGATGGCGCGCACCCGGGGGCGCAGCGACTCGACCATGCGCGGCGTGAACGCCCTGGAGACCAGCCGGCGCAGCCTGGTGTGCACCGGCGGCTCCACGTCGAGCATGCCCGCCCTGATCACGCGCCAGAACGGCTCGTGGAACTCCGGCTCCGGCGGCCTGCCGAACTCCTCGTGGGTGGCCACGTGGAGGTAGGACCGCCCCAGGCGGCGGTCCCTGAGCAGGGCGTTCACGTCGGCGTGACGTGAGATCAGCCACTGGTCCGTCGGCTCGAAGTAGCTCACCGGCGCCTCGCGCCTCAGCTCGTCGTACACGCGGTACGGGCGAGCCACGAAATCCGGATCCCAAGGGTCAAAGCGCACTATTTCATCTTATGGAGTGGGATCCTCCTGCGGCACCGCCCGCTTGCTCCGCGCCCGGATGTTCAGCAGCTCGACGACGAGCGAGAACGCCATCGCGAAGTAGATGTAGCCCTTGGGGATGTGCTGGCCGAAGCCCTCGGCGATGAGCACCACGCCGATCAGCACCAGGAACGCCAGCGCCAGCATCTTGATGCTCGGGTGCCGGTCCACGAACCTGCTGATCGGCCCCGAGGCGAACAGCATCACCAGCACCGCCACCACGACCGCCGCGATCATCACGCCGAGCGTGTCGACCATGCCGACGGCGGTGATGACGGAGTCGAGCGAGAACACGATGTCCAGCACCATGATCTGGACGATCACGGAGGCGAAGGAGGCGGCCGCGGCCTTCTTGCCGTCCTTGCCGACGGGGCCGTCCATGCTGTGGCCGATCTCGGTGACGCTCTTGCCCAGCAGGAACAGGCCGCCGAGCAGCAGGATCAGGTCGCGTCCTGATATTTCGTGACCGAAGACGGCGAACAGCGGCTCGGTGAGCTGCACCACCCACGACAGGGCGAGCAGCAGGAGCAGCCGGGTGATCAGGGCCGCGCCCAGCCCCAGCACCCGGGCCCTGTCCCGTTGTTCGGGAGGTAGCCTCCCGGCCAGGATGGAGATGAAGATGATGTTGTCGATCCCCAGCACGATCTCCAGGGCGACAAGGGTGAAGAAACCGATCCAGATCTGCGGGTCGGTCACCCAGTCCAACATCTGCGCACCTCCATGACATACGAGCGGGGTTTCCGGTAGCAACGAGCCGGACCCCGAAGAAGTTCGCGGACTTGCGATCGATGGAGGGGATTGGGTTATAGTCTCCGCCGTAGGTCATGAGTGCCAGCGACAAGCCCCGGCTAGCTGGCCGGCAACCCTCGCGTCCGCGGCGGGGTGCCCCGGGTGAAGACCTGGTCCGTCACGAGGCGTGGCGGGCAAGCGCGGGCTCCATGGCTGCTTCCAGGGGTCCGATGGCCCTGAGGGAGATGTGCCATGTCCACCCTGACGATCTTCAGCTCCGTCCCCGCTCACGCCGCCGCCGAAGAGGCTCCCGCCGTCACGAGCCGGCCGATCCCCGCCGTGCTCGGGGCCGATCTCGAGGTGCCGGTCAAGGGCGGCCGGCTCGTCGGCTACGCCAACCTCGACTACGCCGCCAGCGCCCCCTGTCTGGAGCCGGTCAGCGCCGCCGTCACCGCCGCGCTCCCGGCCTACTCCAGCGTCCACCGCGGCGCGGGCTACGCCTCCCAGCTCACCACCGCCCGCTACGAGCAGGCCCGCCACACGGTGCGGGCGTTCGTCGGGGCCCGCACGGACGACGCCGTGATCTTCACCCGCAACACGACCGACGCCACCAACCTCCTGTCCCGCTGCCTGCCCGCCGACACGACCACCGTGGTCTTCGACACCGAGCACCACGCCTCCCTCCTGCCCTGGCAGAAGTCCGTACGGCTGGCGCCGCCCGCCTTCCCCGGCGAGGCCGTCCGCGCCGCCGACGAAGCGCTGGCCGGCATCGAGGGGCCCAAGCTGCTCGTGGTCACCGCCGCCTCGAACGTCACCGGCGAGCTCTGGCCCATCGCCGCCCTGGCCCACGTCGCGCACCGGCACGGCGCCCGCATCCTGGTGGACGCCGCCCAGCTCGTACCGCACCGGCGGCTGAACCTGACCGCGCTCGACCTGGACTACGTGGCCTTCTCCGGGCACAAGCTGTACGCGCCGTTCGGCGCGGGCGTGCTGGTCGGGCGTCGGGACTGGCTCGCGGCGGGCGAGCCGTACCTCAAGGGCGGCGGCGCGGTGCGGTCCGTGGGCGACGACACCGAGTGGCACGACGACCCTGAGCCGCGGCACGAGGCGGGCACCCCGAACGTGCTGGGCGCCATCGCCCTGGCCGCCGCCTGCGACGCGCTCACGGCCACCGGCTGGACCGCGCTCGTGCGCGAGGAGGAGCGGCTGATCGCGCGCCTGCGCTCGGGGCTGGCCGCGATCGAGGGCGTGCGGGAGCTGTCGCTGTGGGGGGACGACCACCCGCGGGTCGGCATCGTGTCGTTCACCGTGGACGGCTACTCGGCCCGCGAGGTGGCCGAGACGCTGTCCAGCGAGTACGGCATCGGGGTGCGCGACGGCAAGTTCTGCGCGCACCCGTTCGTCCGGCACCTGCTCGGCGAGCCGGAGCGCAGGAGCTCGGCCGGAGAGAGCGAAGGCCGAAGCGGGCGCGACCATGAGCACGCCGGGGGGTGCGAGGACGGCACCGCCTCCGCGGTGCGGGCCTCGATCGGCATCGGCAGCACGCAGGAGCACGTGGACCGGCTGGTCGCGGCAGTGCGAGACCTCGCGAGCCGCTGAGCGAGCCGACAAGCGAGGCGCTGAGCGAGGCCGGCGAGCGAGGCCGGCGAGCGAGCCGCTGAGGAGCCGGTGGGCGAGCCGTCAGACCGCGTCGGAGCGGTTCGGCGGCTTGCGGTGCGGCGGCGGCTCGTCGGAGACCAGGGCGTCGATGTCCCTCATGTCGTCGTCGTTGATCCCGCCGGCGTGGTGCTCGGCCGACTGCCTGGGCACCCGTGGCGCCTCGGCCTGCTCCACGGTCGGCGCGGGCCTGGTGGTCCTGGTCGTGACGTTCGACGGCTCCGGACGCCGTACCTGTGCGGCGCGCTCCTCCTCGGCGTCCAGGCGTTCCGAGCGCCGGCGGAACATCGCGGCGAAAATGCCGTCGATCCCGATCCGACCGCCCCCGAGCGCCAGGAACAGCAGGGCCAGTGCCCCGAGCGCGCCGGGCAGCTCCCAGCCGCCGGTGGTGGACAGCACTCCGTGCCCCGCGTGCACGTACATGATGGCGCCCAGCATGTTGACCAGCAACAGGAACCCCACCAGGCGCACCAGCAGGCCCAGGATCAGGAAAAGGCCGCCGACGGTCTCGACGACGGACGCGAACGCCGCGGCGAGCTCGGGCATCGGGATCCCCATCCCCTTGAACGCCTGCCCCGTGGCCCCGAGGCCGCCTTCCCACTTCTGCAAGCCGTGCGCCAAGAAGATCACGCCGGTCACCACCCGGGCGATCAGGGCAGCGACATCAAACACAACTTTCTTCATGGTGTTATCTCCCCCCGTTCCTGGTATTCCTCCCCGTGTCCGAGTTAGGGATGCGTTTCCATGCCATTCCTTGACCCGGCCCCACCCTGGATCATCAACCGGGGCGGTGGCAGCATTGCCATATGACGGAACGTGTGGTCGGAATCGGCGCGGGTGCGAAAGAGCTGGCCACCGAGGACATGATCCTCAACATCGGCCCGCAGCACCCGTCGACCCACGGTGTGCTCAGACTCCGGCTGACGCTCGACGGCGAACGCATCACCGCCGCCGAGCCGATCATCGGCTACATGCACAGGGGCGCGGAGAAGCTGTTCGAGGTCCGCGACTACCGTCAGATCATCATGCTGGCCAACAGGCACGACTGGCTGTCGGGGTTCGCGAACGAGCTGGGCGTGGTGCTCGCCGCCGAACGCCTGCTCGGCATGGAGCCCCCGGTCCGGGCCGTGTGGGCGCGTACGCTGCTGGCCGAGCTCAACCGGGTGCTCAACCACCTGATGTTCCTCGGCTCCTATCCCCTGGAGCTGGGCGCGATCACGCCGCTGTTCTACTCGTTCAACGAGCGCGAGCGCATCCAGGCCGTCATGGAGGAGATCTCCGGCGGTCGCATGCACTACATGTTCAACCGGGTCGGGGGCCTCAAGGAGGACCTGCCGCTCGGCTGGCTCGACCGGGTGTCGGAGGCCGTCGCGGAGACCCGCCGCCGGGTGCCCGACATCGAGAACCTCATCCTGCACAACGAGATCTTCATCGCCCGCACCAAGGGCGTCGGCGTGCTCACCCGCGAGCAGATCACGCAGTACGGCGTCAGCGGCCCCATCGCCAGGGCCTCCGGGGTGGACTTCGACCTGCGCCGCGACGACCCGTACCTGGCCTACTCCGAGCTGCCCGTGAAGGTCGTCACGCGGCACGCCGGCGACTGCCGGTCCCGGTTCGAGGTGCTGTTCGACCAGCTCAAGATCTCGCTCGACCTGGCCGACGCCTGCGTCGAGCGGCTGCGCTCGCTGCCTCCCGGGCCGATCAACCAGCGCCTGCCGAAGGTGCTCAAGGTGCCGGAGGGCCACACGTACGCGTGGACCGAGAACCCGCTCGGCATCAACGGCTACTACCTGGTCTCCAAGGGCGACAAGACCCCGTGGCGGCTCAAGCTGCGCTCGGCCTCGTACAGCAACGTCCAGGTGCTGCGGGAGATACTCCCCGGCCACCTGGTCGCCGACATGGTGGCCATCCTCGGCTCGATGTTCTTCGTCGTGGGTGACATCGACAAGTGAAAGCCGAGCGCGACAAGTACGTCGACTGGCTCCGCGCCCTGAGCCTGTGCGTCGTGGTGGTCTGGCACTGGGCGTTCACCATCCTGGAGTGGAAGCCGAGCGGCCCCGAGCCCACCAGCCCGCTGGGCTTCACCTCGGGGCTGTGGATCCTGACCTGGCTGCTGCAGGTGCTGCCGCTGTTCTTCTACGTCGGCGGCCACGTGCACCTGCTGTCCTGGGAGCGGGCCAGGGCGCGCGGCGCCGGCATCGGCTCGTTCGTCTGGCGGCGCATCCGCGCGCTGGCCTTACCCGCCCTCTTCCTGTCCGGAGTGTGGATCGCCATCGGGGCGGTCGTGACGTTCACGTTCCGGGTGGACTGGATGTGGCGGGTCGTGCTGCTGGTGCTCAGCCCGCTGTGGTTCCTCGGCGTCTACCTCGTACTGATCGCGCTGCTGCCCGTGGCACTCTGGCTGCACCGCCGCTACGACGTGCTGACGCTGATCTGGCTCGGCGGCGCGTCCCTGGTGGTGGACGTGGTGCGCTTCCGGTACGGGGTCGACTGGGTCGGCTGGCTCAACATGCTCCTCATCTGGGGGCTCGCCCACCAGGCCGGGTTCTTCTACGACCGGATCGTCATCCTGCCCAGGCGCTATGACATCGCGGTGCTCTGGACGGGGCTGTTCGCCCTGTTCGGCCTGGTCTACTCGGGCATCTACCCGGGGTCGATGGTGGGCGTCCCCGGCGACAAGTGGTCGAACATGGCGCCGCCCACGTTCGTGATCGTCGCCCTGCTGCTGTTCCAGGTGGGGCTGGTGGAGGTGCTGCGGCCGTCGATGGAGCGCGTGCTGGAGCGTCCGGGCTGGCGCCGGGTGAACGAGTTCATCAACCGGTACTCGCTGCCGCTCTTCCTCTTCCACACGACCGGGATGGCCATCGCGCTGGGCCTGTCGTGGTGGCTCTTCGGCACCCTGGGCACCGAGATCCCACCCGACCTGAAATGGTGGCTGGAACGCCCGATCGCCATCCTCGGCCCGCTGATCTGCACCGCCCCGGTCATCTACCTCTTCGCGAGGGAGCGCCGCTCCTAGTCGGGTTTGTGGTCGTCCGAGTCCTTGGGGATCCGGCAGGCGTGCTCCAGATAGAGGGCGGCGCAGATCAGCGCCACGCAGGCCACGAACGACCCCGTCGCGACGAAGAACTCCGACCGCGGCGTCTCCCGGTCCAGGATCTGCACCGTGTAGAGGGCGAACCCGGCGAACAACCCGCCGAACACCGCCCCCGCGTACGCGGACGCCTTCGCCAGCGCGGCCAGCCGGGCCACCGACAGCGGCTCCACCGGCTTGGTGTCCGGCTTCCTGGCGATCCTGGCCTTGGTGACCCACGCGCTGTAGCCCTCGCCGATGGCCAGCAGCAGCACGGTCGGGATCGCCGTCCACGGCAGCAGGGGCAGGTCCGCGTAGGTGAGCCTGACCACTGCCCACGCGATCAGCGCGACGACGACGAAGATGCTGGCCAGGCGGCCAGGACGGGTCGGCCTCAATCGGGCCTCTGCAGCTTCAGGTCGTCGCGCAGGCGTACCCCCTGCTGGTCGAGCCCTGCCAGCAGCTCCACCACCCGGCCTTTCCCGGGCACCACGGCCTCGGGGTCGGCCTTCGCCCACGGCACGAGCACGAACGCGCGCTCGTGGGCGAGGGGGTGGGGCAGCGTCAGCTCCGGCTCCTGGCAGACCGTGTCGCCCACCACGATCAGGTCGATGTCGAGCGTGCGCGGCCCCCAGCGCTCGGCGCGGACCCGCCCGAAGGCGTTCTCCACGCCCTGCGCCCGCTCCAGGAGCGTGCGCGGCTGCAGGGTGGTCTCCGCGATCACGATCGCGTTGAGATACGGCTTCTGTCCCGGGGGACCGCCCACAGGGTCGGTCTCGTAGACCGGCGAGGCCTGGACGAACTCCAGCCCCGGGGCATCGAACAGGGTGTCCACGGCACCTTGCAACGTCTGGAACCGGGGCCCCAGGTTGCTGCCGAGAGCGAGGACGACTTTCATGCGCGGCTCCGCTCAATGGTCACGACCACGTCGTCGAACGGCAGCGGGATGGGCGCCGCCGGTTTGTGCACGCTCACCTCGACCTTGCTCACCAGCTCGCCGGCCAGGCACACGTCGGCCAGCCGCTGCGCGAGCGTCTCTATCAACTCGACCGGCTCGCCCTCGACGACCCTGACCAGCGCCTCGGCGAGCTCCCCGTAATGGACGGTCTTGGTGAGATCATCGCCGGCCGCCGCCGGCGCGGTGTCGAGGAACAGCGTCGCGTCCACGACGAACTCCTGCCCCAGCTCCCGCTCGGCAGGCAGCACGCCGTGCCTCCCCCTGGCCCGTAGGCCCTTGAGAGCGATGCGATCAGGGCTCAAGCTCGCCTTCCTCCTCCTCGTCGTCATCTCCCTGCAACACCGGCGAACCGTGGTGCATCCACAGCCGCCAGCCCTGCGACGTGCGAATGTAGACGTTGCTGGCCACCACCTTGCCCGCGGCGAAGCTGGACTCACCTTCCTCGCCGGCGGTGAGGATGTTCTCGACACAGGTCAGCACGGCCACGTCGCCCAGCACCGTCGTGGCGACGTCGGTCAGCACGAACTGGATGTAGGTCGTGTTGGCCATGATCAGGGCCCACGACCGCAGCACCTCGGACCGGCCGCTGAGCAGGGTCCAGCCCGGGTGCACGCAGCTCACCTGGTCGTCCGCGGTGTCCTCGGCCCAGATCTCGGTCATCTTGTCGAGATCCGCGTTCTCGATCGCGGAGTAGAACTCCTGGTTCACCGTCTCGATAGCGGCGGTGTCGACGCTCATGTGTTGGCTCCGGCTCTCTTCCATGCGGCGGCCACGCGTACGGCATCGGCATTGGGGCTGACCTCGTGGACGCGCACGCACCAGGCGCCCGCCTGGGCGGCCAGCGCGGTCACGGCCAGCGTGGCGTCATCACTGCGGCTGAACGGCCGGGGCGTGCCGTCGGGGCCGGCCAGCAGCCGCCCGAGGAACCGCTTGCGCGACGCCCCGATGAGCAGGGGGAAACCCAGCTCGGCCAGCTGGGGGATCCCGGCCAGCAGCGCCCAGTTGTGCTCGGCGTTCTTGGCGAAGCCCAGGCCGGGGTCCAGCACGATCTGATCCTCCGTGACGCCTTCGGCCAGGACCAGGTCGACCCGCTTGCTGAGCTCCTCGCGCACCTCTGTGACCACGTCGGCGTAGACCGCGCGGTTGTCCATGTCATGACTGTGGCCGCGCCAGTGCATCACGACGTACGGGATGCCGGTCGCGGCCACCACCCGCGGCATCTCGGGGTCGGCGAGACCGCCGCTCACGTCGTTGACGAGCCGCGCCCCCGCCTCGACCGCGGCCCTGGCCACTTCGGCCCGCATCGTGTCGACGCTGACGGCCACGCCCTCGGCGGCGAGCGCCCTGATCACGGGGACGACCCTGGCCAGCTCCTCGTCGAGGGACACCCTGGCCGCGCCCGGGCGAGTGGACTCGCCGCCCACGTCCACCAGGTCGGCCCCCTCCCGGACCAGCTCAAGACCGTGCTGAATGGCGGCCGCCTCGTCGAACCACAGGCCGCCGTCGGAGAACGAATCGGGTGTCACATTCACCACACCCATGACGAGGCACCGATCCGCACCTCCCGGCACGCTGATGGGCACGCTAGTCATGGGCCAAGCCTAGGCGCTCCCCCACACATGTTGACATCGTGGGTACCCCGTTCGGTCATCAACGACCCAGGATGAGCGCCATCGCCTCAGATCGGGTCTTGTCGCTCGTGCGGAAATCACCGCGAACCGCCGAGGTGACGGTCTTGGCCCCCGGTTTGCGTACGCCGCGCATCGTCATGCACAGATGCTCGGCCTCCACCACCACGATGACTCCGCGCGGCTCCAGAACCCGCATGAGAGCGTCGGCGATCTGGGACGTCATGCGCTCCTGGACCTGGGGACGGCGGGCGAACACGTCGACCAGCCGGGCCAGCTTCGACAGGCCCGTCACCTGGCCGCGGTCATTGGGGATGTAGCCCACGTGGGCCACACCGTGGAACGGGACCAGGTGGTGCTCGCAGGTCGAGTAGACCTCGATGTCCCTGACGAGCACCATCTCGTCGTGATCGACGTCGAAGACCTTCGTCAGGACGTCTTCGGGCTTCTGGCCGAGCCCCGAATACTGCTCGGCCATGGCGCGGGCGACCCGGGCCGGCGTGTCGAGGAGGCCGTCACGGTCGGGATCCTCGCCGATGGCGTAGAGGATCTCGCGTACGGCCTTCTCGATCCGGCCCAGGTCTACGTCGTACTGAGTCACACACTGTCCCCGGACGGGAGGGCGTCCTGGTGGCCCGCGGTGAGCGAGCCGTTGGCCGACTGCTCCTTGGGGGTCAGGATCGGCGGACGGTCGGACGGCAGCCGCTTGCCGTAGCCCGCGTAGGACGGGCGGTGCGCCCTGACCACCACGGAGGCGAAGATCTCCAGCACCTGCTCGCGCGAGAGGGTCTCCTTCTCCATGAGCTCCAGCACCAGGTTGTCGAGCACGTCGCGGTATTCGACCAGGATGTCCCACGCCTGGTCGTGCGCCGTCTCGATCATCCGGCGGACCTCCTCGTCGATCGTGGAAGCGATCTTCTCGGAGTAGTCGCGCTCGTGGCCCATCTCGCGGCCCAGGAACACCTCGGCCTGGCCGGTGCCGAACTTACGGGCGCCGAGCTGCTCGCTCATGCCGTACTCGGTCACCATGCGGCGGGCGACCGCCGTGGCCTTCTCGATGTCGTTGGAGGCGCCGGTGGTGGGCTCGTGGAAGACGAGCTCCTCCGCCGCGCGGCCGCCCAGCAGCATCGCGAGCTGGTCCATCATCTCCGACCTGGTGGCCAGGAACTTGTCCTCCATCGGCAGCGTCATCGTGTAACCGAGGGCGCGGCCGCGGGACAGGATCGTGATCTTGTGGACCGGGTCGGAGTTGGGCAGCGCGTGCGCCACCAGCGCGTGACCGCCCTCGTGGTAGGCGATCATCTTCTTTTCCTTGTCGGACATGACCCGCGACTTGCGCTCGGGCCCTGCCATGACGCGGTCGATCGACTCCTCCAGGACGTCCATCGTGATCAGCTTCTGGTCGGCCCGCGCGGTGAGCAGGGCGGCCTCGTTGATCACGTTGGCCAGGTCTGCGCCGGTGAACCCGGGGGTGCGGCGCGCGATGACGTCGAGGTCGACGTTGGGGGCGAACGGCTTGCCGCGGCCGTGGACCTTGAGGATGCCCTTGCGGCCCTCGAGGTCGGGGCGGTCGACGGTGACCTGCCGGTCGAAACGGCCCGGGCGCAGCAGCGCCGGGTCGAGGATGTCGGGCCGGTTGGTCGCGGCGATGAGGATCACGCCGCCCTTGACGTCGAAGCCGTCCATCTCGACGAGCAGCTGGTTGAGCGTCTGCTCGCGCTCGTCGTGACCGCCGCCCAGGCCGGCCCCGCGGTGGCGGCCGACGGCGTCGATCTCGTCGATGAAGATGATCGCCGGGGCGTTGGCCTTCGCCTGCTCGAACAGGTCGCGCACCCGGGAGGCGCCGACACCGACGAACATCTCGACGAAGTCGGAACCGGAGATCGAGTAGAACGGCACGCCCGCCTCGCCGGCCACGGCCCGGGCCAGCAGGGTCTTGCCGGTGCCGGGCGGGCCGTACAGCAGCACGCCCTTGGGGATCTTGGCGCCGATCGCCTGGAACTTGGCCGGGGCCTGCAGGAACTCCTTGATCTCCTGGAGCTCCTCGATGGCCTCGTCGGCACCGGCGACGTCGGCGAAAGTCGTCTTGGGGGTGTCTTTGGTGATGAGCTTGGCCTTGGACTTGCCGAAGTTCATCACCCGGGAGCCGCCGCCCTGCATCTGGTTCATGATGAACAGGAAGATCAGCACGATGAAGACGATCGGCAGGAAGCTCACCAGGATGCTCACCAGGAAGTTCTCCTGGGGCACCTCGGTGTTGAAACTCTTGGTCTTGCCCGCGTCGACCTGAGCCTGGAGCTCATCGGTCAGCTTGCTGCCGTAGCCCGTGACCCAGTCGGACTGGATCAGCCTCGTCGGGGTGTCGCCGGCCTTGACCGCGATCGGGTTGTTCAGCGTCACCTCGATCCGGTTGTCCTTGTCGACAATCTTGGCGTTGCTGACGTTTCCGGCGCGAATCTGCTGGAGAACCAGAGACGTGTCGGCCTGCTTGTAATTACCGCCGCCACTCCAAAGCTGGGTGACGAGGAGGAGCAGCACGACGATGCCCAGGATCCACAGCAGTGGCCCACGTGTAAATCGCTTGAGATCCATCCGATGCGGAACCCCTTGCGGGCCCGTCCCTTCCTGACCATGGCCTGGAACCCCGGGCTGGCCCGGGGCCGCGGCATCCGGCACCGCGACTTCTGACTACCCGAGGGGGACACGCGGTCACCCTCCCGGAGTCTGAAGGTACACCGGCAGAGCGCACGGGGGGACCCGCCCGCTGCACCGGTCTTGCCCTATCAACGTACGTCACCTTGCGCGGTGTTCCCGGCCGCGGTCCAGATTGCTACTTGTAAACGTGTGGGGCCAGTGTGCCGATGAACGGCAGATTGCGGTATCGCTCGGCGTAGTCGAGGCCGTAACCGATGACGAACTCGTTGGGAATGTCGAACCCCACGTATTTCACATCGATCGGCACCTTCACCGCGTCGGGTTTCCGCAGCGCGGCGCAGATCTCAAGTGAGGCGGGATTACGCGACTTCAGGTTTTCCAACAGCCAGTGCAGGGTCAGGCCGGAGTCGATGATGTCCTCGACTATCAGCACGTCGCGGCCCATGATGTCGGTGTCGAGGTCTTTCAGCACGCGTACGACGCCGGATGACCTCGTGCCCGCGCCGTACGACGACACCGCCATCCAATCCATTTGCACGGGCACGTGCAGGGCCCTGGCCAGGTCGGCCATCACCATGACGGCGCCCTTCAGCACGCCCACGAGCAGCAAGTCTTTGCCCGCGTAGTCCTCGTCGATCCGCCCGGCAAGCTCTTTGATCTTGGCCTGGAGCTCGTCCTCGGGAATGAGGACATTTTCCAGGTCATTGCCCATGTCGGCAGCGTCCACCTGTGGTTCCTTATGCGATGGGACTGATGGCGAGTATCAGGGTGCCATACCGCCGGACGGCCGAAAGACCCCCGGGCAGGTCCACGGCCTTCTGCCCGTGCCAGCTCGTGACCAGCCGATCCACGGCCAGCACGTGCGTGGCCGAGAGGGCGCCTGAGGGTGCTCCCGCCGCGATTGCCGCCCGCCGCAGCACCCGCCGCCTGACGGCGTCGGGGAGCTTCTCCAGCTCTGGTACGGCTAGTGTCACCGGTCCCGGAATATCGCTAAGAGCGCAATTCTGGTACGCCGATTCGGCCCACTGATCGAGGGCGTCGGCGTCCTCCCGCGCCATCCCCGCGGTCCTCGCGAGCGCCTCGGCCACCCCCGGGCCCAACTCCGCTTCGAGGACGGGCAGGATCCTTCTCCGCACGCGGACTCTCGTGTAGCGGGGGTCCTCGTTGTGGGGGTCGTCCCAGGGGTCGAGCTCCAGGGCCGCACAGGCCTTCACGGTGGTGGCCCTGGGGATGTGCAGCAGCGGCCTGCGGTAGCGCCCGCCGCGCGCGGCCATCCCGGACAGCGACCTGACCCCGCTCCCCCTGGCCAGGCCCAGCAGCACCGTCTCCGCCTGGTCGTCGCGCGTGTGGCCGAGCAGCACCGCCTCCGCCTGGAGCCGGTCCGCCGCCTGGGCCAGCGCGGCGTACCGCGCGTCCCGCGCCGCCGCCTCGGGCCCGCCCTCGGCGCCGACCGTGACGGTGAGCACTTCGGCCGGGCTCAGGTCCAGCCGGTGGGCGCCGATGTCCGCCACCGTCCGCGCCCGCTCGGCCGAGCCGGGCTGGAGCTGGTGGTCCACGGTGAGCAAGCCCGCCCTGAGGCCCATCCGGGGCGCCACGAACGCCAGCGCCGCCGCCAGGGCCAGGGAGTCGGCTCCGCCGCTGCAGGCGACCAGCACCAGCGCGCCCTTCCTGACGTCGGCCAGTGCCTCCCGCACTGCCTTGCGCACGTCGGCTACGGCTGGATGTGGACCCACGGGTACCATTCTCGCCTGCCCCCACCCACCACAACGCCACCCGCGCCCCGCCGACGCGGCGCTCCAAGGGACGGAACGCCGGCCTCGCTCACCTGCACCACGCGACACCGGCGCAGCCCTATGACCGCCCGCCCGTCAGCGGGGCGGTGAGCCCGTCGTGATCCGCCGGGGGCGGGTGGAGGCTAGGCCGGGAGGGCCGGGGTGCCGATGACGCGGCTGATCCAGGCGTCCGGGTCGGCGATCTCCTGGGTCGTCGGCAGCGTCTCGGGAGAGGTCCAGATCTTGTTGAAGCCATCCATCCCCACCCGGTCCACCACCTTCCGTACGAACGCCGACCCCTCCGCGTACTGCTTCATCTTGAGATCGATCCCCAGCAGCCGCCGCACCGTGCGGTCGAGGCGGGAACCGCCCTCCCGCCGCTGGGCGAACCTGGCGCGGATCTCGCCCACCGAGGGCACCACGGACGGGCCCACCGCGTCCATGACGAAGTCGCCATGCCCCTCCACCAGGGTCATCACGGCGGTCAGGCGGTCGAGGATCTCCTTCTGCCCCGGCGACTGGATGGCGTCGATGAGGTTGCCGTCCCCGCCGCGCACCACGTCGGCCACCGTGTCGGCGGCGCTGCGGAGGCGTTCGAGGAGCGTGGGCAGGTCGAGGTCGGAGGCCAGCAGGAACTCGGTCATCTGCGACCGGACGTATTCGCGCAGCCACGGCACGCCCGTGAACTGCACCCGGTGCGTCTCCTCGTGCAGGCACACCCACAGGCGGAAGTCGTGCGGGTCGACGCCCATCTCGCGCTCGGCGTGGACGATGTTGGGGGCGACGAGCGTCAGGCGACCCGTGGGCTCCTGGCCGGTGGGGTCGGGCGGGAGGAACAGCTCGTACTGCCCGAGGACCCGCGAGGCGAGGAACGCCAGGACGGCCCCGACCTCCACGCCCGTGATGCGGGAGCCCACGGCGGTGACGATGGCGGGCGGCTGGTTGACGCTGCTGCCCATGCGCTCGGTCAACGGCTCGAGCACCACGCGGAAGCCCTCGACGTTCGCCTTGATCCAGCCGGGCCGGTCGACGACGGTCGCGGCCTGCGGCGCGGTCTCTGTGTGGATCTTGGTGAACTCGCGCACGTGGCCCTCGGCCTCACGCGACAGGGTACGGAGCTCGGCGACGGCCTGCCTGGCCTCCTCCCGGCTCACTTGAGGACCGGGGCGCACCAGGCGCGTACCGGTCGTGACGGCCAGATCCCAGTCGATCACCTGCATACCGTCCACCGTACGTGCTCCACGCCCACCGCGCGAAGGAGCGCCATGGGCGGGAGGAGATTCAAGACCTGGCCACGATGGCGGCAAGACGGTCGAGCACGGGCTCGGCCGAGCCCGGTACGCGGTCGGCCATGAACGCGAACGTCACCAGCCGCCCGTCCTTCGTGGTCGCCATGCCCGCCAGCGTGTTGACGTTGTTCAGCGTGCCGGTCTTGGCGCGGACGAGCCCGACCTCCCCCCTGCTGTCACTGGACGTGAACCGCCGGCCGTTGCCGAGCGTGCCGGAGAAGCCCGCGATCGGCATGCCGGAGGCGACGGCGTGCAGGCCGGGCTGGCTCGCCGAGCCGGACATGGCGATCAGCTTGGCCAGGGCGCTGGGGCTGATGCGGTTGCGGGTGGACAGGCCGCTGCCGTCGGAGAGCGAGATCCCCTGCGCGGCCCCGAGCCGCTGGAGCACCGCGACCACGGCCTTGGCGCCCCCTTCGAACGACGCCTGCAGACCTTCCTTGACGGCGACCTGCCTGGCCAGGGCCTCGGCCATGTCGTTGTCGCTTCGGGTGAGCGCGTGCTCGACGAGCGAGTAGATCGGGGCGGAGTCCACCCGGCCCAGCTCCGGAGCGCTCGCCGGGGCCTTGCCGGCCCGTACGGACCTGGACACCGTGATCCCCTGCTTGGTCAGCAACCTGGCGAAGGCGTCGGCGGCGTACTGGGGCGGGTTGGAGACCCGGGGCTGGTGGAAGCGCGGGTTCTGGCGGCCTTCGTCGATGGTCAGGGCGTAGACGGGCGCCACCTCGCCGTCCGGGACGTAGTTCGGCTTCCAGCCGGGGGCAATCGCCGAACCGACGAACAACGAGGTGTCGTATGAAAGGGTGATTTTTCGAACGTTTTGCGCTTTAAGGGTGGCGGCCGTGCGGGCCGCCAGCGTGGCCAGGCTCGCCTGCTTCGGGTACGTCGGTTTCGCCGACGGCCCGGCCAGCATCGGGTCACCGCCCCCGACCAGGACGGCCGTGCCCGGCTTCGCCCCCTGGACGACCCTGGTGGACAGCCGCGCGTCCGGGCCGAGGGAGGCGAGGGCCGCGGAGCAGGTGACGATCTTCGTCGTCGAGGCCGGGACGATGGGGGTGTCGGCGTTGGCGGCGAAGATCCGCTCGCCGGTGGCCGCGTCGAGCACCACCGCGCCCACACGGGAGCCGAGCGCATCGTCACCCAGGGCGCTGGTGAGCCGACGCGTCAAAGTACCCTTAGTCGGGAGAGGTCCGTCCCCCGACCTCACCGAAAGCTGGGCCAGCACAGGCCCCGAGGTGACCACGGGGACGGAGGGAGACCCTTCCGGCGGGGACGCCGTCGGCTTGGTCGGTGGAGACTGCCTCGTCAACGCGCCCAGGCTGAAGTCGGTGGTCATCGCGTAAACGCCGATGACGATCGTCAGGGCCTGCAGCACGGCGAGAGTGGCCAACATCACCCACCGGTCGTGCCGCGCCACGTCGTCTGCCTCTCTCCTGTGTTCGCCTACGAGACATTAACGCCCAGCCGGGGGTTCCCGGGGGCTTGAGTGCGGGAGACGAAGCCGAACCTGGCGTTGCCCGGTGAAGCGGACTCGGCCCATGAGAAAGGACCGCGGTGGAGTTCGACGTCGTCGTTGAGATTCCGAAGGGCAATCGAAACAAGTACGAAGTGGACCACGAGACCGGGAAAATCAGGCTCGACCGGCTTCTGTTCACCTCCACGCAGTACCCCGCCGACTACGGCTTCATCGAGAACACCCTCGGCGAGGACGGCGACCCGCTGGACGCGCTGGTGCTGCTGCAGGAGCCGACGTTCCCCGGGTGCTACATCACCTGCCGGGCGGTGGGCATGTTCAGGATGACGGACGAGAAGGGCGGCGACGACAAGGTCCTCTGCGTCCCCTCGACCGACCCGCGGATGCACCACATCCAGGACATCCATCACGTGTCCGAGTTCGACCGCCTGGAGATCCAGCACTTCTTCGAGGTCTACAAGGACCTGGAGCCGGGCAAGTCCGTCGAGGGCGCCAACTGGGTCGGCCGCATCGAGGCCGAGGCCGAGATCGAGCGCTCCTTCCGCCGGGCCAAGGAGGAGGGTCACCACTGACCCCCTCAGCGGGGCCTGGTGGCGCCCACCAGGTCCCCGCGCCAGATCGAGGCGACCCGCACCACGTCGCCGGTCTGCGGCGCGTGCACCATCTGGCCGTTGCCGACGTAGATCCCGACGTGGTGGATGGTGCCAGGGTCGCTGCTGACGTAGCCGAAGAACAGCAGGTCGCCCCGTCTGAGCTGGTCCATCGGCACGTGCGGGCCCGACGTCCACTGGGTGCCCGTCCAGTGGTCCAGCTGTACGCCGACCTTCTCCCAGGCCCGCATCACGAGCCCTGAGCAGTCGTAGGTGTCCGGGCCCGCGGCCGCCCACACGTACGGCTTGCCCAGCTGGGTCAGCGCCCAATTGGCCGCCACGTCCCCCATGGCCGAGCCCCCGGTGACCAGGTTCCGCGTCGACGCCGCCCGCTGCCTGGCCAGCAGCTCCGCGCGGCTGCGCGCCGCGTCCACCCGGCGCTGGAGGACCACCGTGCGGGCCTGCAGCTTCGCGGTCTCCAGCCGCTGCCGGGCCACCGCCTGCTCGGCCACCGCCTTGGCCAGCGCGACGCGCTCCGAGAAGACCCGGTGGGCGGCGTAGGCGTTCGCGGCCTGCGTACGCAGGATCGCGGCCACCTCCTGCGTGTCCCGCATCCGGTCGAGTATCGCCGTCTGCTCTCCCCTGAGCTGCGCCAGCAGGCTCGCCCGGCGCAGGACCCCCTCCCTGTCGCCCTGGTCGACGAGCATGCTGACGACCGGGGTCATCAGGCCCAGCCCGCCGTAGCCCTCGGCGGCCAGCAGCGCGACGGCCTGCCTGGCCCGCTCGACCTCCGCGTCCGCCCCCGCCAGCCGCGCCCTGGCCTGCGCGTAGGTCTGGTCGGCCTGCTTGAGCCTGACCAGCTCGCCGTTGTACGCCTCGACCAGCCGCTCCACCGCGGCCGCCATCACGTCCAGCCGCGACTGCGCCGTGGCCAGCTGGGCGCTGGCCGCCCCCAGCTCCCGCGAACGGTCCTGCGCGATCTGGCGCGCCTTCCGCACCTCCCGCGAGGAGGGGGCAGGATCGGCCGCGACGGGTGGGCACGAAGCGACGACCAGGCAGCACGCGAGGAGCCCAGCCCGAAATGCGCGCATTGGTCCCCCCAGAAACACATGGTTACTCTATGCACACAGTTCCCGGCAATTCACTCACGTAACGTGATCGGACCATGCGGGCTCGATGTTCTGGGGTGGAGTGGCGCGGAGACGGCGAAAGGGCCGCCGGGCACCCGCGTGACGGTTCGAGGGGGTCAGCCGGTGGTCGTGGGTGACGGAGGGGTGGTGGGGGTGGTCGTCGGGGGTGGCGTGGAGGTTTGGGTGGGTGTCTGGGGCGGAGTGGGGGTCGGGGTGGGACAGGGAGTGCGGGTGGCGGGGGTGGAGGGCGGCGGGTTACCGGTGGGCGGGTCATGGGGTGGGCCGCCTGCCGGTGGGCGATGCGTCGACGGGGCCGGCGGGGGCGGGGGGAGGTAGGTCGGCGGTTGCGGTTCGGCGGGCCCGGGAGGGCTGGAGGGGACGCGGGTGGAGGAGGTGCGGTCCGGCGGCGAGGAACGTACGGCGTCGCGGACCGGCTCGACGGACGGCACCAGCATCGGGGCGCCGGTGACGCCGATCGGACGCGTGGTCGTGTTGTCCAGGACGGGGTCCGCCGTCACCGGCGCGTCCGGCGGGCGGGAGCGCCAGGGCAGGCGGATGGCGGGCGGTTCGCCCGTGGCCGGGAACGCGGCCGTGGCCACGCCCGACACCCCGCTCCCCTCGGTCCCGAACTGCTGGAAGATCACCACTATCGCCACCACGGCCGCGACCGCCGCCAGCGCGCCTGCCAGCGCCTTAGGCCACCCTCGAACGCTCTTGTGCGCGGGAACGGGAAATCCGGCGGCGCCCAGGTTGCCCGTACGCCTGGCGACATAACGGCGGTACGGCAGGAGCTCGGGGTCGACGAAGCAGCTCATCACCCGGAGGCGGAGCGCGTCGGGCAGCGGCTGCTGGGGCAGCAGGTCGAGGACCTTGGCGGCCGACACCTCGCGGGTGCGGTGCGGCGCGCAGGTCTCGCAGCGCGGCAGGTGACGGACCAGGCGCTCGCGCATCTCCTGGGTCAGCTCGCCGGCGAACCCGGCCAGGATCGCGGCCCGCCGCGGGCAGTCGTACGGGCCCTTCAAGGCGAGGATCTCGGCGGTGATCGCGTCGCGCAGCCGCTCGCGCGCCCCCTCCAGGACCTGCTCGACCTGCCGCGTCGCCAGCACCTGGGCCAGCTCGGGCGCGGGCAGCGAGTGCCGGTACGTGAGCTCCAGGGCCTCGCGGTCGGCGACGGGCAGGCTCTGGACGGCGTTCCAGGCCATGATCCGCAGGTCGGCGTCGGCCGGGTCGTGCGGGGGCGGCGCCTTGGCCAGGGCTTCCGCGGGCCCTGGCGGCGCCGCCGCCCTGCGGCGCAGGCACTCGGCGCGGGCCAGCGCGTACAGCCAGGTGCGCAGCCTGTCGGGGTCGGCCAGCGCGCCCGCGTGCGCCTCGGCCGCGATCAGCGTGTCGCGGAGCGCCACCTGGGCGCTGTCCGCGTTCAGCAGGAGGGACCAGCAGTAGCGGTAGACGCTCTCCGCGTACGTGTCATAGACGGCGGCGAGCGCGCCCGGGTCACGGGCGCGGAGTGCTTCGACCAGGACGCGGTCATTCATATGACCGAAGGTAATTGATTGGTAACTAGTAGTTCTACCGCTTTCGGGGCGTCGGCATAACAGCGCCTTTGGATTTAGCCCAATTTATTGTTTATGCTCCGCCACGACCTGTGTGCTCCGGTCCACCGGGAACGGTTCGGTCACCGGCTTGACGGTGTGGATCGGCACGGCTCCGGCGAGCGCCAGCTCCTCGTAGGGACGGCCCGTCGAGCCCCAGGTCCTGGCCGTGATGTCGGTCCTCGTGACCTTCGACCCCTGCGGGAGCCCCGACACGGTGAGGATGAATCGCGGCGGACTTCCGGCTTTGACGTCGTCCACGAATGTGCTCCCGCCGCCGAGGAGTTTGCCTTCTTTGTCGCGCAGCAGCGCGTTCACGACGAGGCTGCTGACCGACATTTGATAGGGATTCCCGACATATCCAGTAATAAGGTAGGAACCATCTTTCTGGGGCAATGTCTGGACGCGGCTGACAGGAAACCGCTGGAACGCGGAGGGAATTCGCGCCGCCGGCCGCCAACGCGCGGGACGGTACTGGATCGTCACCTTCGCCGGCTTCTCGGAAGCGGTGGCCTGGCCGGTGAAGGCCAGCGACCCGCCCGGCGGCACGGCGTCGAGCGGCTGGTCCATCCTGACCACTTCGGTGCCCTTGGCGTCGTGTCCGACGATGGTGGCCACCACGTGCTCGCCGAAGTGCCACGGGTTGGCGTTGCTGAGCACACCCGCCCAGGTGACGGCGTACCCGTCGGCGGATTTGACGATGTTCGAGACCTGCTCTTTGAGGGCAAGGGGCTTGAGCTCTTGCACGGGTCGTTTCTCGCTCGCGCACCCGGAGAGGCAGATCGCCCCGAGTGCGCAGAGTGCGAGCAGGCTGACGGTTCGGCTGCGCGGGATCACTTTGCCGTGATAACCCGTGCATGGGTACGGCTGGCAGAGGACACGCGCCTGTCGTACCAACTCTTTAACGGGGGCGTACGACCCTGGCCTCGTCCCATACCGGATCGGACGACTCGTAGACCGTGCCGTCGGAGCCGAAGACCAGGTAGCGGTCGAAGTCGGCGGCGAACCAGCGGTCGTGGGTGACCGCCAGCACCGTGCCGTCGAACGCGTCCAGGCCCGCCTGCAGCGCCTCGGCGCTGGCCAGGTCGAGGTTGTCGGTCGGCTCGTCGAGCAGCAGCAACGTGGCCCCGGACAGCTCCAGCAGCAGGATCTGCAGCCGCGCCTGCTGCCCGCCGGAGAGCGTGTCGAACCGCTGCTCGGCGATCAGCCCCGCCAACTCGTAGCGGGCCAGCGTCTTCATCGCTTCGTTCTTGAGCTTGGCGTGCTCGGTCATGACGATCTCGACCGGGGTGCGGCCGAGCAGGTCGGGCCGGGCGTGCGTCTGGGCGAAGTGGCCGGGGACCACGCGGGCGCCGAGCTTGGCGACCCCGTCGTGGTTGATCGGCTCTCCGGCCAGCAGGCGCAGGAAGTGGGACTTGCCCGAGCCGTTGGAGCCGAGGACGGCGACGCGCTCGCCGTACCAGACCTCCAGGTCGAACGGGCGCATGAGGCCGGTGAGTTCGAGAACCTCGCAGGTGATCGCCCGCTTGCCGGTGCGGCCGCCTTTGAGCCGCATCTTGATGTTCTGGTCGTTGGGGGGCGTCTCGGGCGGGCCCGCCTCCACGAACTTGCGCAGCCGGGTCTGGGCGGCGTGATAGGCGGCGGCCATGCCGTCGTTGTATCTCGCTTTGTTCTTCAGCATGTTGACCAGGGCCTTGAGCTTGGCGTGCTCTTCGTCCCAGCGCCTGCGCAGCTCGTCGAGGCGTTCGTTGCGGGCCTTGCGGGCCTCGGCGTACGTGGCGAACCCGCCGCCGTGGATCCAGATGTTGCCGGACTCGACGGTCACGATGCGGTCGGCCGCGTTCGCCAGGAGCTGGCGGTCGTGGCTGACCAGCAGCACGGTCTTGGGCGTCTCCCTGAGCTGCTGCTCCAGCCACTCCTTGCCGGGGACATCGAGGTAGTTGTCGGGCTCGTCGAGGAGCAGCGTCTGGTCGGGGCCGCGCAGCAGCGCCTCCAGGACGAGCCGCTTCTGCTCGCCGCCGGACAGCGTGGACACGTCCCGATATTTCACCCTTTCGTAGGGGACGCCGAGCGCGGCCACCGTACAGGTGTCCCACAGCACCTCGATGTCGTAGCCGCCCGCGTCGGTGTAGTCGCTGATGGCCTGCGCGTAACGCATCTGCGTCTTCTCGTCGTCGCGCTCCATCATCACCAGCTCGGCCTCGTCGAGCCGCTCGGCCGCCGCGCGCACCGCCGGCGGGGCGACGCCGAGCAGCAGGTCGCGCACGCTGCTCCCGTCGCGCACGCTGCCGACGAACTGCCGCATCACGCCCAGCCCGCCGGAGCTCGCCACGCTGCCGTCGACCGGCTGGAGGTCACCGGCGATCAGCCGCATGAGCGTGGTCTTGCCCGCGCCGTTGGGCCCGACGAGAGCCGCTTTGACGCCTTCACCGATCCGGAAGGACACGTCGTCGAGCAGGGGCCGCCCGTCGGGCAGCACGTACGTGAGATGTCCTACTTCGACGTGACCCATTCCGGCAGGTTACCCGGCCCCTTCCGGCGCGGTCACCACATTTTCCACCACTCAGCCGGACGCCACACCGCGCAGAATCACCGTCTCTACGACGCCCTCCACGGCATGACACAGCTTGACGTCGGTGGTGAGAAGGGGAATGCCTCGATCGATGGCCAGCTGCGCGAAGACGGCGTCGTACATGCGAAGGGTGAGCCGCACCGCGAGACCCGCCGCTCTTTCCAGGACGTCGGCATCCACCGCGTGGACCTTCACCCCGAATTCGTCGATCAAGCGCACGGCCGCGACGAATTCTTCGGGCGTGAGCCGACCGGAGAGCAGTCCCTTTTTTCGAAGAACCCCAGCCACCTCGATCCGCGCGAAATCCGCCGTCTCCTACGCGACCTGCCCGTTGAGAAACGCGTCCTGAACCTCGCGAGCATGCTCATGGCCAGGCTGATCAACGAACCAGCGCAGGAACACACCGGTGTCGACGAGGTAGGCGTCAGCCACGAGACCCTTCCCGGAGCTGGTCCAGTTCTTCATCGACACCTGTCACACCGCGCATCCGGTCCCGGATCCGCTCCAAGGACGCGGCCGCCTGCGTGCGGCGGCTCGCCAGGAGATTTTCGCGGACGAGCGCGAGCACCGGTTGCACCCGATCGTCGGGCAGCTGATCGACCAGCGAGTGGAGTTCTTCACGCATCGCGCTCATACCCGCAGTGTATGTCTGCCCACTATCGCGTCATCCGGATTTCCGCCGCCGAGGATCGTGCCCGGTCCTCAGACGAGCGTGCTCTTGTAGAAGATGCTGGCCTTGCGAGCCCCCGCGGCGCCGGAGGCGAGGCCGAGGCAGAGCCGGGGCCGCCCTGAGACGATCTGGATGGCCAGGCCCTCCGGCTCGCGGAAGTCCAGGGACTTGCCCGCCTGGCTGAGCGAGCGCTGGACCTTGGCGCCCGTGCGCAGGTCGACGCAGGTCAGGTACGTGTTGCCCGGCGCGGGGTTGGAGCCGCTGTAGGCCGTGCCGTCGAGCAGGTAGAGGTAGTCGCCGTAGGCCGTGTAGCCCTGGAAGACGCCCAGGCCGGACGGCTGCGCGACGTCGTACAGCTTCGTGGCCGTGCCCGCCTTCACCGCCGCCAGCGAGTACGCCACGAAGCGCGCCTGGCCGCCGACCCGGCACCGCATGATCAGCCGGTTGGTGGACGGGTCGATGGCGCACGTGGTGCTGGTGGCGCCCGAGATCAAGGTGTACTTGGTCAGCGCCGAGGACGACGACGCGAGCGTCTGGCCGTTGACGAACTTGAACCTCGCCAGGCGTCGCCCCCAGGCGTTCCCCGCGCCGTCGCCGACCGCGTCGGTCTCCGTCCACAGGTAGGCGGAGCCGCCCGACGGCTCCACGCCGATCTGCACGCCGTGCCCGAAGCCCTTGAGGTACATGTGGCCGAGCACCGATCCGGACAGGCTCAGCTTGGTCACGCAGAGATCCCCGGCCGCCGCCGACCCCGAGCCGTTCTTGAGCTGGGCCAGGTAGATGTGCCCGTTGGCGTTGTCGAAGGCGAACGACTGCAGCACCGTCTCGTCGTACAGCGCCTTCTTCCAGATCAGCTGGCCGGCGGGTGCCGCCAGGTCGAACCGGCCCGCCGCGGAGGCGGCAGCCGCCGTCTCCGTGCCCGCCAGGGCCGCCGCCGCGGCTCCCGCACCCACCTTGAGCAGATCCCGGCGAGTGACCGGCATACGACCTCCATAACGGATATATACGGATATTTCAGGAAGTCACCAACCATAGTGCAGCCCGCCGAGGGTCACCCCCGAAACTCCCACGATCCAATTCGGCCGAGTGTGAGAGGGCCCTAGACAGTAAGTGATCTAATGACTAGAACTGTAGGGAACTTCCCTCCCCAAGGACGAGTGATGACGCGATTCCGCTCCGCCTTAGCACCCCTCGCCATCGCGTTGGTCGGCCTGACGGCCGTACCGCAGCAAGCCTGGGCAGCCCCGCCCAAACCCATCCCGTCGGTGGCGCAGCAACAGCAGCAGCCGGCCGCGACCCGCGCCGCGTGCGGCCCGACCGTCAAGACAACCACCGTCGACGCCCGGCTGACCAGCCTTTTCACCAACTACGGAAACGACAACAGCCGGTTGGACGACTGGACGGGCGCCGACGGCACCTACTCGGTCAAGCTGCCGAGCGGCAAGGAACTGTGGGTCTTCTCCGACACGTTCCTCGGCCGGGTGAACGCCGACGGCTCGCGCCCGCCCGTGGTCGGGGAGGGCGGGGACACGGTCTTCCTGAACAACTCCTTCGCCGTCGAGCGCAACGGCAAGCTGTCCACGATCCACGACGGCACCGCCGCCGCGCCGACCGCGGTGATGCCGCCGCGCGACCAGAACCACTGGTACTGGGCCGGCGACGCGACGGTGGCCGGCGGGCTCGTGGAGGTCACCTACCAGGAGTACGAGCGCTACGGCACCGGCGCGTGGGACTGGCGCTGGCACCGGAACGTGGTGGCCAGGTTCGCCCCGGGGCGGCTGAACGAGCCCATCGGCGTCACCGACCTGCCGTCCGGGCACGGCGTGGCGTGGGCCTCCGCGATCCTCAAGGACGGCGGATACACCTACGTGTACGGCGTCGAGGACCTCGGCTCGCCCAAGTACATGCACGTCGCGCGGGTCAAGGGGCAGAGCCTGCTGGGCACCTGGGAGTTCCTGAAGGCGGACGGCACCTGGTCGCCGAACGAGACCGACTCGGCGCGCATCATGAGCGGCGTCGCGAACGAGTACAGCGTCACCAAGGTCGGATCGGGATATGTCCTGATCACGCATGACACGACCGAGGTCCTGAGCCCGAACATCGTGGCCTACACCTCGTGCTCCCCGTTCGGCCCGTTCACCGGCAAGCAGCACGTCTACACGACCCCCGAGACCAAGGGGAACATCTTCACCTACAACGCCCACGCGCACCCCGAGGTCGCGGGCAACGGTCTCGTGATCTCCTACAACGTCAACAGCTTCGTGAACACCGACCACTACCGGGACGTGACCATCTACCGGCCGAGATTCCTGGATGTGACCTTCCAGTGAGACGCAACTGGGCGGCCCGACTGCGGCCCGTCACGATCGACGGGCTGCGGGCGGTCGTGCTGGAGAACGAGCGGTTGCGCGTGACCGTCGTGCCGGACAAGGGCGGCGACGTGGTGGAGTTCCTGCACAAGCCCACCGACACCGACTTCGTCTGGCTCTCCCCGCAGGGCCTGCGCGATCCGCACGACCACCTCCAAGGCGCGGCCGACGACGTCGCCCAGTTCATCGACCACTACGAGGGCGGCTGGCAGGAGATCTTCCCGAACGGCGGCGCGCCCAGCGAGTACCGGGGCGCGCGGCTGGCGCAGCACGGGGAGGTCTCCGGGCTGCCGTGGCGGTGGGAGGTCGTGGCCGACTCCGAGGACGAGGTCGCGATCAGGCTCAGCGTGCGGACGCGGCGGCTGCCGTACCGGATGGAGAAGGTCTTCAGGCTCAGGTCCGGGACGGCGGCTCTGGAGATCGAGGGCCGGGCCACCAACGAGGCCGAGCTGCCGCTGCACGCCATGTGGGGGCAGCACATCGTGTACGGCCTGCCGTTCCTGCGTCCCGGCGCCAGGATCAGGCTGCCGGAAGGCGTCAAGGTGATCCCCCACGAGACTGCGATAAGTCCGGCGGGCCGGAGGGTCCAGGCGGGCGGGCCGTGGCAGTGGCCCGTCGTCCCGGCCGACGGCGGCGGCGAGACCGATCTGAGCGTCGTGCAGGAGCCGGGGTCGCCGAGCGACATCGTCTACCTGACGGGCTTCGACGAGGGTTGGTACGAAATTTCGGGGGATATCGGTATGCGGGTGGAGTGGGACGCGACTCTCCTGCCGTACCTGTGGATGTGGCAGGAGCTCGGCGCGTCCACCGACTATCCCTGGTGGGGACGGGCGTACACGCTGGGGCTCGAACCGTTCTCCAGCATGCCGACCGACGGCCTGGCCGCCGCCGTAGACAACGGCACGGCCCTCGCCCTGGGCCCCCATGAGACGAAGGTGTTGAGGTTGCGCGCGGAGGTTAAAGCGTGAGCGAATTTGGTGGGAAGGTCGCGCTGGTCACGGGTGGTTCGATGGGCATCGGGCGGGCCGTGGTGAACCGGCTGGCCGACGGCGGGGCGTCCGTGGTGTTCTGCGGGATCGGCAAGGACGCGGTGCTCGACAGCGGAGCCCCGAGCGAGCGCGACCATGGACACGCGAGCGTCACCGGCGTGGTCGCCGACGTGCGCCGGGCCGACGAGATGCGCGACCTGGTGGACCTGGCCGTGACCACGTACGGCGGGCTCGACATCGTCGTCACCTGCGCGGGCGTGCAGCGCTACGGCACGGTCGAGGACACCCCGGAGGACGTCTGGGACGAAGTGCTCGACATCAACCTCAAGGGCGTCTACCTCACCTGCAAGGCGGCCATACCCGAGCTGAGGGCCCGCGGCGGCGGCTCGATCGTGATCATGTCGTCGGTGCAGGCGTTCTCCTCGCAGGCGCAGGTGGCCGCGTACACCGCGAGCAAGGCCGCGCTCAACGGCCTGACCCGGGCCATGGCGCTCGACCACGCCGCCGACGGCATCCGGGTGAACGTGGTCTGCCCAGGTTCGGTGGACACCCCGATGTTGCGCTGGGCGGCGGACCTGTGGCGGGGCGAGCTCTCGCAGGAGGAGCAGATCGCGCAGTGGGGCCGCTCCCACCCGCTGGGCCGCGTGGGCCGCCCGGAGGAGGTGGCCGAGTTGGTGGCGTTCCTGGCGGGGCCGCGCTCGTCGTTCATCACCGGCGCCGAGCACCGGGTGGACGGCGGCCTGCTCGCGCAGAATCCGGCCGCCCTTCCCGAATAGCCCACAGGTTCCTCTGGAGGCGCACCAAAGCTGGCAAGTGTTGCGTCAATGCGACGAACTCCCAGGTCGTACCGCTGATACCAGTGGTCCTCGGCGTGCCGGGCACGCGACCCGCTCCGGGCGCACAGCCCTTGATCGACCGGCGAGTCATAGCGACTCGTAGTCGATCAAGCACGCTAGGTTACGAGGTCGAAACGACTCACCGAGGAGAGACCTGTGAGGCTATCCAGAAAGGCCGCCGGCATCGTCGCCGCGGCCGCGATGTTGACAGTGGTCGGTTCTGCCACCGCAGCGGTGGCCAGCCCCCGCTCGACCTGCTACGGCGGTCGGGTCTGCCTGTACGCCAGCTTCGACTACAACCGTGGTCAGGTCGATCACTGGCGCGACTTCGTCCAGGATGACTCGGACTTCGAGGACAACAACTGGCTGAACTGGGACTTCAGCAACTCCTGGCAAAGCATGAACAACGAGACCAGCTCCGTCAGGAACCGGATCGGCTGCAGCGCCACCCTCTGGCAGCACCCCGGCTACACGGGAGCCCACAGCACGTTCACGAACAACTCGAACGACGGCTTCCTGGCGAACAACGCCATCGGCAACAACCGCGCCAGCGCGCTCGACATCTGGTGCCGCTGAGCAATAACGGGAGTGCCGGTTTCCGGGCTTGGCCGCCGGAAACCGGCCGCCGCGGACTCCTCGCGGGCGCACTGCTGCTGACCACGGTCACGGCCTGCGCCGCCGACGAGCCCGCGCCGCGAGCGCCGGTGAAAGGCGTCTCCTCGGTGTCGGAGCTGGTGCTGCCGTTCGACGCCTACAAGACCACTCCCGAGCAGCGGGCCGTCCTGGGCAACGCCCACAACCAACTCGTCGTGCAGTGCATGCACAGGCAGGGCATCACCATCGCCCCACCGGCGGAGGACCCTGCCACCATCGCCGCGGTGGACCCCGGCAACTCCCGCCGCTACGGCGTCGCCGACATCGAAGCGGCCAAGACCTACGGCTACCACCTCGCCAGGCCGCCCTCGCCCGACACCACGGGCACCTGGGCCGGCAAGCTCCCCAAACCCGCCCGGCATCGCCTGTACGGCACCGCCGCGGACCGCGGCTGCCTGGACCGGGCCACGCTCGCCCTGGACAAGGGCGCGAAGAAGGCCGACTGGCCGTGGCTGGCCCTGCAGGACTCGCTCACGCTGGAGCAGGCGGCCAAGGAGCCGTCCGTGACGGCGGCGGCCAAGCGCTGGGAGTCGTGCATGGGCCAGGCGGGCCACTCCTACCCGGCGCCCGAGGCCGCCATCGCCGACAGCCGCTGGAACCTGGACGAGTCGGCCGTCACTGAGGACGAGAAGCAGACCGCGACCGCCGACACGACGTGCAAGTGGTCGTCGGGCCTGGTGGCGGCCTGGTTCGCGGCCGACGCGGAGCTCCAGCGGGCGGTCATCCGGGACAACCCCGACCGCTTCGCCGCGCTCCGCGACAACCTCAGACAACGCCTGGACCGCGCGTCAGCCCTGCTGGCCGAGCACGAAGGCGGCGAGGTCCGCTGACTGCCGGAGCCTGCTCGGCTCGTGGACGTACATCATGTGGCCGGCCTCGTAGTACCTGAACTCGACGTTGGCGGCCAGCTCCGCGGGCACGGGCAGGTGCGCGAACGCGTGCTCGGCGGCGTAGTACGGCGTCGCGCCGTCGTGGTATCCGCAGGCCACGTGCACGCGCAGGTGCGGGTTGGCCCGCATCGCGTCGGCCAGCTTGTCGACCACGGTGACGTGGGCGCCCTCGAACTCCTTGAACGACCACGGCCGCACTCGCGAGGTGAGCACCTCGTACGGCAGGTCGTTGGCGTAGCCCAGCTCGGTGCGCAGGTAGTGGTTGAGCGCGGCGCTGTAGGGGCCCATGATCGCGCTCATGCTGGGGTCGGCGGAGAAGTGCTCGCGCCCCGAGTCGGGGTCCCAGCCGGTGAACCGGCCGTCGAGGCGGCCGACGGTCCGGCGGCGCGAGCGCAGCACCTCGGTGAAGAACCGGATGTGCTCGATCCGCAGGTCCACGCGGTCGACGTAGTCCTCGCTCAGCCCCGTCAGCCCGGCGATCCTGGCGACGGCGGCCGAGCGCTCCTCGCGGGTGAGGCGGCTGCCGCGGGACAGCGCCCACAGGTAGTCCCGCTCGGCGTACGCCTCGGCCTCGCGCAGCACGTCGGCCAGCGGCCGGTCGCCATGCAGCCCGTGATAGTGCGCAATAGCGGCATAAGTCGGCAAATAGAGGGCGTAGGCCAGGTCGTTGCCCTGGTTGAAATCGCCGGTGATGAAGTCGAGCACCGAGGAGATCAGCATCACGCCGTTGAGGTACATGCCGTACCGCGACTGCAGGTGGTCCGCCAGCCCGGCCGCCCTGACCGTCCCGTACGACTCCCCCGCCAGGAACTTCGGCGACATCCACCGCCCGTTCCTGGTGGTCCACAGCCGGATGATCTCCCCGACGGACTCGATGTCGCCGGTGAAGCCGTGGTACGGCTCCGGCTTCTCCCCCTCGGCCGCCCGCGAGTAGCCGGTCGAGACCGGGTCGATGAAGACCAGGTCGCTCACGCTCAGCAGGCTCTCCTCGTTGTCGGCCAGCCCGTAAGGAGGCGGCAGGAGCGCGCCCGCGTCCCCCATCACGACCCGGCGCGGCCCGAGCACGCCCAGGTGCAGCCACACGCTCGACGATCCCGGGCCACCGTTGAAGGCGAACGTGACCGGCCTGCTCAGCGGCTCGGCCCCGTCGAGCGTGTACGAGGTGACGAACATCTCGGCCTTGGGCCGCAGGCCCCCGAACTTGCCCTCGTCGATCACCTCCTCGCGCAGCACCATGGTGCCGGTGGTGGCGGTGTACGCCTGCCCGGACGGGAGCGTGTGCGAGGTGGTGACGAGATTGTCAGCCGGCGGGGCCGGCTGCGTTTCTTCCGACATATCGCCCAATTATGGAGCTAGATCAAGGGACACGGTGGGATCGGCGAACCGTTCGTTCGGCACAGTGGCGTACCAGCCGGGCCGCCCGGGGTCGCGGTCGTACGGATAGCCGCCCGTCTCCCGATAGAACTCCGCGTAGCGGGCGACCCGCTCCGGATCCAGGCGCACCCCCAGCCCCGGGCCGGACGGCACGGCGATGGCGCCGTCCGAGTACGCCAGCTTCCCGCCCTCGATCACGTCGTCCGTGAGCTGGTGGTAGTGCGCGTCGGCGGCGTAGGTGAGGTTCGGCAGCACCGCGCCGAGATGCAGCATGGTCGCCAGCTGGATGCCCAGCTCGCCCGACGAGTGCACGGCCACCCCGAGCTGGAACGTCTCGCACACCCCCGCCGCCTTCACGCACGGCCTGATGCCGCCCCAGAACGTCGTGTCCAGCAGCACCACGTCGGCGGCCCTGCGCATGACGTTGGAGGCGAGCTGCTCGAAGTTGACGACGACGGTGTTCGTCGCCAGCGGCACCCTGACCTGCTCGCGGATGGCCCGGAGCCCTTCGAGCCCCCAGACGGGGTCCTCCAGGTACTCGTTGTTCAGCCCCTCGATGGCCCGGCCGAAGCGCAGCCCCTCTGCCACCGACAGCACGGCGTTCGGGTCGTACCTGAGCCGGTCGTCCGGGAACGCCTCGGCCAGCGCCCGGTAGCACTCCAGCTCGTAGTCCGGCGGGAACACGCCGCCCTTGAGCTTGTGCACGGTGAACCCGTGGTCCGCCTTGAGGCGCTTGGTGTGCTCGACGAGCTGGTCGGGCGTGCGGATCTCGCCGTGCCCCTTGGCCGCGTACCGGAAGAACAGGTACGAGGCGAACGGCACGGCGTCGCGAAGCCGCCCGCCGAGCAGGTCGTACGCGGGCACGCCCAGGTGCTGGCCGATGAGGTCGACGCAGGCGAACTCGATGGCCGCGAGGAGCTGCGTCCTGTTGTTGTAGAGCGAGGCCGTCGGGTTGGCGATCTTGAAGCGCAACGCCTCCAGCTGGAAGGGGTCATGGTCCTTCAGGTACGGCATCAGCGCGCGGAACGCCGCCTCGGCGCTTTCTCCCCCTCCCCCCATCTCGCCCAGGCCGACCAGCCCGTTGTCGGCCTCGACCTCGACGATGGTGCGCACGAACCGGCCCCAGTGGGCGCCGTTGCTGTGCCGCAGCGGCGCCTCCAGCGGCACCGCGACCGTCGTGGCCCTGATGTCAACGATCTTCACGAACACGTCCCCCAAACAACGGACACCCCGCAGGCGGGCAGCCGTACCTTGACCGTCTCGTCGACCACCTCGTCCGACACGCCGAGCCCGCGGGCCGAGCGCAGGCCGGGCAGGCCGACCGTCACCTCGACCGGCTCATCGGCCAGCGACTGCAGCCGCACCACGCGCTCGTCGCCCGCCCGCCCGAGGGACGTGACGAGCACGTCGGGGTGGTCGACGGACACATACGTCTCGGTGACGTCGGGGCTGTCGGTGATGAGCGCGCCGACGAACGGCTCGGTCAGCCCCGAGGCCACCGCCGCGCCGAGGCGCCTCCCTTGGCCCCTGGCCTCCGAGGTCACGGCGTAGCGGAACGTGGTCTCGCCCTGCTGCTGGGCCGGGAAGTTCGTGTCCCAGATGTTGTTGAGCGCCCAGGAGTAGACCGTGCCGTCCTCCTGGTCGAGGGTCGGCGGGAACGGCGCGTACGGCATGTGGATGGTGCCGAGCTGCACCAGCGGCGCCTCCAGCGTGGCCCAGGCGACGGTCAGCTCGGGGTCCTCGAACGCGATCCAGTGCCTGATCGGCAGCATGTACTCGGCCGAGCCGGGCACGCGCGGCACGCCGGGGCCGCCGACGCCGCCGGTCAACTCCCAGGCGGTGGCGGGTCCGGCCGCGAACGGGAAGGCCAGGAAGACGGCCTCCTTGGCCGGGGTGCCCTGCTTGGCGAGCTGGTAGGTCAGGTCGATCCTGGGCACGCCCCGGTGCAGCTCGATCGTCGTGCGGATCCAGTCGACGCCCTTGCCGTGCAGCTCCACGACCAGCTTCTCGCCGACGGCCGTGCGCTGGGCCTTGGTGATCGTGGCGCCCTTGCCGATGGCCCTGTCGCCGAGGAGCGTGCGGTCGTGCGCTCCGACGTGTCCCGACAAATGGTTGAAATGCGGGGCGGTGGCGTACTGGTCGTAGACGTACTGGCCGAAGCCGGCCGCCGCGTCGCGGTTGACCAGCTCGCGGCCGGCCCGCTTGTCGAAGATCGAGCCGACGTAGCCCTCGCGCACGTCGTAGGCCACCCGGTAGAACTCGTTCTCGATCACCCCGCTCAGGTCCAGCTCGACCGGCTCGGGGGCCGGGCTCTCGCCGGGCACGACGTCGAGGCGGGCGTAGCCGTAGCCGGGCACGTCGGGGATGACCGCGTGGACGTGCCGCCCGATGGGCCGCGTCGGCCAGTCGTCCGGATGCACGAGCTCCTCGTGGTGCGCGAGCGTCTCCCCGGTCCGCGAGTCCACCAGCGCGATCGGCACGTCCACGCCCACCACGTCCCTCGGCAGGAACGCGCGCACGAGGTCGGTCCGCGTCCACGTGCCGGGGTTGAAGACGGCGAACGAGGCCAGCGCGCCGCCCTCGGTGCCTGTCTCGGACAGCGCGGCCCCGAACCTGCGGACCGCGGCGTGCAGCAGGTCCGCCGCGTCGTCCTGGGCGTCGTAGGCGCCGGACGACTTGCGCGTCCACTGCAGGCCGCCCGAGTCGCCCGCCTCCTCGGCGTCCTCCCACGGGTTGGCCGCGCCCCAGGTGTGCTCGTTGAACAGGGCGACCTTGTCGTAGGCCGCGTCGACCTGCTCGGTCGCGTCCACCCCGGCCAGCGTGTGCAGCGTCTCGGCGACCCGCAGAGCCGACTGCGCCCGGCGCACGTAGCCGAGCGGGCGCGCGCCCGAGCCGAGCCCGTCGGCCCACCAGTCGGTCCAGTCGCCCTCGTGCACGGCCAGCCGGTCGTGGTAGCGCTCCTCGACGTGCTCGAAGAAGTCGCTGTTCACGGCCGAGCGCAGGCGCGGGTAGGCCCACTCCTCGTTCCACCGGCGCGCGATCGACGCGGGCACGATCGACGGGCCCGCGTTGTCGGCGTGCGCGCCCTGCACCCGCAGGTGCAGCACGTCCAGCTCGTACGGCTCCTTCGGCGCGTCCGGCCCCTGCCAGCCGAACGTCCCCGGCCCGTACGGGTACCCCCGCGTGGCCAGCGCCGACAGGTAACGCGGCAGCAGGTCGTCGGCCAGCTCGTAGGAGTCGGTCAGCCCGACCGTGTTGCCCTCCATGTACGCCATGCCGTGCGGCGTGTCCGTGAACCAGACGATGATCTCGTTCCCGCTCGGCGCCCGCCAGCGGAACGGCCTGGTCAGCTTGTCGCCGCCGTGCAGGTAGGGCACGGAGCGACCGGCCCAGTTGTGCGCCGCGGCCAGGTAACGCACGCCGTGCGAGTGGAGCGCGTCCACCAGGCCGACGACCGCGCCCGGCACGTCGGTGTGCATGGCTGACTTGGTGGCGAAGCCGTACCTCTGCTCGAGTTGCGTGGTGAAGCGGAGCTGGCGGTGCAGCTCCTCGGTCGAGCACGCCTCCGTGTGCAGCTGGAACGGCAGCGCGGTCACCTCGATCACGCCCTGGCGGGCCTTCTCCGCGAAGGACTCCACCATGTCGGCGGGCCGCGCGGCCAGCCACTTCAGCGCGGGCATCGACGACTCGACCGACCACCGGAACCTGGCGTCGTCCGGCCAGGACGCGGTCTCCTCGGCCAGCCGCAGCGCCGCGTCCAGATAGTCGAGGTGATGGCGGAGCACGGTGCCCTGCGGGTCGGTGTAGCCGATGTCCAGGTGCGAGTGGTGGACGACGAACACGCTCCACTTGCGCTGCGGGGTCACCGTGACCTGCGCGGTGCCGACCACCCCCGCGTCGTCGCGGCACTCCAGCGTGAGCACGCGCGGCGCGTCCACCTCGGGCACCAGCAGCGTCACGTCGCTGCCCGACGCGCTGTCCACGCCCACCAGCACGTGGGTCAGCGGCTCGGTGCTCGACATCCTGACCGCCTGCCGGCCGTCGTGGGTGAACAGCGGCAGCACCGCGACCCGAACCTCCAGCCCGCGCACGCTGATCACCGGTGTCGAGGTGTCGTCCCGCAGCGCCTGCCTGATCCCGTCGTAGTCGGGACTGCCCAGGCTTCGCTGGAGCAACCGGCTCGTCATCAAACACTCCCTAGAGACAGGCCCCTGGCGAAGAGGCGCTGGGTGGCGAGGAACAGCACAACGGTCGGCACCGAGACCACGAGCCCCGCGGCCAGGCCGACGGGCACGGGCGTGCCGGCGTACACGTCGGTCATGAGCCCGGCGATGGCGGTCATCACCGGTCGCACGTCCTCGGTCTGGCTCAGGGTCAGACCGAAGATGAGGTCGTTCCAGACGAAGGTGAACTCCAGGATGAACACCGCCGTCAGCGCGCTGAGCGAGATCGGCAGGTAGATGCCCCAGAAGATGCGCCAGGTCGACGCGCCGTCCATCCTGGCCGCCTCGAAGATCGAGAACGCCACGCCCGTGTAGAAGTTGCGCAGGACGAAGGCGGCCAGCGGCACGTTGATCGCCGTGTAGATGAGGATCATGCCGAGGCGGCTGTCGTACAGGCCGGCGTCGCTGTAGCCGACGAACAGCGGCACGAGCAGCATCTGCGAGGGGAAGACCGTGCCCCCGAAGATCAGGACGAACCAGAAGAACCCGTGCCGGAGCCGCAGCACCACGATCGTGTACCCGGCCAGCGCCCCGATGATCACGCCGAGCAGGGGCGAGACGACGGCGTAGAGCGCGGTGCTGGCCAGGCTCTGCGTCAGGTTGGCGCTGTCGAGCGCCCGCCCGAAGTTCTCGAACAGCGCGAAGTCGGACGACGGCGCCCACGCCCGGCCCGGATCGTACGAGCTCGCCGGGCGCGAGGCGTTCACGAGCAGCAGGTACGTCGGCCCGAGCCAGACCAGCCCGAGCACGACCAGAACGGCACGCCGCATCACTGGGTCACCTGCCGCTTGAGGTAGAGGTAGGACGCCAGCCCGGTGACCACGGTCAGCATCACCGCCACGGCCGAGCCGTAGCCGTAGTCGCTGGCCACGAACGTCTCCTTGTACATGGTCACCGCCAGCGTCTCGGAGTTGCGCCCCGGCCCGCCCTGCGTCAGCACCCACACGATGTCGAACGTCTTCAGGCTGGCCACCAGCGCGAGCCCGACCACGACCGCCGTCAGCGGCCTCATGAGCGGCCAGATGACGAACCTGAACAGCCGCCACCCGCCGGCCCCGTCGAGCTTGGCGGCCTCGATCGGCTCCTTCGGGATCGACTGCAGCCCCACCACGAACAGCAGCATGTTGACGCCGAGCTGCTGCCACGTCCAGACCAGCAGCATCGCCAGCGTGTTGACCGGCGCGTCCTGAAGGAACGCGGTGTCCACGCCGAGCAGCTTGTTGGCGATGCCGTCGTGCGACAGGATCGGGCTCCACACCATGGCCAGGCCCGCGCCGCTCAGCGCGTACGGCAGCAGGAACGGCACCCGGAACCACACGCCGCCCTTGATGTCGTACGACAGCACCGCGACCAGCAGTCCGAGCCCGACGGGCAGCACCATGGTGCCGATGACCCAGATCAGCGTGTTGCGGATCGAGGTGAGCAGGGCCGGGTCGTCGAACAGCTTGCCGAAGTTGTGCGCGCCGATCCACTGGGCCGGTTCAAGGCCGTCGTAGCGGGTGAAGCTGAGGTAGGCCGTCCACAGGAACGGTGCGTACAGCAGCCCCGCGACCAGCAGGACCGCGGGCGCCACATATCCGTACCCGAACCGCCCAAGTATGGGAGCCCGCGTGTTCACTGATGGGTGCTCCAGTATTCGTCGGCGGCCTTCTGGATGGTCTCCAGGACCTCCTTGTAGCTGCCGGGCTCCGTCACGAACTTGCCGAACCCGTCCAGCGCGGCCGTCAGGACCGGCGGCGGCGTGGCCTCGAAGTAGCGGTTGACCAGGCGGTACTGGCCGCTGCCCGCGTCCTTCGTGACGGTGCTGAGCACCTTGTCCGAGATGCTCACCTTGGGGTTGGCGCTCACGTCACCCCGGCTGGTCGCCCACTTCTCCTGCGCCTCGGGCGTGGTCCACCACTTGAGGTACTTCTGGTTGGCGGCGGGGTCGGCGCCCTTGGTCAGCGAGCAGAGCGGGCCGCTCTCGAAGATCATCGAGGTCTTGGGGAGAGAGGGGTTGACGTTGGGGATGACGAAGAAGTCGTAGTCCTCACCGGGCTTCATGGCCCGCTGGGTCATGCTGGTGTTGAACCAGGTGCCGAAGGAGACCATGGCGGCCTTGCCGTTCTTCAGCACGTCGCCCGGGTCGGTCTTGTCACCCGGATTAATGAAATATCCGGCGTCGATGAGCGACTTCCACTTCTCCATCACCTGGACCACGCCCGGGTCGGTGTACTTGGCCTTGCCGGTGGCCAGGCGGTCGTACAGGTCGGGGTCGGAGCCGGCCATGAGCTGCTCGAACCAGACGAAGGAGAACAGCACGCTGGTGTGGTAGAAGGCCTTGACGCCGTTCTTCTTCAGCGTGTCGGCCACCTTGATCAGGTCGTCCCACGTCTTCGGCGCCGTGAGGCCGTACTTGTCGAAGATCTTTTTGTTGTAGAACATGCCCCAGTACGCGACGTTCATCGGCACGCAGTACTGCTTGCCGTCGATCGTGTAGTAGGGCGCGAGGTCCTTCGACAGGTCGCCGGCCTGGATCGCCTGCTGCCAGATGTCCGTGGTGTCGGCCACCTGCCTCTGCTTGACGATCTCCTCCAGCATCCCCCCGGTCTGCCAGGTGAACAGGTCAGGCTTGACGTTCGTGCGGAACGACGCCTTGATGAACGCCTGGTATTGGGCCGAGTCCGTGTATCCCGTCGGCTTCATGCCCAGGCCGATGCTCTGCTTGGACAGGGCGCCCATCTCGTCGAAGTACTTCGTCCAGGCGCCCTTGTCGTTGTACAGGGTCAGCTCGCTCTTCTTCTGCGGCTCCGCGCTGTTTCCGCCGCAGGCGGTCAGTACGAGCGCCGCCACGCCGAGCGTGACCACACGTGACCGGAACATGGACCGGCCTCCTTGTTTCATCAGGGGTCTTACATCAGGGGGATTGCAACCTGTGCTCTATGACCGTCTTCACGTCCACCAGGTGGGCCCGCATGCGCTCCTCGGCCTGCGCCGCGTCGCGTGCTTCGATGGCCTCCAGGATCGCCAGGTGCTCGTCGTAGTCGCGGCGCCGGTCGTCGAAGATCTGCAGGATCTCCCGCTGCTCGGGCCCGTGGACGGTGAGCAGTGAGTCGACGACCTCGTGCAGCACGCTGTTGCCGGCCAGCCGGGCCGTCGCCCGGTGGAAGGACATGTTCGCGTCGTGCAGGAGGGCGTCGTGACCGCGCAGGTGCCTGCTCGCCTCTTCGAGCACCCGCTTGAGCGGTGCCAGCTCCTCGGGGCCCGCGTTCTGCGCGGCCATCGCGGCCAGCGGCGGCTCGATCACGATCCGCGCGCCGAGCAGCTCAAGGAGCTGGGCGGCGTGCATATCGCGCATGTTGGGGTTGGGCAGGACCACTCGCTCGATGTCGGCTCCGACGTAGATGCCGGAGCCGTGCCGCATCTCGATGGCCCCGGTGGCCTCAAGCCTGCGGAGCGCCTCGCGCAGCGTCGGGGTGGTGACGGCGAAGCGCTGGGAGAGCTCCCTTGTCGAGGGCAGCCTGTCGCCGGGCCGGTGCTTTCCCGTACGGATGAGCTCCAGCATGCGCTCGGTCAGAGCGTCGGACAGCGTCGGCCGCGTTACCTCGGACATATCAAGTGATCTAATCACTTATCCGTGCGGGCGTCTACACGCTACGAGCGGCTACCCCAGGACTTCCTCACCGCTCCAGCAGCTTCATCATGATCTCGATCTGCCCCTTGCGCGAGGTCCGCACCTGGCCCGCCCACTCCTTGGCGGCCGGATTGGCCCCGCCCGCCACCTCGGCGGCGGCCATCTGCACGGCGTCGTCCTGATGCGCGATGAGCAGGTTGATCAGGTCGCGCTCGAAGTTCTTGGACTTCCTCAGCGCCTGGATCCGCTTGACGTCGGTCTCGGGCATGCCGCCATGGTGATCGTGCGCGCCGTTCGGGGGCGCGAGCGGCTGGTCCCAGGAGTGCAGCCAGCGCAGCATCCGCTCGACCTCGCTCTGCTGCGTGCCGGCGATGGCCGCAGCCAACGTCTTGAGCTCCGGCGTGGTGGCGCGCTCCGCCCCCACCTTGGCGATCTCGATGCCCTGCCGGTGGTGCGGCACCATCATCTGCACGAACATCACGTCCTCGGCGTTGACCGGGGCCTCCTGGGCCGGAGCCGGGGCGCAGGCGGTGATCAGCAGCAGGGCCGCTAAGGCAGGCAGGGCACGCATAATCGATAGGAAACCTTCCTAAGGGTTTCCCGTCAGGCTACGTGACTTCGTACCGAAGGTAAACGATGCCCGAGGGGAACGCCCGGGTCTCCAGCAACCGGGTCCTGATGGAGGCGTCGAGCTGGGGGAAGAACGGTTTGCCCGCGCCGAGCACGAGCGGGTGGATGAAGATGCGGAACTCGTCCACCAGCCCGAGCCGCAGCACGCTCGCCGCCAGCGTGGCCCCGCCCAGGTCGAGGTCGCCACCGTCCTGCCGCTTGAGCCTGGTCACCTCCTCCTTGAGGTCGCCGGTGACGAGCGTGCTGTTCCAGCCGACCTCGTCGAGGGTCTTGGAGAAGACGTACTTGGGCGTGGCCCGCCAGGTCCTGGCGAAGTCGACCTCGATCGCGGGGGCGTCGGGTCGCTGGTCGGCGGTGGGCCAGTAGGCGGACATGTTCTCGTAGAGCCGCCGGCCGTACAGGGAGCCGCCCAGCTCGCGGGACATGTCGTTGATGAAAGCGTGGACCTCGTCGTCGGGCCCGGACCAGCCGATGTCGCCGTTGGGGGACTCCACGTAGCCGTCGAGGGAGATCAGCATCGAATAGATGATTTTCCGCATGCCTATAGGACTGCTCCGGCCCGCGGAACTCATCGCCTTCCCGCGAGAAACTCGAGCGCCTCTCCGCTGTGGAACTTCGCGATCCCCAGCATGAACTCCCGATCCGGAAATCACCGTCGAGCAGCCGGAGCGGCCCCGCGGTGAGCGACAGATGCTGGGCGAGCTCGTACAGCCTCATCCTGTCCTCGTCCAGCCCGTCGATCCGCAGCCGCTCGTAATGCTCGTGGAACCGGATCCGCAGAAAGACGTGCTCCCATTCGGCGTCGAAGAACATCGTGCCCTCGATGTCGATCAGCACCGGCTCATCGTCGTCGTCCACCAGCACGTGATCGGGCCCGAGCTCCCCGTGGATCAGCCCATGGTCCGCCCGCGGCTCGACGCCTGCGGCCATCTCCCGCAGCGCGCTCTCGAACTCCTCCCGAACCGCGCCGATCCGCTCGACCCGTACGGCCGCCTCGTCAAGGTCGCGCAGCGCCCGCTCCAGCACGACCTCGACCGCGGAGCGCCGCCGCTTCCCCCCGATCTTCCCCACCCATGGGACCCGCTCCCGCCCCATGGCCTCCAGACTCGCCGCGAGCCGCTCCATCACCCGGCCCGCCCGCGCCGGATCGTCCCGCAGCAACGCCTCCAACGTCCCGCCGCGGACGTCCTCGACCACCGCGACGCCTCCCGCCCGGTCCACGAGGTAGACCTCGGGCACCCGCACCCCGAGCCCGCTCAACCCGCCATGGGCCGCCTCGAAGAACGGCAACCCGGAGGCATGGCCGAACGGAGCCTCCGGGTCGCCGTCCGCCGTGGCGGGCCAGAAGTCCTCCTCCTGGGACCAGACATAGACGATCGCGCCGGGCCCGTCGTCGAACGACAGCCGATAGACGCCCTTCTTGCTCCCACCCCTGAGCCGCTCGACCCCTGCCGTCCGCCGCCCGTCCCCGAAGGCCGCCCGCGCGATCTCGGCGAACCGCTGATCATCCATCAGATTCCCCTCAAGCTTGGACAATGACGTTCTTCAGGAACACGTCCCTTGCGCTGCTCATCATCGGTGCCGGCGGCGTCGGCAAGACCTCCGTCGGTCACGTGGTCTCGGGACTGCTCAGCGAATCGGGCCGGACGACCGCCCGATCTCGGAGACGACCACCGCGATCCTCACCCACTGGCTCCCGCACGGAAGGAACCACGATCACGCGGAGCGCCTCAACGTCAGCGACTGAAACCGCCCCTCATCAAGTCCCACGGTGTGGAAGTCCACGATCTCGAAGGACTCGCGCGCGTACTCCTGAAGCTGCTCATCACTGCGGAAAGAGAAGAACCTGGGAGGATCATGATCATCCTCTTCGAAAGGACCTTCCCCGAATGCACTGCCAGTCTGGCCCTGCACGCCCGTGCAGGGCCAGGATGATCGGCACTCGCGAACGCATCGACCGTCATCGCGGCATGTGGCGAGACGTGGTGCTGATCGAGCGCCGCGGCCCCGCCGTGACTTGAACTCCCTGCCAGAGTCCGGCCGCTCTCGTTCCGGCAGGGGCGGTTACCGGATCAAGCGCGGCCGGGCGGAATGGCTGTGAAGGAGCGAGGGCGGCTTCACTCGAGGCTGGTGACCCGCACTCGCTCCGGCGATCCGCCCGCCCGCGCCCCACGACTCGTTCATCTGTTGAAGCCGGAGGCCGTCACGCTCCCGAGTCCGTTACTCCCGTTCTTGGACAAGTACACAGTCATCCCCTCGTCGTGGAGGTTGATCCACCCGCCGCCCTGCCCGTAGGGGGCGTCCCTCGCGCATATGGATTCGGCGTACACATTGCCCTGAGTGGGAGTGTCCGTCCCGCCCCGGGATACCTGCAGCCCACTCGTGGGAAAGCTGATCCATCCATCGGCGGCGGTTCTTCCCTGCACCCATCGCGTGTTCACGCCGTTGAGGTCGGCCTTGTCGGCGAACACGTTTCCCCAGTCTTGTCCGCTTCCCCGGCGCACGTTCAGCCCCTCCTTGGGGAAGCTGATCCACCCATCGTCGTGGCTTCTTCCCTGCACCCATTCGGTTCTCACACCGTTGAACTCGGCCTTGTCAGCGAACACGGTTCCCAACTGCGTGGTACCGGCCGAGCTCGTTATGGCCACCCCACCCCCGCGGAAGGCGATGCTTCCGTCACCGCCGGCCGGCCCTGTTACCGCGTAAGCGGTGACCCATTGAACGTTGACCTTGTCGGCCGTCACACTTCCCGGGCCACCGGAGTTGGTGGAGATCGCCGCCCCTGTGCCGGTGAAGGTGACCCGCCCTCCGGTCGCGCTCGCCGTCCCCTGGACCCAAGGGGTGCTGATGCCGGTGGTGGCGGTGAGGGTTTCCAGGACGGGATCGCGTACCTCGACGGTCGTGGTGAGGAAGTGTTCCTGCTTGGGCGTGGTGCGGGAGGTGGCGACAAGGGTGTACGTGGTGGCCCGCTTCGGGGCGTCGGCGGCGGCCGGTGACCAGGAGCGCACGCCCTGGGGGACGGTCGCCTGCCCGCCCGGGAACAGGATCTTGTAGTTGAAGTCGTCGGACCCTTCCCAGCGCAGCACGATGTTGGTTCCGGCGTTCACCATGGTGTCGTCCGGGCGGAAGTCGCGCGGCGCCGGAATCTCCTTCGGCGTGGTCTTCATCAACGGCACCGCCGCGTACCGGTTGCTCAGTTGCCCGGCCTGGGTACTGCTGCTGTTCTCGGTCACCCGCAGCACGGCCACCCCGGCGGCGGCGGCCACGGTGACGTTCTCCAGCGTCAGCACCAGGTGGTCGCCGGGGTCGAGACGGGTTCTCCCCCCGCCCTGAGCGGTGGCCTGGAAGGTGTCGGAGCCCTGCGGCTTGACGTTCACCGGCGACTGGGAGCCCGACCGCGTGCCGTACACCCCCTTGGGTTTGATCTTTTTGAAGTCCGAGGTGAGGTGGCCGGCGCCGTTGCCAACGGGCACCTGTACCTGGATCGAGTGCCAGAACGCCGCCTGCCGCCCGGTGTTGGTGACGATCAGGTAAACCGTCCCCGTGGACGGGGACCGCCCGGCCGCTGACGCCTCCAGGGGCGTCGGGTCGGTCATGAGGGTGTAGGTCAGCAGGGTCAAGGTCACGACTCCTTCTCTTGGAGGACGGCGCAGGCCGATGACCTGCCCACGACGACAGGACCGGGCAGGACGGGACAGGCGGCAGCGCGGGGGACGCATCCGGAACCTGCCGCCTGCGACGCGCTACGGAAGATCACCCCCTCGATCCAAACGTCAGCATTGGAGCGTGACAAGAGCACTTGAGGCGGCCATAGCAGGGCGATTCGGCAATATTCTCAGCGCCTTGACAAGCATTCCGGCCATGTGTCATTGACCTGCTCAGCAAACCGGCCTCTCCCGGTTCGTTGGCGACGAACCCGGCGGCGAACCGCTTGCTCTCCAACGGAGCAAACCGCGACGACCTTGCTCAGCTTGCGCGCGCCTCGGCCTATGAAGCGGTCTTCGGGCTGCTGTACCGCCTCACCGCCAACGGTCAGGATGACGAAGCGCCGGAAGACTCCCCCGGCTGGCGGCTGATGGAGACCACAGCCGCTGGCGATCTCACCGGCCGTGCAGTGCAATCGCTCCACGAAGACCTGCTCAGCATGGACCCCTCGGGTCGCGAGGGTCAGGATCTCTTCGAATGGCGATCAGCCCCGGTTGCTGTACGGCGCTGCTGTACGAGATCGAAAAAGGCCCTCCCGGATCATCCGAGAGGGCCTTTCAGCTGGGAGCCGCCTTGGGGATTCGAACCCCAGACCCCTTCATTACGAGTGAAGTGCTCTGGCCGACTGAGCTAAGGCGGCGTGCTCTGCGACTTGGAAGAGTCTACAGGAGCCCGAGGGGTCCTCGCTCCCTCGATCACGCCTCGGCCGGATCCCCGTACGTCGAGTCGTACGCCTTACGCGGCGCGCACACGCTGGCCTTCGAACAGGCGCACCGCCGCCCCCCGTCGTTGAGGCGCACCACCACCGAGTCCGACGGCACGTTGTGGCCCACCACGATGCCCGGCCCCTGCGGGGTCTCCACGCTCGCCCCCGCCCGGGGAGCCGAGGCGCGGAACTCCTGGTACAGCGGGTGCTCGTACTTCAGGCAGCACATGAGCCGCCCGCACGCCCCCGCGATCCGCAGCGGATTGACCGGGAGGTCCTGATCCTTGGCCATGCGTACGGAGACCGGCTCGAAGTCCTTCAGGAACGTGGCGCAGCACAGATCGCGGCCGCAGGGCCCGATGCCGCCCTGCAGCCGCGCCTCGTCCCTGGGCCCGATCTGCCGCAGCTCGACCCTGGCCCGCAGGTTGCGGGCCAGGTCGCGGACGAGGGCGCGGAAGTCGACCCGATGCGGTGCCGAGAAGTAGACCGTGTAGACGTTGTCCTGGTCGAGGTAGTCGATCCCGACCACCTTCATCGGCAGGGTGTGCCGCTTGATCAGCCGTTTCGACACGCTGCGGGCCTCGGCCCTGCGGCGCTTGTTGGTCTCGTCGCGGGCCAGGTGCTCCTCGCCCGCCGGACCCGCGCATACGGGCAGCCCGTCGATGTCCTCGCTCGTGTACTGCGGCGCCCAGACGCACTCCGCCACCTCGGGACCCGAGTCGGTCGGCACGAGCACCTTGTCGCCCACTTTGGGGCTGTGCTCGCCGGGATCGAGGTAGTAGAGCCTCCCATAACGGGTGAAGCTCACGGCCATGATCATTCCCATGGGCTCGAGCTCGCCTCCTGACGGCCTAGGGGTCGTACGACCTTCCCTGCCACATTACGTGTGTCAGCCGGTCATGGGAGAGGGCCGGGGTCCGGATGTTCGCCGAGTCACTTGGCCACCGGGCATACCTTGCTCTCTGGCAGAACCAACCCGTAGCGGTCCGCCAGCCGACTGCTGTCGAGTATGCATCCCTGGTAGAAGGCCTGGCTCACGCCTGGTTCCCGCCTCAACCTGCTGACGATCTCGCTCCAGTCGGCGTCAGGCAGCAGGATGGCTCTGAACGATTGCGGCATGTCGCCGACCTTTGTGGCGTCGATCAGCGCCTTGTTGTCCTTGTACGAGTGGCGGAAGTTCTCGTAGGCCTCCTCCCGATCCTCGAAGAACACCTCCTTGACGCCGGGCATAGAGGTGATCAGCTTCTGGATGGCCTTCTTCTGCGCGGGTGTGACGCCCTTCCCCTCCTTCGTGACGGTGAAGCTGCCTTTGCCGTCGGACTTACGCTCGGCGCCGCAGGACTGCATGCCCGACGAGGGGGTGCAGAGGAAGACGCTCACATCGAATTTGCTCGCCGGAGTGGCGTCGTCGGGTGCCGATTCCGCGACGTTCAAGACCCCTGGCACCCCGCGCAGCACCTCCTTCACGCGGAGCGGATCGGTACCCTTCGTGAGGGTCAACTGCAACGAATCGGGGATGTCGTCGACGTCGACAGCGGCCAGCAGTGCCTTGTTGCGCGCGAAATCGCGCCGGAAGTCGTCGTACGCCTGGTTCCCCATCACGAAGCTGATCTCTTCGAGCTCCGGCAACTGCCGTACCGCCGCCTCGATCTGCTGCTTCTCCTCTGTGCTGGCAGCGCCCTTGCACGCCGTCTGCTCCCGGTCCGACGACTTCGCGCACAGGAAGACGATCACCTTTCGCTCGGCGGGCGGATCGGCCGCCACCGCACGGTTCTCGTCACCCGGACCGCCCAGGAGCCCGGCAGTGGTCGCCGCCCCCGCGAGCACCACGGCCGCCGCCACCGCCACCAGCCGGAAATCCACCCTGAACCGCCGCTCCGGCGCCCTCAGCGGCCCGAGCGTGCTGGCGTCGACCGTCGACCCCGCCTCGGCGAGGGCCTCACGCAGCCTGTCTTCCATCGCGCTGTTCATGAATCCTCCCCGAGAGCCCGGCCGAGGGCGGCCAGCCCCCGCGCGATCGTGGACCTGACCGTGCTGGCTCCAACCCTCATGGTGTCGGCGATCTCCTGGTCGGACAGGTCGAAGTAGTAGCGCAGCGTGAGCGCCTCCCGCTGCCTGCGCGGCAGCTCACGCAGGGCGAGCAGCACCCCGCGCCGCTCCTCGCCCAGCAGTGCGGCGCTCTCCGCCGACCAGACGGGCGGCTCGTACGGCACCGCCCGCCGGAACACGGTCGCCCGCCTGCGCAGCACCGACCGGCACCCGTTGAGCACCGCCGAGCGGACATAGGCCAGCGCCTTGTCGGCGTCGCGTAACCGGCCGCGCCCGGCGTGGGTGCGGGCGAACGCCTCCTGTACGACGTCTTCCGCGGTCGACTGATCGCCGACCATGATCAGGGCAAGCCGGACGAGGCCCACGTGGTGCTCGGCGAAGATCGACGCCACGTCTATTCGCTGCCGCGCCCGGGCCTCTTGTTGGGTGAGTAGTTCGACTTCCACGTATCAGAGACGCCCGTCGGCCCCATCCGCTGCTCGCGTCACCCGGCGGATTTACCGACGCGGCGCGCAGACCTTGCTGTCGGGCAGGTCACGACTCCCGTACTCCACGCTCAGCTTGAGCTGGTCGTCGAGACATCTCTGGTTATACACCCGCTGCACCCCTGGTAGCCGCTCCAGTCTGCGGCTCACAGCGTTCCAGTCGACCTCGGGCCGCATTTTCAGCCGGTACCACTCCGGCATATCCGACATCTTGGTGACGCTCACGAGCGACTCGTTGTCGGCGTAGGTCTCGATGAAGTTCCGGTACGCCGTCGCCTGGTCCTCGAAAACGTACGACTCGACCCCGGGCGTCGCCTCGATCGCCGCGACGACGGCCTTCTTCTCCTCCGGCGTCGCGTCCTTTCCACTCGCCTTGCCGCGCCCGGACCGGCAGGCCGGCATGGACGAACTCTTCACGCAGATGGCGATCGAGATGTCCCATTCCGACGGCTTGCTCTGCAGCTCGCCATAGATCTCGGCCGGGTCGATGACGGCGTCCACGCCGGGCCGCCGCACTGTCGCGGCTTTCACCCGGTCCCGGTCGGCCCCCTTCTTCACCCGCAGGCGGAACGACTCCGGGAGATCCTTCGCCCGCACGGCCTTCAACAGCGCCTTGTTGCCGGCGAAGTCATGTCGGAAGTTCTCGTACGCGCTCGCCCGATCGACGAACCGGACGTCGCTCAGCTCCGGCCTGGACTCCAGGAACGTCCTGAGCGCCTGTGTCTGCTTCGCGGTGGCGGCTCGCTTGTGGCAGCCGTAGGTGGCCGGAACGCACAGGAAGACAGCGATCTCCCACTCGTCGCTCGCGCTGACCTCCGGGGCGGGCACCGGGTCCGCCGCGGCTGGCGTACCCACGAGGATCAGCATCCCGGCCAGCAGCGTGGCGATCAACGGCCGTAATCCCCGGGGCGCCTCTTCAGCCACTGCCGCTCCTCATCCGCACGCGATCGACCCGGGCAGCCTAACGGCCCTTGATCACGAGTCAGGAACGCAGCGACAGCATCATCGCCTCGACGGCCATCTGCGGGTTGACGTTCGCCGCCAGCCGCTCCCTGCACTGCATGATCGCGTCGATCCGCCGCAGCGTCTCCTCGGGCGTGGCCGTCTTGGCCAGCTGGTCGAGGTCGAAGCGGAGGTCGTCGTTGGCCAGCTCGACCTGGGCCCCGAACTGCATGGCCAGCACGTCCCGGTAGTACGACACCAGCTCCAGCAGCGCCGCGTCCAGCGAGTCGCGCTTGATCCGCGTGGCCCGGGACTTCTGCCGGTCCTCCAGCTCCTTCAGCGCCCCGGCCCCACCGCGTACCAGCCCGCGGTTGAGCCCCTTGCCCGTGGACCCCTCGCCGTAGAGCTTGCGCAGCTCGGCGGTCTCGTTCTCGTTGAGGGCGGCCGTGGCCGCGGCGGCCTCCTCCTCCGCCGTCTTGACCAGCCGCTCGGCAGCCGAGACGCACTCCCCCACCCCGGTCAGCGAGCGCGGGATGCTCAGCACGGCCTCACGACGCCGCTTGACGCCCTCGTCGAGCGCCAGCGCCCGCGCCCTGCCGATGTGCCCCTGGGCGGCCCTGGCGGCGAACCTGGCCACTTCCAGCGGCACGCTGTCGCGCGTGGCCAGCACGTGGGCGACGGCCTCCGTGGCTGGGGTGGTCAGGTTGACCACCCGGCAGCGCGACCTGATGGTGATCATGAGGTCGTCGGGGGCGGGTGCGCACAGCAGCCAGACCGTACGGGGCGGCGGCTCCTCGATGGCCTTGAGCAGGGCGTTGGCGGCGGACTCCGTGGCCCGGTCGGCGTCCTCGAACAGGATGACCCGCCACCGCCCCTGCGTCGGCGCCCCGGCCGCCCGCAGGATGAGCTCGCGGGTCTGCTTGACGCTGTAGGACAGGCCCTGGGGGCGTACGGACTCCAGGTCGGGGTGGGAGCCGATGAACACCTGGTGGCACTGGTCGCAGTGGCCGCACCCGCCGTCGGGGCAGAGCAGTGCGGCGGCGAAGGCGCGGGCGGCATCCTCCCGGCCCGAGCCCGGCGGCCCGGTGAACAGCCACGCGTGCGTCATGCCCGCGCCGCGCCCGCCCCTGACGACCTCCCCGGCCGCCGCCGCGGCCCGCGACAGCACGGCCACCGCCTGGTCCTGCCCGACGAGGTCATCGAAAACTGCCACGACGTAAGGCTAGCCGCCGACGGCACTCCCCACGCCCGTACGCGCACCCCGAGCCGCCACCTTCCAGCGCCCTCCAGAACACGCCGCCGCGCCCAGGACTCGCCGCCGCGCCCAGGACGCGCCCCGCCCGGAACCCGCCACCCTCTCCGGGACGCGCCACCCGTCCCCGGGGCGCTCTCACCTCCAGGGGCGCCCGCACCCCAGGGGACTACGCCCACCGCCATGGGGGGCGTCCGCCACCGAGAGACAGCGTCCGCGAAGAGGGGCTAGTCGCGGATGGTCGGCATCGTCCAATCGCCGCGAATGGCAGGCATCGTGCCCGTGGCATCCTCGGACTCCTGCGGCACCGGGTCCGGCAGGATCTCGCGAATCCGGTCCTGGACCTGGCGGGTGATCACCTCGGACGGCAGCGTGCCGTCCACCACGAGGTAGCGCTCCGGCGCCGCCGCGGCCAGCGCACGGAACTCCTTGCGCACCCGCTCGTGGAAGTCCAGCGGCTCCGACTCGATCCGGTCGGCGGCCCCGCCCAGCCGGGTCAGCCCGATCTCCGGCGGCGTGTCGATGAGCACCGTCAGGTGCGGCACCAGCCCGCCGGTGGCCCAGGCGTTGATCTTGGACACGTCCTTGGGGTCGAGCGCCCGCCCGGCCCCCTGGTAGGCCAGCGACGAGTCCACGTAGCGGTCGGTGATCACGAGCGAGCCCCGGTAGAGCGCGGGCCGGATCACCTTCTCCACGTGCTCGGCCCGGTCGGCGGCGTACAGCAGGGCCTCGGAACGCGCCGACAGCCCGCGCTCGGCCGCGTCGAGCAGGATCGCCCGCAGCCGCATGCCGACCTTGGTCGAGCCCGGCTCGCGCGTCTGCACCACGTCGTAGCCCTGGTCACGCAGCCAGATGGCGATCAGCCGCGACTGGGTCGTCTTGCCCGATCCCTCGCCGCCCTCGAACGCCACGAACAGCCCGGGCACCGCCTCGGCCGCCTCGGCCGGGAACCGCTCGCCGCGCACCGCCGCGATCACGTCGCCGGCCAGGGAGACGCCCTTCCGGTCGTCCATGTGCCGCAGCGCGAGGACGCCCACGATCATCGCGAGCACCCCGCCGACGACCAGCACCAGGTTGGAGCCGTCGAACCGGTAGGCGAGCTCGCCGAACCGCAACCAGTGGACGCCGAAGATCGCCGCCAGCGGGTTGGCCACGGCGACCACGAGCAGCAAGGTCACCCGCGCCGTGGACTGCAGGAACGAGAATGTACGGCCCCGCAGCCCGTCTTCGACCTCGAGCCCGATCATCGTGTAACCGATGATCCACGCGATGCCCGCGCACGCCCCCAGCAGCACGGTCAGCATGACCACGATCGCCAGGTTGTGCACCAGGGCGGTGGCCACCAGCACCAGCCCCGCGAAGGTGATGGCCAGGCCGAACAGCCGCCGGCGCGACAGCTCGCGCAGCAGCCGGAGGCCGAAGAACATGCCCAGCGCCATGCCGACGAAGACCGCACCGAACACGACGCCGTAGGCCGCGTCGCCGCCGCCGAGCGCCTCGACGTAGATCTTCGCGACGCCGACCACGGCACCGCCCGCCGCGAACGCCCCCAGCATGCCGATGATCAGCCCGCGCACCAGCCGGTTGCGGCCCACGAACCGCCAGCCCTCGACGATCTGCTTGAACACGGAGGGCGCGGAGACGGCGCCGTCACGCTTGGGGATGTCGCGCAGCGTGAAGATCAGGGCGGCCGAGACGAGGTAGGCGCAGGCGTTGACGACCAGCGCCGGCGACGTGGCGTCCTGGCCGGACATGAACGGCACCGTGCTCTTCATCACGTCGCCGACCAGGGACAGCGCCGCGAACAGGATGGCCGCGACCGGCGCGGTGCCGTAGGTGACCAGCAGGTTGAGCCGGTTGGCCGACTCGAGCTCCTCCTTGCGCACCAGGTTGGGCACCGTGGCGTCCTTGGCCGGGACCCAGAACAGGTTGACGCACTCGACCAGGACGGTCGCGACGATGACCCACTCATAGCTGCGGACGAAGGGGATCGACAGCACCACGGCGAACCTGGCCAGGTCGGCCGCGACCATCGTCAGCCGCCGGTCGAACCGGTCGGCGAACACCCCCGCGAGCGGCCCGAGCAGCACGGCGGGCAGCATCTTGGCGATGAACACCCCGCCCACCGCCAGTGACTGCAGACGGTAGTCGCTCTGCGTGAGGTTACCGGCCAGGGCGGTCAGCGCCAGGATGTTGAGCCAGTCGCCCAGGCTGCACACCGACATGGCCATCCAAAGCCGTCTGAACGGCGCATTGGCCAGCACGTGGGCCGGGCGGCTTCGGCCAGGGGCAGTCATGATTTCAGCGTATCCAGGAAGTGGGCGGACAACAGGCGAGCCGGATATTCCCGGCTGACTCGGGGCTGAGAGTATTACGTTCGCGGGCCAGCGTGCAGGTCGCATGCCTCGAATAGGCCCCCAAAAGCATCATCAATTCATAACTCCAGCCTCAAGTCGGGCCTCTTCCACCAACGGCCCCCACTCGGCACGGATCTCCTCGGGCAGCTCCAGCTCGCTCCACAGCTCGACGAGCAGCACCCCGTCCACGTGATCGAGCAGCTCCTGGGGCTCGCCCTCGCACAGCAGCGCGGTGTAGGCGGCCCGGCGCGCCTCCCGGTCGGCCAGGTCGTAGATCCGGTCACGCAGCCGCACGACGCCCAGCGCCGCCCCGACCGGCAGCCGCCGCAGCCGGCTCGGCACGTGGAACGTCCGCCCGCCACTCGCGCGGGCGGCGAACTCGACCTTGGCCTCCAGCGCCAGCCGGAAGCCGGCCGCGTCGAGAATGCGCCCCGCGGTCTCCAGCGTCGGTGACTTCCTGCCGTGCTCGTAGGCCGACAGCGTGGTCCTCGACGTGCCGCTCACACTGGCCAGGACCCGCTGGTTCATGCTCGCGGCATGCCTGGCCTGCTTGAACAGCTGCCCGCCACGCTTGGCCCAGAAGGCGGCGTGCGCCGCCTCCATAGGCGAGGAGACCATCCCCCACCTCCGATCAGTATCCGGTTGGATACTCTACGCCATCATGACCGCAGGTGACCAGTGGCTCGCGGAAAGTCAGCCACGCAACTCCAGCAGCGTGATCTCGGGCGGTGCCCCGACGCGCACCGGCGGGCCCCAGAACCCGGCGCCCCTGGTGACGTAGACCTGCACCCCGTCGACGGTGGCCAGACCCGAGACCACGGGCTGCTGCAGGCCCACCACCAGGTTGAACGGCGCGATCTGCCCGCCGTGCGTGTGACCGGAGAGCTGCAGATCGACGCCGTGTCGGGCGGCCTGGTCGACCTGGACGGGCTGGTGCGCCAGCAGCACCGTGGACCGGCCGGTGTCCCGGCCGCCCAGCGCCTTGCCGAAGTCGGGACCGTCGCCCGCGGCGGCGCCGTTGAGGTCGTTGACCCCGGCCAGGTCGAGCACGGCGCCCTGGTGCCTGATCTCCACGCGCTCGTTTCGCAGCGAGCGTACGCCGAGCTGATCGAGCTCCTCGATCCACTCCATGGGCCCGCTGGGAGCGAAGTATTCGTGGTTACCGGTCACGAAATATGCCCCGTAGCGGGACTCAAGGCTCTTCAGCGGCTGAGCCAGCGCCCCCAGCTGGGCCACCGACCCGTCCACCAGGTCGCCCACGATCGCCACCACGTCGGCTTCGAGTCCGTTGATCATGCGGACGATCCGCTCGGTGTGGCCCCTGCCCGTGAGCGGCCCCAAGTGGATGTCGCTCACCACGGCGAACCGCAGGCCGCCGAGCCGCGAGTCCAGCTTCGGCAGGGCCACCTTCACGCGTTCGATCACGGGGTCGCCCAGGGCGCTCGTCATGCCGTACCCGACCGTGCCCAGCGCTCCCGCGCCCGCGATGGCGGCGGTGGTCCGCCCCAGGAAGAGCCTCCTGCTGATCGTGGCCGCCCCCGGAGCGGGCTCGGGAGGCGCCGGGGCGCCCGCCATGGCGGGCACGGGCACCGGCGCCGCCTCGCGCGCCACAGCCTTGCGCGCGGCCCTGCGCAGGAAGAGGGCGGCCACCGCCCGCGGCGCCTCCAGCACCACGAGGAAGACGATCAGGTAGAACATCAGCGCCAGCCAGATGTAGCCCGGCCAGGCCAGCCAGTGCCCGAAGTCCATCCGCGTGGCCGCGAACGTCACCACGACGAGCACCGTCAGCCCCACCACGGCCCACGTCAGCGCCTTGCGCAGCCGCCCGGGGCCGGTGGTGGAACGGACCATCCGCTGCCACAGATAGAGATGTGCCAGCAGGATCAGGCCCGCGAAGAACAAGACGATCACAGCATCGATGCTACTTGCGGGACCGCGTCCGGCGGCCCCGCGGGTCTCGTGGTTCGCCCTACGACTTGGCCGCCGGCTTCTTGGCGGGAGCCTTCTTCGCCGGCGCCTTCCTCGTGGTGGTCTTCTTGGCCGCCGGCGCCCGCTCGCGCCGCTCGGCCAGCAGCTCGGCCGCCCGCTCGGTCGTGATGTCCTCGACCGTGTCGCCCTTGCGCAGCGACGCGTTCGTCTCACCGTCGGTCACATAAGGCCCGAACCGCCCCTCCTTCACCACGATCGGCTTCTTGGAGTGGGGGTCGTCGCCCAGCTCGCGCAGCGGCGCCGCCGCCGCGGCCCGCCGGCCGCGCTGCTTCGGCTGCGCGAACAGCTCCTTGGCCTGGTCGATCGTGACCGTCAGCAGGTCCTCTTCCGAGGCCAGCGAGCGCGAGTCGGTGCCCTTCTTCAGGTACGGGCCGAACTTGCCGTTGTAGGCCACGACCTCCTCGCCCTCCAGCTCGCCCACGAGCCTGGGGATCGCCAGCAGCTTGAGCGCGTCCTCGATCGTGATCGTGTCCAGCGACATCGTCTTGAACAGCGAGGCCGTGCGCGGCTTGGGCGCGTCGGCCTTCCTCGTCCGTCGCTTGGGCGTCTCTTCCTCGGGTGGCTCGGGCAGGACCTCCGTCACGTACGGCCCGTACCGGCCGTCCTTGGCCACGATCATGTTCCCGGTCACCGGGTCTTGCCCGAGCTCCCGGTCGCCCGTCGGCCTGGAGAACAGCTCCTCGGCCTTCTCCGCCGTCAGCTCGTCGGGCGTCATGTCCTCGGGCACGTTGACCCGCGCGCCGTCCCTGTCGAGGTAGGGCCCGTAGCGCCCGACCCGCAGCACGATGTCCGTGCCCTTGATCGGGAACGAGCTGATCTCCTTGGCGTCGATGTCACCGAGGTCGGTGACCATCTCCTTCAGGCCCTCGTCGCCGTCGGAGCCGTAGTAGAAGCGCTGCAGCTCGGGCACCCGCTCCGCCCGGTCGTTGGCGATGTCGTCGAGGACCTTCTCCATCTCGGCGGTGAAGTCGTAGTCGACCAGGTTGCCGAAATGCTGCTCCAGCAGGTTGACCACGGCGAAGGCCAGGAACGACGGCACCAGCGCCGTGCCCTTCTTGAACACGTAGCCGCGGTCGAGGATGGTCCCGATGATCGAGGCGTACGTCGAGGGCCGCCCGATCTCGCGGTCCTCCAGCTCCTTGACCAGCGACGCCTCGGTGTAGCGCGCGGGCGGCTTGGTCGAGTGGCCGGCCACGTCGAGCCTGGTGACGCTCAGCGCGTCGCCCTCCGCCAGGTTGGGCAGCCGCTTCTCCGAGTCGTCGCGGTCGGTCGAGGGGTCGTCGGCCCCCTCCACGTACGCCTTGAGGAACCCGTAGAACGTGATCGTCCGGCCGGAGGCGCTGAACTCGACGTCCTCGCCGGACGACGACCTGCCGCGCACCTTGACCGTGATCGACTCGCCGACCGCGTCCTTCATCTGCGAGGACACCGTACGCTGCCAGATCAGCTCGTACAGCCGGAACATGTCGCCCGACAGCCCGGTCTCGCCCGGCGTGCGGAACTCCTCGCCCGACGGCCGGATCGCCTCGTGCGCCTCCTGCGCGCTCTTCACCTTGCTGCTGTAGACGCGCGGCTTGTCGGGCACGTACGCGGCCCCGTACAGCTTGATCGCCTGGGACCTGGCGGCCGCCACGGCGGTCTCCGACAGCGTGATGCTGTCGGTACGCATGTAGGTGATGAAGCCGTTCTCGTAGAGCCGCTGCGCCACCTGCATCGTGTACTTCGCGGAGAACCCCAGCTTCCTGCTGGCCTCCTGCTGCAGCGTGGTCGTCCGGAACGGCGCGTACGGCTTGCGCGTGTACGGCTTGCGCTCGACGGACTTGACCGCGAACGACGCGCCCCTCAGCCGCCCGGCCAGCTCGCCCGCGGCCTCCTCGGACAGGTGGAGCACGTCGACGTTCTTGAGCCGCCCCGTGCTGGCGAAGTCGCGGCCCTGCGCCACCCGCTTGCCGTCGACCCCCGTGAGGGTCGCGGTGAAGTCGCGGGGCCGCTCCTCGGCCTTGTTCGTGTCGAAGAGCGCCTGCAGATCCCAGTAGTGGGCCGGTGTGAACGCCATGCGCTCCCGCTCGCGCTCCACCACCAGCCGCGTCGCCACGGACTGCACGCGACCGGCCGACAGGCGGGGCTTGACCTTCTTCCACAGGACCGGGCTGACCTCGTAGCCGTAGAGGCGGTCGAGGATGCGCCGGGTCTCCTGGGCGTCGACGAGGCGCAGGTTGAGGTCGCGCGGGTTGGCCACGGCGTCCTGGATGGCCTGCGGGGTGATCTCGTGGAACACCATGCGGTGCACCGGGACCTTGGGCTTGAGCACCTCGCGCAGGTGCCAGGCGATGGCCTCGCCCTCGCGGTCCTCGTCAGTGGCCAGGTAGAGCTCGTCGGCGTCCTTCAACAGCTGCCGCAGTTTGTTGACCTGCGACCGCTTGTCGGGGTTGACGACGTACAGCGGCTCGAACTCGTGCTCGACATTGACCCCGAGGCGAGCCCATGGGGCGCCCTTGTACTTCTCGGGGATGTCGTCGGCCTTCTCCGGAAGGTCACGGATGTGGCCGATGCTCGATTCGACGATGTAGCCGCGCCCGAGGTACCCGGCGATCGTCTTCGCCTTCGCGGGCGACTCGACGATCACCAGGCGTGTTCCGCCGGCGCTGCCGTTCTTGGCTGGCACGCTGCTTCCTACCTCGCTGTTCGCTTTGCAAATCCCCCTGCCGGGAGTCGGCACAGACTGAAAGGTAACCCGACTCGCGGAAATTTCCTTCCCCCGGGCTACCCACTAGCTTCCGGGTCCACCCACAAGCACGCAGAATAAGCCCCATCGAGCGGCATGGCGCCCTGACTCACCCTGGAGACTAATCGTTGTGCTCGACTACTCCTACATGGATATCTTCATTCCACGCGACCTCACTCGCGAAGCAGCACGTCAGCTGCTGACCGAACACGCTGAGTACGGGCAGTGGGAGCTGGCCCGCGTACGTGTGTACCCCGACGGGAGCCGTCAGGTACGGCTGCGTCGCAAGGTTATGCGGGTGCGCAGCACGCTTTGACCCCGGACATGGCTTTGCCCGCCCCGGGCCGCGCCCCCGGAACGGGCAAAGCGTCTAACGCTTACCGCTCACAGGCTGTGAGCGGTAGCCGTCCTTGTTATGTGCTGCCTGATTCCCTTACTTCCGGCCGAGCCGGAACCGGCGGGCGGTCCCGAACAGCGTCGCCGAGGCGGCGAACATCGAGCCGAGCACGAGGGCGAGCAGGGAGCTCGAGTTCATCCCCCCGAGGCCGGCGGGCTGCTCGGCGCTCATCAGGCCGCTGACCGGCAGGCCACGGGTGGCCGAGGTCACCGCGCCGCCGGCCGGGGTGCCGCCCACCAGGTCGGTCGCCGGGTCGAGCACGGACACGGCGCTGCTCGACGGGGCGGGACGCCCGGCGCCGTCGGCCTGACCGGCCGCGTGCGTCTTCTTCTTCGGCTGGGCCGGGGTCTGCGCCTGGGCGGGCATGCCGGGCAGCTCGGGCAGGCTCGGCAGGCCGAACGTACGGGAGGCGTCCTCGACCAGCGGCACCGAGGTCAGGCCCGTGCCCGTGACGTCCTGGAGCTGCCCGGTCACGCCCAGCTGCCGCGGAACCCCGGTCAGGTCCTGCGCCGGCTGGGTGACGCCGGCGATGTCCTGCAGGCCGCCCAGGGCCGGGACGGCGGGCAGCATGGGCAGCAGCCCGCCCTTGGAGCCCTTCTCGGCCGTCTTCTCGACGCCGCCGCGGACGTACCCGTGCGGGTGGTCCGGCCTGCCGACGTTCGCCCCGCCGAGGCACCCGGCCGCGGCGTCGCCGAGCACGGCCACCGCGTTGCCGCAGACGTTGATCGGCGCGGCGATCGGCGCGACGACCTGGTTGCCCGCGAGCACCCCTGCGCGGCCGGAGGTGGTGTTGCCGCCGCCACCGGTCCGGTCGACCTTGGCGCCGCCCTTGCAGTGGGCCTTGGACGCGCCGAGCACGGCCGCCGCGTTGCCGCAGATGTTGATGGGAGCGGTGATCGGCGCGACGATCTGGTTGCCGCTCAGCACGCCGGCGCGGCCGGAGGTGCGGTTGCCGCCGGCTCCCGTGCCGCCGTTCTTCACGCGGGCGCCGCCCTTGCAGCCGGCGAACGCGCGCCCGATGACCGCGACGGCGTTGCCGCAGACGTTCACGGGGGCGCTGATCGGGGCCACCACCTGGTTGCCGCTGAGGACGCCCGCCTGGCCGGAGGTGACGTTGCCGCCCGCCCCGGACCCGGCGCGGGTGTTCTCGACCTTGGAGCCGCCCTCGCACCTGGCGGCCGCGTTGCCCACGGCGTTGCCGCAGACGTTCACGGGCACGCTGATCGGGGCGATCACCTGGTTGCCGCTGCCCACCCCGAAGCGCCCGTCGGTGTCGTTGCCCGAGGAGCCCACGGGGCGGTGGGGGCCGTGGTAACCGCCGTGCCGGCCGCCGCCGTTGGTGACGGTCGAGCCGCCCTTGCAGCCCGCGAACGCCCGTCCGACGACCGCGACGGCGTTGCCGCAGATGTTCACCGGCGCGGAGATCGGGGCGACGACCTGGTTGCCGCCCAGCACGCTCGCGTTGCCCGAGGTGCGGTTGCCGCCCGCGCCCACTCCGGTGTTGTGGACGCTGGAGCCGCCCTTGCAGCCCGCCGTAGCCTCGCCGAAGATCGCGACCGCGTTGCCGCAGGCGTTGATCGGCGCGGAGATCGGCGCGGTGATCTGGTTCCCGCCGAGCACGCTGGCGTCGCCGGAGGTACGGTTACCGCCCGCGCCGCCCTTGCCCTGGTTGCGGACGGCGGCGCCGCCCCTGCAGCCCGCGTCGGACCTGCCGACCAGGGAGACGGCGTTGCCGCAGGCGTTGATCGGGGCGCTGATGGGCGCGTTCACCTGGTTGCCGCCCAGCACGCTCGCGTTGCCCGAGGTCCTGTTGCCGGGGATGCCGCCCTTGTTGACGACCTGGGCGCCGCCCTGCGAGGAGGCCTCGGAGCTGCCGACCACGCCGACGGAGTTGCCGCTGATGTCGATGGGCAGGGAGATCGGCAGGTCGACCTGGTTGCCGCCGCCGACGGACGCGTCGCCCGAGGTGTCGGCCAGCGCGGTGCCGGGGCCGAACGACATGACGGCAACGGCGAGCAGAGCCGCGGGAGTAGATGCCTTTGCCCACGTACGCATGATGAATGCTCCTAGTGGTTCTTCTGGGGGGATGAACGGAACAGTTCGCGGGCAGCCCGAGGCCGTGCGAGGTTTCACGCACAGCGGAGACCTCGGATTCGCGAACAGCTGAACTGACGTGTGTGTGCGCCTTGCGCACGCTGTGCACCCGCCGGCGGAGAGGCGTTCAGACCGCACTCAGCCGCGTTGTTTCGGAAAGGGGCCGGTCAGCGAAAGGACCGGCAGCTGCAGGCGGGGTCAGTCAGGCGAGAAAGAGGGGTCGTCCGCCGCTGTGCGGACGACGGGGGCAGGCACCCGCGCCACGAGGGCGCGGAGCACCTGCAGCCGCGGGTCGAACACTGACCTCGCGACGTCACCCGCAGCGGCCCCGAACGAGCCGCTGCCACCGCCGTTGGGCACCAAGCCATTGGTGTCCAGGATCTTTCCGGCGGTGGACGGTGTTGGCAGGCCAGGATCCTGCTGGCTGTTGAGCCCGTCAACCGTACGCCCGGCCATGGCCTCGGCGTTGTCGTTGTCGGACGCCGTGGCGCCATCCGGGCTGATGAGGGATCGAGACACCTGAGCGGACACATCGCCGTCCACGGGCTGCGCGGCCGTGGACTTCACTTGCGCGTCCGCCGTCGGAGTCGCCACTTCGGCGGCCGCCGGGGCGGCGGTGATCATGCCGAAGACGAGCGCAAACAGCCACCCGGCGGCCACCAGGGCGCCAATCGTGACTGCCCGCACGACGAGCCGACGGGCACCGGCCGCGAACCGCGCCATCCGGTCGACCCGATCGGTGGTCTCGTCCTGCGCCGGGACGGTCACGGGCAGGCGATGCGCACCGAGGGCAACAGCCCTCCGCTGCACCACCATGCGCGCCACGTGACCTCCCGCACTCCAGAACCGGCCTCATTTGTCGTGAGGCCGGTCCATGGACTCACCCCTCAACGGTCCGTAACCGTAGCAGCACTCAAGGTTGCCGCAAGGCCTTTTCATCGGAGACCCAGAAATTCACCAACTCCCCATGGCCCAAAGCGCCACCAACTGCCCCAACACCCTCTTACGTACGCCACCAAAGCCCCATCAGGAGCCCTCACCCGCCCCATCTCCCGCCTCCGGGAGACACCCCGAAGAGGCGAGTGGATTCTTGGTATGACGCACCCCTCAGAGTTTGCTAACCTTACTGAGCCGACGCGAGATGACGGTCCCGCGTGCAGGCACCAAGTCCGGGTGGCGGAATAGGCAGACGCGCTAGCTTGAGGTGCTAGTGCCCAGTGATGGGCATGGGGGTTCAAGTCCCCCCTCGGACACAAACCGATCGCCTATGGGGTCCTGGTCACGTGTACACGTGACCAGGACTTTTTGTTTTGACGAGTGGTAGATCAGCCGCAGTCCCATGTTCGCGTAGATCTTGGCCTTCCGGATCGGGTCAGCATTCGAGAGAACTCGCACCATGTCTCCAAGCCTGTGCGTGATCTCCGCCAGCTCATCCCGCCCCAGCCGCCTCTGAGGCAGTACGTGCGCGCGGCTGAGACATTGCTCGGCCGCGCTCTTGCGGACAAGCTCTTCCTGGCATCCGGCGACGAGCGCCGGGTCTGCGCCCGCCTCAAGGGCAGCTCGATGCTGGGCGAGCTTGCGGTCGCACTCGGCGAGCTGGCGGCGTGCCATGGCGAGTGCTTGGGCCTCGGGCGGCGAGCGTCGGATGAGCATGCGGAGCGTGACGAAAGTGGCGGCTAGGTAAAGGTAGAAGTCCACGACGCTGCTGCTCTTTTCGGTGCAGCGCCGCTGCTTGCCGTAACCGTTCATCCATGAGTGGCACCGCTCAACCACCCACCGCTTGCCAGCCTGGATCGGTGCGGGCACGCCCTTGCGGGCTATCTCGCCGGTGAAGCCGAACTCGTCGAGCAAGGCGTGGGTTCTGGCACTGTCGTAGCCCCGGTCGAGATGGACGTTCACCTGCTCGGGGAGTGCTCCTACCTGTGCTTTCGTTGCTTCGAGGGTGGGGCCGAGCAGTGGCGAGTCGTGCCGGTTGGCGCCTGCGGAGACAATTCCCAAAGGGCCCCGGCCGCGTCGGAGGCCACCGATCGCTTCAGTCCCTGCTTGCCTCGGTCGACTGGGGAGCGTCCGGCCTTCTCACCGCCCGAGGGAGCTTTCGTGATGCATCCGTCCACGGAGATCTCGGCCAGATGGAGGCCGATCATCCGATCGTACGCTTGCAACGCCATGGCGTGGACCTGCTCTGATATGCCCATCTGCGACCAGATCTTGACGCGGCGCCGAATGGTTCGGTCCGAGCAGCCCGGACTGGCGATCCGCTCGTATCCAGTGCCGTGGACCAGTGCCTGCACGATGCGCTCGAAGACGATTCGGTCCGGGACCCGGAGACGGTGGCAGCCCAGCGGGTGGGTCGGCGCATAGTCATCGCGCGCGGGTAGCAGGGCGGCGAACTGGTCCCACAGGGGGTCGAGCAGGCAAGATGGCACAGCAGGCACGGGCCCTCCAGTGATCACTGAGCGTAGAGAACTCCATGATCATTCAAGCCTGCGCCTGTCCCGTACCCGGCACCACCATTCGCCCGTCGGTCGCAGCCCGTCTTTAACCTCCGTCAGCGTCGTACGCCACGAACGGAGGTTGTGACGGCATCACACCAGCCGGCTACTTGAGATCGAGGACGGCTTTGCCGTGGAGGCGACGGTCGAGCAGAACCTTGACTGCCTCGGAGTGGCGAGTCCAGGGGCCGCGCCAGCTGATGCCCGGATCGAGGCTGCCTGCGGCGATCTCTCCGGCCAGCCAGGTCAGATCCGCAGAGAAGTCGGTGGTGGGGTCGCCGAAGAGGAAGAAGGTGCGGATCGACCGGTCGTGCCGTCCTTCGGTGCCCAGCAGGGCATCCGGTGACAGCACCGCGTCGGCCTCGGAGGAGCGGCCTACGCTGATGAGACTGCCGCCGGCCGACAGGGAGGCGAAGGCGTCGACGAGGTGCTGTCCGCCGACGTTGTCAAGGACGGCCGACACGGGCTGCTGCACGGCGGCCGGCTCCGGGTGGACCTCGTGGGCGCCCAGGGATCGCAGCCCCTCCGCCTGAGCGGTGCTCCGGCTGATGGCAACGACGTGCGCGCCTGCGCGGGCGGCCAACTGGACGGCGTAGCGGCCGACACCGCCGGAAGCACCGGTGACCATCACGCGGCGACCGAGCAGCGATCCCATCTGACGTAGCACGTGCAGGGCGCTCAGCCCAGCCACGGGAACGGTGCTCAACGCGCCGGGATCGGCGTCCCTTGGCGCGGTGCCGAGCAGGGCGGCGGGTACGGCCCGCAACTCGGCCCAGCCGGCCTCCCCCCCGAGGGTGACAACCCTCTCTCCCTCGGCCGGACCTGAACCGTCCGCGGCCGCCTGGACGACCACGCCAGCCGCGTCCCATCCGAGCACGGTGCCGTCCGGCAGCTCCGGACGGATGGCCTCATAGACCTCACCGAAGTTCAGCGAGACCGCCTCGACCCGCACGAGCGCCTCGTGGGCGGCGGGTCGCGGGGCAGGGACGTCCGTCAGTGACAAGTGACCAGGTGAGGTGTGATCCACGACGAGTGCACGCACAGAAAGATCCCCTTTCATAAAATGCCACAGTGTGGCATTTGCTCCACAGAAGCATAAGCGTGATCTCGGCGCACTTGGTACAGTGATCGTGATGACGACCGTTGAACAGCCCGCCACCCTGCGCGAACGCAAAAAGCTGCGTACTCGCCAGGCACTGATCGACACCGCCGTCACGCTCTTCGGCGAACGCGGATTCGACAACACTCCGCTGGACGCGCTGCTGGAGCAGGTGGAGGTGTCCCGGCGGACCTTCTTCCGCAACTTCCACTCCAAGGAGGACGTGGCACTCACCGCCGTCAAGCAGCTCTGGGACATCTACCTGGAAGTCTTGGACGGCATCGAGAAGTCCGGGCCGCTGGCCGATGTCTTCCTCGCTGCCATGCTGACCACTCTGGAGCGCATGGACGAGGACTGGTACCGGCGCTTCCCGCTCACGCTCCGGCTGATCGCCGGCTCACCCGCACTCGACGGGTACACGCTGCGGCACTGCGCCGAAGTCCAAGCCGAGATCGCGCGCCGACTTGACGAACAAAACCGTCTCGAACTGCGGCTCCTCATCGAATTCTTCGTGGCCACCTGGCGCTGCGCTCTGGACGAATGGCTGCCCGACTGCACACCGGGCGAACTGCCCGCGCTCTTGCGCCGGGCCTGCTCAACCATGAACTCCGCCCTCAGCCTGGAGGCATGAGCTCGTTCTGTGCCACCCGGCCTCGAACAGGGCCCGGACGTGCTCACCCACAGGGCGAAGAGCAGCAGCGCCGTGGGCCTCTACCTATACCTCGCCGCCGCTTTCGTCACGCTCCGCATGCTCATCCGACGCTCGACGACCCGCCATCGCTAGGGACCACCGCTTCACCATCTGACGCCTGAAGTGATCCATTTGCCGGTCGATCTAAGTTTGCACGGCGCCAACACGCTTCTGAAGCCGCACTTGGACAATGCCACGCACCCCCTCAGAGCCCTTCCGTGGTCTTTCCTCGTCAGTTGCCGAGCGGCCGCCGTGAAGCCGTGGGTCCAGGTGGAGCGGACCGAGCCCAGCGAGGAACGACTACCTGGACCCGCGGCGAGCGACGGCCGCTCGGCCTGCGAGGAGAAACAAGGTGGCGTCGAAATCTCACTACGATCAGGGGCATCACCGTATGACCTCCTGGACTCTCCGCCAGAGCGCAACGGTCCGCTGGGCGAGAGTGTCCGTCCGATCTTGCTGGTTATCGGCTTAGTCCTTGTCCACGACGGGGATCGTTGCCATTGGGACGGCGCGGTGGTTGGTATGCCTGTGAAGGGCCACGCTGCTCGATGCCGCCACCGTGGGCGTGCGGACCTGTCTCTTGCCGGGCGTCGGCGCGCCGTGATGTGCCGAGTTGTTCGAGGTCGCGCTGGTCAGGAGCCAGGCCAATGCGCACAATCTCGCGTTGGATGGCAATGAGCTCGTGCTGGGCGGCGGCTTGGGCTCGGCGTTGCTCATGAACATGTACCCGGGCACGTGCGACATCGCGTTCTCGTGCCGTGCGGAGGCTGACGTCGAAGGTGCGCAGCAACTCGGCGTGGCGTCGACGTACCTGTGGCCAGGTGTCTGAGTGCGGGGCCTGCGCTGCGGTCTGGCGCACAGCCTCCCCCAGGGCCTGGGCCTGCGCATGGATCGGTGCCAGCTGTTGGTTGAGGCGCTCCTGACGCTCGTGGAGGTCGGTCAAGGTGGCTGTCAGCCCAGCCCGCAGGCGGCCTTCCACCGCAGATCACAGCGCAGCGCCAGCGCGGCTTCGGGATCGGAGCTGTGCAGCAGCACCTGCAGGACCGTCACACATGCCAGCACCTGCGGCGGCACACTCGGTCGGCCATCGGTCGCGGCATACAGGTCGGCGAACATCTCCTCGGGAAACAGCTCATCACGATGCTCGGCCAAAAACGTGTACACACTGCCCGCAGGGATCAACTCCCGGCAGGTGTCCCACACATCCGGCCCCACCGGCCGCTCGGGACGATGCCCCATCATGCTGCCAGCCTGACCCTCGACCTACATGATCGGAAGCCTGACCAGCAACATCATCAGAACACTCCAAGAGCCGTTCCCCGTTGCCTCGGTTGAAAAGATCTTCATGGCACTCGCCGAAGGCGGTCACTGGATCGCCGATACCGAAGATGATCGGGCGCTGAAAGTCGTGGAGGGCGCCGACAACAAGCGCCAGACCAAGAGGATGCGGCTCTTCAACACGGTTGCTGAGCGGCAGAACAAGCAAAGGGATGGTCACCCAGAGAGCACGCTTTCCTGCTGACGTGGTATCAGGCCGGCGGCGTCAGCTGCGACGCCCTCAGCGGGGTGATCTACGCCTGGCGGACGGTGTCCGCTGAGGCATTGCGGCAGGCGTGGCCCGCCAGGCGCGATGGGCGTTGAGGAGAGTGGCCCGCTGGCCAGGCTCGGTGTCGCGCAGCACCATGCGCAGGCTGATCAGATCGAGCAGGTCGCGGGTGAGGCTTGCCAGGACGCCGTGAGGTCTGCGCAACAGCCGGGCCAGCAGGCCTGCTACGACCGGAGTCGCAATGAGGACGATCACGGGAAGGTGGGCGGGGTCGAGCATGACGGGTGCTCCCTTGCTGTCGCTGTCAGTGTCGGTTCAGGCACGGACCGGCCGGTCGCCCGGCTCCAGATGTAGTCTCGGAAAGCGTTCAAAGGGGCGATCTGAACCAGGATGAATCGCGAGGTCGGGGAGGGGCCGGTGGGCGTCGCAAAGAAAGCGGGTCCGGCAGGTGCCCACGCCGAGCTGATCGCGCGGTTGCGGGCGGCCATGACCGGCAATGGGATGCGTCAGGCCGATCTGGCCAAGAAGGCGGGCATCTCCACAGGGGCCGTCAGCACCATCCTGAACGGCAAGTCGGTGCCCACCGTCGCCACTCTCGACCTGCTGGCTGTCGCTCTGCGGCTGACGGGAGACGCTCTCCAGGAGCTGCACCGGCTGCGGGACACGGCCGACGCGCGGGTACGACGTCTGGACGACTACCTGCACGCCGCGTTACGCGCCGCACGCGAGCATCCGTACCAGGCAGTGCTGACCACCTCCGCCGACGTCGACGGCGAGAATGATGACCTGCCACCTCTGGCCACCGTCTACGTCCGTCAGCGCGTCCAGGGCCTGTCAGCGCAGCAGAGCCCGCGCGAAGGTGACGAGGCGCCGCCGACCGTCGCTGTCGGCCCAGTGCCTGCCGAGGAGGCGTTGGCCGGTGAACACACGTGTGTCATCACAGCCGGGCCCGGAGGCGGCAAGTCGAGTCTGCTGCACATGCGGCTGGCGCACGGCGTCGAGCAGTGGATCGACGGCAGAGGCGGGGAGAATGTCCCGGTACTGGTGCCCGCCGCAGCTCTGCCCGACCGCTCGCTGCCCGAAGCGCTGGCCGACGCTGTCAAGGCAGAGCTGGCCGCCTACGGGCTGTCCCAGCTGCCGGCAGAGGTGTTCGCCACCGCGCCGCATGTGGGGACGCGCTGGCTGGTGCTGGTGGACGGTCTAGACGAGATCCTCGACGTCGAGGCCCGCCGTCGTGTCCTACGCATGCTGGCCGCGATCGCGGACGGTCCGCACGCCGACCTGTATCGGTTCGTCGTGGCCAGCCGGCCCCTTCCGCAGAGCGAACTGCACCTGCTGGGTTCGCGCGTACCACACTATGACCTGCAGCCCTTCGAGGCCGCGGAGGTGGAGACAGTGGCGTGCGGCTGGTTCCGCGCCCTGGGCCTGCCCGAGCCGGAGCCCGCCGCGCAGCGCTTCGTACACGACCTGCGCAGCACACGACTGAGCGAACTGGCGCGCATCCCGCTGATGATGTCGATGCTGTGTCAGTTGCACGCCGCCCGGCCTGAGCAGCCGCTCCCAGCCAGCCGCGGGGACATCTTCGGCGAGTTCATCTCCTTGCTGCGCGAGCGCCAGTACCCGGTCCGCCCCCAGCAGATCGGCGCCCACCGGCTCACGGGACTGGAACGCTACAACTCCCCGGCCGTACACGCCCGCGCCGAACTCGTCCTGGCTCGCCTCGATGACCTGATCGCGCACCTGGCGGCTGAGCGCCACAACGGCGACACACGCCAGGCGATCGACATCATCGAAGCCCATCCCGACGTCCAACGCCCTGTCCCCGTTGCCGCCCATCACTGGCGAGCCTTCGTGATGATGTGCCTGCGCCGCAGCGGCCTGCTGATCTTGCGTGCCGGCGAGCTGACCTTCCTGCACCAAACCGTCCTTGAATACCTGGCCGCCCGGCATGCCACCCGCGACCGCAAGGCCACGGCTCACGCCTTGCGGACACTCTTCCACCGGCCCGCCCGTTACCCTTGGCACGGCCGGTACGAGGCACCAGGTGTGCGGCCGCGTGTGTGGTTGTGGCGCTATTGGCAACCGCCGCCCAGCGAGGAGTCCTCCTTCGCGGGCTTCCTGCTCGACCTCGCCCAGCAGCAGAGCCCAGCGACCGCCCTTCCCCGCATGTCTCGCCTGGCTTCTGCCCGGGCGGGCATAAGCGGCTGTCAGTTCATCGCCGGTCAAGCCGAACTGGGCACCACCCTTCCCGCCCCCGTCGTCCAGGCCGCCATCGACCTGTGCGCCCAGTGGGCCTTCCACCCGACGCTCCTGCGTGATCGCGTGCCTGCCGCCCACGTGCTGGCAAGGCTCGGAGATCACCGCGGCGCCGACCTGTGCGCCACTCTGGTTCGGACCACAGAGCCCACCGCGACCGGAGAGCGCTCCACTGCGGCAGCCGTGCTGGCCGAACTGGGCGATCCGCGCGCGGCGGAGCTGTGCGCCACCCTGGCCGCCGATTCCAATGTCCGGGTACATGACCGCATGGACGCTCTGGCGACGCTGGTGAGATTGGGAGATCAGCGCAGCATCGACATCTACGCCCAGATGGCCCGCGAACCGAAACTCACCAAGACCCATCGCCACCGCCGTCGCGTGCACACAATGACTCGGCACGCCTACCGCACCGTCACGCGCACATATCGGTACCTGGACCAAGCGACCGACCTGATCATGCGGGTGAAGGACCCGCGCGCCATCGACGTCTTCCTCACCTTGGCGGCAGACTCGTCCCTGCCCTCCTCTTCCCGCCTGCGAGCGGCCGATGCCCTGGCCAATGCGGGGGACCCGCGCGCGGCCGAAATCTACCGGACGCTGGCCGCCGATCCTCGGCTGGGTGAGGAACGGCTCACCGCGGCCAAGACCCTGGCCGACGCGGGAGATCCGGACGCGGCTGCCACCTACGCCGCGGTGGCCGCCGACCCCGATGTGTACACCTCGCGGCGGCTCCGAGCGGCCGAGGCGCTGGCCGGTCTCGGTGACCCACGCGCCGCCGACGCCTACGCCAATCTCGCATCCGACCTGGCCGCCGACCACTCATACCTGGGGGAGATTGCCCAAGCGCTGGTCGACCTGGGCGACCCACGGGCCGGCGACGTGTACATCGCTCGGGCCTGCGCACCCACCCCGGACAGTCACCACCGGCTGGAAGCGGCCCACGTGGTGGCGCGCCTTGCCGATCCGCGGGCCGCCGACCTCTACGCCGGTCTCGCCACCGATGCCACGCTCGGCGGCGGCTACCACCCGCTCGCCGCACAGGCCTTGGCCCAGTTGGGGGATCCTCGCGGCGCCGAACTGCTCGCCAAGATGATCACGAACCCCGAGCTGCACGGAGAATCTCGTGCAGGCGCGGCAACGGCCCTGGCCGAACTCGGAGATGCCCGCGCCGGAGACCTGTGCGCGATGCTGGCCACCGACACCATGACGAACGGCGGCCATCGGGTGACGGCGGCCAAGGCCCTGATCGCACTACAAGACCCACGCGCCGCCGAACTGCTCGCCATGCTGGCGTCCGAAACCGCCGTGGACGCCAGGAACCGGGTGACGGCAGCCAAAGAACTGGCCGAGACAGGCGACCCGCGCGGTACCAACGTGTGTGCCGCGCTGGCCGCCGACACCACACTCAGGGACTGGGACCGTGTCAATGCGGCTAAAGCCCTGGCCGACCAGGGCGATGCCCGCGCCGTCGAACTGTGCGCCGCGTTGGCCGCCGACACCACGTGCGACCGGTGGACGCGCCAACGAGCCGTCAAGATCGCCGATGATCTCGGTCGTCGGAAAGCCGTCCATCCGCTCAGGCGGCTCTGGCTCCTCGGATGGCGCCAGGCCTGAGGTGCTCATCGCCGAGCACGAGCGCTAATCACGCGTGCCAGGCGCGATACAGGATGCCCGGCGACGGGCTCCCGGGTTCCGCAGTCAGTAGTCACACGTGAGCTCGAAATTGAGGGTTGACCTGGAGGAACGCGTGTAGGGCCGGGATCGCTGGTGGCCAGCAGGTACTTGCCGTCCAGCCGTTCTTCCGCCTTGACCTTGGCCCGGTCGATCACCAGCCGTCCGTTCCTCTGCTGGCGGATCCACCGCTTGAGCGTGGGATGGTCCCGCAGCGCGCACTCGGCGCGGACGTGGACAGCCTCGGCCTTCTCACGGGCCTTGGCGCTCAGCTCGCGCCCCGCCTTCCACGCGCGCTGGGCCTTGATCAGCTCCAACTCGGCCTCGATCCGCGTGATCGCCTGCTCGCGGTGCTGCTGGTCGCGCTGTTCTTGATCGGAGTTGTGGCACATGATGAACCTGACGTCGCCGGCGCCGTCGAGGCGGACCTCCTTGACCCGCAGGTTGTCGCGAACCTGTTGGTAGCGGCCCTGACGCGACAGTGCCTGCTCGACCAGGGCGCCGCCGTCGCGCATGCGCATGCCGGCGATGTAGTGGCCGCCCGCGCGGCGCACGTAGGCCAGGTTGTCGGCGCTGGAGAAGCCGCGGTCGACCACGGTGATCACGCGGCCCAGTGCCCAGGCGCACATGTCGTCCTTGACCTCGGCCGGCACGCTCTGGTCGTTGGTGTGGCCGAGCCAGCACCCCACGCGGACCGGGATGCCCTCGCGGGTGATCGCCAGCCCGATGACGATCTGCGGCAGGTCGTCACGATGATCCTTGGCCTTGCCGTAGGTGCGAAACGCCTGCTCACCAACCTCTTCCTCATCGCGTTCGAAGTAGGTGGAGGTGGTATCGAAGAACAGCAGGTCGACTTCGAGGTTGAGCAGGTGGGCGACGGCGAAGAACACCGCCTCCTGAACCTCGCCCTGGGTGTCGGCCTCCACCAGCAGGTCCATCGCCCGATAGGCCTGATCATCGTCCATCACGACCAGGTTGGGGATGATCACGTCCTGGCCGGCCCATTCGGCGGCCGACAGCTTGCTCATCGGCGCGATCACGCGGTTGGCGACCAGTGCGAACAGCACGCGTTCCATGTTGGTGGTGAAGCGCCGGCCGTCGGCTTCCTTCTTGATCGCCGAGGCGACGGCCGGCTGCCGCCACAAGCCCTCCAGCAGCCAGACGGCGCCGAGGAAACAGGAATCAACCACCTCGATCGGCGCGCTGCCGGCATGCCGGCCGACCTCGACGGCGTCATCGGCCTGGCCGGAGTCGTCCAGGCCGCCGCCGAAGTGCTTACGGTTGGAGGCCGCCAGCCCGAGCAGGCCGCCCATGTCCAGGCGGTCCACCCGGCCCAGGTTCATCAGCACGTCTGGCTTGATCTTGCCGTCCACGCGCCGGTTGTGCGCCAGCGCGACGTATCGGATGACGCCGCCGTCGGCGTTGGCTCGCTGCGTGAACCGCAGGTCCATGACTACAAACAATCACGAAGCCTGAGCTGGAGTACCAGAAATTTCAAAGTCGTGTTATTACACTCTCGGCCCTTCGCGGCATCTCGAAGCCCACTACAGACCATCTACCTGCAGATTCTCGCTGTCCATTCGCCACGTGTGACTACGAACTGCGGAACCCAGGGGACGGAACGCGCGGACAACTGGTCACCGTGGGTCGGCGAAGAAGGTCTGGAGGTGGCGGTTGACCGGTTCGGGGCAGTCCAGCTGGGGGGCGTGGCCGCAGCCGTCCAAGATCTCGAGCTGCTCGTTCGGGAGCAGCTCGGCGAAACGGTGAGCACGTTCGACGGGCTGGATGGTGTCCTGCGTGCCCCACAACACCAGGGTCGGGGTCTTGGTGGTGGGCAGGGCGCGTTCGGTCTGCGCCCAGTCCAGACGGCGTTCCAGCAGGTACGTGGCGCGGATGTTGTTGTGGAAGGTCATCGGCGCCCACCACTCGTCCAGCAATTGGTCGGTGACGCGCTGCTTGTTGACCATCATGCCCTCGGCCAGGCCGCGGACGGTGGATTTGCCGGTGGACAGCTTGACGGCCAGTTCGCCGATGACGGGGATTTTCAGGGATTCCCACATCCAGGCGCCCGACAGGTCCAGCCCGGTGGCGTCCAGCAGGGCGAGCTTGGTGACGCGGTCGGGATGGCGCTGGGTGAAGGCCAGGGCCCAGCCGCCGCTCCAGGAGTTGCCCGCCAGGGCGGCCTGCCGTACGCCGAGGGCGTCCATGAACGCGCCGACGGAGGTGGTCATGGCGTCCAGGTCGAAGGCGAAGCCGTGGTCCTTCAGCTGGGTGTAGCCCTGGCCGGGGAGGTCGACGACGTAGACGGTGTGGTCGCGGGCCAGCACGTTGAGCTGTTCCTTCCAGCCGATGACCGAGGTGCCGCCGGGTGAGAGCAGGATGACTGGGGTGCCGGATCCGGCCTGGACGTAGTGGAAGCGGGCGATCGGGGTGTCTGCGTAACGTGAGCCGACCTGGGCCAGGTACGGCGAGCGGAAGGCGCGGCCGTCCTCGGCCGGCTGCCAGCCGTACGCGCCGAACAACATCGCGGCCACCAACAGCGCTGTCGCAGCCGCGAACCAGCGAAGCCGGCGCCGCCGCTTGCGCACCGGCTGGGCGACGGCGGTCTCAGGAGGGTTGCCAGAGCGAACCATGGTGATCCTTCGGCTTGTCCGGGGAAAGCGGTCATGCGTCTGGACGGGCCGGCGCAGGGCATCGTGACAGACCCGGCGAGTGATCCGGCTCACACGGTGCGCTCACATCGTTCGGCAGTGGACACCGGTCATTCCGAGCGATCTGGCCGCCCCCACGTTCTCCAGCCGGTCGTCCATGAACAGGCACCGCTCTGGCGCGGCGCCGGCGTCTGCGGCGATCTCGTAGCTGCGCTGGTCAGGCTTGGCCATCCCGACCTGGGCGCTGCTGACCACGGCGTCGGCGGAGTGGGAGAGTCCGACTCGGTCCAGGTGCTCGTCCAAGGTGTCCGTGGCGTTGGTCACCAGCACCACCGGCACTCACTCTTGTGCCTTCGCCAGCAGCGCCCTGACCTCGTCATCCACCGTGAACGGTGCGGCGATGAACTCGGCGACCGCGCGCCTTGCGAGTTCGTCTCCGCCCAGGGCCACGACGACCGACTCCGCTCACTCCTCCTCGCTGATCGCCTCGAGGCCGTGGGGACGGTCCTGAAAGGTGTTCGGTGTCCAGGGCGAGCACCGGTCGCTCGTTGCGGCAGGCCGGCAGACGCTGATGTGCGTAACGGAGAGACCCGAACAGCAGGTGGTTGTCCCGCCATGGCCGCGATTGACGGTGATCTCAGTCGGATCAAACTGCTCGCCCCGAGCACGCTGCTCCACGCACCTGAGACCTTGAGCACTGCCTCGTGATCGATGTGCCGCTCCCGGACGAAGGCCTCTGCTCTGCAGGTGATTCGAGTTCTCGAGCCCCCGCAGGATCATCTTGATGCGCCAGGAGGTACCAACCAGATCTCGTCTCAAAATCAAATCTCACAATGTTTAGTTTTTGAGATGGCGATAGATGGTCGCTCTGGAGACTTCGAGCCGGGCGGCTATCTCCTCGGCGCTGCGGCCGTCGGCATACAGGGAACGCGCCTGCGCGACCTGCTCCTCGGTGAGGATGGCGCGTCGTCCGCCGCTCCGTCCCCGAGCGCGCCCGCGCGTCCGCGGCGCGGCCGGCTCACCCAGCAGCGCCCTGGCGCCGTCCAGGATCAGGCTTCGCAGCGGTTCGGCCGGTTCGTCGCGGAACAGCACCACCGGATCGGCCAGCCCGGCGACCACCTGGGAGGCTCGCACCCGCTGCTCGAGCCCCCCGCCTGGACCGGCCACCAACTCGTTGGCCAGGGCGATGGCGGCGCGGAAGCGGTCGGCGACGGGCGCCTGCACCAGCAGCGTCATGTCCTTGACCAGCATGGTGAGGGTCTGGCGGTGGCGCAGGTGGACGTCGACGTAGCCCTCGATCGCCCGCCACCGCACCTCCTCGGCGCTGTCGTGCGACTCGGCCCGGGCCAGCACCGCCTCCAGTTCGTCCAGCAGCGGCACCGTGAGCTGGTGGAGGATCTCCTCCTTGGAGTCGAAGTGGTAGTAGAGGGCGGCCTTGGTGATGCCCACCTCGTCGGCGATGGCCTGCATGGAGGTGGCGCGGTAGCCGCGGGCGGCGAACAGGGCGCGCGCCGCCTCCAGAATCCGCTCGGATGTCATGGGCCTCACTTACCAGCGGTCAGTTCTTTTGCTAGGCTACTTACCGGCAGTCAGTCTATTGCGGCGGGGATGATCTGTATGCGAACCAGGGTGTCCTTCACCTCTGGCGGCGTCCGGTGCGCAGGCTATCTCTACCTGCCTGCCGGCTCTGGGCAGGTGCCGTGCGTGGTGCTCTGCCACGGCTTCAGCGGGACGATGGACCGGCTCTTCGACTACGCCGAGCATTTCGCCGCCGAGGGCTTCGCGGCACTGGCCTTCGACTACCGAGGGTTCGGCGAGAGCGGCGGCGAGCCGCGCCAACTTCCCGACATCGACGGCCAGCTCGTCGATGTCCACGCCGCCGCGGCCTTCGCTCGAGGGCACGAGCGGATCGACCCCAGCAGGATATTGCTGTGGGGCAACTCGCTGGGCGGCGCCCACGCCATCACCGTGGCCGCGAGCGATCCCCGGATCGCCGGCGTGGTGGCGCAGATTCCGTTCAACGGATTCCCGAAGAAGGTCGAGGGACGCTCCGCCGGTGACACGTTACGGCTGCTGGGCGCAATCGTCTGGGACGCGCTACGGGGCAAGCTGGGCCTGCGGCCCTACTACATCCCCATGGTGGGACAGCCCGGAGAACTCGCCGTGACCGCCACCCCCGAGGCCGAGCAGCACATCCAGACCCTCACCGGTGGAGGAAAGACGCTGTGGCGCAACAGCGTCGCACCCAGAGGCCTGCTGAGGATGATGCGTTACCGGCCCGACGAGGCAGCGGCACGCCTGGTCTGCCCGCTGCTGGTCTGCGTCGCCGCCGAGGACCGGGAGACGCCGCTGGAGACCACCAGGGTGCTGGCCGACCGTGCGCCGCGAGGCGAACTTCGTACCTACCCCGGCACCCACTTCACGTTCTACACCGACCCCAGCCTCCGGGAACGTGTGGTCACCGACCAGATCGACTTCTGCCGCCGGACATCCGCAACGGTGTGATGGAAGGCGCATGAGCGAACAATCGAGGTTTCTCGTGACCGCCTGCCTGGAGTGCCGTGACCGTCCGGCAGGATCCGGTCGGCCGCTGAGCAGGATTTCCAGGCGTCCGCATACACGACGGACTCCGGTCCGGCTCGACTCCATCGCTTCGACCGACCATGGCTGGAGCTTCCTCACAACCGACGCGTCCAGGGTCATGGCCTGCACCAGAGTGCGCCGGAGAGGGTCTTCGGATGACTCACCTGATCGACATGAGCGAGCGCGAAATACTTCGCCCCGTTCGACTGAGTAGATCTTGGTGACAACGATCGCTTGTAGTTTCAGCGATTCCTCTTGCCGTCCTCGGCCCCTCCGCAGGCCGTAGCGTTTCCTACATCACATGAGGTTTTGGAGTGCCATGCTGCACGGGCGTCAGGTGGAGCAGTCCGTCATCGATGAGCTGCTGGTGAGCCGGTCCGGCGCCCTGGTCGTCCGCGGCGAGGCGGGCATCGGCAAATCGGCACTCCTGGAGTCCGTCGCGAGAGCGCATGCGCGAGTGCTGCGGGTGACCGGTGTCGAGTCCGAGGCCGATCTCCCGTTCGCCGCCTTACACCTGCTGCTCCACCCTGTCCTCGATCATGTCGAGGCGCTGCCGCAGCAGCAGGCGGAGGCGCTGCGAGGTGCGCTCGGCCTCGGCGGCGCCACGCGGGGAGACCGTTTCCTCGTCGGGCTCGCGACGCTCAACCTCCTCGTGGAGCTGTCGCTGGCGGGCCCGGTGCTCTGCCTGGTCGACGATGCGCAGTGGCTGGACGGCGAGTCGGCCGACGCGCTGCTGTTCGCCGCGCGCCGCCTGCATGCCGAGCCCGTCGCCGTCCTGTTCGCCGCGCGGGAGGGCGACTTCTCCTCCAGGGGATTGCCCGAGTTGCGACTGGGCGAGCTGAACACCGAAGACGCCCAGAGCCTTCTCGCCGAGCAGGCGGCGGACCTGCCGCCTGCCGTACGCGACCAGCTCGTCGCCGAGGCCAAGGGCAACCCGCTCGCGCTGATCGAGCTACCCCGCATGCTCACCCCGGAGCAGCGCAAGGGCGCCCTCGTCCCGCTGTCGTTCTCCCTCGGTACGGCACAGCCGGTGACGGACAGGGTGCTGATCGGTTTTCGCGACCGGATCGCGACACTGCCCGAGGCCACCCGCTCCTGCCTGCTGGTGGCGGCCCTCGATCACCACGACGAGCTGGATGTGCTGGCCCGCTCGGTCGGCCTGCTCGGCGCCTCGCTGGACGACTTCGCCGAAGCCGAGCGTGCGGGCCTGGTCCGGGTGGGCCCTGAGGGCGTCGCCTTCCACCACCCGCTGGTGCGCACCGCCGTACTGCTGGCCTGTGACATCGCCGCCAGGATGGCCGCGCACCGGGCGCTGGCCGAGACGGTCGACGACGACCGGCGAGCCTGGCACCTGGCGGCCGTCACCCTGCAGCCCGACGAGGAGGTGGCCGGGAAGCTGGAGAACCTGGCGCTGCGCGCGCGGCAACGCGGCGGTCAGGCTGCGGTGTCGGCGGCCTACGCGCGGGCGGCCGAGCTGTCCGCCGATCCCGGCCAGGCCGTACGCCGCTGGACGGCAGCAGCCGAGGCCGCGACCGAGGCGGGCCTGTGGCAGCGCGCGGGTGAACTCGTGGACCGGGCACGAAACCAGGCCGGGGCGACGGCGCTGAAGGGCGCCGTCCTGGCAGAGCTCGCCTGCGTGCGCGCGAAACTGAAGATCGAGGCCGGTCGGCCCCTGGAGGCCGTGCGGCTGCTGCACGAGGGAGCCGAGGCGGCCGACGACCTGCCCGTCAGGCTGTCGCTGCTCAGCATGGCCGGCTACTACACCTGGGCCAGCGCCACCCACCCGGACCAGCTCGCGCTGGCCCGCCGGAGCGAGGAACTGTGCCCGGACGGCGAAGGGCTGCCCGCCGTCGTGCGCACGATCAACCACGCCTTCCGCCTGATCCTGGAAGGTGAAGCCGTGACCACGCTCGCCTACCCCATGCCGGACCAGGCCGAGCGCATACCGCCCGAGCTGCGCTTTCTCATCGCTTTCCAGGCCATCGTCCGCGCCGACTCCGGCGGCATGCTCGGAAGCTCGACCGCGCTCGTCGAGGAATGCCGGGCGGAAGGACGTCTGGGACGCCTGCCTCAGGCCATGACAATCCTCACCATCGCCCAGCTCCTCGACGGTCAGCACCGGTCCGCCCGGGCCACGGCGACCACCGGCCTGGCCCTGGCAGCCGATGTCGGCCAGCCGATGTGGCGCGGTTACCTGGCGGGCGTGCACGCCTGGCTGTCCGCGGTCGCGGGTGTGGAGGAGGAATGCGAGGCGATGGCGGAGCTGGCGATCCGCGACGCCGATCATCGCCGGTGGATGCCGGGGGTCTGCTGGGCCGAGTACGCGCGGGTGATCCTCGACCTCGGGCTGGGCCGCTACGAAGCGGTGCTCGAACGGGTGGACCGGGCGATGGCCGGTCCCACGCGCCACGCCTTCCTGTGGCGGTACTCCTGGCCGAACTTCGTCGAGGCCGCCGTGCGGGTGGGGGATCCGCGGCGGGCGCGGAACCGGCTGAGGCGGTACGCGGAGTGGGCCGAGTCCACGGGCCGGGCCGCGCCGCTGGCCGTCCTCCATCGGATCCGCGCGATGGTGGCCCCGGACAGCGCGGCCGGGGGACTGTATGAGCGGGCGCTGGCGCTGCACGCCGAGGACGGTCAGCCCTTCGACGAGGCGCGCACCCGCCTGGTCCATGGGGAGTGGCTGCGCCGCCACAGGCGGCGCGCCGAGGCGCGCACCCAGCTCCAGGCCGCCATGGAGGCCTTCGACCGGCTCGGCGCGGCCCCCTGGTCCGCCCGCGCCGCCGCCGAGCTGCGCGCGACCGGGCATTCCCTGCCGGACCATTCCCGTGCCGGGGATCCGCTGGCCGTGCTGACCCCGCAGGAGCTCCAGGTGGTACGTCTGGCGGTCACGGGCGCGTCCAACCGGGATATCGGCGCGCAGTTGTTCCTGAGCCCTCGCACGGTCGCCTCTCACCTGTACAAGGCCTTCCCCAAGCTGGGCGTCGCCTCGCGCGCCGAGCTGGCGCGGCTCACACTCGGCGATAGATGATCGGCTGCGCGGCGACGCCGTTCATCCGGTGCCCTCCTCGTGCCGGATCGGCAGGAGGCTTAGAGAGCGAGCGGCGGCCCAGGCACGCGGGAGACCGAACTCGGCCATGCCTTGAAGCAGGTCGCGCATGGTCTCGTCGGTGACCCCCGCCCCCCTGGCCAGCTCGGCGTGCAGGCGCAGGGATTCGCCCAGGGTCTGGTAGAGGACGTCCACGGCCAGGCAGGCGATGGCCCGCTCGCGAACTGTGAGGCCGGGCCTGGCCCAGCGCTGGGCCAGCTGGTCCTCGGTGAAGGCGGCCAGCCCCGGATCCACCTCCTCCAGGTCGCGTACGGCATGCGCCAACGCACCGTGCAACGGGACCGGCTCGACCGGGTCGGTGTCCAGCGCCGCGGGCAGGCCGAGCTCGGCCAGGCGTCGGAAGGCGGTAACCAGGACGGGGTAGCCGACGTAGGGCGCCAGGTGGCGGTAGAGCTCCCTGATCGACTCGGGTTCGACACCGTTGGCCAGGGCCATCTGCACGTGCATGGCCAGGGGTAGGTCGAGGTGCGGGTGGCACAGGTCGGCGGTCAGGCAGACGAAGGCCTTCTCCCGCGTCGTCAGGTGGGCCAGGTTCCACAGGTTGTGCCCGGCGCCGACGGCGAGCCTGGCGAAGACGGGATCGAGCGAGATGAGGGCGTCGGCCCCGGCGAGTTGCGTCATGGTGGGCTCCGTTCAGGACAGGCCGAGCGCGCGCAGGCGCAGGCGGTCGAGGGTGTACTGGGGGACGATGCGGCCGAGCGTGCTCATCAGCCGCGATTTCTTGCCGACCGGGTAGCGGGAGCGGGGCTTGCGGGCGGTCAGGGCGTGCAGGACGGCGCGGGCGACCACGTCGGGGCTGGAGCCGGAGCGCTCCTCCTTCAGGCCGGCGGTGGTCATGGTGCGGTAGGCGGTGCCGTACAACCTCCTGCCCTCCGGGCCGAGGGAGGCCAGGCGGGGTTCGACCTCGTCTTCCAGCTTGTCCACCGCGTCGGTGTGGATCGAGCCTGGTTCGATGAGGACCGCTGCGACACCGTACGGCTTGAGCTCCATGCGCAGCGCGTCGTTGAGCGAGCGGATGGCGTGCTTGGAGGAGCACAGCGGCCCGCCGAAGGGCAGGGTGATCCAGCTGCCCACCGAGCCGACGGTGATGACGCGGCCTTTCGACGCGCGCAGCATCGGCAGCATGGCCTGGGTGACGGCCACCTGGCCGAAGACGTTGACCTCGTACTGTCGGCGCAGCGCGTCCATGGGCACGAATTCCAGGGGACCGGTGACGCCGATGCCGGCGTTGTTGACCAGGGCGTCGAGGTGACCCAGGCGCTCGGCGGCGTCGGCGATCCGGCCGGCGTCGGTGACATCGAGCTTGATCGGGGTGACTGCGGGCCCGAGCGCTTCGCCGTCGGAGTCCTTGCGCACGCCGGCGTAGACGGTGAAGCCCTCGCGCGCCAGTAGCAGGGCGGTGGCGCGGCCGATTCCGGTGGAGGCGCCGGTCACCAGGACGGTCTTGGACATGAGTAATCCTTCCAGGTCAGTGGGAGGCGCGCAGCTCGGTCACCCGTCGGCCGCGAGAGACGCCCAGCGTCCGGCCCGACGAGGGATGGTGCAGGAGCAAGGTCAAACGCGGCGATAGATGATCGGCTGCGCGGCAACGCCGTTGGCCTTGAAGTTGGCCAGCACGAAGCCGCGGAAGGTCGGCCGGAAGATCAGGCCGGGCAGGAAGGTCCGCCAGCTCGGCCAGCTCGCGTGGTTGACCAGCCCGTAGTCGGCGGGCTCGCCCTCCACCGGCTGCATCAGCGCGGAGTCGGGCAGCGCGGTCTTGGCCTGGAACCACCCGGCGGTGTACTCCCACACCTTCAGCAGGGTCTCGCGGTCGTCGGCGTAGAAGTAGTTGAACAGGAAGCAGTGGTTCCGGCTGTGATCGACGTCGCCCAGCCGTCCGGCGCTGGCGGCGACGATCTCGTGGGTACGGCGGGCCCCGGTGCCCACGGCCTTGGCGATCTCCTTGTAGGCGATGCTCTCCCGCAGTGCCAGCGCGGCCTCCACGGACGCCATGCGGAACAGCACGACGATGTCATAGCGCGCCGGGCGGATCCCGCGGGCGGCCAGCAACTCGTCGCCCTCGCCGGGTGTGCGCAGGACGGCGCGGAACACGTTCGCCTCGCACGCCTCGATGCCCGCGGTCAGGGCCTTGAGGTGGCCGGCAAGCTGTATGGGAGGGGAGGCGAAGTAGCCGCCGCGCCAGGTGCCGACCTCGCCGGCCAGCATGAGGAAGCCGTCGCCGGTAGGAGGCAGCACGCGGGCCTTGACGGCCAGGTGGTCATTGATCAGCTTCATGCCGCCGACGCTAGCCCGGGACCCTCGTTCGCCGCCTCCGTCACCTGACTGATGCTCCTTCCCGTCACACCAGCATGGTGACGGTGATCAGCTCCTGGCCTTGATCCCCGGACAGCGCGATCGACAGCTCCCGGGTGGCGACGAAACGACCACGGGCGGCCATCTGGCCGCCCCGGTCAGAATGCGACACGTTCGCCGGTGTGGTGAACTGGAGCATGCCCAAGAGCCGCGGCCGCCGCAAGGCCACCAGCAGCAGACCGGTCCGTCGTTCGCCCCTCGCGCCGCGCCGATCGGACCTGCTGCTGCGTGATGCCCGGCAGCTCACCGGCCTGGCCGATCCGCTGATGGCCGAGACCTGGGCCAGCGGTTGGCTCGGCGGAGCATGGTTGACCGCCGAGCTGGGCGAACGCGAGGCCGAGCACCGGTTGTGCATGGAGGTGACCGGCAGGGCGTCCACCACACCCTCGCCGCACGGCCTGGCCGTGATCGCCGCGCTGGCGCGGGTCGCACCCGTCACCGACGTCACCATGCTGGCCGAGACGATCGACATCCTGGCCGAGACCCAGCCGCTGCCGCCCTGGCACACCGCCATGTCCGCGGACACGGCGTGGACCGCGGTGGCGGCGTGGCGCGCGGTAGATGTGTGGGACAGCGAACAGGTGCTGCTCATCGACTACGACGGACCCCACCCCCACACGCTGATGGCCCAGATCCTCCATCCCGGCGGGCTGATGATCGGCAAGCTCGCGATCCTGGAACCCGGCGCCGCCGCGCAGTGGGACCAACCACTCGAATCCGACGAGGTCCCCATGCCGATCAGCCAGGCTCCGGTGGCCGACGTGCTCGCCGACCTGGCCGATGCGCTGCGCACCACCGACATCACCTGGCCACGCAACGACGACGAGAACTTCGTCGACAACCGGGCGCTGGCCTGGTCCCGCTGCCGCGACCACCTTTCCGCCTGGCCCGAACGAGAACAGCTGCCCGAGGCCGAACGCCACCGCCTGATCCAGCAGTTCACCACCGCCAACGACCTGGACGACGAGGTGAGCAGGTCACTGGCCGAGCTGTTCCTGGACTACGGCGAAGGCCACATCATCTCCGGCCCGCTGGCCTGGAGCCCGGCCGAGGTCATGCTGCTGCTCACCGACTGGCTGCCCCGCAAGGCCATCCTCGATGCCGCCCAGCGAACGGCCCTCCCCGACGTCCTGCGCCAGTGGTTGACCTACGTCCTCGACCAGCGCGGCGTCGATCCCCGATGGATCACCCCAGTCGTCGACGCCGTAGACGTCCACCTGCACGAGTTCCGCCAGGCGTTCGATGATCACACCTCCTGGGGCCCCGCCAAACAGATCGCCGCCGCCCTCACCGACCGCGGCATCGACCTCACCGACCGGCAAGCCGTCGACGATGCCATGCGCGCGCTCAACGCCGAACGACTCGCCCACCGCCTGCTTCCGTGATCAGTTGGCGGTACCGCGCGGGAGTTCCCGGTCGTGGTCTTCGGCATCCGCGGACGGCGTTCCTGAAAGCCCCCACCGGAGCGCTCTCCCCACGCAGTAGCTTTGGTTCCGCGACAGAGAAGGGAATTCCGTGCCCGGCATGGCCCGTGAACGACTGGCCGAGTTGCTCGATGCGTCGGCGGAGCCGGCCGCGTCCAGCGTCTATCGAAAGCTTTCCAAGACCGATCTGTCGGTAGTGGTCGATGGGGTCGGCCCGCTGCGGTTCCCCGTCTCCGACGAGCAGGCTTCCCAGCTACGAGAACTCGGCCGCCGTGCGCGGTTCGGGCGCGGTGAGCATACCTTGACCGACCCGGAGGTTCGCGACACCTGGGAGATTCCCAAGGAGTTGGCGCGCGTCGAGTGGACGGAGGCGTTCGCGGCCGTCCTCGACGGGATGCGGGCGGAGCTGGGGTTGCCGCCGCACTGCGAGCTCACGCCGGAGCTGCACTCGATGCTCCTGTACGAGACCGGGCAGTTCTTCGTCGCGCACCAGGACTCCGAGAAGGACGACGCCATGGTCGCGACCTTGGTGGTGACGCTGCCGTCCGCGCACACCGGCGGGGAGCTCGTCGTCGAGCATCAGGGCCGGTCCACGAAATACCGAGGGCTGAAGTCCGCGGTCTCGCTGGTGGCCTTCTACGCCGACTGCCGCCACCAGGTTCTCCCCGTGAAGACGGGCAACCGCGTCACCCTCACCTACAACCTGCTCCTGACGGGCGACAGCCAGGCCGCGGCGGCCGAGCATCCGCTGGTCAGTGATCTCGCGGCCTGCCTTCACACGCACTTCACCACCCCGGTCGTCGTGCCGTACAGCTCTCGCACAGGCGATCCGCCGACGCGGCTGGCGTACCTTCTCGACCATGAGTACACCGCCCGCGGGCTGAGCTGGTCCCGGTTGAAGGGCTCCGACGCCCCGCGGGGCGCCCTGCTGCGGGCTGCGGCGGAGCGGGCGGGTTGCGAGATCACCCTGGCCCTCGCGGAGATCCAGGAGACCTGGGACGCCTACGATCCCAACGAGGACGAGGACGCGTGGTACCGCGACTATGAGGACGAGGACCCCGACGACCACGAGGACTCGCGCAGCGCGGACGACAGGGAGTACGTCCTTCAGGATCTGATCGAGACCTCCACCACGCTCGCCCACTGGATCGGCCCGGAAACAGGGCAGCTCGAGGACATCTCGCTGGACCTCAGCGACGCCGAGGTGGCCTCGACGACCCCGACGGCTGATCTGACGCCCTACTCCTCGGAGTACGAGGGTTACATGGGCAACTACGGCAACACCCTGGACCGCTGGTACCGGCGGGCGGCGCTGGTCATCTGGCCACGGGGCCAGGGCTTCGCCAGCCGGGCCGAGGCGTCTCCAGGGTGGGCGCTGGACGAACTCACCGCGATGGCCCGCGCCGGGGAGAGCGCGCAGGCCCGTGAGGCGGCGCGGTCGCTGGAGTCCTTCTGGCACGCCGCAGGCCGATACCCCGGCCAAACCGAACTTCTCCACAAGGCGCTGGAGGCAGCCAGAGAGCTGGATGACGCGCAGATCGCCGCCATGCTGCTGCGGCCGTTCGCGTTGGAGCGGCTGGTCCCCGGACACGGCCCGGCCTTCGCCGGCCTGGCGGCGCACTACGGCGACGCCTGGATCGACGGTCTGCTGCACGACTGGTCCGAGGGCTGGCGACCCGGCTCCTACGGCCTCGCCCGGGCGCCGCTGGAATGGCTCGAGAATCTCCCACGGCTGTGTGCCGCGCTTTCGGTGGAGGGGAGCCCCTCCACCACGGCCGCCCGCCGCATCGTCGATCTGTCGTGGACGATGTTCGCGCGCCAGGTCGGTCCAGCGCTCGACGGGCCTCTCACCTCCCGGCAAGAAGCATGGCTGACCTCCTTGGGGGCGCCATGCTCCGGAATCATCGCGGCCGCGGCCCAGCTGGGATCGACGGGCGTACTGGAGCACGCCCACAAGCTCGCGCGGACGGACGGTGATCGGGCGCACCTACTGGCGATGGCCACGCTGCGCGCCGCCGGGACGCACCAGGCGGGCTTCGACGAGCTGGCCATCAACTGTGCCGAACGGATCCGGGCATTACTGGCGCAGCCACAACGCGCGCCGGGCGACTGGTCGATCGAGCTGCCCACCGGATGCGCGTGCGAGCTGTGCGAGGTGCTCGGCTCGTTCCTCCGGCATCCTGAACGGCGTGCTCTCGACTGGCCGCTCGCAAAGGACAAGCGCAGGCATGTCCACGCCCGAATAGATGACGCGGAGCTGCCCGTCCGTCACGAGACCAGGCGGCAGGGCCGCCCGTACACCCTGGTGTTGACCAAAACCGAGGCGCTCTTCGAACAAGAGCGTCTGACCCGCGAACGTCACGAAGCGAACCTGGCCTGGCTCACCAAGAACCGGAATGTTCCCCTCTGATCGGGCCGTGCGCGACGCTCGACCGGATGCGTGAAAGGCACACGCCGGGTCAGCTGTGGTGGCGCTTGGTTCGGGCCAGGGCCGCGATCACGTCGATGGTGCGGTCCTGTTCGTCCGGGCTGCCGAAGGGCGCGGCGAAGAAGTCGGTCACGCCTGCGTCGTGAAGCCGTCGCAGCCGGCCTTCGATCTGGGCTTCGTCCCCGACGATGACGACGTCCTGCGGGCCGGCGGCCCGTTCCCGGTCCAGCACCGCCCGATACTCGGGGACCTGGCCCGCCAGACCGAACTGTTCGGCGATCCGCCCGCGAACACCGTGCTCGTCGTCGGTCACGCTGACCAGCAGCCCGGCGACCACGCGCGGCGACGGGCGGCCCGCGGCCTCGGCGGCCTTGGTGATCGAGGGCACGATGTGGTCGGCCAGGGTCCGGGGGCCGGTCATCCAGGTCACGGTCCCGTCGGCGAGTTCTCCTGCCAGGCGCAGCATCGCGGGAGCCAGGGCGGCCAGCAGCACCGGCGGCGGTGTGGTGTCCGCGACAGCCACCTGGCCCACGGCCGTCAGGGTCTCGCCTCGGTGGGAGACCGCCTCACCGTGCAGCAGCGGACGCAGGATCGACAGGTGTTCGCGCATCCGGGCGGCGGGGCGATCGGCGGGCAGGCCGTACATGTCGGTGACCATCATCGAGATCCCCGCCCCGATGCCCAGGGTGAGCCGGTTGCCCGTGGCCGCCTGGACGCTCAGCGCCTGGCCGGCCAGGACGAGGGGATGGCGCTGCGGAACGGGCACGACGGCCGTCCCCAGTTCGATCTCCGGCACCTGGGCACCGGCGACGGCCAAGGCCGTCAGGGCGTCCCAGCCGAACGCCTGAGACGCCCACACGCTGCTCAGCCCGTGTTCGGCAGCGCTGCGAACCTGGCGGACGAGCTCCCCGGCTGTCACCGGTCCCCGCAGATCGCCGACTGCCAACCCGATTCTCATCCCGCCGCTCCCATCACACGCGGAGAGGGTCTCCGCTTAGGTTCCGCTAGAGTACGGAGAACTTCTCCGCTTATCAACCCGGGGGCAACCATGAAGAGCAGTCCTGGGGACGGCCGACGCCCACGGCGTGCCGACGCCCGTGACAACCGCGAGCGGCTCCTGCTGGCGGCACGGGCGGTGTTCGCCGAACAAGGCCCCCACGCCTCGCTCAACAAGATCGCCCAACAGGCCGGCGTGGGACCCGGCACGCTCTACCGCCACTTCCCCAACCTCCAGGCCCTCCTGGTCGCCATCATCGGCGGCGACGTCCAGGCCCTTTGCGCCCAAGGCCGCGAACTGCTCGAACACCCATCCCCCGACGAGGCGCTGCGCGCCTGGCTACGCGCCGTCGCCCGCCACGCGACCGCCATGCGGGGCCTGGTCGCGACCGAGATGATCGCCAAGCCCACCCCGGAGACCGGCACCGCACTGGCCGCCTGTCACGAGGCGATCCACGCCACCGGAGCCGCCCTGCTCGGCCGCGCCCAACAGCACGGCAACGCCCCCGCGCGGCTCGACACAGCCGACCTCCTCATGCTCACCAACGCCATCGCCTGGGCCAGCGAGCAGACCCCCACCGACACCGGTCTCCTCGACCGCCTCCTCGCCCTGATCAACACCGGCGTTCCCTACCCGGGCGAACCCCCTCAGACGGCAAAGGGTCGCTGATCGGCGGCTCCGGTCCCCTCGGTCGGTGCTGGACCGTCCCCGGCGCGCATGATCGCCAACGACACCACCTACACCCTGAAGTCGTCCAAGAAGAACGGCACCGGTATCGAGACGGTCGGGTCGGCCCGCTCTTCCCCGGCCGGGCACCGTTCGTTGACTGAATGCATCCTGCATTTTACATTCAGGACACGTTCCGGGTGATGCAGATCACTCCACGGCCCCGGTGAGGTGACCCTTCCATGTCCCTTGACGACGCGACGGCCCAGTTCCTCAAGCAGATGAACGAAGCAGGCGGCAAGCCGCTGCACGAGATGACACCCGTGGAGGCCCGCGCCCTCGGCGGCGCGCTCGGCGAGCTGTACGGCAAGGGCCCGGAGATGGCCGGCGTGGAGGAGGTCGTGATCCAGGCGGCGGACGGCGGATCGTTCGGGGCACGCGTGCTGGTCCCGGTCGAGCACCCGCGGGCGGTGATCGTGTACTACCACGGTGGCGGCTGGGTCATCGGCGCCCTCGACGAGTTCGACACCTTGGGACGGACGCTGGCGCACCGGACGGGCTGCACCGTCGTCCTGGTCGACTACCGGCTCGCCCCCGAGCACCGTTACCCCGTCGCGGCCCGCGACGCCTACGACGCTCTGTGCTGGGCCACCGCGGGGGAGCCGGGCCTGCCGATCATCGTGGCCGGGGACAGCGCGGGCGGCAACCTGTCGGCCGTTGTGGCCCAGCGCAGCCGCGACGAGGGCGGCCCCGCCATCGCGCTGCAGATCCTCGTCTATCCGGTGACCGATCACGACCTGGACAACGCCTCCTACACCGACCCGGCCAACCAGCTCATGCTGAGCCGCGACAGCATGATCTGGTTCTGGGACCACTATGCGCCCGACCCGGCCACGCGGGCGAACGCGGACGCCTCCCCGCTGCGGGCCCGGGACCTGTCGGGCCTGCCGCCGGCCGTCGTGCTGACCGCCGAGCACGACGTGCTGCGGGACGAGGGCGAGGCCTACGCGGAGCGGCTGCGCGAGGCCGGCGTACCGGTGCGGTTCAAGCGGTTCGAGGGCCAGATGCATGCCTTCTTCACGATGGTGAACGTGCTGCCGGGCAGCGCGGCGGCGATCACCATGGTCGTCGAGGCGATCGACGGGAGCCTGCGATGAATGTCGACGCCGTCGTCGTCGGCGCGGGCTTCGCCGGCATGTACATGCTGCACAAGCTGCGCGGCCTGGGCCTGACCGTCCGCGTCTTCGAGACCGGCGACGGCGTCGGCGGCACCTGGTACTGGAACCGCTACCCGGGCGCCCGCTGCGACGTCGAGAGCATGCAGTACTCCTACTCCTTCGACGAGGAGCTCCAGCAGGAGTGGGAGTGGAGCGAGCGCTATCCGTCCCAGCCGGAGATCCTGCTCTACGCCAACCACGTCGCCGACCGCTTCGACCTGCGTAAAGACATCCGGTTCGAGACCAGGGTGACCCGCGCCGGCTACGACGAGACCGCGAACCTGTGGCGCGTCGAGACCGACCGCGGCGACCACGTGTCGGCGACGTACCTCATCACCGCGGTGGGCTGCCTGTCGACGGCCCGGATACCCGCCTTCCCCGGCGCCGGCTCCTTCCAGGGGCCCAGCCACCACACCGGGCGGTGGCCGCACGAGGGCGTGGACTTCACCGGGCAGCGGGTCGCCGTCATCGGCACCGGGTCCTCCGGCATCCAGGCGATCCCGGTGATCGCCACGCAGGCGGAGCACGTGACGGTGTTCCAGCGCACCGCCAACTACAGCCTGCCCGCGTGGAACAGGCCCATGGAGCCGGAGTACGCGCAGTGGGTGAAGGCCAATTACGCCGAGCTCCGCGCCACCATGCGCACCTCCGCCGCCGGCGTCATGGGCACCTCCAACACCGCATCGGCGCTGGAGGCGACGGAGGAAGATCGGCTGCGGGAGTTCGAGAGCCGCTGGGCCAAGGGCGACGTGGCCTTCCTCGGCTCCTTCGGCGACACCGCGATCGATCTTGAGGCCAACGAGATCAGCGCCGAGTTCGTCCGCGGGAAGATCCGCGAGATCGTCACGGATCCGCGGGTGGCCGAGTTGCTGGCGCCCAGGGACCATCCCATCGGCACCAAGCGGATCTGCATCGACACCGGCTACTACGCCACCTACAACCGTCCCAACGTGACCCTGGTCGACGTCCGCGACGCGCCGATCGAGGAGATCACCCGGACCGGTGTGCGCACCGCCGACGCCGAGTACGCCGCCGACACGATCGTGTACGCCACCGGCTACGACGCCATGACCGGTCCGCTGCTCGGCATCGACATCACCGGCAAGGGCGGCCTGTCGCTGCGGCGCAAGTGGGAGGCCGGGCCGCGTACGTACCTGGGGCTGATGACGGCGGGTTTCCCCAACCTGTTCACCATCACGGGACCCGGCAGCCCGTCCGTGCTCAGCAACATGATCGTCTCCATCGAGCAGCACGTCGAATGGATCGCCGACTGCCTGCGGCGGCTGCGGGCTGACGGCATCGCCACCATCGACGCCGACCCGCCGGCCGAGGACGCCTGGGTGGACCACGTCAACGAGGTCGCCGGCCACACGCTCTACCCGCGGGCCAACTCCTGGTATCTGGGCGCCAACATCCCGGGCAAACCACGGGTGTTCATGCCGTACGTCGGCGGCGTCGGCGCCTACCGGCAGAAGTGCGATCAGGTCACGGCGGACGGCTATGCGGGATTCGTGCTCTCCACCTGACCGCCGAGGATCACCCCGTCGGCCGTCCCCTCGGCCAGGTGCTCCTTCACGGTGACGAAGATCTGCCCGAACCGCTGGAGCGCGCCGGCGCGGTCGCCGGCCTCCAGCAGGGTCAGAGTCTCGCCGTAACCGGACTGCCACAGCGGCCAGAACCCGCTGGCGGCGGTGAGCATCATGAGGCGCTGTGCCCTGGCGATCACCAGGTTCCACAGCGCCTCCAGCTCGCCGTTGCCGCCCGCGTGCACCATGATCAGCGTGAACCGCGTGCCCGCCGCGGTGGCGGCCGCGGAGTCCTCGATGGCCAGCGCCGCGTCCATCGCGTCGAGCTCGGCCCGCATCCGGGCCAGCAGGTCGGGCGTCAGCGCGGGCATCGCCCGCTCCAGAGCGGCGGTGCCGAGCACGCCCATCACGTCGATCACCTCGATCGCGCTCTCGCGGGTGACGGGAGCGACCCTGCGCACCCGGTTGGGCACCGCCTCGATCAGCCCTTCGGTGACGAGCTGGGCAATCGCCTCGCGAACGGGCGTGATGCTGAGGCTGAGCCTGGAGGCGATCTCGGCGTCCTTGATGACCTCGCCGGGACGCAGCACACCGCTGACGATCTCGGCTCGCAACTGCCGTGCGGCCGCCTCGCCTCGGGTGGGGGGCACGGTGAAGGTCATCGACCGTCCTCACCTCGGGGAGCCCGTGGAGCGGCTCCGGACAGGCCCATTATCGAGGGTCGGAGGGCAGGGCACGTCCTCAGAGGATGGCGAGGGAGTCGCCGCGCCGGGTGCGCAGAGCGTCGAGGACCTTCGCGATCGGGCCGCCGCGCGCTTCCGCGTTCGCGGGCCAGACGACGCCGAGCCGGAAGTGGAGATCCGGGTCGTGCAGCGGCACGAGGACGAGGCCCGCCTCGCCGAAGATGCGGCCCGACATGGTGCTGAGCGTGGTCAACGACAGGGCTCTGGAATGGGTGACGTGCGCGGCGACCTGGACCGCGTCGTTGTGCGGCAGCTCGCGGATCTGGGTGACGCCGCCCGCGCGCAGGTGGTCGCGGAGCCCGTTCATCACCAGGGGATGCACCTTGTGCGAGGTGAGCAGCATCTGCCGGTCGGCGAGGTCGGCGAGGGTGATCCGGGGCCGGTCGGCGAGGGGGTCGTCGGCGCGCATGGCGACGGCGAAGCGGTACTCCGCCAGCGCGAGGCTGGCGAGGTCGCCGGCCTCCACGGGCAGGTGGACGACGGCGATGTCCAGCCTGCGCGTCGACAGCAGGCTGAGCAGCCCCGCGGACGGCTCCAGGGTCACCGGCAGCTCGATCTCCGGGCTGACCTCCGCGAACGTCTCCAGGACCAGGTCCAGGACCTGGGCGGGGGCGAGCGGCGTGGCCCCCACGCGCACGACCGTCGGCGGTGGGGCGGCTCCGGCGGCCAGCTCGGACAGCGCGTCGAAGCGGGCCAGGACGTCGCGGGCGGGATCGAGGAACGTCCGTCCGAAGGAGGTCAGCTCGACCTGGTGATAACGACGGTCGAACAGGTCGTGGCCGAGCTCCTTCTCCAGCTCGCGGATGCGCCGGCTCAGCGGGGATGACGTCACGTGCAGCCGCTCGGCGGCGCGGCCGAAGTGGAGCTCTTCTGCCACGACCACGAAGTAACGCAGCTGCTGGATGTCCACCCGGCCAGGGTATCCACCCCGCCGCGCGGGCTCACGAGGCCGGGTGGAACACGGGGATCGCCTCGCCCCCTTCGGGGTGTTCGAAGGCGACGCGTACGCGCAGGCCGCCGTACACGTGCTCGGGCGCGATCTCGACGATCTGGGCCTGGATCCACGGCTCCTCGTCCAGCTCGACGATGCCGACCACGAACGGCGGCGCGCCCTTGGCGTGCACCACGGACCAGCTCACCACCAGGCCCGTTCCGGCCGCGGCCGTCCAGGACAGCTCGGGCGAGGCGCATCGCGGGCACGTGCGCGCCTGCGGCGCGGAGTGGGCGCCGCAGGCGGCGCAGCGCCGGATCAGCAGTTCGCCGCGTGCGGTGCCGTCGAAGAACTCGGCGGTGGCCGCGTCGCGGTGGACGATTCCCACGGGCATCGGCGTGCTCCTATCGGGCGTGCGGGCTGAGGATCAGGGTGGAGTGGTGGTCGAGGACGCCGCCGTTGCCGCTGACCAGGATCATGTCGTTGCGTGGCGCCTGGCGGTCGCCGCCCTGGCCGCGGGCCTGGATGACGGCCTCGGACAGCGGGGTCATGCCCCACATGTAGTAGGAGGAGAGCTGGCCGCCGCCGGTGTTCACGGCCAGGCTCCCCTCCGGCCCGAGCGCGCCGCCGGCGACGAAGGGCCCGCCCTCGCCCTTGGCGCAGAAGCCGTAGTCCTCCAGCGAGATGAGCGCGGTGTAGGTGTAGCAGTCGTACAACTCGGCGACGTCGATGTCGGCGATCGTGATCCCGGCCATCTTCAGCGCCGTGGAACCCGACAGGGCCGCGCCGCTGACCAGGCCGAACTCGCTGTCCCTGCCCATGACGTACCCCGGGTGCGCCTGGCCCCAGCCGCGGATGTGGACGGCGGGCCGGGCGAGGTCTGCGGCCCGGCCCGCGGAGGTGACGAGGACGGCGACGCCGCCGTTGCTGACCAGGCAGCAGTCGAGGAGGTGGAACGGCTCGGCGATCCACCTGGAGTTCTGGTGGTCCTCGATGGTGATCGGGTCGCGCATCTGGGCCAGGGGGTTCCCGGCCGCCCAGGCGCGCTGGGCGACGGCGATGTGGCCGAGCTGTTCGCTCGTGGTGCCGTAATTCTGCATGTGCCTGCGGGCGGCCAGCGCGTACATGGTGTTGGCGCTGTAGATGCCCGAGGCGGCGGTCAGGCCCTGCCAGCCGGTCGGCCGCCGGCCCGCGGCGGCGTAGGCGGCGGCGCCGCCTGACGACTTGTCCCGCAGCGGGGCGTCGGCGAAGACGCAGGCCACGATGTCCGCCATGCCCGACATCACGGCCATGGCGGCGTACTGCACCATGGCTCCGGCCGACGAGCCGTACGCCTGCACCTCCGACAGCAGGCGCAGGTGGCGCAGCCCGAGATCGCGCTGGAGGCCCAGGCCGACGTCGCCGGTGATGCCGGTGTTGGTCAGCAGGCCGTCCACCTCGTGCAGGTCGATCCCGGCGTCGGCGGCGGCGAGCCGGACGGCCTCGGCGGCGAACTCGGGGGCGGTCCTGCCGTACACCTTGCCCAGCTCGGTCATGCCGAGCCCGGCGATGACGGGGGCGCGCTTCATCGGCCCTCCCAGACGGGGGCGCGCTTCTCGGCGAAGGCGCGCGGCCCCTCCTTCGCGTCGGCCGACCGCATCAACGTGGCCGCCTCCGCGGCGGTCCGCTCCCAGGCGGCCTGCTCCGAGGCGACCGTGCCGTCCGCGATGCCGCGCGCGATCCGCTTGCTGGCCTGTACGGCGAGCGGCGCGTTGGCGCTGACCGCCTCGGCCAGGGCGAGCGCGGCGGGCACCACCTGGTCCTGCGGGGCGACCCGGTTGACCAGGCCGAGCCGCAGGGCGTCGGCGGCGGTCACGGGCTCGCCGGTCAGGAGGATCTCCATGGCCACCTTGGTCGGGAGCTGCGCGGCCAGCCGGAACGCGCCGCCCGCGCCGGCGATGATGCCGCGCTTGACCTCGGGCAGGCCGAACCGCGCGCTCTCCGCGGCGACCACCAGGTCGGCCCACAGGGCGATCTCGGTGCCGCCCCCGAGCGCGAACCCGTTGACGGCGGCGATGACCGGCTTGGCGATCGGATGCGTCACGCACCCGGCGAAGCCCCAATGCGGTTTGACCCCTTCGGTGGAGAGCTCCCCGCGGGCCACCTCCTTGAGGTCGGCACCGGCGCAGAACGCCTTGTCCCCGGCCCCGGTCAGCACCACGGCCCGGATCCCGGCGTCCGCGTCGGCCTCGTCCAGGGCCTCGCCGACGGCGCGGGTCATCGCCCCGTTCACCGCGTTGCGCGCCTCGGGCCGGTTCAACGTGATCAACATGACGTGGTCGCGGCGCTCGACGAGCGCGGCGGGCTCACCCATGGTCAACTCCCTTCAGCTGGTTCTTCCAGCACGCCCGCCTCGATGAGCGCCTGGATCTCCGGCTCGGCCAGGCCGAGCAGTTTCGTCGCCACCACCCGGGTGTGCTCTCCCGCCAGGGGCGCCGGGCGCAGCTCCGGGTCGGCCACCCCGCCGAAGGTCGCCGGGCCGTTCTCGGTCCGCAGGGGGTGCCCGATGTGCGGGTGGCGCATCTCGCGCAGGAAACCGCGGGCGGTGAGCTGGGGATCGTCGAGGTATTCGATCACGCGCAGCATCGCACCGGCCGGCACACCCGCCGCCTGCAGCCGTTCCATGACCTCGCGGGGCGGGGCGGTCTCCGTCCACGCGGTCACGGCGGCGTCGACGAGCTCGCGGTGCGTGCGGCGGCCCGCGGAGGTGGCGAGCCGCGCGTCGGCGAGCAGGTCGGCGCGGCCGATGACGCCGCACAGGCTCCGCCACTGCTCGTCGTCCTCGACGCTCACCACGCACCACTCGTCGTCCCCCGCGCACGGGTAGAGGCCCTGGGGCGCGTCCCACTCGCCGCTGTTGCCATGGGCGGTGAACGATCCGGGCTCCAGCGACTCGCGCAGCAGGCTCGTGGACAGCTGGGTGAGGATGGTCTCGGCCTGGGAGACGCTGACCGTGCCGCCCTTCCCGGTACGCCGCCGCCGGATCAGCGCGGCCAGCACGGCGACGGCACCGACCCGTGCGGCGATGTGATCCGGATAAATGGTGATGCCGTCGCAGAACCCCGCCTCGACGCCGACGTCACGCCAGAGTCCGGTCAGTCCGGTGGAGGCACGCACGAGAGGGCCGTAGCCCATGCGGCGGCTCCACGGCCCGGTCGGGCCCAGAGCGCTGCTGTCCGCCATGACGATCCGGGGGTTCAGCTCGCTGATGACGTCGTAGCCGAGCCCCAGCGACTCCAGCGTGCCGGGCTTGAAGTTGGACAGGATCACGTCAGAGGAGGCGGCGAGCTGTTTGAAGAGCTCCAGCCCTTCTGGCGAGCGGAGGTTGATCCCAGCGCCGAGCTTGTTGCGGTGGCCCCAGGCGAAGCCGGCGCTGATGGTCTCGCCAGTCAGCGACTGCCGGCTGCCGTCGGGGTAGGCCCGGCTTTCGATCTTGATGACCTCCGCGCCCTGGTCGGCGAGCAGCCGGCCAAGTTCCGCGCCGACCACGATGACGCCCAGGTCCAGCACGCGGAGCCCGTCGAGCGGCCGCCGCCGGGGCCCGCCCTCGACCGGGTCCGGGGTGGCCGGCGGCGTCTCGGCGAAGACCTCGTCGTTGTGCTCCCCGACTTCGGGGGCCCGGCCGCGGAACCCGGCCCGTACGCCGTTCAGCTCGACGTACCCGGACGGCAGTCGGCCGGTCAGGCCGGGCGCGATCTCGGCATCGACCAGCCCGCCTCGTGCGCGGAAATGCGGGCCGGCGAGCACCTCCCCTGGGTCGAGCAGCGACGCGATCGGCACGCCGCGCTCCTGGCCTTGGGCCACGAGTTCGTCCCTGGTCCTGTCCTTGAACAGGTCGCCGATCAACGCGTGCAGCCGCTCGGTGGCGCCGTAGCGGCCCGCGAGGGTGTCGTACTTGGGGTCGGCGAACTCCTCGGGCTCCCCCAGCCAGCCGAACATCCCCCGCCACTGACGCCTGGCCAGCACGCAGATCCGTACATATCCATCCGCGCACGGGAAGATCGGGTAGAGGCTGCCGGCGTCGGGGCGGCCACGCGGCAGTCTCGTGGCGGGCACGCCGCCGGTGGCCGAGCCACCGATGCCGAAGCCCGGGTCCAGGACCTGCGCGGTCATCTCGTACACCGAGCAGTCGACGTGGTCACCGCGCCCGGTTTCGAGCCTGTTCGTGTACGCCAGCAGGCCCGCCCACGCGGCCTGGACGGCCGCCGACTCGTACGCCAGCGGGCCCGGCGGCACGACCGGCGCGCGGCCGGGGATGCCGGAACGCGACAGCACACCGCCGAGCGCCATGTGCGTCCAGTCGGTGCCGGCCCAGTCCCGGTACGGGCCGCTCTGCCCGAAGTCGGTGATCGAGATGACGACGAGCGCCGGGTTGCGCGCGAGCAGCGCGTCCGCGCCGAGGCCGAGCCCGTCGAGGGTGCCGGGCCGTTCGGTCTCGATGAGGAAGTCGGCCCCGGCGGCCAGGCCGAGAAGCCGGTCGCGGCCGGCGGGGTCGTGCAGGTCCAGGGTGATGCCGCGTTTGCCGGCGTTGTGCGTGGCGAAGTAGAGGCTCACACCGTCGTGGAGCGGCTCGCGCCGACGGGTCGGCGCGCCTCCCGGAGGCTCGACGCGGATCACGTCGGCTCCGAGGTCGGCCAGGAACCGGCCGCACATCTCGGCCTTGCCGTCGGCCAGGTCGATGACGCGGAGACCGGTGAGGGGAAGGTCCCCGGCTGCGGGCATGGTGAATCACCCCACTTTGTGTGTGCGGAGTACGCCGGACATGACCTGTCCCGGGGCCCGTGAGCGGCGACGCGTCCGGATCGGCGGGGACAGGTTCCTGAGGTGAGACTGCCATGCCGAGCCCCGCCGGAAAACGTCCGAATCGGCAACGTGCCACGCGTCCCAATCGGCAACGTACGTGGTTGACGTGCGGCATCGACCATCACGAAACTCCAGGTCATGGACGTACAGCAGCTTCGGTGCTTCCTCGCGGTCGCCGAGGAGCTCCATTTCGGCCGCGCCGCGGAGCGGCTGCACCTGACGCCCTCGCCGGTCAGCCGCTCCGTCAAGGAGCTCGAACGGGAGCTGGGCGTCGACCTGTTCGTCCGCCGCTACCACCAGGTGGAGCTCACCTCTGACGGCGCGATCCTGGCGGGCCGGGTACGCGACATCCTGGAGCAGCTGGACGGCCTGAGGGACGTGCTCAAGGGGGCTGCCAGGAGCCGGGTGGTGCGCGTGGGCGGCACGCACCTGTGCCCGCCGACGGTGATGGACCGTTTCCTGGCGCTGGCCGAGCAGGCGCTCCCCTCCCACACGGTCGAAGCGACGATGGCGCAGTCCGCCGAGCTGCTGCCGGCCCTGGAGCGTGGCGAGCTCGACGCCGCCCTCGTCCACCTGCCGCTGGACCGGCCCCGGCTCGACAGCCTGGTGGTGGCCCGCTACCTGTTCTGGGCGGCGATGCGGGCCGACGACCCGCTGGCCACCGCATCCGAGCTGACCTTGGAGGACCTCGCGCACCGCACCTTGACCATCACCCCGCCCACGCCCCAGCCGGTGGCGGTCAACCTGTTCCACGAGCGGCTCAAAAGGGCCGGCATCACCTCGTTCCACCAGATGCCGAACAACGACGCGGTCATGCTGGCCAGCCACCTCCGCCGCGACGGCGGGGTCACGCTGACGATCGACCCGCGCAACGGCGGCAGCGCCCGCGTCTACGACGACCCGGCCTTCGCGGTCGTCCCCCTCCGCGACGACCTGGACTTCCTGCTCGGCGTGGCCTGGCACCGGTCCCGGGCGCGGCAGGACGACGTCGTGCGGGAGCTCGTCCGCGTGGCACGCCAGGAGTGGGCCGGGCGTCGCCTGACCCTCTGACCTTGGGGCACGTTGCGCTTTCGCATACGTGCACGTGCGCGAAGCGCAATGGTCACCGGCGGCGCGGCCTGCTTACGGTTCCACGCACACCGCTACGTGAGGCCTTTCACCGCCTTCACCCTGCCAGCGTGAGGGCCAGCGTGAGGGCCGGTGTGAAGCGTTCGCCGCCCGTGCCCTGACACCGCAGCGGTGCCCTTGCGCTACCCCCTAGGAGGCCACGATGTCTCAGACACCCCCCGACGCGCCCGCCCCGGAGCCCCCCTCGCCAGTGTCCGTGTCGGCCGGCAACGTCGATGCCCGCATCGACGCCATGGCGAAGGTCGGGCTCAGCCGCGCCGCGTGGTTCGCGCTCATGCTCTGCTTCTTCTTCGCCAACTATGACATCTCCGTCCTCACCATCACGCTGCCCTCCATGCGGGACGATCTCGGGCTGGCGGGGGCCGAGCTGGGGTACCCGGTCACGTGGAACCTCGTCGGCTACTGCGTCGGCGCGTACGCGTTCGGGCACATCGCCGACCGGCACGGCCGGCAGAAGGGCCTCGCGCTGACCATCGCCGCGCTCGGCCTCGGCGGATTCCTCACGGCGTTCTCGTGGGACGTGTGGTCGTTGACGTTCTTCCGGTTCCTGACCGGCTGCGGCATGGGCGCCGTGCTCGCGCTCTGCTCGGCCTACATCGGCGAACTGGCGCCCAAGCACCAGCGCGGCGGCTACCTGTCACGCCTGTACATGGTGGGCACCGTACTGCTCCTGGTGATCGGGTTCGCGTCGCTGCCGGTGCTGTCCGCTTCCTCCAGCGGGTGGCGGTACCTGCTGGCCTTCGGCGGTCTGGTGCTCCTGGTGCTGCCGCTGATCAACGACAAGGCGCTGGTCGAGTCGCCGCGCTGGCTGGTCGCGATGGGCCGTCCCGCCGAGGCCGACCGCATCGTCCGCCGGATGGAATCCCGCGTCGGCCTGCCCCCGGGCGGCGCCGTCTCCGTCCCCGACGCCGCCGGAACCGCCGCGGCCACCGACGAGAGGCTGCCGGCCCGGGCCCTGTTCCGGCCCCCGTACCGGAGCCGGATGCTCATCGTGCTCGGCTTCTGGTTCGCCTTCTACATCGCCATGTACGGCTATGCCAGCTACCTGCCGCTCATCCTCGAAGGCATCGGCATCTCGACCTCCGACGCGGTTCTGGTCAGCGTGTTCACCCGCGCCATGCCGCTGGTGTCCGGGCTCGCCGCCGTGCTGCTGGTGGAGCGGATGGAACGCCGCACCATGGTCATCATCGGCACGCTGGTGTTCGCGGCCTCGCTGCTGCTCATCACCCTCAACCTGGGCGAGACGGTCGCCACCGTCGGGGCGCTGTTCAGCTCGTTCGGCATCGCCTTCATGGCCACCCCCGCCTACACCTACACGGCTGAGGTGTTTCCCACCCGGGCACGGGGCACGGCGTCGGCCATCGCGGACGGGGTCGGCCACCTGGGCGGCGCCGTCGCACCCCTCGTGGTGCTGCCCGTGCTGACCGCCTTCGGGGCACGGCCGGCGTCGTTCGTGATGGTGGGACTGCTCGTGATCGCGGCCGGCATCATCCGCCTCGGCGTCCGCACCCGGGACCGTTCGCTGACGGAGATCGCCGCCTGACCGCATCGATGGTCGCTTACCGGGCTGGTCACATGCGCATTCGGGCATCGCTCGGCCGGCCGCCGCGTACGGCAGGCAACTGGTCGATCGACCTGCCCGCCGAATGCGAGTGCGAGCGGTGGCGCGAAGACCGCCCGGCGCGCCGTAGCACGCCGGGCGGAGGGGGCCCGTCTCAGGCAGCGGCCGTCTTCTCTTCGGCGACGGGCAGGTCGGCGGCGACCGGGGCAGGCCGGCGCAGGACGGTGAGCGCCACGGCGAACGCCGCGACCAGCAGCCCGGCGGAGATGCCGAACGCCAGCCGGTATCCCCCGGTCAGCGCGGCGGCCTGGCCTGCTCCGGCGGTCAGGAGCTCACCGGTGCGCGAGGCGGCCATCGTGGACAGCACCGCCACGCCGATGGCCATCCCCACCTGCTGGGTGGTGTTGAAGAAGCCGGAGGCCAGCCCGGCGTCGCTCTCCCGGGCGCCGGACATGCCCAGCGTGGCCAGCGCCGGGAGCACCAGCCCGCCACCCGAGATCAGCACCATCACCGGGAGCAGGTGGGTCACGTAGCCGGCGTCCACCGTCACCCGGGTGAGCAGGAGCATCGCCGCGATGAGCAGTGCCAGGCCGGTGATCAGGACGGCACGGGCGCCGAAGCGGGCGCTGAGCCGGGCCGAGGCGAACAGGGAGATCGAGCCGATGCCCACTGCGGCCGGGAGCATCGCCAGGCCGGTGTCCAGCGCCCCGTAGCCCAGGACCCGCTGCATGTAGAGCGCGACGAGGACCTGGAAGGCGAACATGCCCGACAGGGCCAGCATCTGGGCGAGGTTGGCGCCGACCACGTTGCGCGAGCGCAGGATCCGCAGCGGCATGAGCGGGGCCTTGGCCCTGGCCTGACGCACCACGAAGCCGGCGAGCAGGGCCAGCGACACCGCGCCGAGACCGAGGGTGTGGGCGGCGAGCCAGCCGTACTCCTCGACCTTGACGACGGTGTAGATGCCCAGCATCAGACCCGCGGTCACCAGCACGGCACCGGCGATGTCCGCGCCGGCGGCCAGGCCGATCCCGCGGTCGGCGGGCAGCGCCATCAGGGCGAGCGCGATGGTGATCACGCCGATCGGCACGTTGACGAAGAAGATCCACGGCCAGCTCAGGCCGTCGGTGAGCACTCCGCCCAGGACCTGGCCTATCGACGCGCCGGCCGCCCCGGTGAAGCTGAAGATCGCGATGGCCTTGCCCCGCTCCCTGGCGTCGGTGAACAGCGTCACCAGGATGCCCAGGACCACGGCCGAGGCCAGCGCGCTGCCCACGCCCTGCAGGAACCGGGCGGCGATCAGCAGGCCGGGCCCGGTGGCCGCGCCCGCCAGCACGGACGCGGCGGTGAAGATCGCGTTTCCGGCCAGGAACATCGTCCGGCGCCCGATCAGATCACCCAGCCTCCCGGCCAGGAGCAACAACCCGCCGAAGGGGATCAGATAGGCGTTGACGATCCAGCTCAGCTCGGCGCCCGAGAAGCCCAGGTCCTGCTGGATGGCGGGCATCGCCACCGTCACGATGCTGCCGTCGAGGATCGTCATCAGTCCCGTGGCGGACAGCACCCCCAGCGCGGTCCACCGCGAGTTACGCACGTACGACATGGTCTCTCCCGTCTCAAGTCGACAAGAGAGACCGTAGCAGATAGTTCCGTAGTAGACGATCCTCTTCGGATCTAATTTGCGCGCTCCCGTGCCCGGCGCGTCTGCTGGGGCCCTTCGGCGGGGGTGGCGAGATGCCCGCTGACCAGGCGGTTCAGGGCGCGCACCAGAACCTCGCGCTCGTCGTCGGGAAGCGCGCCGAGCGCCGCCCGGTGCACGCCGTCCACGATCTCCTGGCTGCGCTTGGCGATGGCCGCGCCCGCGTCCGTGACCGCGATGATCCGCGCCCGCCGGTCGGTGCTCGACGGGCGGCGCTCGGCGTAGCCGGCCTTCTCCAGCGCGTCCACGGTGACCACCATCGTGGTCTTGTCCATGTCGCCCAGCTCGGCGAGCTGGATCTGGGTGCGCTCCTCCTCCAGCGCGTGTACCAGGACGCAGTGCATGCGCGCCGTCAGCCCGATCTCGGCGAGCGCCGCCGTCATCTGGGTCCGCAGCACGTGGCCGGTGTGGTCGAGCAGGAAGGACAGGTCGGTTTCAGTACGCGCGGGAGCCATTGCCGTCATGCCGCCAGCCTACCCAAGTCGTCCCGGAGCGGATTATCTGCGAAGGGACGATCAGTGGGCCGTGATCAGGATCGAGCTCCGTCGAGGCTCGCGACGGCCTCCACCACGTCAGGGAACGCGTCGATGAACGCGTCGACTCGATGAGCGGCGAAATCCTGGCGCTTCCTGATACCGCTCTGCAGGCAGGCGATGAAGCGTAAGCCGGCGCCGTTGGCCGCCTGCGCGTCACCGGGCGAGTCGCCCACGTAAACGCATTCGTCCGGCCGCAGCCCTGCGGCGGCGAGGAGTTCGTCGAAGGCCCGGGGGTCGGGCTTCATGAAGCGCGTGTTCCCCTCGTGATAGGCCGCCTCGGTGAGGCAGAGCGTGTCGTCCACGTCGATCACCACTGCGCCGATCACATCGCCCAAAGTAGCGCGATTCGGCGGCGGTGCGGCCTGGAGCCCGCCCTGGGACGACGGGGCGCTCCCGGGGACATCGACCCCGACACAGGGCTATGGGTGCGGCTCACATTGACCCGCGCCTCCGGATCGGGCGAACGTGGCTTATCCGAGCTTCATGGGAGGTCTGATGGGACGACGTTCGTGGAGCCGAGTGGTAGCGGCCCTCGCTTTATCAGCCGGAGCGGTGTTCACGACGCCCGGCGCCGCGACGGCGGCGGCGTCGGTGACGCTGGAGGCCACCTACACCTCGGGCCTGGAGAACGGCTGGGCGCTGGTCGAGCGCCTCAAGGACAACTCCACCGGGTTCCAGGCCGAGACCTACCCGCCCGACGGGCGTGGCGATCAGACGGGGCAGACCAGGCGCCTGTTCGGTGACGTCGCCCGGCCGCACTCCTCACGGTTCCTGCTGTACCACGCGCCGGGCTGGCAGACAGGAGCCAAGAGCACCCCCGTGCTGCTGGTGCACGGCGCCAACCAGGACGCCGATCTGGCCTGGGCCAACCCCAATGCCAGAGGCTCGTACGGCTGCGGCCAGGCCGGTTGCCCCACCACGGGGCTCATGCAGCACCTCACCGGGCAGGGCTACAAGGTGTTCGCGATCGGCTTCCCGCACGTCACAGGGGACGGCTACTACTGGGCGGAGCAGATCTACGACGCCGTCGCCAGGATCCGGGCGAAGACGGGTGCTGCGCAGGTGGACGTGATCGGCTGGTCGAAGGGCGCGTTCAACGCGCGCATGTACGTCTCGTCGCTGCGCAAGCCTTGGGGCACGGCCTACTCGGGCGATGTCAGGAAGCTCGTCCTCCTCGGCGGGCCGAACAAGGGCTTCGACTGGGGGTACCGGCACGGCTGGACCCACGATTTCGCCATATTTCCGGAATGTGGGGGGTCGTTGAATGCGCCCGCGCCCCACTCCCAGATGGTCTGTTACGGCCTATGGCGCAACCACCCTGAGCTGAGCTACGAGGGCGACGCCTACCCGGGCTCTGACGACATGCTCTATCGCTGGGACGACGTCTACCCGCTGTCCACCGCCGAGCAGGACTGGTACACCACCTATTACGGCGGCACCGGCTTCTACACCGCCGGCCGCGGGATCCAGTGGGCCATCGACAGGGGCTCGCTGGTACGCCCCCTCATCGACGCCGGCACTCCGTCGAGCGTGCCGGTCTACCAGCTGTGCGGCAACATGCCGGACATGGCGCTGCTGCACAACGAGCACACGGGGCCGTCCGACGGCGCCGTCTTCGTGGCGAGTTGCGCTGCGGGCGACGGCATCGCGAACCGGGCCGCGACCGCGACGCTCACACTCAACCACCTCAAGCTCGGCTGGTCTTCGACCGCCATGACCCAGATCACCTCCTGGCTCGGCTGAGCGTCTTCCTGCCGAGGTCGGCGTGCACGGCCCCGGCAGGTCGCCCGCGAACGCCCCGTCGGAAACGGCCCGCAGCCGCAGGGGGTCGAGCAACAGATTGGACGTGACACGCCCGGCAGGAGCTGTATACCTCCACACTCTCCGCATACTCTAAGTAGTCGGACACTCACTTTCGGAGATGGGAGAGTCGTGCAGCGTCGCCTCACCACCGCCCTGGCCGCCATGCCGCTCGCCGCGACCTTCGCGGCAACCGGGCCGGCGACCACCTCCTCGGCCGCCGCCACTGACGGCTGCGGGACCTCCCGCGCCGACTGGGCGGGTCACTTCGTCCAGGCCGGCGGCAGGTCAGCCGACATCAGGGCGTACCACCCCGCCACCGTCGAAGGCCGCGAGTATCACCTCGTGCTGGTGAGGCGGGGGGAGGGCATCACGCAGCGCATGGTCGGCAATGCGGGCTCCGGGCCGACGCTCAACCTCACACCGCAGTGCGCCGACACCGCCAAACCGTCGAAGGTCACCAGCTTCACGTACAGCTACCAGGGCGCTGCCAAGCCGTCCCAGTCGTTCACGCGTCAGGACACCGCCGCCGGGCCCTCCGCCAAGCGCTGCAAGGCCCGGGTGAAGGAGGTAGGAGGCGCGCAGCTCTATCGCTACCAGGACCACGGCCTGATGGCGGGCTTCGCGATGAAGCCCATCTCGGCGAAGATCGGCTACGCCACCTGCCTGACCGGCTTCGGCAGGACTCTGACGGGAGACTTCCGCTACGACCGGCCCGCCGGTGACGCGATCTCCACGCCCTTCTACAACAAGGTCAGGTCGGGTGGCAGCCGGCAGGTCTTCTACCGGCTGCTGGACGCGGGCGAACTCGGCTACAGGGAGAACAGGCTGTTCGTCCGGAGCGGCGACCTCGTACGCTGCCCCAGCGCCGAATGCGACAAGCTCGCCGGATGGGCCGCCAGGTACGGCCTGGGCTGACCACGGTCCGGCCGTGTTCAGCACGTGCAGGGCGTCAGCGCGAGATCGGGTGCTCCCCGACGGCTCGGGGAGCGCCCCGTCAGCTCGGGGACGGGGTGGAGGCGCCAGGGCCGTGTTCTTCGACCTTGCCGCCGAGTTTCCTGCTCAATTCCTGCATGAAGGACTTGGACTTGGCCGACAGCGCCCATCGATCGCCGACGAGGTAGAGGCCGCCGTACATCTCGGCGTAGTCAAGCCACTCACGCTGGCCCTCGGCCGTGACGAAATCGAGGAACACATAGGGAATCCCGTCTCTGGTGCATTCCCCTTTTCTGTAGTCCAGTGCCTTGAGGGTGATCTCGGCCGTGCAGCCGATGGTGGCCGCCAATTGCTCGACGGTGTACGTGCGGGGTGCGCTTCCCCCGGCCGCGGCGCCGGCAGCCGATTTCGGCCCGCTGTCCGCCTCGGCCTGCACACCGCATCCGGTGAGTGCGAGCGCCGCGGCGACGGCCAGCGGCAGGACGATGCCGCCGCGATCTCGCCTCCTGGTGACACCGGTCAGACGCGCCGCGCCTTGAGCGCATCGCGGTCGGGAGAAGCCAGCCATGATGTTGCCCTTTCTCGCACCTGATTTGGCCTTGCTCCTGGCGACGAGGACGGCGTGGCCAGTCGCCTGGCCACGCCGAACCTCGTTTCCGCCACGGTCTTAGTGCAGGGTCAGCGGCAGCGCCTGCCGCTGTTGATGCAGTCGACCACCCGTCCCATCTGCTGCTCGTTCATCAGGTTGATGAAGTCGCTGTGGTCGGTGACCGGCTTGTGCAGTTCCTCGGGAAAGGTGTCGACGGCGAAATTGGGGCCCTGCGGCACGTTGTAGACGAGCCGGTGTTCCAGCGCGGGGATGGGCTGGAAGCCCTGCGGGCAACTGCCGTCGGCCTGGGGGAAAGTGACATGGGTGCGGTGGTTGGCGCTGTCGACGTTCTGACCGTCCCAGCAACTCTGGAAATCGAAGACCCGCACCAGCCTGCTGCCTCTCGGGCAGAGCGGGTACTTGTCCGTCAACTGGCGGTTCTCGAACCCGGTGCAGGTCCATCCCGCGTTGGGTTCGGCTCCGCCGACCCGGGCGTTGCCGGTGATGATGCGGAGGAACTGCGGAGCCGCCACCACCTTGCCGGTCGGGTTGCCCTTGAAGGTGATCTGCACCGAGACCGGGGTGAGGATCTTGCCGACGTTCAGGTCAAGCCCGCCACCTCGCCGGTTGGCGTCGAATTCCTCCTGCCCCAGAGCCCTCAGTACGGGCCAGTAGTGCGTGGACTTGTCGCCGTTGCGGCAGGTGGTACTGGCCGCCAGCAGGCTCTCGTTGGTGGACTGGTTGTTGGTGGAGACGTTTCCCACGTAGTCGTGCGTGTGCTGCGCGCCGTTGGACACGCCGGGTGCCACGATGACGTTGTCGGAGTTGAAGATCCGCCTCTCGTTGCGCCCGCAGTCCACGCTGAACGTTCCTCTGGAGCCGTTCTGCTGCGTGCGGGGTGTTCTCACATTCGGTTGCACGGAACGGATGTCGACGAAGTCCTCCGGGACGGGTCCCCTGGCCTGACCTCCGCCGTCTCCATTGTTTCCGTTGTTGTCGCCATCGCCGTTGTTCCCGTTGTTGCCGCCGTTTCCATTGTTTCCGTTGCCGTTGTTGCCGTTGTTCCCGTTCCCCGGGTTGCCGTTCCGCAGGTCACATGCCGCCAGGGTTCCGAGGCTGGTCGGAGCTTGGGCGCCGGCGCGCTGGAAGGCGATCTGGATCCGTTGCAGGGTCGCCGTCCGCTTGTCCCTCAACGGTCCGAGGATCGCATTCTGGACGAAGTTGGCCCCACCCTGCCCCGCCGAACTCGCCAGCCGCCGATTGGCCTCAGCGATCTGGCTCTCCAACTGCTGCAGATTCCGCTGAACTTCCGCCTGAGCGCGATCGGGCACCTGGCCCAGCCTGTCCGCCACCTCAGGACAGACGATTTGACCAGCGGCTCCACCGTTGTTCTGGTTGCCGTCGCCCTGGTCGCCGTTGTTCTGGTCACCGTCGCCCTGGTCACCGTTGCCCTGGTCGCCGTTGCCCTGGTCGCCGTTGCCCTGGTCGCCGTTGTTCTGGTCGCCATTGCCCTGGTCGCCATTGTTCTGGTTGCCATTGCCCTGGTCGCCGTTGTTGTTTCCGGTCCCGTCGTCCTGCACAGTGCAGGTGGCCAGGTTCTGGAGGCCGGTCGGAGCCTGGGCGCCGGCGCGCTGGAAGGCGATCTGGATCCGTTGCAGGACCGCCGTCCGCTTGTCTCTCAACGGTCCGAGAATCGCATTCTGGACGAAGTTGGCCCCGCCCTGCCCCGCCGAACTCGCCAGCCGCCGATTGGCCTCAGCGATCTGGCTCTCCAACTGCTGCAGATTCCGCTGAACTTCCGCCTGAGCGCGATCGGGCACCTGGCCCAGTCTGTCCGCCACAGAGGGGCAGGAGATGGCCGGCGCGAAGGCCGTACCGGATGCCCCGCTTGTCGCCGCGTTCGCGGCGCCGGCCGTGAGGCCGCTGCTCATGACAGCCAGGGCTGTGAGCATGCCCGCCGTCCTTCGTCGGACGCGGGAGCCATGTTGATGTCTCATAATCCCTCTCTCCGTCTGTGGATGTGGCCCGGACTTGAGGACTCTCGGGCTGCCTCCACAAAGGGGTCGCGGCCGTCGTCAGAACGAGATACGCGCGTCCGACGGCTTGAGTTCGACATCGCGTAGAAATTGCGCGGAGCGACCATGGTCATCGTCGGTTCGCCACTGTTCTCTGAAGGGTCGGTGACCCTTCAGCAGGCCGTCACGTCAGATCGATGAACTCATGCGGATGTATGGCGCCCTTTGGAGAGGAACTAGCCCCGATGTCCGCTTCTGAGAATCCCGAATCTGTGACGCGACGGCGGTTGCTGGCCGTGACCGGTGGTCTGGTCGGCGCGGTCGCCGTCGGCGGCCTGACCGGTCCGGCCTGGGCCGATGACCGGCGACCCGGCAGTGGTCGCCGCCGCTGGCTGCCGGGCGACCACCATGTGCACAGCGAGTTCAGCGTCGGCTACGACAACTCCACCACCCCGCCCAAGCCGATCATCGGCGGGGACGCGATCTACCCTCTTTCGGTCAACGCCACGCACGCGCAGCAGTTCGGGCTCGCCTGGATCGTCTCCACCGACCACGGCGGCCCGCTGCACTCCAAGTTGGACGCCGAGCAGCGCTACCCGAGCCTCCTGGAAGCGCGCCGGTCCGTGCCGAAGGTGCTGCAGTTCTACGGCATGGAACTGGACACCCCCGCCGCCGACCACTCCAGCCTGATCATCCCGAAGGTGACCACCGAGCGGGACATCCTGTTCCAGCTGGAGAGCAAGTTCTCCGCGCGCGACCCGTTCCCCGCCGACCCGAGCTTCAACACCGAGCAGAAGATGCTCGAGGCCCTGCGGGTGATGCAGCAGTTGCCGCACAAGCCGCTGCTGTTCGCCAACCACCCTGCCCGCTCCGCCACCGGGCTGGGCGTCTACGGCCAGGACACCCCGGCGGAGTTCCGCAACTGGAACGACACCGCGCCGGACATCGCCCACGGCTTCGAGGGCGCTCCCGGCCACCAGGCCGGCGCGCTCAACAAGGACGGCAGCATCAAGCCGACCGGCGTGCGCGGCGGCTACGGCAACCACCCCACGATTGGCGGTTTCGACCAGATGACCGCCCGGCTGGGCGGCCTGTGGGACTCGCTGCTCGGCGAGGGACGTCGCTGGTGGATCACCTCCACGTCCGACTCCCACGTCCACTACAGCGACGGCGGCAGCGACTTCTGGCCGGGCGAGTACTCCAAGACGTACGTGCACGCGGGCTGGGACTACGCCGACATCCTCGACGGGCTGCGCAGCGGCCGGATCTTCGTCGTCATCGGCGACCTGATCGACCAGCTCGACCTGACGGTGTCCCGCACCGGACACGCCCAGGGCCAGGCCAACGGCAACACCGCGAGCGTCGGCGAGACCCTCCAGCTGCGCGGCCGCGACCGTGACGCCGAGGTCGAGGTCCGCTTCCGCATGCCGCGTACGGCCAACGCCAAGGGCGAGCGCCCCCAGGTGAACCGCGTCGACATCATCACCGGCCGCGTCACCGGCCCGGCCGAGGACCGCTCCTCCGATACCAACCCGACCACCAAGGTCGAGGCCCGGTACGGCCCGAACCAGTGGCGGCGCCAGGGTGACGAGATCGTCGTCCGCCACACCCTGCGCGACATCGACGGCCCCATGTACGTCCGCGTCCGCGGCACCAACACCGGCGAGCTCGAGCCCCAGCCCGACCCGAAGGGCTCCGACCCGTGGGCGGACCTGTGGTTCTACTCCAACCCGGTGTTCATCGAGCGCTGACGGAGAAGCCGGCTGACCGGGCGCGACACCAGGCCACGCCCGGCCGGCACCGTCCGCCCATGACCCGGCGCGGGACTACGTGCCTGTCAGGTGTTCCCGTCGCGTTCGGGATGGATGGCGTCGGTGTGCTCGGTGTGGGCGAGCGCCAGGTCGAGGAGCATCCGCACGTGCGGGTCCTCCAGACGGTAGTAGGCCATCCGCCCGGCGCGACGCGCGGCGACGATGCGGTGCGCCCGCAGCAACCGCAGGGCATGGGAGACCGCCGACTCGCTCTGACCGGTCACCGCGGCCAGATCGCACACGCACAACTCGCCGTCCAGCAGCGCCACCAGCAGGCGGAGCCGGTTCGGATCCGACAGCAGCCCGAAGATGTCCGCGGTGTCGGTCAGGTCCTCGGAGGCCGGCATCCGCTCGCGCACGGCGGTCACCCGTTCGCCGTCGACCACCTTGACCGTGCAGCCGTCTATCGCCAGCACACCATCACCTGAAGAACCGTTCACACGAGCAAGATATAGGGCGTTCAGTTTCATCGGTTTTGTCCGGCTATCGCGCGTAGCGCCGCCGCGAGCCGATCCATGTCATCCGCGGAGGTGTACAGGGCAGGCGTGACGCGAACGGCGCCGCCGCCGGACATGCCGGTCCTGGCGACGGTGAAGATCCGGTGTTCTTTCATCAGGCGGTCGGCGATGGCGGTGTTGTCGGCTTCCGTGGTGCGCCCGGTCACGCGGAACGCGGTGATGGCGCCGTACATGCCGGTCTCGTCCGGAGTGAGGACCTCCAGGTTCGCGACGTCGCGAAGCGCGTGCACCCATCGATCGCGCAGGTAGCACAGGCGGGCCTGCTTGGCACCGGCGGTGAGGGATTCGTGGAAGTCCAGAGCGGCGTCAACGGTGAGGAACGGGGCGACGTTCATGGTGCCCGAGTGGACGCGGGAGCGGATGTCGGTGGCGGGGTAGGTCTCGTCGGCGTAGAGGAGGTCGATGTCGGCCAGGCGACGCTTGCGGATGTAGAGGAATCCGGCGCCCAGCGGCACGCCCATCCACTTGTGCAGCGAGAAGACGGCGAAGTCCGCGTCGAGGTCGGGGAGGGTGAAGTCGAGCTGGCCCCATGAGTGCGCGGCGTCCACGATCACGTCGACACCCCACTGGCGGGCCATGGCCACGATCTCGCGGGCGGGCGTGACCAGGCCGGTGCGGTTGTTCATGTGGCTGAGCAGGAGCAACCTGACCTCAGGATGCTCGCGCAGGGCGCGCTCGTAGGTGTCCAGCACCGCCTGGCGCGTGGCGGGCTCGGGGATGACGATGCGTACGACCTGGACGCCGCGCCGGGAGCGGAGCCAGTTCATGGCGTACTGGCCGCTGTGATAGTCGAGGTCGGCGTACATGACGCCGTCGCCGGGGCGCAGGCGGCCGTAGCCGGAGACGAGGTTCTGCAGGGCCTCGGTGCCGCCGCGGGTAAGCGCGATCTCGTCCCTGGTCACCCCGAGGAGGCCGGCGATGCGGTCGCGGACCTTGTCGGCGGCGGCCTTGTACGTGATGCGCAGCAGATGGGAGTTCTGTTCGTTGAGCTGGTCGACATTGCGGTGGTAGGCCCGGCGGACGGGCTCGGGCATGACCCCGTAGTAGCCGTTCTCCAGGTTGACGAAGTCCGAGCTCACGCGGAACTGCCCGGCGACGGCAGCCCAGAATCCTTCGTCTCCGGCCAACTCCCCCACGGCCGCGCCACCAGGCACCACCGGCACCACGCCGGCGACCGCGGGGCCGGCGACCAACGACGCACCGAGGCCGGTGACGATCCGGCGCCTCGACAGGACCATATGAACACCACCTGGAAACAGTGAGCGATTCGGCAGTCATTTCCCCGTATTGGTAAGCCTCTCCGAACTGAACGACGTCCGCACGGATGAGAACAGCCGACAGGGCGAGTGACGACGGCGGCTTTACCGGAATCTTTGACTTCCCCGGGCGCGTTCCGCAAGCGTGCGGGCATTATCACTCGTGATGCTCACGACACGAACCGTCCGTTCCCGGCGGCCGGCCGCATCCGGCGCCGGCCGATCGCTGGCGCATGCGGCGCTCGCGTTCATCGCCTTCCTCGGTGTGGTGTTCGCCCACGGAGGCGCATGTGCGGCCGTGGAGATGTCGGAGCACGTCGCCTACAGGGCTCACCTGGTGGAGAGCGCCGCGCACGGCGTCGACTGCCTGCATCGCAAGCTGCCGCCCCACCACCAGCACGGCACCGAACAGGGCTGCTCGGCGATCACCCCGGCGGGCACGCCGACCATGATGATGCCGGCCGCCACGTCCGTCCCCTCTCCGATGTCCGCCGGCGAGGCCCCGTCCGCCCAGGCGGGCGCGGCCCGCTTGCCCGCGCCCTGCCTGGAAAATCTCTGCGTGATGCGCATATAGGACCCGCGATTCCATAAGCCGCAATTATCCAAGCAAATTTGCGGACGGTCAGTCGTGCCCGCGAACTGCGTCTTTCACCTCGGGGATTCACCAATGTCATCACACGTTACTTTCGCGCGCCCAGAAGAGCTTTCGCTCACGGGCCGTTCTTCGCTCTCCCTCGCCGTCGGCAACACCCCGCTGACATTCATTTCCGAGCCGTTCGTACCGGGGGGAGGAGGATTCTGGGCCAAGCTCGAAGGATTCAACCCGGGCGGGATCAAGGACCGCCCAGCCCTGCACATGGTCCGCCAGGCCCGGGCACGAGGAGAGCTGCTGCCCGGCGCGACGGTCGTCGAGTCGACCAGCGGCACCCTGGGGCTCGGCCTGGCCCTGGCCGGCATCGTCTACGGCCACCCGGTCGTGCTGGTGGGGGATCCCGGGATGGAGCCGCTCATGTGCCGGCTGCTCTCCTCCTACGGCGTCCGCCTGGAGATCGTCACCGAGCCGCACCCCGTCGGCGGCTGGCAGCAGGCCCGCCGTGAGCGGGTGCAGCGCCTGCTGGCCGACCTCCCCGGCTCCTACTGCCCCGACCAGTACAACAACCCCGACAACGTCGACGCCTACGCCGGGCTGGCGCACGAGCTGCTGGGCCGGCTTCCCCACATCGACACGCTGGTGTGCTCGGTCGGCACCGGCGGCCACAGCGCGGGGATCCACAGCGTGCTCCACCACCACTTCCCCGATCTGAAGCTGGTGGGCGTCGACACCGTGGGCTCGACCATCTTCGGGCAGCCCGCCCGTAACCGGCTGATGCGCGGGCTCGGCTCCAGCATCCACCCGCGCAACGTCGCCTACGACGCCTTCAGCGAGGTGCACTGGGTCAGCCCCGCCGAAGCGGTCTGGGCCTGCCGCGCCCTGGCCGCCCAGCACTACGTCTCGGGCGGATGGAGCACCGGCGCCGTCACCCTGGTGGCCCGCTGGCTGGCCCGCACCGCCCCCGGCCGAACCATCGTCGCGATCTTCCCCGACGGACCGTGGCGGTACTGGAACACCATCTTCGACGACGACTACTGCCACGCCCACGGCCTGCTCGGCACGGTCCCGGCCGAGGAACCGGACCGGCTGTACGCCCCCGCCGAGCGGGAGGTGCACCGCTGGACGCGCTGCGCCGACGTGACGGATCCGCTGGCAGGCCGGCGATGAGGGGCACGCTTCGGGAGTTCCGCTCGTTCGATCGGCCGATCCAGCTCCTCCAGATCAACCAGGCCGGCATCAACCTCGGCTTCTACATGCTCATGCCCTACCTCGCCCAGCACCTGTCGGCCGACGCCGGCCTGGCGGTCTGGACGATCGGGCTGATCCTGGGCCTGCGCAACATGAGCCAGCAGGGCATGTTCCTGATCGGCGGCACCCTGGCGGACCGGCTCGGCCACAAACCAATGATCATGCTCGGATGCGCTCTGCGCACGGTCGGGTTCGCGCTGTTCGGGCTGACCACCGCGCTGCCGCTGCTGATCGTGGCGGCCGTCGTGACGGGTTTGGCAGGCGCGCTGTTCAACCCGGCCGCCCGCGCTTACCTGGCCCAGGAGGCCGGGGAGCGCAAGGTCGCGGCCTTCGCCGTGTTCAACGTGTTCTACCAGGGCGGCATCCTGCTCGGCCCGCTCATCGGCCTCGCGCTGCTGAACTCCGGCTTCAGCGTCGTCTGCCTGTCGGCTTCGGCGATCTTCGCGGTGCTGACCGTCCTTCAGGGCCTGTGCCTGCCGGCCAGGCGCGGTCCCGTACGGAAGCATCAGCCCGTGCTGCGTGACTGGCGGCAGGCGTTCGGGGACCGGGCCTTCGTCTCCTTCGCCGCGGCGATGATCGCCTCGTACGCGCTGTCGTACCAGATGTATCTGGCCCTGCCACTCGAGGTCCAACGCCTCGGTGGGGGCCAGGCGGGGGTGATGGCCCTCTACGCCGTCTCGGCTCTGCTCGGTATCGCCGGACAGGTACGCCTGACCGACTGGTGCTCGAACCGGTGGAGCCGCGGCCAGGCGATCAGCCGGGGCCTGGCGCTCATGGGAATCGCGTTCCTGCCGCCGGCCGCGGCGGCCGATCTGCCGCTCCCGCCGGTGTGGGCCGTCCTGCCGGTGTTCGCATGCACGCTGCTCCTGACCGTGGGCACGCTGATCGCCTTTCCGTTCGAGATGGCCACCATCGCCGACATGGCAGGAGACCGGTTGATCGGCACCTATTACGGCCTGTACAACCTGCTGTCCGGCATCGGCATCCTGGCCGGGAACCTGCTGTCCGGAGCCCTGGTCGACGTGGCCCGCTCCTCCGGGCCGGCCGCCCTGCCATGGGTGCTGCTGACCGTCGCGGGGCTGGCCTCCGCGGCAGCCGTCAGGCGGCTGAGCCGGCATGGCCGGCTTTCCGCCACGGGGCAACTGCCCTGTGGCGTCACGCAGGCGCCCACATGACCGGCATGGCGGCGGTAGCCTTCGGCCTTGAGCGGAAAACGGCAGGAGGGCCATGGTGCAGCTCGGCAATCTGGAGCGATCGGTCATGGAAGCCCTGTGGGAGCATCCGGAGGGCATGTTCGCCCACGTCCTCGCGGCAGGCCTGCCGTCCCGGCCCGCCACCACGACGGTGCTGACCGTCTTGATGCGGCTCTCGAACAAGGGCATGGTCTCCCGTGAGCGCATCGGGCGAGCGCACCTCTACAAGGCGACCGCGGACAAGGACGCCTTCGTCGCCGAGGCCATGCGCGCCGCCCTGGACGAGGCGGGCGACGTCGCGGCGGCCGTGCAGCGCTTCGTGGGAACGGTGACGCCGGAGGTGGCCGCCGCCTTGCGTGAGGCGCTGGGCGACCGGGACGGATCGACACCGTGATCGCCTGGCTGATCGCGGCCGGAATCTCCCTGCTGCCGGTGGCGCTGGGCGACCGGGCCGCGCGCAGGCTGTCCGACGCGGCATGGACGCACCGCTGCCCGCGCGCGGCGCTGGCGCTGTGGCAGGCGATCGGCGTGGCCGCTGGGCTGGGCGCGGTCGGTCTCGGGCTGGTGGCCGCGGTCGCACCGCTGGCCGCGATGTTCCCGCACGGGATGCACACGCTGGCGCTTCAGATCGTCAGCGGGCACGGCCTGGACGGGCTCGGGCCGGGACACCTGCTGGCTCTCACGTGGTCGGCGGGCCTGATGAGCTGGCTGCTCATCCACACCGTACGCATCACCACCAAGACGATCCGGGAGCGCCGCCGCCAGCGCCTGCTGGTCGACGTGGTGGCCGACCATTCCCCGGCCCACGACGTCTACGTGCTGCCGGTGGCCGAACACGTCGCCTACTGCGTGCCCGGCAGGCATCGGCGCATCGTGCTCAGCCAGGGCACCCTGGACTCGCTGACCGCCCAGGAACTGCAGACGGTTCTCGAGCACGAGCGCGCGCACGCCCGGGGCCACCACGACCTGGCGCTGCTCCCCTTCGTCGCGCTGGAGCACGCGTTCCCGTGGCTCGCCTCCGCCAGGACCGCGCGGCAGACGGTGGCCGTACTGCTGGAGATGATCGCCGACGATCACGCCAGCCGGGCGCACGGCGAGTTGCCGCTGGCCCGCGCGCTTGTCCGCATGGCGACCTGCGGACCCGGCCCCGGCCCTGCCCTCGGCCGGGGCTCGCTCGCGCTCGCGGACGCGGGCGTCGTCGAACGGCTGCAGCGGCTGCTCGGCGAACGCCGCCAGGCCCGCTGGGTCCCCGCGGCGGCCTACTCGATGGCCGGCCTGCTGCTCAGCGGGCCGATGGCCGTGCTGATCGCTCCCGTGGTGTGCATCACCGTCTGACCTCATATCGATAACCACAAGACGGCCCCTTTCCGGCTGATTCTCCCCATAGACTCCCCTTTACTTCTACGTACGGTAGAAGGATTGGGAGAGGGGACATGCGGGTGGCGGCTGGACGACTACGCACCTGCAGCCTCGTGGCGATCTCGCTCATGGCGTCCGTACTGCCGGCGCTCCCGGCCGCCGCCGAGCCCAAGCCCACGGCGGAGCAGCTCCGCAAGGAGCTGAGCCGTCTCCAGAAGGACTTCGACGCCGCGGCCGCCGACTACAACGCCAACCGGGTCGCCCTGGCCGCCGCCCAACAGACGGAGAAGGCGACCTCGGCCCGGCTGAAGACCGCCCAGGGCGACTACGAGGCCGCCCGCGGACAACTGGTCAAGCTGGTGGCGCTCAGCTACCAGAGCCCACCGGTGAGCCAGAGCGTCCCCATGGGCGCCCAGGAGCCGCACTCCGCCCTGCACGCGGCCGCGATCCTGCAGTTGCAGACACAGAACCAGCAGGCGATCATCAGCCGGTACGCCGCCGCGCGCGACGTCCGTCAACGCGCCCAGGAGGCGGCCGCCGCCAAGACGCGGGAGCTGCGCGATCGAGGCGCCCGGCTGCGCGCCGACCGCCAGAAGGCCGACAGGCTCATCGCCCGGATCACCGACCGGATCGACCGCCTGATGGTCGCTCCAGGAGTGCGCAGGTCCGACGGGAGCTGGGCGCCGGAGCTACCGGCAGGGGCCGACAACATCACCCCTCGCACCCGGATGGTGCGGGATCAGGTGAAACGCCGGTTCACGTTGCCCAGCATCGGGTGCTACCGCTCGCTCCAGGACGGCGGCGAGCATCCACAGGGCCGCGCCTGCGACTTCATGATCACAAGGGGTGGCACGTGGCCGTCCCCCGCCCAGGCGGCCGAGGGCGCCGCGCTGGCCGCATGGGCCATCAAGAACGCCTCCCGCCTGGGCATCAAATACGTGATCTACAGGCAGCGCATCTGGCAGGGCTCCAGTTGGAGAACCATGTCCGACCGCGGCGGCATCACCGCCAACCACCAGGACCATGTGCACATCTCGATGCACTAGCGGCTCTTATGGCGTCTGTATTCGACCTGCGATAGAAGTTCTACTTGGCGTAGAAGTAAGTGGGTCGGAGATGGTCGGATGGGCGAGCAGGGCATGACCGCGCGTGCAGCCCGCATGTTCATCGCCGCGGCGGGCACCGCCGCGGCGACCCTGGCCATCGGCCTGGCGGCGGGAGGTGCGGCTTCGGTCGTCGCGATCGCCGGGCTTCCCGACGCCGGGCTCGTCACGCGGTGGGGGTTGCCGGTCGCCAAGCTCGGCGCCGACCTGTCCGCCGTGACGACCGTGGGCATGCTGCTCATGGCGGCCGTCCTGCTCCCCTCCGCCAAGGGCCTGCTGTCCCCCGAGGCTCGGGGATACGCGCGCATGGCGTCGTGGGCCGCGCTGTCCTGGGTCGGGACGACCGCGCTGACCATGGTGTTCACACTGTCGGACCTCCTGGCGGCGCCGGCCGTGCGACTGACGCCCACCGAGCTGCTCAGCTTCGTCACCGCCGTCCCGCAGGGCACGGTGCTCCTGCTGGTGCTGATCCTGGCGGCCTGCGTCGCGGGGTTCGCCAGGGGTGTGGAAACCGCGCACGGGGCCGCCGGCCAGCTGGCTGTCGCGCTGCTGGCGCTCCTGCCGCCGCTGCTGACCGGTCATTCGGCCAGCTCGCCGAATCATTCGATGGCGATCACCGGGCTGGGGCTGCACCTGGTGGCTCTGGCGTTGTGGGTCGGCGGCCTGGCCGCCGTCACCGTGCACGCCCTGCGCGGCCGGGCCGACCTGGCGGTCGCCGCGCAGCGGTTCTCCCGGCTGGCGCTGTGGGGCCTGGTGGGCGTGGCGGTCAGCGGCGTGGCCGGTGCGGCGGCCCGCCTGACCGAGGTGGGGCAGGTGGTGACCTCCTCCTACGGGTGGCTCATCCTGGCCAAGGCGGCCACCCTGGTCATCCTCGGAGGGTTCGGCGGGCTGCACCGCCGCCACACGCTGGTGGCGCTGAAGGCAGGCACGCCGCGCGCCTTCACCCGGCTGGCGATCGGCGAGGTGCTGGTCATGGCCGCCGCGATCGGGCTGGCGGTGGCGCTGTCACGGACCGCTCCGCCGCCGGCGGCGCTGCCGGTCGACCCCGTACGCGACCTGCTGGGCTATGCGATGCCACCCGAGCTCACCGCAGGGCGTCTGGCGTCGCTGTGGCGGCTGGACCTCTTCTTCGCCCTGCTGGCGCTGGTCGCCGCCACGGGGTACGTGGCCGGAGTCGTCCGGCTGCGCCGCCGGGGTGATTCCTGGCCGGTGGGCCGGAGCCTCGCGTGGGCGGCCGGGATCGTCCTCATCGTGGCCTTCACCCAGAGCGGGATCGCCACGTACGCGCCCGTGCTGTTCAGCGTGCACATGATCCAGCACATGGGCCTGGCCATGCTGACCCCGATCTTCCTGGTCCTGGGCGCGCCCGTGACCCTCGCCCTGCGGGCGCTGAAACCGGCCGCCCGACGGGGCGACCGCGGCCCGCGCGAGTGGCTCGTGGCGGTGCTGCACAGCCGCCTCGCCGAGATCGTCTCGCACCCGGCCCTCGCGATGGTCGTCTTCATCAGCGGCTCGTACGCGCTGTACTACACCTCGCTCTTCGAGAACGCCATGCGCCAGCCGGTCGGCCACATCCTCATGAACACCCACTTCCTGCTGTCCGGCGCGCTGTTCTTCTGGGTGGTCATCGGAGTGGACCCGGCACCACGCCGGCTGCCGTACGTCGCCAAGCTGGGCACCCTCATGATGACCATGCCCTTCCACGCGTTCTTCGGCATCTCGATGATGATGATGGGCAAGTCGATCGCCCCCTCCTGGTACGACCAGCTCGCCCGCCCCTGGGGAGCCGACGTGCTGGAGGACCAGAGCGTCGCCGGGGGCATGGCGTGGGCGTTCGGCGAGATCCCCACGATGATCGTCGTCATCACGATCGCCGCCCAGTGGGCGCGCAGCGACCATCGCCGATCCAGACGGCTGGACCGTCGCGGCGACGGCGAGCTGGCCGCCTACAACGACTACCTGGCCCGGCTGAACAGGCGAGCTCGGGACCAGTAAACTTCTATGCAAAGTAGAAGTTAGGGGATGCCGTGTTCGAGATCGTGTCCGCCCTCGTCCCTCCCCTTGTGGTGGGCGGAGCATTCATCGCCGGCGTCGTCGCCCTGGTGCGCTCCGAAAGCCGGGCCAAGGAGGCCGAGCGGCAGGAGGCGGAGAGCCGGACGCGGTCCGATTCATGACGCCGAACGGCCGCCAGGACCGCGGGCGCGGCTGACGCGGCCCGGCGGTCCGGAGAAGGATTTCTACATCTCATAGAAGTTTTTGCCGCCTGCTCGAACCGTCGTGCGCCCCTTCCCCGTATCCCCAGACATGGGTTGCCGCACAGCAGTGAGGCGTATCAGATGTTCGTGAAGGCATCAGCGCAGGTCAACGCGGGTTTGGTGGTGGCCGCGGGCGTCGTGGTCCTGATCGCCGCAGTGGGGTTCGGCGACGTGGGCGCGAAGCCGGAGATCGCCGGGCTGCCCACCGCGGGATCGCTCACCGACTGGGGTCTGCCGCTGGTCCGGTTCTGCTACAACCTGTGCGCCGTCGCCACAGTGGGAACGTTGCTGGCCGCCGTGGTCCTGGCCCCGGCCGGCTCGCCCGAGAAGGCGACCTGCGTGCGCGCGGCCCGCCGGTGGGCACTGGGGTGGATCGTCACCGCTTCCCTGGCCTACCCGCTGACCATGTCGAACATCCTCCCGCTGCCGGTCACGGACCTGCTCGCCGATCCCGGCCTGCTGCGCTTCGGCCTGACCATCCCGCAGGCGCGGGCCCTGCTGCCGGTGGTGGGCGCGGCCGTGATGGTGATCCTGGCGACGCGGCTGCCACGCCTGCCCGGGTGGGTCCCCCTCCTGGTCGCCGTGTTCGCGCTGCTGCCGCCCGCCTACGTCGGCCACGCGGCCACCGCCTCCGACCACGACATCGCGGTCTCCGCCCTGACAGCCCATCTGATCACGGTGTCGCTCTGGGTCGGCGGCCTGGGCGCGGTGCTCGTTCACTTCCGCCGCTCCGAGGATCTGCGGGTGGTGCTGTCCCGGTTCAGCACGATCGCCCTGTGCTGTTTCGCGGGAGTGGCCGTCTCCGGCCTGGCCGGCGCATGGGTCCGCCTGAGCGCCCTGTCGGACCTCTGGCGGAGTGAATACGGACAGTTCCTGCTCGCCAAGACCGCCGCACTCGCGGTTCTCGCCCTGATCGGCTGGACCCACCGCCGGCGTACGGTCGCGCAGGTCGCCGACAGGAGCGTGCGCCACGTCTTCGTCCGGCTCGCGGTGGGCGAGATGATCGTGATCATGGTGGCGATGGCCCTGGCCGTCGGCTTGTCCCGCACCCCGCCGCCGTCTCCGGGGGGCGACGGCGGGCACGATCGCCTGCTGGACTACGACCTGGCGCCCTTCACGCCGGGCGCGCTGTTCACCGAGATCCGCCCGGATCCGATGATCATGCTGCTCCTGGCGTTGCCGGCCGTCGGCTACCTGGTCGGCCTGCGCCGGGTGGAGTCCTGGCCGCTGCGCCGTACGCTCGCCTGGTACGCCGGTCTGGCGCTGATGGCGCTCGCCCTGCTCAGCGGGATAGGCGGTTACGCACGTGCGATGTTGTCGGCCCACGCTCTGCAGCAGGTCATACTCGCCGTCCTGGCCCCGCTCCTGCTCTGCCTCGGCGCCCCGCTCACTCTCGCTTCCCGCGCCACCACGCCCGCCTCCCAGTACGGCGACCTGGGCTCCTGGCTGCAGGGCCGCCGGTTGACCTTCCTCACCTTCCTCCCGGCCGCGTACCTGATGGCCTTTCCGCTCCTGTATCGCACGGGCTGGCTGTCGTGGTCCCTGGCCGGCCACGCCGTCCATCTGATCACCGAGTTCCTGCTGCTCGGCGCCGGGGTGCTGGTCTTCTGGATGCTGGTGGGCGCGGACCCGACATCGCGGCCGATCTCCTGGATCATGCGTGCCGGGCTGCTGGGCGGCGTGCTGCTGGCGCAGCTCGTGGTCGGGGCTTCCCTGCTGCTCGGCTCTCCGGTCGCGGCGGACTGGTTCTACCTGGTGGGCCCCGACGGCGGGCCGGAGCTCGCCGATGACCAGCGGCTGGCCGGCGCCGTCTTCCTGCTCGTCCCGCTGCTCCCGCTCGCGCTCCTGGCCGTGCGGTTGGTGCGGTCAAGGAGGGCGCCGGCGATCGGCTTGCGGCCGGACTCGATCGCGCCGCCCACCGCTTGACCCGATCCGCCGTACAGGCTGCGGGCTCGCACGCCCGACGCGGCCTTCCTGCGCCGGTCCGGACCCTCGCGACCGTGTGAACCGAGCGGGCCGGGAGCGGGGACGTGCTCCCGGCCTGGGCTTTCTCTCCTTGGTACCCCTGGCTGTACCTCCGTCGGGCCGTAGGCGGGAACGACTGGGAGGGCCCGCGACTGGTGTGCTGATCGCTGTCGGTCAAGCGATCCTCTAAGGAAAACGAAATGGCAGTCGAGAGCCGGCCCGAGGCCGGGCAGCAACCACGTCAGGGCGGACTTCGAGGCTTCATCCGCCGCCATCCGCTGATCAGCTTCTTCGTCCTGGCCAACCTCATGAGCTGGATCGCCTGGACGCCCTACATCCTCTCGGCGACCGGCCTGGGGGTCTGGGACTTCACCTTCCCCTCGCTGCTCGGGACCGCGCAGTTCGCCGGCGTCCTGCCCGGCGCCTATCTCGGCCCCATCTTCGGCGCGTTCATCGTGACCGCGGCCGCGGACGGCAGGGAAGGAGTCCGGCGGTGGATCGGCCGGATGACCAAGTGGCGGGTCAACTGGGTCTGGTACGTCGCGACCGCCCTCGGCGTCCCCGCCGCCATCATCGTCTCGGCTGTCGCGGTGTCCGAGGAGGACATCCACCTGCCGCCCATCGCCATGCTGGTGGCCTACGTGCCCGGGCTGCTGCTCCAGATGGTCACCACCGGCCTGGCGGAAGAACCCGGCTGGCGTGACTTCGCCCTGCCCCGCCTGCAGCGCAAGTTCGGCCCGCTGGGCGGCACCCTCGTCCTCGGACCAGTGTGGGGCATCTGGCACCTGCCGCTGTTCCTGAGCGAGTGGGGCGGGTGGCCGGACGTCACCTGGATGAGGATCGGCGAGTTCATCGCCTTCGCCGGCGTCTTCAGCGTGATCGTCACCTGGGTGTTCAACCGGACCGGCCAGAGCCTGCCCCTGGTCATGGTGCTGCACGTCAGCGTCAACAACTTCATGTCGCTCGCTTACTCGGACATGTTCCCGTCCATCGCCACCCCCGAGCAGGCGTCTCACGTCACCCTGCTCGCGGGCACCACGGTGGCGATCGTGGTGCTCATCGCGACCCGCGGCCGCCTCGGCTACCGACCGGCCGAGGAAGCCGCACATCAGAGCTGAACGACCGTGCCACGAAAGCGGGCGTGATGCGAGTCACCGTCACCGACGCCTCGATCGGTGTCACACCCCACGGCCCGATTTCGTCTTGTGAGTGAGGCACGGTTAGGGGGCCCAAATGCGTTCGTTGTCGGTCAAGCGCCGCTCGTTTCAGTTCTCCCACTGGTCGTTCATGTTCGCGGAGATCGCCGTCTGGTCATTCGTCGTCCTGGCGGTGACCGGGGCGGTGCTCATGTTCTTCTACGACCCCGGCATGTCCCGGGTGACGTACGACGGCTCGTACGGCCCGCTGCGCGGACTCTTCGTCAGCAAGGCCTTCGACTCGACCATGCATCTGAGCCTGGAGGTGCGCGGCGGCCTGCTCATCCGCCAGGTCCACCACTGGGCGGCGCTCGTCTTCGTCGCGGCCGTCGTGCTGCAACTGCTGCGCATGTTCCTCACCGGAGCGTTCCGCCGCCCGCGCACCGGGCAGTGGCTGATCTGGGTGGCGCTGCTGGCGCTGGGCATGTTCGCGGGCGAGACCGGCAACGCCCTGCCTGACGACCTGCTGTCGGGTGGGAGCCTGTGGCTGATGAAGTCGGTTGTGCAGTCCATCCCGGTGGTGGGCACCTGGGCGCTGTCGCTGATGTTCGGCCCGGACTTCCCCGGTGACAGGGTCATTCCGGTCATGTACGGCGGCCACCTGCTGCTCGCGGTCGTCATGGCCGGGCTGCTGATCGCCCGTGAACTGCTGGTGCGGCGGCACGGCCACTCCCGGTTCATCGCCTCGCTGCCGGTGCGGCGGAGCGCGCGACCGATGATGGCGCTCGCGACGATCGGCATGCTGATCATCCTCGGGTTCGGGTTCCAGATCGCCCCCATCTGGCTGTACGGCCCGGCGACGCCGTCGCAGATCTCGGCGGGCTCGGTTCCCGACTGGTACATGGGGTTCCTCGACGGGGCTCTCCGGATCATGCCCGCCTGGGAGCTCACCATCGGTGACTACACGCTCAGCCTCGCGGTCATCGTCCCCACCCTGGTGGTACCCGGGATCTTCTTCACCGCCCTGGCGGCCTACCCGACGGCCGAGCGTTTCCTCCTCTCGCGGCGCGACCGCCGCGACGCGCTGGGCCGGCCCAAGGCCACGAGTCGCATGGCCCGCGAGACGCCCGCAAGCAACCTGCTCGACCGGCCCCGCGAGGCACCGGTGAAGACGGCCATCGCGGTCACCGGCGTCACGTTCTACGGCCTGCTGTGGGCGGCCGCGGCCAACGACCAGATCGCCCACCAGTTCCACTTCACCGTCGATGCTGTGACGATCTTCTTCAGGTTCGCCGTGGTCATCGGCCCCGTCCTCGCCTTCGTCGTCACCCGGTGGATCTGCCTGGCACTCCAGCAGGCGGATCACCACGTGGCCGAGCACGGAGTGGAGACCGGGATCATCATGCGGTCGCCGGACGGTGGATTCCACGAACGACTGGCCCCGGCGCCGCAGGAGCCGGCGATCACCTCAGGAAGATGATCCTGGTAGCGCGCCCCCGGCAGGGAGCCTGCGGCTGACTCGGCCCCGGCCCGCGCCAGGGCAGCTCGAACGCCACCGGCATCATCGCGGCCGGTGGCGCAGGCTCACGCCGCCACCCGCGCGCGCAGCGCTTTCAGCGCCCTGGACCAGGCGATGACCTCGTCCAGCAACTCGACCAAGGTCGGCTCCTGATGCGGGCCGGGGGCGATCACGCCGGGCTCGGCCGGGTCGGTGATCTCGAAGTCGGCGAACACCGACAACGCCACCTGAGTGCGTACGTTGGCCACCTGGACCTCGGTCATGACCTGGCGCAGGTGCTCCACCGCCCGCACGCCGCCGTGCACGCCGTGGCTGACGAACCCGGCCGCCTTGTTGTTCCACTCGGCGAACAGGAAGTCGATGGCGTTCTTCAACGCGGCCGGGGCGGAGTGGTTGTACTCGGGGGTGACGAACACGAACCCGTCGAAGGAGCCGATCGTCTCGGCCCACCGGTTGGTGTGCGGGTGCTGGTACTCGCCGAACAGGGCCGGCGCCGGCTCGTCCAGCACCGAGAGCCCGTACTCGGCGAGGTCGACGACCTCGAAGGCCGCCTCGCCGGCGGCGACGGCCGGGTGGCGGGCGGCGACCTCGGCGACCCAGCGGGCCGCGACCGCGGTCCGGCGGCGGGGGCGGGTGCTGCCGACGACAACGGCGATCCTGATCATGTCCGTCTCCTCGTGTCTCCGTAAGGACACGAGGTAAAGTACAACGTGCATGGCAAAAAGTAAAACGCTCAATGTAATTTATGGAGAGACCTCGGATGACCAGGGAAGACAAGCGCAGGGCGATCCTGGCCGGTGCGCTGACGGTGTTCGCCCGCGATGGCTACACCCGCGCCAGCATCGACGCGATCGCCCGTACGGCCGAGGTGTCGACACGCACCATCTACAACCACTTCGCCGACAAGGCCGAGCTGTTCCAGGCCGTCATCCAGGAGAGCGCCAACCGAGCCGCCGACGCGCAGATCGCCGTCATCGACCGCCACCTGCGCAAGGTGACCGAGCTGGAGGCCGATCTGGTCGACTTCGGCCGCGCCCTCGCCGCGCCGGCCGACGCCGGGCACGCCGAGCACTTCGCGCTGGTCCGGCAGATCAACGCCGAGGCCGGTCACATCCCGCAGGCCGCGATCGACGCCTGGCAGGAGACCGGGCCGCTGCGGGTCCGCCGCGAACTCGCCGGATATCTGCGGCGGTGGACCGAGCAGGGACTGCTGTCCGCTGAGGACCCCGACCGGGCCGCCGTCCACCTCCTGCTGTTGATCTCCGCCGGCAACCCGTCCTACCAGGGCGCCGACCCCACCGGCGCGGAGATCGACCGGACCGTCACCTTCGGCGTCCGCGCATTCCTGTACGGCTACCTCGACCGACCGGCGCAGTAACCAACAGGGGGAACCGCGGAGCGCTCATCGGGCTAATGACGGGTGTAACGGCACAACGAGACGCGGAGACCATGTGTGAGCACACCCGACGTGATACCCGAAGAGTGGGACGAGGCATTACTGAGGCCCCGGTCGCTCGACGACCCCGGCTTCTTCGACGACCTCTTCCGCCGGCATGCGCCGCCGATCCACCGCTACGCCGCCCGGCGGCTGGGCGGCGACCGAGGTGACGGACGAGGTGGAGGCGCGGATCAGCGCGCTGGTGGAGCGGGCGGTGGGCTGAGGCGGGCCCAGTGAGTGAGCCGGTGGGCGGGCCCCGCTCACCTCTCGATGAACGGGGCCGGCACCCCGGGCACGGCGGCCGGGCCGGGAACGGGCTGACAGGAAGAGCTGACGAAACTGATCATGAAGCAGTAATCTGCCCTGCGTCGTTTGCCGCCTCGCCGGGGACGCGATGCCCCCGGCGGGGCGGCGACGCTCCCTATAGACGCCCCATCAACAAAGATGAGGAAGGCTCGTGATCCGACGCTCCAGGGCATTATTGCCCGCAGCGGCCCTCCTGTTCGTCTGCGCCGTCGCGCAACCCGCCGCCGCCGAAGGTGCCGCACCCGTCGTACGGCCGGTCTCGGGCATCAGCCCGCTGCCCGCAGGCTGCGGGCTTCCCCCGGCCGACGGTTACACCCTGAACCCCAACGCCGAAGTCCTGCCCATGCTGGCCCGGGACCCGAACCGTCCGTGGCACCTCGTCACGGTGTTCCAGCAGGACCGCTGGAACCGGTACGGCAGCAACGGCGCGGTCACCGCCGTGTCGGACGACTACGGCAAGACCTGGCAGCGCTCCGAGAACCTGCCGGCCTTCTCCCGCTGCAACGGCGGCACGGCCGCCAACGGCGGGGACTACGACGTCACGACCGACAACTGGGTCACGGTCACACCGTCGGGCGCGGCGGTGGCCGCGTCGTTCTCGCTGTCCCGCGCCGGCGACGTGACCGCCATCCTGGTGTCCCGGTCCGCTGACGGCGGCAAGCACTGGGACGCGCCGGTCACCCTGCAGCGGGACGACGACCCGCGCTTCTTCAACGACCGCCCGACGGTGACCGCGGACCCGTACCACCCGGGCGTGGTCTACGCGGTGTGGGACCGCATCGACAGCACGGACGCGGGCTGGACGCAGCCGATCTACCTGGCGAAGTCGACCGACGACGGGCGCACCTGGACCACGAGCAAGGTGTACGACGTGCCCAACAACAGCGGCGTCATCGGCACCCAGCTGGTGCCGCTCGCGGACGGGACGCTGCTGATCGGCATGCACCACGAGACGGACACCGAGGGCGCGACCCAGGTCATCCGCTCGACCGACGGCGGCAAGACCTGGTCGGCGCCGACGCTGAACGTTCCGGCCCCGCTCGCGGTGGGCCCCCGCATTCCGGACCCGGACAACTCGGGTGACCCGATCCGCAACGCCTCCCTGCCGCTGCTGGCCGCCCAGCCGGGCACCAAGGTGGTGAACGCCGTCTGGCAGAGCCAGGAATCCGACGGCACCTTCCACGTGGTCTACTCGCGGTCGGCCGACAGCGGGAAGACCTGGTCCAGCCCGGTCCGCGTGGACAAGACGCCCACCGGCTCCGCCGCGGTACCGGTCGTCGCCGCGTCTCGGACGGGCACCGTGGCGGTCACCTACTACGACTTCCGCAACAACACCTCCGACCCCGCGACCCTGCCCACCGACGTGTGGGCCGTCACCTGCGCCGACGACTGCACGCAGTCCGGGTCGTGGCGTGAGCAGCACATCGAGGGCCCGTTCGACGGGCGGAAGGTTCCGGCGACGAGCGTGGGACGCCTGATCGGGGACTACACCGGCCTGGTTTCGGTCGGCGCGACGTCCTTCACGAGCGTGTACGGCGTGACCACCGGCGATCCCGCCAACCCTGTGGACATTCACAGCGCGGCTTTCACCGGCTGAGCACCTGAACACCACCGGCGAGGTCCGGTCTGACCTCGCCGGCCGGGTCAGGAGCTCTTGGGCTCGCCCGGCGCGCTGAGCCCGGCATGGCCGGCTGACCGGCTGCGCCGCCGGTACTCGGTGGGCGTCAGCCCGACCAGCGCCCGGAAGCGGCGGGCGAAGTACGTCGGGTCGTCCCAGCCCACGGCGGCGCCGACCCGGGCGGCCGGCAGGGCCGAGTGCGCCAGCAACGTGGCGGCGCGCTCGGCCCGCAGCCGGGCCAGAAAGCCCAGCGGCGTCAACCCGACATACCGGACGAACAGCCGGCCGAGATAGGTGGGATCCAGGTTGACCGCCTGGGCGAGATCATCCAGCCGCCACGGATGGGCAGGCGCCTCCTCCAGCCGGGCGATGGTGGCGGCGACCGCGGGGTGGACGGCGGACTCGAACGTCTCCTGCACGGAGTCACGGCCGTCGGCCAGGATGCCCAGCACGGTGACCAGCCGGCCCAGCACACGGCCCGGACGGCGCTGATCGGCCCCGAGATCCCGTTCGAGCAGGCTGATCTCCGCGATGGCCTCCTCGGCCGCGTCCGGATCGACGGCCGTGACCGCCACGCCGTGCGTGCCGGACGCCACCGGATCGGTCCACAGCAGCCGGCGCAGCATCGGGATGTCGTACAGCAACGCCAGCTCGGCCCCGAGCGCCTGGGCGGACAGGCAGCAGTTGGCGACGGTCAGGTCGGCGCAGCCCCGGAACCCGTGCCAGGCACCGGGACGGAGCACGACGACCTCCCCGTGCCGCAGCGGGCGCTCGCCCTGGCTGGTCACGTGCCGGCCGTGGCCGGCCCCGATCACGGCGATCTCCAGGAAGTCGTGCGCGTGCGGCTCGATGTCGGGGTTCAGGTGGTGGACACCTGCCAGGACCGGGCTCCCGGCGAACAGCGCGTGCTCGTGCAGCGTGGCAGGCATGTCGGGATCGTACGACTACTTGCCGGGATCGGCCTAGCCCGTGGCGGCGCGCAACGACGACGCTTGGAGTATCCCAACGGCAAGATCCCCGGAGGTCAGCGATGACAACGAGCACGCACGAACAGTCCGGCAGCGACGTCGGCACCGACGGCCAGGTGTCGCAAGAGCTTGTGGCGCAGTACCGCGAATACGGTTTCGTCCGAGTAAGAGGCGTCTTCGGCCCCGACCAGGTCGAGCGCTTCCGGACCAGTGCCGAGGCGTTCCTGGAGGCGCATCGCGCGGAGAGCCTGGAGAAGCAGGGCGTCTTCAGCCAGCTGGTCAACGTCTGGCAGCGCGACCAGACGCTGCGGGAGCTCACGTTCGACCGGCGGCTCGGCCGGATCGCCGAGCAGCTCGCCGGGTTCCCGCTGCGGCTCTGGCACGACCAGATGCTGGTCAAGGAGCCGCACAACAACGCCGCCACGGAGTTCCACCAGGACCGTCCGTACTGGCCGCACGCGGGTGATCGGCTCCCGCTGTCGGCGTGGATCGCCCTGGTCGACGTCCCGCCGGAGCGGGGCTGCATGACCTTCCTGCCCGGCACCCAGGATCGCACCGGCCTGCGCCCGCAGGACCTCCACCACGAGGAAGACCTGTTCGAGATGGACCCGTCGCTGCGCTGGATCCCCCGGATCACCGTGCCGCTGCGCGCCGGCGACTGCACCTTCCACAGCGGCTACACCGGCCACATGGCGCTGCCCAACCGTACCGACCGGGCTCGGCTCGCGCACGTCACCATCTACATCGACGAGGCGACCCGCTACAGCGGGACCGAGCACGTCGTGACCGATCCCCTCGGTCTCACCGCGGGCGACCGGCTGGACGGCGACGCCTTCCCCCGCCCCTGGGCATAACCGCCGTTCGTCGATCGCGACGGCTTCAAGCCCGAAGTGCCCTCCTCGTCCCACTCGCGTACGTCAACGCCGGGCAGGCACGGCCCGCCCGGCGTCGAGGGATGGCAGCCGTCACACCATCGACCGCGATTCCTCCGGCTCACCGGCGTGGTCCGCCTTGGCCGGCAGGAGCAGGGCGGCGACGACCACGGCCACGGACAGCACCGCGCCGATGATGAAGGCCAGCCGCATGCCGGCGAGGTTGGCGAGCGCCTCGGGGACGTCCTCGGCCTTCAGGGCATCGGCCCGCGCGCTCATCACGGTGATCACGAGCGCGGTGCCGAAGGCCGCGGAGACCTGCTGCAACGTGCTCAGGATCGAGCTGCCGTGCGAGTAGAGATGCGGCGGAACCGCGCCCAGCCCGAGCGTGAACACCGGGGTGAAGGTCGCGGCCAGGCCCACCATCAGCAGCGCGTGCAGCCCGAGGATCTGCCAGTAGGGCATGGTCATCGTGACCTGGGTGAAGCCGGTGAGCGCGAGCATGATCCCGATCGCGCCGGGGATGACCAGCACCCGGCCGCCGAACTGGTCGAACAGGCGGCCGACGGTCGGCCCGAGCAGCCCCATCGCGAGGCCGCCCGGCATCACGAGGAGCCCGGTCTCAAGGGCGCTGAGCTGGCGGACGCTCTGCAGGTACAGCGGTAGCAAGATCATCGAGCCGAGCATCGCCATGAAGGCCACGGACATCAGGATCAGCGCGACGGTGTAGTTACGGTGCCGCAGCGTGCGCAGGTCCATCAGCGGCGCGCCCCGCTTCTGCAACGACAGCTGGCGGAAGACGAAGACGGCGATGGTCACCAGCCCGGCCGCCACGATCGCGGCGGCAACGCGGACGTCGCCGCCCTCGAACCGGCTGAGCCCGTAGACCAGGCCGCCGAAGCCCGCCGCCGCGGTCACCACGCTGAACCAGTCGATGCTGTTGAACTCGGGCTCGCCGATGTTCTGGAGCTGCTTGAGGCCACGCCAGGAGATCAGCGCGGCGATGGGGAACACGACCGCGAACAGCAGGCGCCAGGACCCGAAGTGGAGGATCACTCCGGAGATCGCCGGGCCCATCGCGGGCGCGACCGAGATGGCCAGGGTGACGTTGCCCATCACCCGGCCCCGGTCCGACTCCGGCACCACCTGCATCAGCGTGGTCATCAGCAGCGGCATCATCACGGCCGTCCCCGACGCCTGGATGATCCGGGCGCCCAGCAGCACCTCGAACGTCGGCGCGACGGCGGCCAACGCCGTGCCGAGCAGGAACAGACTCATCGCGGTGGTGTACGCGCCGCGGGTGGACACCCGCTGCAGGAACCAACCGGTGATCGGGATGACCGCTGCCATGGTCAGCATGAAGGCGGTCGAGAGCCACTGCGCGGTCTGCTCGGTGATGCGCAACGCGTCCATCAACCTAGGGATCGCGTTGATCATGATGGTCTCGTTGAGGATGACCACGAAAGTGGCCAGCACCAGCAGCCGGATCACGGCCGGCGTGCGGCCTGAGACGGCGGCCGCGGGTTTGGCGGGTGAGCCAAGCTGTGGGGTGGACACGGCACCTCGATCGGGGTTGTCGGGCATATCGCGGTCACGGCTGGCGTCGCAGCCTTCGGTCTCGCAAGAAGTCGCTGTCATACACAGACTGACCACCAGCACCGACAAAACTCATCGACCACATCCAACATTCCGGCAAGTGACACGAAATGTCACCTGGTTTTCATCCGGACCCAGTGACCACCGGCACGCTGTCGGCGGCGTGCCCGTCCAGCCGCGCGGGGTGCGGACGGTCCTGTTCGGCCTGCTCCAGGAAGGCGCGGACCTCCTCGGCCTCCGGGACGTCCAGCTCCGCATAGAGGCCGAGCGCCACCCGCCCATGCTCGCACGCCTGCTCCGAGCGCCCGAGCGCGAGGTGGGCGCGCGCCAGCCCGTCGTGCGCACGCGCCTGCTCCGGCCGGTTGCGCGTCTGGTCGGCGAGCACGAGCGCGGCCGTGTGCTCCCCGACCGCCCCTGCCGGGTCGCCCGCCGCCTCGGCCAGCCCGTTGAGCGCGGCCGCCTCGTCGGTGGTGTTGCCCAGCTTGCGGTAAAGGGCCGCGGCCTGCTCGTGACGGGTGCGTGCCTGGGCGAGTTCGCCCTGGTGCCGGAGGACGACGCCGAGGTGGTTGAGGGTCATCGCCTCCCCCGCCGGGTTGCCGAACTTGCGGTGCAGCGCCAGTGCCAGGTCCAGATGGCGCCGGGCCTCCTCGGGGCGGCCGGCCCGGTCGAGGGCGAGGGCGAGGATCCCGAGCACGTGGGCCTCGCCCCAGGTGTCGGCGCCGATCCGGGTGAGGTCGAGTGCCTGCTCAAGGTACTGCTCCGCCGTACTGTCCTGGCGGCGGCGCAGGGCCACGTTGCCCAGCGTGAGCAGCGCCCGGGCACGTTCGTACGCCTCCTCGCACGCGTCGAGGGCCTGGTGGGCGTGCTCCTCCGCGAGCTCGTACTCGCCGAGCCGCCAGTAGGTCCACGCCAGGTCGGTCAGCGCCCGCTCCTCGAACTCGCGGTGGCCGAGCTTGCGGCTGCGCTGGAGCGCCAGGGTGTGGAGCGTGAGCGCGTCGTCGTGATGCGCCTGCCTGTCGAGGAAGGGGCGCATCGTCAGGGCCAGCATGCCGAGGCAGATCTCGGGCCCGTGGACGGCGGTCGCGATGATGTTGGAGCGTTCGGCGTCGAGCCAGGCGATCGCCTCCGCGGCGTCGCGGATGGGCGCGATCGGGGCGGTCGGCTGGGGGATGCCCTCCCGCTGGCTGACGCTGTACGGGTAGAGCCGGTCCATCGCCGCGCGCGAGCGGTGCAGGTAGTAGGTGAGCAACCGCAGGACGGCCTCGTCGTCCTCGGCGATCGAGCGGGCGTGCTCGCGGAGCAGGTCGTGGAAGGTGTAGCGGCCCGGTTCGAACTGCAGGAGCATGTGGGCGTCAAGGAGGCCCTCCAGGAGCTCCTCCGCCTCGTCCTCCGAGATCCCCGCCAGCGCCGCCGCGCCGCAGGCGTCGATGTCGCGCCCCGGCGCCAGCCCGAGCAGGCGGAACATGCGCTGCTCGGCCTCGTGCAGTTGCTCGTAGGACAGGGTGAAGGCCGCCGACACCCCGTCCAGCAGCCGGCGATGGTCCCGCAACCGCCCCGCCAGGTACGACACGGTCCAGCGCGGGCGGTGCTGGAGGCGGGCGGCGGAGATCCGGATGGCGAGCGGGAGGTGCCCGCACAGCTGCAGCACCTCGCGTACGGCGTCCGGCTCGTGGCGGGCGCGCTCGCCCACGATCCGCTCGAACAGCTCGGCGGCGTCCTCCTCCCCCAGCACGTCGACCGAGAGCGCCTGGGCGCCGTCCAGGTCGACCAGCCGCCGCCGGCTGGTGATCAGGACCAGGGTGTCGGAGTGCCCCGGCAGCAGGTGGCGTACGTGCTCGGCGTCGAGGGCGTTGTCCAGTACGGCGAGCACGCGGCGATCGGCCAGCTCGGCGCGCCAGAGGGCGCTCCGCTCGACCGGCGTGACCGGGATGCGGTCGGCGGGCACCCCGAGCTGGCGGAGGAGCGCCTCCAGCGCGGCGGCGGCGTCGATCGGCTCCTGTCCCGCGGTGTGGGCCCGCAGGTCGATGAAGAGCCGGCCGTCGGGATAGCGGGCGGCCAGCCGATGCGCCACGTGAACGGCGAGCGTGGTCTTGCCGATCCCGGCCATGCCGTCGATCGTGACGACCGCCGACCCGGGCTGCTCGCCCACGAGCCGCTCCAGTTCGGCGGTCCTTCCGGAGAAATCGGGAATGTCGTACGGCAGGAAGGTGGAGCGGCGCGGCGGGCCGGAAACGACCGGTGCCGAGTCGGCCAGGCGCAGCTCCGGATCGTCCGCCAGGACCGCGCGCTCCAGCTCGATGAAGGCGTGCCCGGGGTCAAGCCCCTGCTCGTCCGCGAGAGCCGTACGGTAGGAACGCGCCGCGGCCAGGGCGTCGGCCTGCCGCCCCGCCCGGTGCAAGGCCAGGACGAGGTGGCCGTTGAGCTTCTCGCGGAGCGGGTTGGCGCTCGCCTGGGCGGCGAGCTCGTCGAGCAGCTCGCCGTGCCGCCCGGCGGCGAGCTCGCCCTCGATCAGGCGCTCGTACGCCGACAGCCGCCGGTCGTTCCAGAGCTCCCGGACGCCGGTGACGTAATGCGCGTGCACGTCCTCCAGCGCCTCGCCGCGCCACAGGTCCAGGGCCCCGCGCAGCTCACCGGCGGCCACCAGCTCGATGAACTCCTGCGCGTCGACCTGCCCGGGCTCCGGCTGCGCGACGTAGCCGCCGGCCCGCGTCTCAAGGAGCCGTACGGCTCCCGCGCCACGCAGCACCTTGCGGATCGCGGTGATCGAGGCATGGATCTGCGATCGGGCGGTGTCGGGCTGGTCGTAGCCCCACATCGCGTCGATCAGCCGCTCGATGCTGATCACCCGGCCGGCGTTGAGCAGGAGGTAGGCCAGCACGGCCCGATGACGTGGGGCGATGCCCGTCAGCGGCGCCCCGTCGACGATCATCTGGACGGGGCCGAGAAGGGTGAAGCGCAACAATCGTCCCCCCATCACCTGCGCATCGTGCATGCATAGCGAATGTATCAATCCGGGCAGACACCCTCATCTCACACGAACCGAGACGGAGGAAAACACGATGGAAGCCCGGATGAAGAACCCCGCCACGCTCATCCCCGCCGCGATGAAGCCGATCATGGAGGTGATGAAGGCCGCTCAGTCGCAGGGTCTCCCCCAGGAGCTCATGGAGATGATCCACCTGCGGGTCAGCCAGATCAACGGCTGCAGCTTCTGCGTCGACGCCGGCCTGAAGAACCTGCGCAAGCTCGGCGAGAGCGACGAGCGCATCGGCCTGGTCGCCGCCTGGCGCGAGGCTCCGTACTACACCGACGACGAGCGGGCCGCGCTGGCGCTGGCCGAGGCCTCGACCCGGCTGTCCGAGAACCCCGACGGCGTCTCCGACGAGGTCTGGAACAACGCCGCCGACCACTTCGACGAGCAGCAGCTGGCCTCGATCCTGCTGATGACCGCCGTCACCAACCTCTTCAACCGCCTGAACGCCCCGATCCGGCAGGTCGCCGGCACCTGGTAGGCCCCGTCCCTCACATACAGAGTCGGGTCGGGAGCAGACGAGGTGATGATGTCTGACGGTAGGGCCCAGGGCCTTTCTTCCGCCGGTTTCCCGGTCGGCTGTGCTTTCCCTGGTG
>NZ_JBITJQ010000011.1:0-310376 GCF_044460125.1 Nonomuraea sp. NPDC050153
GCCAACACGTTCAACAAGTTCGATCCGGCTTCGCCGTTCGGCGGTTACAAGGAGTCCGGGTACGGCCGCGAGGGCGGGCTGCACGGGTTGGAGGCGTACCTCGATGTCTGATCGGCGAGTGACCGTACGCAAGACGTACAAGTTGTACATCGGTGGAGCGTTCCCGCGCTCGGAGAGCGGCAGGTCCTACCCCGTGACGAGAACGGAGCACGCCGCCAGGGCCTCGCGCAAGGACGCCCGCGACGCCGTGGTGGCCGCGCGCAAGGCGTTCCCCGGCTGGTCCGGCGCCACCGCCTACAACCGGGGGCAGATCCTCTACCGCGTCGCCGAGATGCTGGAGGGCCGCCGCGCCCAGTTCGCCGACGAGCTCGGCGGCGGCAAGAAGGCGGCCCTGGAGCAGGTGGACGCCGCAGTCGACCGGCTGGTCTGGTACGCGGGCTGGTCCGACAAGATCGCCGCCGTGCGCGGGGCGGCCAATCCGGTGGCGGGCCCGTACTTCAACCTGTCCTCGCCCGAGCCGACCGGCGTGGTGGCCGTGATCGCGCCCGCTGACCCGCTGCTCGGGCTGGTGTCGGTGGTCGCGCCCGTGATCGTGACCGGCAACACGTGCGTCGTGGTCGCCGCGGAGCGGGCGCCGCTGCCCGCGATCACGTTCGCCGAAGTGCTGGCCACCTCCGACCTGCCGGGCGGCGTGGTGAACGTCCTCACCGGGCACCAGGCCGAGCTGGCCCCGTGGCTGGCGGCGCACATGGACGTCAACGGGCTCGACCTCACCGGCGTGGCGTCCCCCGAGCTGAAGCCGGCCTGCGAGCAGGCCGCGGCCGAGAACTTCAAACGCGTGCTCACCGCGGACGAGGGCCGCGGGACGAGACGCATGACCGCGTTCATGGAGACCAAGACGGTCTGGCACCCCGCCGGGATCTGATCGACCCCGCACCCCAAGGGCACGGCGCATGGGCCGTGACCTCGGCTCACCCATCCCCGAATCTGGAGGAACCCCCATGGAACCCACCGGTGTTCTCGTCGTCGGGAGCATCACCGCGGACGTCACGGCGTTCAGCCGGCGGTTGCCGCGGCGCGGTGAGACCGTGCTCGGCGACGACTTCACCCTCGTGCTCGGCGGCAAGGGCGCGAACCAGGCCGTGGCCGCCGCCCACTCGGGCGCGCCGACCTGGATGGCCGCCTGCGTGGGCCAGGACCCGTTCCGCGACATCGTGCTGTCCGGCCTGGAGGCGCACGGCGTCACGCTCACCGAGGTCCGCACGGTGGAGGGCCGCACGGGCGTCGCCCACATCCGCGTGGACGCCTCCGGCGAGAACGACATCGTCATCACGCCGCTCGCCAACGCCTCCCTCGACCAGGCGATGGTCACGGAGAGCATCGAGCGCGTCCGCGACCGGGTCGGCGTCCTCCTGCTCCAGCTCGAGATCCGGACGGAGGTCGCCTGCCACGCGGCGCGGGCGGGCGCGGCGGCCGGGCTGACGGTGGTCCTGGACCCGGCGCCCGCCCAGGAGCTGCCCGACGACGTGTGGCCGTACCTCGACATCGTGACCCCGAACGAGAGCGAGGCCAGCGTGCTGACCGGCGTGCAGGTCACCGACCTGGCCTCGGCGGAGCGGGCCGCGGGCTGGTTCCTGGAGCGCGGCGTGGGCCACGCGATCATCACGCTCGGCGCGGGCGGCGCCCTGTCGGTCACGAAGGAGCGCACCCGCCACTTCCCCGCGTACGCCGTGACGCCCGTGGACACCACCGCGGCCGGCGACGCGTTCACCGGCTTCTTCGGCGGCGCCCTCGCCGCCGGCCTCGACGCGGACACCGCCATCCAGTACGGCATGGCCGCCGGCGCCCTGGCCACCACCAAGGCGGGAGCCAGCCCCTCGCTCCCCGGCATGGACGAGGTCGAGCCATTGATCAACACCTCTATGGAAGGAGCCACCCGATGAGGCGCAACCAGGGAACGCTCAACGCCCAGCTCGCCCGCGTGATCTCCGAGCTCGGCCACACGGACACGCTCGTCGTCACCGACGCGGGGCTGCCCATCCCGAGAGAGGTGGAACGCGTGGACCTGGCCGTCAGGGAGAACCTGCCGCGCTTCCTCGACCTGCTGGACGCGGTGCTCGACGAGGTGGCCGTGGAGGGCGTGCTGCTGTCGGAGGAGATCAAGCAGCACAGCCCGGACATGCTGGCGGCCATCGAGGAGCGGTTCGACCGGCTGGGCCTGAGGCTGGAGTTCGTCCCGCACACCGCGTTCAAGCAGGCCACCGCCGGGGCCAGGGCGGCCGTGCGCTCCGGCGAGTTCACCCCGTACGCCAACGTCCTGCTCACCGCGGGCGTCGTGTACTGATCGGGAGCCTGGCATGCATCTCCAGCTTGCCGATGTGCGCAAGTCCTTCGGCGACAACAGCGTCCTGCGCGGCGTCAGCTTCGACGTCGGTCCCGGCGAGGTCGTGGCGCTCGTCGGGGAGAACGGGGCGGGCAAGTCCACGCTCACCCGGGTGATCTCCGGCGCGCACCAGCCCGACTCCGGGCGGCTGCTGATCGACGGGACCGCGACGGTGTTCAAGGATCCGCAGGCCGCGATGGCGCACGGCATCGAGGTCATCTACCAGGAGTTCCAGCAGAACCTGTTCCCGCACCTCAGCGTGGCCGAGAACATGTACGTGCTGGACCGAGAGCGCGCCTTCGGCCGCCTGTTCGTCTCCAAGCAGCGCATGGCCGCGGAGGCCAGGGGAGCGCTGCGCCGGCTCGGCATGGAGATCGACGTGCATCGCCAGGTCAGCGAGCTGAGCGTGGCCGAGCGGCAGATGCTCGAGATCGCCAAGGCCATGACGCACGAGCTGCGGCTGATCATCCTCGACGAGCCGACCGCGGCGCTCGACGAGCAGGAGTCCGAGCAGCTCTTCGCCCAGGTGAACCGGCTGCGCGAGGCCGGCGTCTCGGTGATCTACATCAGCCACCGGCTGGACGAGGTCTTCGCCCTGTCGGACCGCATCGTCGTGCTGCGCGACGGCCGGGTCACGCTCGACGCCCCCACCGGGGAGCTCACCCCGGCCAAGGTCGTCACGGCGATGGTCGGCGACGCCGTGGACGACTTCTACCCCAAGGAGCGCAACGCCAGGGACGAGGTGGTGCTGGAGGTCCGCGGCGGGGGCGGCGCCCGCTTCCACGACATCGATCTCCAGGTCAGGGCCGGTGAGGTGGTCGGCATCGGCGGCGTGGTCGGCTGCGGGCGCAGCGACCTGCTGCGCGCGCTGTTCGGCCTGCAGCCGCTGACCGGCGGATCCGTGCTCGTGGACGGCGCCGGCGTGCGCGTCGCGAGCGTCCAGGACGCGATCGGCAGCCGGATCGCCTACCTGTCGCCCGACCGGCAGGCGGAGGGCCTGTGCATGGGCCAGTCGGTCGAGTCGAACGTGTCGCTGGCCTCGCTGCGCGAGTTCAGCCCCGGGAGCGGAGTCGTACGGCGAGGCAAGGAGCGCGCGGCCACCGGAGCGGTCATCTCGGAGCTGCGGGTGCGCGCCGCCTCGCCGTCCGTCCCGGTCAGCTCGCTGTCCGGCGGCAACCAGCAGAAGGCCCTGTTCGCCAAGTGGGTGATGACCAGGCCGCGGGTGCTGCTCATGGACGAGCCGACCCGGGGCGTGGACGTCGGGGCCAAGACCGAGATCTACCGGATCATCAACCAGCTCACCGCGGACGGCGTCGCCGTCCTGCTCGTGAGCTCCGACCTGCCCGAACTCGTCGCCATGTCCGACCGCGTGGTCGTGATGCGCGAGGGGCGGCTCGTCGCCGAGCTGACCGGCGACGACCTCGACGAGCAGTCCATCCTCAAGCACGCACTGGTAGGTGCCGCATGACCTCGAAGCTCAAGACCGTCGCGGGCCGGCTGCGCGCGGTGTGGATGCTCCTCCTGGTAGGGATCGTCCTCTCGGTCGCCTCGCCGGTCTTCCTCACCCCGACGAACCTGCTCAACGTCGCGCTCGCGACCTCCGTGGCGGCGCTGCTCGCGGCCGGGCAGACGTACGTGATCATCCTCGCCGAGATCGACCTGTCCGTGGGCTCGGCGCTCGGCTTCTCCGCCGTCGTCACCGCGCTGACGCTCGGCCCGTACGGGCTGATCCCCGCGCTGGCCGCGGGCCTGGCGACCGGGGCGGCCATCGGGCTGGTCAACGGCCTGCTCGTGACCAGGACCAGGATGCCGTCGTTCATCGCGACGCTGGCCACGATGTCGGTGTTCGCGGGGCTCACCCTGCACGTCACCTCGGGCAACCCCATCCCGGTGACGGACTACGACTTCCAGGGGATCGGGCAGGCCAGGTTCGCGGGCGTGCCGGTGCCGGTGTGGATCATGCTGGTGGCGTTCGGGATCTTCGGGTACGTCCTGGCCCGCACCCGCTTCGGCCGCTACGTCTACGCCACCGGCGACAACGTCGAGGCCGCCCGGCTGTCGGGCATCAGGGTGCACCGCGTCAAGATCCTCGCCTTCGTCATCAGCGGCGTGCTGGCGTCCCTGGCGGGGTTCATCATCACCGCCCGGCTGTCCACGGCCCAGCCGACCGCCGGCGCCGGGCTGGAGCTGGACGCGATCGCGGCCGTCATCATCGGCGGCACCAGCCTGGCCGGCGGGCGCGGCACCCTGCTCGGCACCCTCGTCGGGGCGCTCGTCCTCGGCGTCATCGACAACGGGATGAACCTGCTCGACGTCTCCCCGTTCCTCCAGGACGTGGTGAAGGGCCTGGTCATCCTCCTGGCCGTCTTCCTCGACCGCAACGTGGACCTGCTGCGCAGGCTCGTGCCGCGCAGGGCCGAATCCCCCGTACGCACTCCCGAACTCGCCCAGCACATCTAGAAGGAACAGCCATGCGCACTCCCCGCAAACTCGTCGCCGTCGCGATCCTGGCCGCCGTCTCCCTGACCGCCTGCAGCCGGGGTGGCGAGGAGACGACCACGGGCGCCCCCGCGGCGTCCGGCAAGAAGGACGCCACGATCATCATGAGCACGCTCGGCAACCCGTTCTTCATCAGCGTGAAGGACGGCGCCGAGGCCCAGGCCGCCAAGAGCGGCATCACCCTGAACGTGCAGAACGCCGACAACTCCGACGCCACCTTCCTCAACCAGGCGACGACCGCCATCTCCAAGCAGACCGGCATCCTCATCCTCGACCCGGTGGGCAGCCAGTCCGCCGGCAGCTCCGTCACCCAGGCGAACTCGGCGAGCATCCCCGTGATGGCCTTCGACCGCAAGCCGTCCGGCGGCAAGCTGGCCACGTTCGTCGGCTACGACGCCGTCCAGGCGGGCAAGAACGCGGCCGACGCGCTGGCCGAGGCCGTCGGCGGCAAGGGCAAGGTCGTCGAGATCCAGGGCATCCTCGGCACCAACGTCGCCCAGGACCGCAGCAAGGGCTTCCAGCAGCAGATCGCCACGCACAAGGACATCAAGGTCGTCGCCACGCAGGCCGCCGACTTCGACCGCGCCAAGGCCCTGAACGTCATGACGAACGTGCTGCAGGCCAACCCCGACATCGACGGCGTGTACGCGGCCAACGACGAGATGGCCATGGGCGTCCTGTCCGCCCTCAAGGCCCGCAACCTGGTGGGCAAGGTCAAGGTCGTCGGCAACGACGGCATCGCCGACGCGCTGGCCGCCGTCGCGGCGGGCGAGATGTACGCCACGAACGCCGAGTCGCCGTTCGCGCTCGGGCAGAAGGTGATCTCGCTGGCCTCCGACGTGCTGGGCGGCAAGCAGGTGCAGGCCGACGAGACGCTGCAGGGCAAGCTCGTCAAGAAGGACAACGTGAAGGAGTACGCGGACTACCTCGCCGGCCTCGGCGACAAGTCCGGCGTCCCGGACAGCCTCAAGTAGACCTCTCGACCTCTCGGCCCGGGCACTGCGGCGGTGCCCGGGCCCTCACGGCAGCTGGACGCGACCTCCCGCCTAAATTACTTGCGAGTAGCACTTCCTTACCTACCGAGTACTCGGTAAGTTATGGGTCATCCACAAGGGGAGGCACGCATGGCACGAGCGGAAAACGGCCGGGTTCGCCGCCCGGCCGCCGCGCGGCGGGAGCAGATCCTCGCCGTCGCCGCGGACGCGTTCGCCATCGCGGGCTTCCGGGGCACGAGCCTGGCGGAGGTGGCCCAGAAGGTCGGGGTGTCCCAGCCGGGGCTGCTGCATCACTTCGACAGCAAGGAGACCCTCATCCTCGCGGTGCTCCAGCAGCGCGACCTTCAGGACGAGCAGCACGTCGAAGCGCAGTTCCAGGGCGTGGACGTCACCACCAGGCAATGGCTGACGGCGTTCTGCCGCCGCAACGAGACCCAACCCGGCCTCGTCCGGCTGTTCACGGTCCAGGCGGCCGAGAGCCTCGACCCGGCGCACCCGGCCCACGACTTCTTCTACCAGCGCAACCGGCGAGTCCGGGGCCGGATCGCCCGGCTGATCATCGCCGACCAGGAGAAGGGGCGGATGCCCCCGTCCCTCGATCCGGCCGCCACGGCCGTCGAACTGGTCTCGTTGATGAACGGCCTGCAACTGCAGTGGCTCCGTGACCCCGCGACCGACATGTGCGGGCTCTTCGAGGCGAGCCTGCTGCGTCTCGAGACCTTCCCGAACACGAAGGCCTGACCTTCCAGAAGTGCCCGCGCTTCGGTCGGCATGACGACGCAAGCGCAGCCTGCCCGTAGGCCGCGCCGTCTTCGGCTTACGAGGAGTACCAACATGCGCACAGGCATGCAGAGCCATCCACCGCGGCGCTGCCGAGAGGGCGGCGCCCAGCCGCCGATCCCCCGACGGGCCCTCGCCCAGGGCGCCCTGCCCACTGCCGCGGCGCAGCCGGCCGCCGTCGGAGCGGTGGCATGAGCGGTTGCTGCGCCCCCGGCCGCCCGCCCTCCGGCGCGTCGGTGGCGGCCGGGCCGCCCCGGCGGGCGGGGCGCGGCTCCGAGGCCGGGATGGTGCGGCTTTCCGGCGGGCGGTTCCGGATGGGGACCGAGGACGCCGAGGGCTTTCCCTCCGACGGTGAGGGTCCGGTCCGGACGGTGGAGCTGTCGCCGTTCCTCATCGACCGCTGCGCGGTGACGAATGATGATTTTTCCGAATTCGTGGATGAGACGGGCTATGTGACCGAAACCGAACGGATCGGCTGGTCCTACGTGTTCGTCCGCTTCCTGAACCGGGAACTGCGCCGGATCTCGCCGCGGCCCGAGGTCACCCCGTGGTGGGCAGCCGTGCGGGGAGCGGACTGGCGTCACCCCGAGGGGCCGGGCAGCGGGCTGGAGGAGCGCGGCGATCATCCGGTCGTTCACGTCTCCTGGCACGACGCCGACGCCTACGCCCGCTGGGCCGGCAAGCGGCTGCCCACCGAGGCGGAGTGGGAGTACGCCGCCCGAGGCGGTCACGACCAGCGGCGCTACCCGTGGGGCGACGAGCTCACCCCCGGCGGCGAGCATCTGGCCAACATCTGGCAGGGCCGCTTCCCGGTCACGAACACGGCCGAGGACGGCTACGCGGGCACCGCGCCCGCGCACGCGTTCGCGCCCAACGACTTCGGCCTGCACAACATGGCGGGCAACGTCTGGGAGTGGTGCGCCGACTGGTGGGGCACCGATCACCCCGCGCAGGCGCGGGACCCGGCGGGGCCGCCGTCGGGCACCGACCGGGTGACGCGCGGCGGCTCGTACCTCTGCCACTCCTCCTACTGCAACCGTTACCGGGTGGCCGCCCGCTCGCACAACACGCCGGACAGCGCCGGAGGCAACACCGGCTTCCGCTGCGCCCGCGATCTCGACTGACCGACACTCGAAGGGTTTCCATGCGCGTCATCTACATCGACGTCGACACGCTCCGGGCCGACCACACGCAGCCTTACGGATACCGGCGGCCGACCACGCCCAACCTGCAGGCGCTGGCCGACAAGGGCGTGGTGTTCGAGCGGTACTACTGCTCGGACTCGCCCTGCCTGCCCTCGCGCACCGCGCTGACCAGCGGGCAGTTCGGCATCACGAACGGCGTCGTCGGGCACTTCGGCGAGGCCGCCAGGTTCCGCTTGGACGCGGGCCACGGCAACCATCCGGAGCGTCCGCTGCTCGGCCAGCGGCTCGGACAGCACGGCTACTACACGGCCGCCGTGTCGATGTTCGCCGAGCGGCACCGCGCCTACTACTTCCTGGGCAACTTCCGCGAGTCGATCCGGGCGAGCAACGAGCTCAACGACGAGGACGGGCGTGACATCAACCGGGTCGGGCTGGACTGGATCCGCCGGCACGCGCACGAGGACGACTGGTACCTGCACCTGACGTACTGGGAGCCGCACACGCCGTACCTGACCGAGCCGGGCTGGACCGAGCGGGCGGCGGCCTCCGGCCCGCCACCGGCCTGGCCCGACCAGGCCGCCATCGACGGCCACGCGGAGGTCTACGGGCCGCGTAGCGCCCTGGACCTGCACTACTCCGTCCTGCCGCGCAGCTCCCCGGTGCCGCACAACATGCCGGAGGCCATCCGCACCCGCGCCGACTTCGAGCACCTCATCAACGGGTTCGACGGCACGATCATGTACTGGGACAGCCTGTTCGGCGAGCTGCTGGCCACCTTGGAGGAGCTCGGCATCGCCGGCGAGACCGCGATCATCGTGAGCGCCGATCACGGGGAGTCCTTCGGCGAGAACGGCTCCTACGCCGAGCACGGTCACGCCAACGAGCCGGTCCACCGGGTGCCGCTGGTCGTCTACTGGCCCGGCCTCACCGACGACCTGCCCGAGGACGCGCGCCGTTGCGACGCCCTGCTGTACAACATCGACCTCGCTCCCACGCTGTGCGAGCTGCTCGGCGTTCCGATCCCGGGCGGGTGGCAGGGCGCCTCGTTCGCCGACGCGGTGCGCGGTTCGGCCATCGCGTCGCGTCCCTACCTGGTGCTCGGCCACGGCGCCCACACCTACCAGCGGTCGGTACGCACCCGCGACCACCTCTACATCCGCACCTACCATCCGGGCAGCTTCCGCGCCGAGTGGGAGCAACTGTTCCACGTCACCGCCGACCCGCATCTGACCACCGATCTCATCGACAAGGAGCCGGAGCTCGCGGCGCGGATGCGTACGCACCTGTCGGAATGGTGGCACACCTACGCGGGGCGGCCCGGCGCGCTGCCCGACCCCATGCAGACGACCTTGCAGGTCGGGCCGACCTACTACAACGACCCGGTCCGCTACATGGAGCATCTGCGCGCCACCGGCCGGGCCCACCTCGCCGACGACCTGGCGGAGCGGCTGTCGACCGCCACCGGCGCCACGCCGGTCTCGTGGCACGCGCCGGAGGCCGCCTGGACGCCCGAGCGGCACGCCGCGTGGGAACGCAGGGTGGCCGCGGCCGACCGCAAGGGCTCCTGACGGCCGCCCCGCCTGTGGCGGAACCGCGCGCCCCGTCGAAGGTCTTCGGGGCAGCGGCTGTAGCCGAGCCCGGTGGTGCCGTCGGCGAGCGTGACCGGCCGCGCCAGGTGCCGCGCTTCGACCCGGAAGATCTCCATCCTCCGCTCCTTCGAGATGCCCTGTAGGCTATATTGCAAATGCAGCATTGGTGTTGCGATATTTGCAACGAGGAGTGCTTTATGCGGGTGATCACGTGGGCGGAGGTGGATCGGCTCGCTCGACAGGACGTCCCGATCCCGGAGCTCCCGGACGGGCAGGTCCTGATCAGGGTGTCGAGAGGTGTGCGTCAAGCCCGTGTGGAAGCGCAGGTACGTCGGCTCCAGCGCCTGCGAACGGTGAGCGGCCGATGAGCCCCGCGGACGTGCTCGCGATCGGCGAGACCATGGTGATGGTCACCCCGACCCCGGGCGGCCGCCTCGACGCGGACAGCGCGTTCATCCTGCGCCCCGGCGGCGCGGAGTCGAACGTCGCCGCGCTGCTGGCCCGGCTCGGCCACGCCACGGTCTGGGCGAGCGCCGTCGGCCGCGACCCCCTCGGCGACCTCATCCTCGACGCGCTGCGCGAGCACGGCGTGGACGTCGATCTGGTCCGTCGCGACGACGAGCGGCCCACCGCCGTGTACTTCAAGGACCCGACCGCCTCGGGCACCCGCGTCTACTACTACCGGCGGGGCTCGGCCGCCTCGGCCATGACCGTGGCCGAGGTCGCGGGCTGGGCCGCGCGGCCGTCCAGGGTCACGCACATCTCCGGCATCACGGCGGCCATCTCCCCGCAGTGCCTGGAGCTGACCAGGCACATCGTGTTCGACCGGCCGCTGGGGCCGGCCGCGGTCAGCTTCGACGTCAACCACCGGCCGCGCCTGTGGAACGGCACCGATGCCTCCGCCGTGCTGCTGGAGCTCGCCCAGCGCGCCGACATCGTCTTCGTCGGGCGCGACGAGGCGGCGGCGCTGTGGGGCACCTCCGACGCCGCAAGCGTGCGCCGGCTCGTCGACCGGCCCGCGTACCTGATCGTCAAGGACGCCGCGATCGAGGCGGTCGCCTTCACCCCGGCGGGCGTCCATCGGGCGCCGTCGACGCCGGTCGAGGTGCTCGACGCCGTCGGCGCGGGGGACGCCTTCGCGGCCGGCTGGCTGAGCGGCTTCCTCGACGGCCGCGACGAGCTCACCCGACTGCGGCTGGGACACTACGCGGCCTCCCGCGTCCTGACGTCCCCGGCAGACCTGGCCGACCTTCCTCCCGCCGACGAGATCGTCTCGCTGCTCGAACAAGGAGCACACCAGCATGTCGCAGACAGTCGCACGGGCGATTGACATCGTCGGGTTCGTCTCCCTGCGTCACCGCACGCTCGGCGAGATCGCCGAGCACCTCGGCGTGCACAAATCCACCGCCCTGCGCCTGCTGCAGACGCTGGAGGAGGGCGGTTTCGTACGGCGCGTCGCCGGTGGCATGTACGGCATGGGCTTCCAGCTCATCGCGCTCGGCCAGCTCGCGCTCGACCAGGTCGAGGCCCGCTCGCTCGCGCACCCGATCCTGCACGGCCTGAGCGAGCGTTACGGCCAGACGGTCCACCTGGGGGAGCTGGTCGGAGACCAGGTCATCTACGTGGACAAGATCGACGGGCGCGGCACCGTGGCCATGGGCTCGCGCATCGGACTGCCCGCCCAGCCGCACACCGCGGCCGTCGCCAAGGTCATCCTCGCCTACCAGGACGCCAGGACCTGGGCTCGGGTCATGGAGCGCACCACGTTCACCCGGTTCACCCCCACGACGATCACCACCGCCGAGGCGCTCGAGGCGGAGCTCTCCCTGACGAGAGAGCGCGGCTGGGCCGAGGACGACGGCGAGCACGAGGACTACATCAACTGCGTGGCGCTGCCGGTCTTCGACGCGCGCGGCAAGGTCACGCTCGGCATCTCCATCACCGCTCTGCGAGCGGTCGTACCGCTGGAAGAGCTGCGCGCGTACGTCGACGACCTGCGCGACGCGGCTCACGAGATCTCCAAGAGCCTCGGCTGGGGAGGAGACAAATATGGACGCCGATGACTTCTTCGGCACCCACCTGGACCGCTGCCCGGTTCTCGGCATCTTTCGCAACCTCGACCCCGCGGCCACCGTGGCCATGTGCGAGCGCGCCTGGGCGTTCGGGGTCGAGCTCATCGAGGTGCCCGTGCAGACGCCCGACGCGCTGCCGTCCCTGCGCGCGGCGCTGGACGCCGCCCGGGCCGACGGCAGGAGCGTCGGAGCGGGAACGGTGACCACGGCCGAGCAGCTGACCGCCGTCAGCGACCTGGGGGCCGCGTTCACCGTCGCGCCCGGGCTGCATCCCGAGGTCGTGGCGCTGTCGCTGCGGCTCGGGCTGCCGCACCTGCCGGGCGTGGCCACGTCCACGGAGATCGCCGCCGCCCTGGCCCACGGCTTCACCTGGCTGAAGGCGTTCCCCGCCGCGCAACTCGGGCCCGACTGGATAAAGGCGCAGCTCGCGCCGTTCCCCGGCGTCCGTTTCGTCGCGACGGGAGGCGTCGACGCGGGCAACGCCGCCGCCTTCCTGGCCGCGGGCTGCAGGGGAGTGGCCGTGGGATCGGCGCTGAGCGATCCGGACGCGCTGGAACGGCTGCGCCAGGTTACGGATTCTTGACAGCGGCGGGGCCGCCGAAGCGGGCTTGAGCAGGTGTTTCATGGGCAGAAGGGTGATCGCATACGGCACGGGAGGCACGCATGAGGATCCTGAAGCAGCCGCCGACCACCAAGCTGCCCGCCGAGTGGTCCACCGGCGACGCCTGGGCCGACGTGATCTACCGGGGCGAGGACCCCTCCCGCGCGCGGGCCAACATGGTCAAGTTCGCGCCGGGCGCCCGTACCGCGTGGCACTCGCACGGCCTGGGCCAGACCCTCTACATCGTCGAGGGGGTCGCGCTGATCCAGTCGCGCGGCGGCGAGATCATCGAGGCCCATCCCGGCGACATCGTCCACACGCCGCCGGGCGAGGAGCACTGGCACGGTGCGGCCCCGGACCAGTTCATGGCCCATCTCGCGATCTGGGAAGGCGACGGCGCCACCTGGCTGGAACACGTCGGAGACACCGAGTACGACGGCCCGCGCGTCAGCACCCGGGCTCCTTCCTGAACGAGGCAGGGCGACCACGACCAGCCCGCCCGGCGGTCAGGGGACGCGCTCAGCCCCCGGCGGGCGCCGCGTCCCGGTCGGCCAGGTCGGCCAGCTTCTTCACCTCGTCGGCGGGCACCGTGGCTCCGGGAGTGTCCAGGAACCACCGGTACGTCTCGTCGGGGCTCAGCCCCTCGGGCCGTTCCGCCGGGAAGTACGGCTCGACGTAGACGGGGGTGCCGGGCTGGCTGCGCCAGCTCTCGGCGAGCGTGCCGATGTCCACCGCGTCGTAGCCGAGCAGGTCCAGAAGCCGCGCCACCTGGGCGTTGGCGGCCTGGTCGTCACCCGCGACGGGCAGGGCGCTGCGATCGGGGGCGCCGGCGGGGCGGGCGAGGGTGGCCAGGCGGTGGAAGTCGATGTTGTTGAACGCCTTGACCACGCGGGAGCCGGTCAGGTGCCGCTGCACCAGGGTGCTGGAGGTCGCCGTCCCGGCGTCCAGCTCCGGGATGCGGCCGTCGCGGTCGGGATAGTAGTTCATCGTGTCGATGACGGTCTTGCCGGCCAGGTCGGCGGCCGGGAGCTGGTCGTAGGCGTGCAAGGGGATGGTGGCCACGACCAGGTCGCCGGCTCGGGCGGCGTCGGCGGGCGTGGCCGCCCTCGCGTGCTCGCCGAGCTCGGCGACGAGGTCGGCGAGGGATTCCGGGCCGCGCGAGTTGCTGAGGACGACGTCCATGCCGGCGGCGACGGCGAGACGGGCCACCACGCCGCCGATCATGCCGCTGCCGATGAGTCCGAGAGTCTGGATCACGATGTCACGTCTCCTCAAGGTTGATGAGCCTATATTTCGAAGGTGAAACTGAGTGTCAGGTTAGCTACATGGTTCTGTCTCTGCAAGCCGGTCCGAATGAGAGGTAGGATCGCCGGGTGGCCGAAGCAGCGCGGACGAGCACGCGAGACATCGCACGGGCCGCCGTGCGGGCCGAGCTGGCCCAGGTGGCCTTCGAGTTGTTCATGCGCGAGGGCTTCGACCAGGTCACGATCAACGACCTGGCCGAGGCGGCCGGGGTCTCCCGCAGCACCTTCCTGCGCTATTTCGGCACCAAGGAGGACGCCGTCGTCAGCGCCCTCGACGCTCAGGGCGACAAGGTCGCCGACGCCCTGCGCGCCCGCCCCGCCGGCGAGGACGACTGGACGGCGCTGCGGCGGGCGCTCGACGCCGTCATCGAGCTCTATCACCAGGACCCCGCCGGCACCCTCGCGACGACCCGCCTCATCAGGGACACTCCCGCTCTGTGCGCGCGCCACCTGGAGAAGCAGCACTGCTGGCGCCCCTACCTGGTCCAGGCCCTGGCCGAGCGCACGGCCGACCCTCAACCTGGGGCGCTGGCCCTGTCCGTGCGGGTGGCCGCCGCCCTCGACTGCCTGAACATCGCGGTCGACCACTGGACCGCGTCCGACGGCCGGCTCGACCTCGTCGAGCTCCTGGACGAAGCCTTCGCCGCGCTCGCGCCCCGATAGGCGCTTCGGCAAAGAACGAGGCCGCGCAGCCGACGTGTCCCGCCTGGTGGGACGGTTCACTTGCCCGACGCCGCCTTCGACCAGCAAGGTCTGCCCGGGAGAAACAACGGAAGGATCACGATGGACCCTCGTTCCATTGGTGACGCCGCGACCGGGCTGCTGGACGCGTACGCCACGCGGACCCCGATCGCGCCACTCACCACGACATATCCGGATATGTCGGTTTCGGCCGCGTACGAGATCCAGCTCGCCCAGGTAGAGGCGTGGCAGGCGGCCGGTGCCCGGATCGTGGGCCACAAGGTCGGCCTGACCTCGGCGGCGATGCGCCGCCAGCTCGGCGTGGATCAGCCCGACTACGGCCACCTGCTCGACGGCATGGCCTACATGGACGGCGCGCCCATCGACGCCGGACGCTTCCTCCAGCCGCGCATCGAGCCCGAGATCGCCTTCGTCCTCAGGAAACCGCTGGCGGGTCCGGGCGTGACGGCCGCGACGGCGGCGGCCGCGGTCGACTTCGTGCTGCCCGCCCTGGAGATCATCGACTCGCGCATCGCGGACTGGAAGATCACGCTGGCCGACACCATCGCCGACAACGCCTCCAGCGGCGGGTTCGTGCTCGGCAACCGGCCGACCAAGCTCGCGGACGTCGACCTGGCGCTGACCGGCTGCCTGCTGCACCGCAACGGCGAACTGGTCCAGACGGGCGCCGGCGGCGCCGTGCTCGGATCCCCGCTGAACGCGCTGGTGTGGCTGGCGAACGTCCTCGGCGAGCGCAAGGTGGTGCTGGAGGCCGGGCACGTCGTGCTGCCCGGCTCGGTCACCGCGGCGATCCCCGTGGAGCGGGGCGACGTCGTGACGGCGACCTTCGCCGGGCTCGGCGCGGTCACCGCGAACTTCGGGCAGGCATCGTGAGCAGGCTGACGGCGGCCATCGTCGGCCCCGGCAACATCGGCACCGACCTGCTGGTCAAGCTGCTGCGCAGCCAGGCCGTCGAGGTCCACTCCATGGTGGGTGTGGACCCCGGCTCCGACGGCCTGGCCCGGGCCCGTTCGCTCGGCGTCGAGGCGTCGGCGGGCGGCGTGGACTGGCTGCTGGCCCAGGACACCCTGCCGGACCTGGTCTTCGAGGCCACCTCCGCCAAGGCGCACGCGGCCAACGCCCCCCGCTACGCCGAAGCGGGCATCACCGCGATCGACCTCACCCCCGCCGCCGTCGGCCCGTTCGTGTGCCCGCCGGTCAACCTGGACACGCTGTCGGACGCGCCCAACCTCAACATGATCACGTGTGGCGGGCAGGCGACGATCCCGATCGTGCACGCCGTCTCGCGCGTGGTCCCCGTGGCGTACGCCGAGATCGTCGCCTCCATCGCCTCCCGCTCGGCCGGTCCGGGCACCCGGGCCAACATCGACGAGTTCACCCAGACCACCGCCCGTGCGATCGAGACGGTCGGCGGCGCCGCCAAGGGCAAGGCGATCATCATCCTCAACCCCGTCACCCCGCCGATGATCATGCGGGACACGGTGTTCTGCGCGATCCCCGCCGACGCCGACACCGCCGCGATCGGCGCGTCGATCCAGGCGATGGCGGCCGAGGTGGCCGCCTACGTGCCCGGTTACACCCTGCGGGCCGAGCCGCAGTTCGACCCGCCGCGCGAGATCTGGAACGGCATGGCCCGCGTCGCCGTCTTCCTCGAGGTGCGCGGCAACGGCGACTACCTGCCGCCGTGGGCCGGCAACCTCGACATCATGACCGCCGCGGCCGCCCGCGTCGGCGAGCGACTCGCGAAGGTGGGCGCATGACCGCCAAGATCAGGATCACCGACTCCACCCTGCGCGACGGCAGCCACGCGATGGCCCACCGCTTCACCGAGGAGCAGGTACGCGGTGTCGTGCACGCCCTGGACAGCGCCGGGGTGGAGGTCATCGAGGTCACCCACGGCGACGGGCTGGGCGGCTCGTCGTTCAACTACGGGTTCTCGCTGGAGGACGACATCAAGCTGGTCGGCGCCGCGGTGGACGAGGCGCGCGACGCCAGGATCGCCGTCCTGCTGCTGCCCGGCCTCGGCACGGTCGAGGACCTGAGGAAGGCCCACGGCGCGGGGGCCTCGGTGGCGCGCATCGCCACCCACTGCACCGAGGCCGACGTGTCGCTCCAGCACTTCGCCGCCGCCCGCGAGCTGGGCATGGAGACCGTGGGCTTCCTCATGCTGTCGCACCGCGTCGGTCCGGCCGAGCTGGCCGCCCAGGCGCGGATCATGGTGGACGGCGGCGCCCAATGCGTCTACGTGGTCGACTCGGCCGGAGCCCTGGTGCTCGGCGAGGCCCAGGCCCGCGTCAGCGCGCTGGTCGACGAGATCGGCCACCAGGCGGAGGTCGGCTTCCACGGCCACCAGAACCTCTCGCTCGGCGTCGCCAACTCGGTGCTGGCCACCCAGAACGGCGCCCGCCAGATCGACGGAGCCCTGTGCGCGCTGGGCGCCGGGGCGGGCAACTCGCCCACCGAGGTGCTGGTCGCCACCTTCGAGCGGCTCGGCATCCCGACCGGGGTGAACGTGCAGGGCGCGCTGGCCGCCGCCGAGGACGTGGTCAAGCCGTTCCTGAACCGCCTGCCGTTCGCCGACCGCTCGGCGATCACCCAGGGCTACGCGGGGGTGTACTCCAGCTTCCTGCTGCACGCCGAGCGCGCCGCCGAGCGGTACGGCGTACCGGCCCACGAGATCCTGCAGCGGGTCGGCGAGGCCGGCTACGTCGGCGGCCAGGAGGACATGATCATCGACGTCGCCCTTCAGCTCGTCGAGGAGCGCGACCGCGCGGACGCCCGGACCTGACGTGCGCGTGCGGCCCCGCACCGTCGCGGTCCGGGGCCGCCCGCGTGCCGCTCCTCCCAGATCCAGCCCCGGCACGTGCGGGTGTCGCTGGTCGAGCCGGGAGCGGTGGAGGCCGAGCCGGCCGGGTCCTTCCGCCGCGAGGTCGCCCGCGCCCGCCTGGGCCCCATGATCACCCAACTGCCCAGGCGAACTTGTTGGAGACGACCCGTTCCCCGTCCGGCCCTTCGGCGACGATCCACACCTTCTGGCCGACCGCGTCGCACGGGAACCGGTTGTCGGTGTGCTGCTCGCCGTTCTCGTCGGTGGTGAACGACGCTCCCGGGTTGAAGGCGCCCCAGTTGCTGGTGTACGGCCGGAAACGATACTTGGTGCCCGGTCTGAGGCCGGTGGCCCGGAACTCGACGAAGGCGCAGTTCTTCCGGCAGTCGCCGTAGGTCGTCGACGGACCCTTGGACACGACGATCCTTGCCTCCGTCACCGCCCTGGCGCTGGGCGAGCCGGCCGCCGTGGCCGGGGAGGTCTGAGCGGGCGGGGTGGGGTGATCATCGCGGTCGGCGAGCCAGGCCGTGCCGGTCACGGCCAGCGCCGAGGCGGCCGCGAGCGCGGTGAGCGCCTGCCAGCGGCGCCGGGCGGCGGTGCGCGTCTTCCGCCACAGCGAGGGCGGGTCGGCGATGTCGCGCAGCGCGTCGCCGGCTCCGCCGGCGGTCGGCCGCCTGCCCGGGTCGCTCTGCAGCATCGCCGTCAGCACCGGGCGCAGCGGCCCGACCTCCGCGCTCATCTCGATGACGCCGTGGTGCGTCCCCCATTCCACGACGCGCTCGTCCCCTTCACCGGCCGTCACGCCGCCGTGCGCCCAGGGGCGAGGGGGGTTCCCCGCGACCAGGGTGTGGACGGTGGCGCCGAGGGAGAACACGTCGGAGGCCGCGTCCGGCCGGCCGCTGATGAGCTCGGGTCCGGCGTAGTCGGGCGTGTAGGAGATCGGGCGGTCGGGCGAGATCGTCTCCGCGCCGCCGAGCCGCCGCGCGGCGTCGAAGTCGGTCAGTTTCGCCGTTCCTTCGGCGTCCATGACGATGTTGGCGGGCTTCACGTCACAGTGGATCAGCCCGTTGCGGTGCAGCGCCGCCAGCGCGCCGGCGATCTGCGCGCCGATCCGGGCCGCCTCCCGGTGGGGGAACCTCCTGCCCGACAGGCTGCCGTCCGGCACCCGCTCCATGACCAGCCACGTGCCGGCCCGAGGACCGTCATCGACGGTCAGGACGTCATGGACGGTGACGATGTGGCGATGGACGAGCCTGGCCAGCGCGCGGGCCTCGCCCGAATGGGTGCGCTTGAGCACGACAGGGCGGCTCAGCTCCTCGTCGTAGGCGAAGAGCACCTCGCCCTTGCCCTCGGCCGCTTCCTGCTCCAACCGGAACCGCCCGTCGAACCCTCGTCCGGGCTCGCCGCTCTCCCCGCCCTCCCTGTCCAGCGCCAATTCGTTCGCCTCCGTGGTGACTCGTGATGGGATGCACCAGTGCCGGGGCGAAGTATCCCAAACTTCTTACCCATCGTCACACACGGTAGGACGGCTGGTCGCGAGAGTAACAGTGCTCGGCCAGGTGGGAGAGGCGATCACCGGCCGCAGCGCGCCGGCCGTGCCGCAGGGGGCGGGCCCTGGGCCGGCCGATCAGCCGCCGGTCGCGTGCCGGACCAGTGCTTCGAGTTGGGCGGTGACGTCGTCGAGGGGGCGGATGTCGCGTTGAGCCCGGCACATCGCCACCGTGCCCTCCGTCGACGCCACGATCAGGGTCGCCAGCCGGGACGCCTGGACCGGGTCGGCGCCGTGCTCGCGCAATGCCGTGGCGAGCATCCGTTCCCAGGTCCTGAACACGTCGGCGGCCGCGTCGATCGCCTCCGGAGGGCCGTCGGCGGGAGGTTCCTCGACCGCGACGGCCAGGACGGGACAGCCGGCGCGGAAGTCGCTGTCGAGGACGGTCTGCCGCCACAGGGTCAGGAACGCGCGCAGACCGGCCGCCGGTCCGGCCCGAAGCTCCCGCTCCAGGACCCGCGTGACCAGGTCGCCGGCGAAGCGGACTGCCTCGGCGGCCAGTTGCTGCTTGCCGCGCGGGAAGTAGTGGTAGGTGGAGCCGAGGGGCGCGCCGGAGTGCGCGGCCAGGTCCCGGACCGTGCTCCCGGCCAGGCCGCGCCGCCGGATCAGGTCGGCCGCGCCGAAGATGATCCGCTCCCGTGAGCGCGGTTCCCGCTGTGCCATGTGGTAACCCCAGGTTGATTATGACGGTCGTTATAGCCTACCGTGAGCAGCGGTTATAACGACCGTCATAACTCAGATGGCACCAGGAGGCAGCCCATGCCGATGATCCGGCTCACCGCTCCGTCCGGGGCGCTGACCGACCAGGGCCGCGCGGAGGTCCAGCGGGAGCTCGCGCGGGCGCTGCTGCGCTGGGAGGGCGCCCCGGACACGGCGTTCTTCCGCGCCCAGGCGTGGAGCTATCTCCACGAACCGCCCGCCGAGGCGCAGACGACCGCCGAGGACGACCTGCCGCGCTTCCGCGTCGACGTCACCGTCCCGGAGGGGGCGCTGCCGGACCGGCGTAAGAGCGGGCTCGTCGAGGAGGCGACGCGGATCGTGCTGAAGGCGGCCGGGCTGACGGACTCCGACGCGCTGCGGGTGTGGGTGCTCATCCACGAGCAGGCCGACGGCACCTGGGGAGCGGGCGGGTCGGTCATCCGGTACGCGGACCTGAAGGCCCTGGCCAAGGACGCGACGGATGCGTGAGCACCTGCCCGGCGGCGGCGGGCTTGTGCCCCTCCGCCTCCCCGGGCTGCCCGGCCGCCTCGCGTTCGCCGAAGGGCGGGCCCTCGCCGAAGCCTCCGGGCAGCCCCGGGCGGTCCTGTTCCCCGGCCTGCGACGGCCGCGATGACCGGCGACGGCGTGCGCGAGCTCGTCTTCCTGCGCAGCGGACGCCTGGTCTGGCGCGAGCGTGCCGCACCGCGACTGGCCGAGCCGGGCGACGCGATCGTTCGCCCGTTCCTGGCCGGCCGGTGCGACGGTGACACCCTGCCGATCCACCGGCCGGTCTCGCGAGCGCTGCAAGCCGGGATGGCGCTCGGCCTCGTCGATCCGATCGTCGCTTCCATCTGCGGGAAGATCCCCTTCCACGGGCCCTTCCCGATCGGCCACGAATGCGTCGCCGAAGTCGTCGCCGTCGGGTCCGGCGTGCGACGGGTCCGGATCGGCCAGAGCGTCGTCGTCCCCTGGGCGATCTCCTGCGGCACCTGCCCCCGCTGTCTGGCCGGGCTCACCTCCAAATGCGCCACCACCACCAGCGGCACCCTCGCCGCCTACGGCTTCGGCCCCGCCAGCGGCCCGTGGGGCGGCATGGTCACCGACCGGATCCGCGTCCCCCACGCCGACCACATGCTCGTCCCCGTCCCGGACGGCGTTCCGCCGGTTCGCGTGGCCGCGGCCGGCGACAACCTCGCCGACGCCTGGCGTACGGTCGTCCCCCCGCTCGCCCACCGCGAAGGCGGAAGGGTGCTCATCCTCGGCGGCGGCGCCAAGAGCATCGGCCTGTACGCCGCCGGGCTCGCCCGCGCCCACGGCGCCGAAACCGTCCACTACCTCGACGACAACCCCGGGCGACGCGAGATCGCCGAATCCTTCGGCGCCGAAGCCCGGCCACTGGCCGGCCCTGCCGGCGGCCGCTACGACGTCGTCGTCGAGGCCACCTCACGCGCCCCGGGCGTGCGCAGGGCGCTCTCCGCGACGGCCCCCGGCGGCGTGTGCACCGCCGTGGGCTACTACCTCGCGACCGGCACCCGCGTCCCCCTCATGCGCATGTACGCCACCGACACCACCCTGCGCGTGGGCGTCTCCCACGCCCGCGCCACCCTGCCCGACCTCCTGGAGTTCGTCCACCGCACCGGCTTCCCCGCCGAGAACGTCATCACCCTGCTCGCAGACTGGGACGACGCCCCCACCGCCTACGCCGCCCGCACCACCAAACTCGTCCTGGCCCGCGACCCGCTCCCGACCGGAAACGGGCCCACATCATGATCAACCTGCACCACGCCCACCTGATGGCCGGCGACATCGACGCCACCATCGCCTTCTGGCGCGACGGCTTCGGCGCCCAGGTGGTCCACGACGGCGTCTTCGCCGGCGCCCGCAACGTCTTCCTGACGGTCGGCGCCGGCCGCATCCACCTCTATGACCAGCCTCCCCGCACCACCGAACGCTCCACCGTCCACCACCTGGGCATCCAGACCGACGAGCTGGACGCGGTCGTGGAACGGCTGCGTGCCATGGACGTCTCGGTCACCCCCATCCGCCACGAGCCCACCGCCCGTTACGCCATGGCCGAGGGCCCCGACCGGCTCCTGCTGGAGATCTTCGAACCCGATCCCGCGGCCCTGCCGCCCGCGCTCCGGTCCTACTTCGCCCTGCCCGCCCATCCGGACACCTCGTCGGAGGGGTGACCCTCACTCCGCCGAGGACGACTCGCCACAGGAGAGAACAATGACAGTGATCACGGTGACCACGCCGCAGGGACGGCTGACCGTCGAACAGCGGCGCCTGCTGGCGCGCACGCTCACCGACGCGGTCCTGGTGCCGGAGGTCGGGCAGCTCGCGGAGGCCGCCCGGGTGGGCTTCCAGGTCCACTTCGTCGAGCGCGCGCCCGACATGATGGCGATCGGCGGCACCCTGCTCACCGACGCCGGACAGGACGTGATGGTCGTCGACGTGGCGGTCATGGACGCCGACTGGCGACGCGAGGTCCGCGCCGAGGCCGTCGAACGCATCCTGGCGGCACTGGCCGCGGCCTGCGGGTTGCCGGCCCCGTCCCCGGCGTGGTGGGTGAACTTCCGGGTGATCGAGGACGGTAGCTGGGGCTCGGGCGGTCGCGTCCTGTCGATCCTCGACCTGCTGGACTCCGGGGTGTTCACCGAGGAACGCGCCAAGGCGATACGCGCTTGTCTGACGGGCCGATCCGGGCAACTTCGCACGCCGGCGAAATGACCGGCATTCGGCCGTTGACAGGATTCGGGGAACGGCGAGAATGAAGTTCGCCTTGATCAGAAAAGCCGGTCGCCCTGGAGGAAACTTCGTGAGAATCAAGCAGGGGATTATCGCGGCGATGTTAATCGCCGGCACGCTCGCCGTCGGATCGGCCCCGGCTCACGCCATTCCGCCGCCTCCGCCAGGGGGCGACAACCTCACCGTACTCAGCTACTACGACGGGCAGACGCTCATCGGGCAGCGCTGGTTCGGATGCAGCCAGCCGGGCCAATGGGGGATTCTGGAGGGCGTGCCGAAAATTTCCTTCGTGCCTTGCTGAACGAATGAGAATTCACGGCTGAAAGTCAGAAAGGTCAAAGGAAGGGAGTAACTCGCGGACGGCCCGCCCGGCCGGGATGACGCGCTCCTACCTGCCCGGGACCTGGGACGGCATCCGCGGCCCGCACGCCACCGGCTACCAGACCTTCAGCTTCGCCGACGCCGCAGGCAGGCGCCGGATGACGCTGTCGGTCAACGTGCAGCGCAACGATCCGGCGGTGGCGCGGATGCTGCCGGCCGCCGTCGACGCGCTCAACCGCTACTTCTGCGGGGAGCCGTACGAGCTGCCGCGCGGGCCGCGCTGACGGGAGCCGGGGAAGCCCGGGATGAAAGTTTCAGCAGCGTTCGCCGCCTTGTTCAAGGTGGACGTGGCCGCCCGGCTTCCGGCATCGGCGTGGTTCTTGCGCATCGGACCGGTCAGGCAGATCGTTTGGGAGCGCTCCCATTCGTGGAGGGTCTCGGCTGCCGACTCTCGATCTCGTCACGGAGAACCCCAAATGCCTATCCACCGGAACTTGTGGCGTAGAGCCTCGACGGCAGCGGCCGCCGTGCTGCTCGCCGGATTCGGGCTCGCCACCGTGCGGACGCCCGCCGACGCCGCCGTGTCGTGTTCGGCCACCTACACCAAGAGCTGGGACAACGGCAGCGCCTTCGGCGCCAACATCACGGTCGTCAACACCGGTGACCCGTTGACCAAGTGGACGTTGAGCTTCGACTTCCCCGACAACCAGGTGATCACCCAGATGTGGGAGGGCGTGCCGACCCCGGCCACGCCCACCCCGGCGGGTGCGGCCATCACCGTCAACCCGACCACCTACAACGCCGCCAAGGGCACCGGCGCCACGTGGACCGTCGGCTTCAACGGCACCTACACCGGCGGCGCCAACAACCCTCCGCCCGGCGTCTCGTGCGTCGGCAACGGCAACGGAGGCCCGCAGCAGCAGGCCCTGGTGGTCTCCCCGGCCAGCGTGAACGTGCCCGAGGGCGGCACCGCCGGCTACACGGTCCGCCTGCAGTCCCAGCCGTCCGGCAACGTGACGGTCACCAGCACCGCGGGCACCGGCGACGGCGACATCACCGTGAGCGCCGGCGCGAGCCTGACCTTTACCACGGCCAACTGGAACACCGCGCAGACCGTGACGCTCCGCGCCGCGCAGGACACCGACAGGATGAACGGCACGCGGCCCATCAGCGTCGCCTCCTCCGGCCTGACCACCGTCACGGTCAACGCCACCGAGACCGATGACGACGACGGCACCGATCTCCCGGCACCGACTCTGCGCGTCTCCGGGAACAAGCTGGTCGCCGGCAACGGCAACACCTACCGGCTGCTGGGCGTCAACCGGGCCAGCGGTGAGTTCGCCTGCGTGCAGGGCAAGGGCATGTGGGACGGCGGCCCGGTGGACAAGGCCTCGATCGACGCGATGAAGGCGTGGAACATCCACGCGGTCCGGATCCCGCTGAACGAGGAGTGCTGGGTCGGCACCAACGGCTCGCCCAGCGGCGCCACGTACCAGCAGAACGTGAAGGACTACGTGAACCTGCTCGTGAACAACGGCGTCACGCCGATCGTGGAGATGCACTGGAACTACGGCCAGTACACCGGTCAGGGCGCCGGCTGCTCCGACACCGCGGCGACCTGCCAGAAGCCGATGCCCGACGCGCAGTACGCGCCCACGTTCTGGACCGGCGTCGCCAACGCGTTCAAGGGCAACAACGCGGTCGTCTTCGACCTGTTCAACGAGCCCTACCCGGACGCCGCCGCGAACTGGAACGCGACCGCCGGCTGGACCTGCTGGCGCGACGGCGGCACCTGCACCGGCATCGGCTACCAGGTGGCCGGCATGCAGTCGCTGGTCAACGCCGTGCGCGCCACCGGCGCCACCAACGTGATCATGCTCGGCGGCCTGGCCTGGTCCAACGACCTGAGCCAGTGGCTGACCTACAGGCCGACCGACCCGGCCGGCAACCTCATGGCCGCCTGGCACACGTACAACTTCAACACCTGCTCCAACGTCTCCTGCTGGGACAGCCAGGTCGGCGCCGTGGCCGCGCAGGTGCCCGTGCACGCCGGAGAGATCGGCCAGAACTCCTGCGCTCACGACTACATCGACCAGGTGATGGCCTGGGCCGACGCGCACGGCGTCGGATACACGGCCTGGACCTGGAACCCGTGGGGCTGCGGCCAGGGCAACGTCCTCATCACCGACTACAACGGCACCCCCACCAGCACGTACGGCGAGGGCTTCAAGGCACACCTGCTCACCCAGAACCCGTACTCGTAAAACCCCTGCCCGAGCCCGCCACCAGGCGGGCTCGGGCCGTCCTCCCCCGGGGAGTCACCGATGCTTCGCCGATCCCACCTGTACTCCTTCCTCACCGCCTTCCTCCTGGCGGTCACTCTCGGGGCCGCCCTGCCCGCGACGTCGGCGGCGGCGCCCGTACGCATCATGCCGCTCGGCGACTCCATCACCGCCGGCCCCGGCTGCTGGCGCGCCCTGCTCTGGCACCAGCTGCAGACCGCCGGATACTCCAGTATCGACTTCGTCGGCAGCGACCCCGACGGCGGCTGCAACTACGGGTACTCCTACGACGGCGACAACGAGGGCCACGGCGGCTACTCCGCCACCGGCATCGCCGACCAGAACCAGCTGCCGCCGTGGCTGGCCGCGGCCAGGCCCGACATCGTGCTCATGCACCTGGGCACCAACGACATGTGGGGCGGCTTCATCCCCACCTCGACCGTGCTGGCCGCGTACACGAAGCTGGTCGGCCAGATGCGGGCGAGCAACCCCGACATGAAGATCATCGTGGCGCAGATCATCCCCATGAACCCGTCCGGCTGCCCCACCTGCGCGGCCAGCGTGACGGCGCTCGACAACGCCATCCCGGGCTGGGCCGCCGGCCTGACGACCGCGCGGTCGCCCATAGTCGTCGTCGACCAGTGGACCGGCTTCGACCCGGCCACGGACACCGGCGACGGGGTGCACCCCAACGACACCGGTTTCCGGAAGATGGCCGACCGCTGGTTCCCGCCCCTCGCGCGGGTGCTCGACGGCGTGATCCCGCCGACCTCGCCCAGCCCCTCGCCCAGCCCTTCGCCGACCCCGACCGTGCCCCCCGGCGACGGCCTGTGCACCGCCGCCTACCGGGTGATCTCCCAGTGGGGCGGCGCCTTCCAGGCCGAGGTCACCGTGAAGAACACCTCCTCGCGCGCGGCCTCCGCCTGGACGACGACCCTCGCCTTCGCCGACGGCCAGCAGGCCCGTGAATCGTGGAACACCGTGCTCACGCAGAACGGCGCCACCGTCACGGCCCGGAACGCCGCCTACAACGGCAGCCTCCCGGCCGGCGCGTCCACCGCGTTCGGCTTCATCGCGACCTGGAACAACGCGGCCAACACGCCGCCCCGGGTGAGCTGCGCGCTCAACTGAGCTCCGGTCAGCCGTCCCTGGTCAGCTGTCCACGGTCTCGGCCAGGGACCGAGGGCGCAGGTCGGTCCAGTGGCTCTCGATGTAGTCCAGGCAGGCGGCGCGGGTGTTCTCGGCGAAGGCGACGGTCCAGCCGCCGGGGACCTGCGCGAACGAGGGCCACAGGGAGTGCTGGTTCTCGGTGTTGACCAGGACCAGGAAGCGGCCGTCCGTGTCGTCGAACGGGTTGGTGGTCATGCTCGATCCCTTCTGGGTTGTACTCATGTCACCGGGCCACGGCCAGGCGGTAGGTCTCGTCGGAGGTGAGGAGGTTGCGGTGGGTGTCCTCCGCGGTGATGACGCCGCCGTCCAGGACGAGGACCCGGTCGGCGGCGTCCAGCAGGGCCGGGCTGCTGGTGATCACGATGGTGGTGCGGCCGCGGCGCAGCTGCGCGAGGTTGCGCGCGATGAGCTGTTCGGTGACCGCGTCGACGGCTGTCGTCGGGTCGTGCAGGACGAGGATGTCGGCGTCGGCGGCGAGGGCGCGGGCCAGCGACAGCCGTTGGCGCTGCCCGCCGGACAGGTTGGCGCCGCGGTCGCGGACGCCGTAGTCGAGCCCCTCGTGGTGGAGGGCGACGACGTCGATCAGCATGGACGCCTCGACGGCCTCGGCGACCATGCGGCCGGTGCCCGCCGGGTCGATGTTCGTGCGCAGGGTGCCCGCGAAGATCTCCCCGTCGTACGGGTTCACCAGCATGCGCTCGCGGACCGCCTCGATCGACAGGTCCGCCAGCTCCCGCCCGCTGACCCGCACCACGCCCTCGTAGGTGCCGGGCGGGACGTGCACGGCCAGGATCGACGCGAGATCGGCCGCCGCGCGCGGCTGGTAGGCGGCGATCGCCACGAACTCGCCCGCGGGCACGTGGAGCTTCAGCTCGCGCAGGGACCCGTACCGGACGCTGTCGACCTCGAGGTCTCCGCCCGCGGACGGGAGCTCCGGCCCCGGGGTCATCACGGGAGGCGCGGCCAGCACCAGCGCCATCCGCTCGGCCGACGCCCGCGCGATCATCACGTACTTGGGCATCTCCGAGAACAGCTTGAGCGGCTCCATGATGAACTGCGCCAGCCCCACGGCCATGACGAGCTGCCCGATGGTGATCTGGCCGGTGAACGCCAGCCCGCCCGCCATCAGGGTGACGGCGGTGGCGAGGATCGCGTTGAGCGCCTGCGCGGTGCCGGCGTACGCGCCGTTCACCTTGGCGACGGTGATCGCCTGGCTCTTCGCCTCCGTGCTGACCTTCCGGTAGGACAGGAACGCCGCGTGGTTGCCGCCGAAGCCGTGCAGCGGGCGCAGGCCGGTGATCAGGTCGGCGACCTTCGCGCCCGCCCGCGCGACCCGGGCCTGCTGCTCGCGCGTGCCGGTGCCGATGCGCTTGGACAACACGCTCAGGATCGACAGGATCGCGACGGTTCCCACGATCACCAGCACGCCGAGCCAGACGCTGGCCATGCCCAGCGTGACCGCTGTGATCAGCACCGCGACCAACGAGCTGATCAGCAGCGGCACCACCTCGATGATGTCGGCGGTCTGGTCGGCGTCCTCGGTGGCGATGGTCAGGACCTCGCCGGACTTGAGGTCGACGTCCCTGGCCACCGGCTGGAGGCCGCAGGCCGCGACCCGCACCCGCCAGCGGTGCGCCTCGGTCGTGTTGGCCTTCTGCAGGATGCGCATCCCGAACCGCCACGACATCGACACGGTCGTGATGATCACCGCCAGCGCGGCGATCGACCAGCCGAGGGCGCCGAGGCTGCGCTCCTGCATCGTGTGCTCGACGATCAGGCCGAGCGCGATGGGGAAGGCGGTCTCGCCGGCCTGGTACATGCCCATGAGGACGGTGCCCCAGGCCATGGCGCCCGCGTTGCGCCGCAGCGCGGTCCGCAGGATGCCGGACCCCGTGTGCTTGTCAGGAGTTGTCATCGAGGTGCCGGGCAATCGCTTCGGGGGTCCGCAGGGTGAACAGGTCGCGTACGGTGACCACGGGGCCGTACTCGCGGCGGAGCAGCCCGATCAGCCGCACCGCCAGCATGGAGTGCCCGCCGAGGGACATGAAGTCGCTCACCGCGCTGACCTCGTCATCGTCGAGGTCCAGCGCCTCGGCGAAGAACTCGCACACCACGGTCTCGGTCTCGGTCGCCGGGCCACGCTCGGCCGCCGTGGTCAGCGCGCCCAACGGCCTGGCCTCCGGCAGCGCCTTGGCGTCGGCCTTCCCGTTCACCGTCAGCGGGATGGCGTCGACCTGGGCGTAGTGCGTGGGCCGCAGGTAGTCCGGCAGCCCGGCGCCCACCTCGGCGGCGACCGCCGCCAGGTCGGAGCCGCCCAGCACGAGGTAGGCGGCCAGCCGGTACGCGCCGTCGACCTGTGGATCGGGCTGGGCGACCGCGGCGGCGAACCGCACCGCCGGGTGCGCCTCGAACGCGGCCTCGACCTCGCCCAGCTCGACCCGGTGCCCCCGGATCTTGACCTGCTGGTCGGTGCGGCCCAGGTACATCAGGTTCCCGTCGGGCCGCCGGAGCACGAGGTCCCCGGTGCGGTACATGCGCTCGCCGGGCTCGCCGAACGGGCACGCGACGAACCGGTGCGCGCTCTGGGCGCTCTGCCCGAGGTAGCCGCGCGCGATGCCGATGCCCGACACGTACAGCTCGCCGGGCACGCCGTCCGGCACCGGCCGCAGCCAGGGGTCCAGCACGTACACGTCGGTGTTGTCGATCGCCACGCCCACCACCGGGTCCTGGCACTCGAAGGTGCCGACGCCGAGCGTGTTGATCGTGTACTCGGTGGGGCCGTACAGGTTGTAGCCGACCGTCCCCTCGGTCTCGGCGAGGCGGCGCCACAACGCCGGGGTGACCGCCTCGCCGCCCAGCAGCACCAGCGCGGGCCGCCGCGCGGGGTCGTCGAGCAGCCCCTCGGCGACCAGTTGCTGCGCGTAGGTGGGGGTCACGTTGATGACGTCGATCCCGTGTTCGAGGCAGTACTCGACCAGCCGGGGCGCGTCGCGCCGCAGCTCCTCGTCGCAGATGTGCACCTCGTGGCCGTCGGCCAGCCACAGGAGCTCCTCCCACGACATGTCGAACGCGAACGACACGGTGTGCGCGATCCGGAAGACCCGGTGCCCGTGCTCCGCCAGCACCGGCTCGAAGATCCGGCGCTGGTGGTTGATCAGCATGTTGGTGAGCCCGGCGTACTCCGTCACCACGCCCTTGGGCTTCCCGGTCGATCCGGAGGTGTAGATGGTGTAGGCGGGGTGCCGCAGGCGGTGCGGGTCGTCCGGCGCGAACGTCGTGAACGGCGCGGCCTCGGGCAGGGGGCGGTCCAGCTCGATCAGGTCGCCGGTCAGCCGGGGGGAGACCGCGCTCACGGTGAGGATCACGTCCGGGCGGGCGTCCGCGACGATCGCGGCGATCCGCTCGTCGGGGTGGTCCAGCTCCAGCGGCACGTACGCGGCGCCGACGCGCAGCACGGCGAACAGCGCCACGATCGAGTCGAGAGAGCGCGGGATCGCCAGGCCCACGGTCTTCTCGGGGCCGATGCCGCGCCGGGCGAGCACCCCGGCCACCGCGCGGCTGCGCTCCCTGAGCTGGGCGAACGTCATGGTCCGGCCGTGGGCCACGAGCGCGACCCGCTGCGGGCCGCGCTCCGCCGCCTGGTCGAACCGGTCGACCACGGTGTCCGTGCCGACGTCCGTACGCCCGGCCGGCTCGGGCTCCGGCCCCAGGCCCGGCAGAGCGCCCACCGGCCCGGTCGCGCGGGCCAGGTTGTCGAGCACGCGCAGATAGTCGCCCAGGAGGTGACCGGCGCGCTCCGCGTCGCCGTCGCGGTACTCCAGCTTGACCGTGAGCTGTTCGCCGGGCGTGACGACCCAGGTGAACGGGTAGTGCGTGGAGTCGTCGGCCCGCACCCCGGTGATGCCGTGCCTGGCGTTCATGGCGGCGAAGGCGTCCATGTCCAGGAAGTTCTGGAGCACGAACAGGTTGTCGAACAGGGTGTCGTGCCCGCTGGCCCGCTGGATCTCGCCGAGCCCGAGGTGCTCGTGCTCCATCGCGGCGACTCTGGCGGCCTGCACGGCGGACAGGTAGCCGCGGACCGGGTCGTCCGGCCGGGCCCGCGTCCACATGGGCACGGTGTTGAGCAGCACGCCGACGATGCCGGACAGGCCCTCGCCCTCGCGGCCGGAGACGGTCACGCCGAACACGGCGTCGCTCCGGCCGGTGTGCGCGCCCAGGAGCAGACCGAACGCGCCGGTCAGCACCGAGTTCAGCGTGACGCCGTGCGTCCTGGCCGCTTCCCGCAGCAGCTGCGACGCTTCGGCGGACAGCGTGCGTACGAGGGCGGGCGGCAGGCTGTCAGGAAGCGACGGCGACGATCCGGCGAGCAGCGTCGGGCCGGGGAGGCCGGTCAGGTGCTCCGCCCAGAAGCGTTCCGACGCGGACGGGTCCCTGGCGTCGAGCGCCCGGGCGTAGTCCTCGAAGCTCGGCGTGGCCGGGGACGGGTCCAGCGGCTCGCCCGCGACGACGGCCTGATAGGCGTCGAACAGGTCCCGCAGCACGATCTCGCGTGACCAGCCGTCCCACAACATCAGGTGGTAGCTCAGCAGCAGGCCGTCGCGCTCGCCGGGCAGGCGCACCACGGTCAGCCGGATCAGCGGCGGCTCGCCCGGGTCGAAGCCCGTGTCGCGGTCCCGGGCGCGCAGGGCCTCGACCGCCGAGTCCGATTCAGGGTCGGTCGACAGGTCGACCGTGCGGACATCGACCCGCCGGCCCGCCGCGAAGACCTGGACCGGGTTGCCGTCGGCGTCGGTGGTGAAGCCGGCGCCCACGACCGGGTGCCGGGCGATCACGTACGCCATCGCCTCGGCCAGGGCGCCGGTGTCCAGGCGCCGGTCGAAGGTGAAGTAGTTCTGGGCGACGTAGTGCCCGGCCGGGCCCGCCAGCTGGGCCTGGAAGAACAGGCCCCGCTGGAGCGGGGTCACCGGCGCCGTCCACTCGGCCGTCGCGGAGGCGTCCGCGATCCGCTCCACAGCGTGCCGCCAGTGCTCGGCCAGCTCGTCGGGGACGCCCTCGGCGAGGGTGAAGGTCGCGCGCAGGCTTCCGGTGGCCGCGTCGATCCAGGCGTTGACCTCGACGGCGTACGGGCTGCCCGGGTCGCCGCCGGTGACGTGGAGCGCCTGGGACTCGCTGCCCCGGCCCAGGTAGTTGAACAGCACCTGCGGGCGGGCGGTCAGCAGCGGCGCCGTCTGCGGGTTGAGGTACCTGAGCTGGCCGTAGGCGACGTGCCCGCGCTCGTCCGGCTGGCGTTCGGCGAGCTCGCGCGCCGCCGCGACCGGGTCGGTGTGCGCCGTGAGCCGTACGGGCGCGATGGAGGTGAACCAGCCGACCGTACGGGTGTAGTCGTGGTGTTCGAGCACCGGGACCCGGCCGTGCCGCTCCAGCTCGATCGCGAGATCGGTGGGGGACGGCTGGACGCGCGTCAGCGCGGTCCGCAGCGCGCCGCACAGCAGCTCGGTGAGGCCGAGGCCGAGCGCGGCGGGCGCGGTACGCGTCACGCGGGCGGTCACGTCGGGCGCGACCTCGACCGTGATCTCGCGCAGCCCGCCGACCACGGGCAGCAGCGCGGGCGCTTCCAGCGTGGAGACCCAGTGCTCGATGCCGTCGATCACCTGGACGGACCGGGCCGCCAGCGCGTCGGCGTACTCGGCGTAGGACGTGGTCGGCGGCGTCAGGGCCGTCCCGCGCAGGGCGGCGGCCAGGTCGTCCAGCAGGACCAGCCAGGACACCGAGTCCACGGCCAGGTGGTGCACGGTGACTACCAAGGTCCGGCTCGCCGCCAGCCACGAGAACGCGATCACCTCACCGGACTCGGGATCGAGCCGTCCGGCGGCCTCGTTCGCCACGGCCGTCGCGTCGGTCGCGTCCGTCCGGGCGACGGCGACCTCGCGGGCGGGCTCGGTGCGCAGCGCCCACACGCCGTGCTCGACGCGCAGCCGCAGCCGGAGGGCCGGGTGCGCGGCCACGACGGCGTTCGCGGCGCGTACGGCGTCGGCGAGCTCGGTCCCCTCGGGCGCCACCAGGGTCCTGGCCTGGGCGAACCGGGCGAGAGAGCCGCCCAGCCCCCGCTGGCGCAGGATGATCGGCGTCGGTGTCAGCGGGCCGTCCTCGCGGGCCGCGGGCACGGACTCCGTAGCCTGGGGCGCGCGCGTCCCCAGGTGCTCCGCGAGGGCGCGCGGCGTCCTGAACAGGAACACGTCCCGTGGGGCGATCGGCAGGCCGAGCGCCCTGGCCCGGTTGATCACGGTGATGGCGACGATGCTGTCGCCTCCGGCCCGGAAGAAGTCGGTGTCGCCGTCCACCTCGCAGCCGGGCAGCGCGTCGGCGAAGACGCCGACCAGCGCGGCGAGCGCGGAATCGCTCACGGGCACCGGGGCGCCGTCCGGCGCCGGGCGCTCGCCCAGGACCTGCGCGCTCAGGGCCTGTACAGCGCGCTCGCTCAGGGCCTCGCGGTCCAGCTTGCCGTTGACCGTCAGCGGCAGCGCGCCGACCCGCAGCACCCGGCCCGGCACCATGTGCACGGGCAGCTTCGCCGACAGCAGGCCGGTGACGTCGTCGGGCACCCGGCCCACGACGTGCGCGACCAGGTGGTCGCCGCTGCCGGCCACGGTGACGGCGGCGTCGACCACGCCGTCGAGCTGCCTGATCGCGGACTCCACCTCGCCCAGCTCGATGCGGAACCCCTTGAGCTGCACCTGGTCGTCGGCCCGGCCGGCGAACTCCAGCTCGCCGTCGAGCGTGCGGCGGGCCAGGTCGCCCGTGTGGTACATGCGGGAGCCGTCGCCCGCGAACGGGTTCGCCACGAACCGGCTCGCGGTGAGCCCCGGCCTGCCCAGATAGCCGAGCGCCACCTGGTCGCCGGCGACGTAGATGGCGCCCACCCGGCCCGGCGGCACCGGCCTGAGCCGGTCGTCGAGCAGGTAGGTGACCAGGCCGGGGATCGGGCCGCCGATCGGGCTGACGTCGCCGCCGACGGCGAAGTCCTCCTCGGTCAGCACCCGGTGCGTGACGTGGACGGTGGTCTCGGTGATGCCGTACATGTTGACGAGCTCGGGCGAGTCGGTGCCGTGCCGCTCGACCCAGCCGCGCAGCCGCCCGAGGTCCAGCGCCTCGCCGCCGAAGATGATCCGGCGCAGTGCGGCGACCGGCTCGCCGGCGTGCCGGTCGGCCTCGATGAACTGGTAGAACGCCGACGGGGTCTGGTTGAGCACGGTCACTCCGCGCTCGCGGACCAGCCGGTGGAAGTCGACCGGGGAGCGGGTCAGCCCGTACTCGGGCACCAGCAGCTCACCGCCGTACGCCAGCGCGCCCCACAGCTCCCACACCGCGAAGTCGAAGGAGTAGGAGTGGAACTGCACCCACACGTCCCGCGGGCCGAAGCCCATGTCGGGCTGGGTGTTCGCGAGCAGCGTCACCACGCTGGAGTGCGGCACGACGACGCCCTTGGGCCTGCCGGTCGATCCGGAGGTGTAGATCACGTACGCCGGGTCGTGTCGGCCGACCTGGGGCGCGGTGCTGTCCAGCGGCAGGTCGTCCCCCTGCGTGAGCACGCGGGCCGCCAGACCCGCCCGGGCCGACAGCTCCGTGAAGCGGTCCCGGTGTTCGCGGTCCACGAGGACGACCTGCGGGGCGGCGTCCGCGAGGATGTACTCCAGCCGCTCGTCCGGGTACGCCAGATCCAGCGGCACGTACGCGCCGCCCGCGGTGACGATCGCGACCAGGGCGACGACCTGCTCAAGGGAGCGTGGTACGGCGACGGCGACCCGTTTGCCGGGCCCGACCCCGGCCGCGCGCAGCGCCGCGGCCAGCTCGTTCTTCGCCTCCGCCAGCTCGCCGTAGGTCAGCGACCGGGTGCCGCCGTCGAGCCCGCACTGGGTGACGGCGGTGGCGGCCGGGGCGCGGCTCGCGGCGACGTCGAACAGCTCGCCCAGGGTGGCCGGGCTGACCTTCGCGGGCTGCCGGGCGCCGCGGGGCACCAGGTCGTCCGGCCGGGTGAGCAGGCCGGTCAGGGCCTGGGTGAACGCGCGCAGGATCGCCCGGGCGCGCGTCTCCCGCAGCAGCTCGCTGTCGTAGATCAGGTTGAAGCGCGGACGGCCGTCGAGCGCGCGCTCCACGACCAGCGTCAGCGGGTAGTGCGGGGCGCCCTCGTTCACGATGCCGGTGATGGCGAACTCGTCGCCGGGCCGCCGCAGCCCGTCCACGTCGGTCGCCACGTCGAACACCACCAGGGTGTCGAACAGGGGACCGCTGCCGGCCTGGCGGCCGATCCTGGTCAGGGAGACATGCTGGTGCGGCAGCACCGCGCTCTGGTGGTCGCGCACCGAGGCGAGCAGCTCGCCCGCGGTGGTGCGGGCGTCCCATCGGGCGCGTACGGGGATCGTGTTGATGAGCAGCCCCACCATGTCCTTGATGCCGGGCACGTCCGCGTCCCGCCCGGACACCGTGGAGCCGAACACGACGTCCTCGCTCTGGAGGATGCCGCCCAGCGTCACCGCCCACGCGCTGTGCACGGCCACGCTCAGCGGCACTCCCGCCGAACGGGCGGCCGCGTCGATGTCGTCGCCCGGCTCCGCGGCGGTGTCGGCGAACCGGCCGGACGGGGCGTGCCCCTCGGCGACCAGCGAAGCGCCCGGCAGGCCGGCGAGCTGATCGCGCCACACCCGGTCGCTCTCGTTGTCGTCGCGGGCGGCCAGCCGGCGCACGTAGTCGGGGAAGCCGCCCTGCGAGTACGCGGTCCACGGCGCGTGATACTCGGTCAGCAGCGCGCGCAGCATCGGGGGCACCGACCAGCCGTCGGCGATGATGTGGTGCACGGTCTGCACCAGGACGTTCCCGCCGGGACCCGTGCGGATGAGGGTGAAGCGCATCAGCGGGCCGGTGGCCAGGTCGAACCCGGCGCGGCGGTCCCGTTCGGCGTAGTCGCGGATCTCGTCCTCGGTGAGGCCGGGGCGCTCCAGCGTGGTGAACGGCGCCTCCACGCCGCTCTCCAGCACCGAGACCACCCGGCCGTCGGCGAGGGCCACGAACCGCGCGGCCAGGTTCGGGTACAGCTCCAGCAGCCGGGTGGCCGCCGCCGCGAGCCGGTCGGCGTCCACCTCGCCGTCCAGCGTCATGATCTGCTGCTCGACGTAGCTGCCCGCCGAGTCGTCGTCGAAGACCGAGTGGAAGTACAGGCCCTCCTGCAACGGGGTGAGCGGCAGGATGTCCCGCAGCGCCGGACCGTCCAGGGCGTCGACGTCGGCCTGCGTGAGCGCCACCGCGCCGAAGTCGCTGGGGGAGTGGCCGCCCCGGTCGAGCGCGGCCAGCCCGTTAAGAGCGGCAAGGTAGTGCTCGCCGATCGTGGCGACGTCCTCGCCGGTGAGCACCCCGTCCGGCCACGAGATCGTGGTGAGCAGCTCGTACGCGCCGGTCGCGCCGGGTTCGGCGATGGCGTTGAACTCCAGGACGCGCGGCAGGCGCATCCGCGGGTCGCGCTTCTCGCCCAGCTGCCCCGTGGCGCCCGCGAGCTGCCAGTCCCCGGACGTGCCCGCGTCGAAGCGGCCCAGGTAGTTGAAGAGCACCTGCGGGGCGGGCGCGGCGAACCCGGCGCCGGCCAGGTACCGGAGGGCGCCGTAGGACAGGCCGTTGCTCGGCACCCGGGCGAGGTCCTCCTTGACCGCCTTGAGCGCCGCGGACAGGTAGTCGGGGCTGGTGAAGTCGGCTGTCGCGCCGGGGTCCACGGTCACCGGGAACAGCGTCGTGAACCAGCCCACGGTCCGCGACAGGTCCGGCTCGTAGCCGGCGGCGCCCGCCACGAACCGTCCCTCGCGGCCATGGCCCTCAAGCTCGATGTGCGCGAACGTCTGATCCTGCCCGAGGTCGCGGCGCCACCGGGCGAGGGCGACGGCGAGCGCGGTCAGCAGCACGTCGTTGACGCCCGCGTGGAACCGCGCGGGGATCTCGCCCAGCAGCGCGGCCGTGACCTCGGGGTCGACCGAGACGGACCTGACCCTCTCACGCGCGACGACGTCGGACTCGGCCAGCGGTCGCCGGCCCAGCGGCCCGTCCGCCCCCGGCAGCGGCCGCTGGAAGTAGCCGCGGTCCGCGTCGAACGCCGCCCGCTCCAGCAGCCGCGTCCAGTGCCGGAACGACGTGCCCACCGGGGGCAGCTCGACCGGCGTGCCCGAGGTGAGCTGCCGCCACGCCGTGGCCAGGTCGTCCATGAGGATTCGCCAGGACACGCCGTCGATCACCACGTGGTGGGCGACCAGGACCAGCTGCCGCGCCTCGGGCCGCCAGACGGCGCGCAGCATCACGCCGTTGTCCGGGTCCAGCCCGCCGGTGGCGAGCTCGACGCACTCGTCGAGCGGACGGTCGCTCGTCTGCCACCCCGCGGCGGCCCGGCCGGCCTGCGGGATGTCGAAGCCCCAGCGGTCGCCGCGCACCAGCCTGGCGCGCAGCATGTCGTGCCGCCCGGCCAGGGCGGCGAGCAGCTCGCCGAGGGCGTCGGCGGTCAGGTCCGCCGGGGTGTTCAGCACCACCGACTGCACGAACCCGTCGACCGCGTCCGTGCTCTCGCCGAGCCACTGCACGATGGGCGCCCCCGCGACGGAACCGGTCGCGACGTCCCCGCGGTCCACGGCGGAGACGTCCTCACGGCTGGCCGTCGCCGCCAGCGCCCCCACGTTGCGGCTGGCGAAGATCTGCGTCGCCGTGACGTGCAGGCCCGCGTCGCGCAGCGCGCTCAGCAGCGAGATCGCCAGGATGCTGTCCCCGCCGAGCCGGAAGAAGTTCTGGTTGACGCCGACCTCGTCCAGCCGCAGCACCGACGCGACCGCCGCGCACACGAGGCGCTCGTTCTCGGTGGTCGGCGGGACGATCGCGCCCGTCTCGACGGCCGGCTCCGGCAGCGCGCCCCGGTCCAGCTTGCCGTTGGCGGTGAGCGGGAACTCCCTCATCACGACGACGTGCGCGGGCACCATGTACTCGACCATGTGCTCGGCGGCCCACGCCTTGACCTCGTCCGCCCGCAGGTCCGCGCTCCCGGCCACCGGGATCACGTAGCCCACCAGGTAGGTGCCGCCCGCCGCGTTCTTCTTCGCGACGACGCAGGTGTGCCGGACCCGGGGGTGCTCGGCGAGACCGATCTCGACGTCCTCGATCTCCAGCCGCATGCCGCGGATCTTGATCTGGTTGTCGGCCCGGCCGAGGAAGTCCAGCGACCCGTCCGGGGCGAACCGCGCGAGGTCGCCGGTCCGGTACAGGCGGGATCCGTCCGCGGCGAAGGGGTTGGCCACGAACCGGGCCGCCGTCAGGCCGGGCGCGTTGACGTACCCGCGGCCCAGGAGGAAGCCGCCCACGTACAACTCGCCGCCGACGCCGATCGGGACCGGGCGCAGCTCGTCGTCCAGCACGTACAGCTCGGTGTTGGGGTTGGCCTTGCCGATCGAGGTCGACAGGCGTTCGGCCGCGCCCCGGTAGATGACGTGCGAGACCCCGATCGTCGTCTCGGCCGGGCCGTAGCCGTGGTACATGGGGATGTCGAGCCGGGTGCGGAACCGCTCGTACAGCTCCGGGGTCAGCACCTCGCCGCCGCACCACACGTGCCGCAGGCTGTCCAGGCTTCCCGAGTCGCCCTCGATCTCCAGCAGCACGTCCAGCATGGACGACACCAGGTACGTGAAGGTGACGCGCTGCTCGGCGATCACGCTCAGCAGGTGGTGCGGGTCGCGTTCGCCGCCGGGCCGCAGCACCACCAGCCGGCCGCCGCACACCAGCGGCAGGAAGATCTCGTTGATGGAGATGTCGAACGACAGCGGAGCCTTGAACAGCGACGCGTCGTCGTGGCCGAAGCCCAGGATCTCCCTGCTCTGCCACAGCAGGCGCTCGCTGATCGCCTCGTGCCGGATCATCGCGCCCTTGGGCCGCCCGGTCGACCCGGACGTGAAGATCACGTAGGCCAGGGCGGGGCCGGGGATGGCGACCTCGGTGTCATCGGCGGGACACGACCCGAACCGCCAGTCGTCGAGGTCGATCGCCACGGCTTCCGGCTCGCCCGCGTCGTGCTCGCCGGAGTCGTTGAGCTGCAGCACGACCCCGGCGTCGGCGATGACGACCGCCCGGCGCGCGGCGGGCCACTGCGGATCGAGCGGCACGAACGCGCACCCCGCCTGGAGCACGCCCAGCAGGCCGATCACCATCTCGGCGGAGCGGCCCAGCGAGATGCCGACGATCTGCTCGGCGGTGAGGCCGCGGCCGATCAGGTGGTGGGCCAGCTGGTTGGACAGCTCGGCCGCCTCGCGGTAGGTCAGCGACCGCCGTTCGTCGACGATGGCGACGGCGTCCGGCCTGGTCCGGGCCTGCTCGCGGAACATCTCCACGATCGTCGGGCGGGCCCGGTCGGCCTTGGTGTCGTTCCACCCGGCCAGGGCCGCGAGCCGCGCCGCCACGCTGGACGGGCCGATGGTGCCGATGGGCCGATCGGGGAAGTCGGCCAGGTCGTCCAGCGCGAGCTGCGCGTCGGCCGGCACGACGCCTTCGGGGACGGTGATGCTGCGGCCGTCCGCGCCGACCTCCCAGCCGCCGACCCCGTCCCCGCCGTTGTCGGCCCATCCGAGGACGTCGGCGAACAGGGTGCCGGAGGTGAGGTCGAGGCTGTCGGGGCCCTGGCCCGTCGCCCAGTAGGCCAGCCCGATGGCGCACGCTCTGGCGATGGTCGCGTCGGAGTACTCGCCGGTCCGCCGGCGCACGTCGGCCAGGCGGGCGGGAGAAAGCAGTACGAGACGAGTGCTCGGTTCCGTCATCGAAGACTCAGCCGTCCCTTTCGAAGGATGAAGGTTCTTGCCACGCGCGCCACAGCCGCGCGTACCTGCCGCCCAGAGCCACCAATTCCTCGTGGGTTCCCTGCTCCACGACGCGTCCCGCGTCCAGCACGGCGATGCGGTCGGCCGCCATCGCCTGGGTCAGCCGGTGCGCCACGAACAGCGTGGTGCGGCCCTGGCAGGCGGCCGACACGGCCCGTTCCAGCTCGGCGGCGCCCTGGCTGCCCGCCTCCGCGGTCGACTCGTCCAGCACCACCACCGGCGATCGGCGCAGCACCAGCCGGGCCAGGGCGAGCTGGGCGACCTTGGTGCCGTCCAGGCGCTCGCCGCCCTCGCCGACCACGGTGGCCGGCCCGTCGGGCAGCGCCGCGACCCAGGTGTCGGCGCCGACCCTGCGCAACGCGTCCATCAGCTCGGCGTCGGTCGCCTCCGGCGCGGCCAGCCGCAGGTCGTCGGCGAGCGGACCGGCGAACACGTGCGTCTCCTGCGTCAGGATGCTCACCAGGGCCCGCGCCCCGGCCTCGTCCAGGCCGGCCAGATCGGTCGACCCGATGCGCACCGACCCCGCCTGCGGGGTCCCGATGCCCGCGATCAGCGCCGCCAGGGTCGTCTTGCCCGCGCCCGTCGCCCCCACCAGCGCGAGCGAACCGCCCGCCGGGATCACGAGGTCGACGTCCAGCAGGACCGGCCGCTCGGAGTCGGGATAGCTGAACGTCAGCCCCTCGACCGTCACCGGGTACGGCCCGGCGTCCGCCGGCGCGGCGGCCACCCGGCCCACCAGCCTGTCCTCCGTGGCCTCGCCCAGCACCCCGACCAGCCGGGTCAGGCTCGCGCCCGACTTCTGCGCCTCGTCGAAGGTGAACAGGATGGCGCCCAGCGGATTGAACAGCCGGTGGAACAGCAGCGGGGCCACCGACGCCTCGCCCAGGGTGACGGCACCGGCCTCCAGCAGGACGTACCCCACCACGATGATGAGGACCAGCCCGATGAACTCGGCGCGGTTCTCCCGGCCGACGAACCGGCCGAAGACCCGGAACACCTCGACGCCGAGATCGCGCACCCGCCACGACTCGCGGGTGACCTGCTCGCGGAAGGCCCCCTCCAGCCGGTACGCCCGGACGGTGTCGATCCCGTTCAGGCCGCTGATCAGCGCCTGCGCGCGATCGGCCTGGGCCTCCCGCTGCCGCTGGTAGAGCGGCGCGGACCGGGGGAGGTACCAGCGCAGGGCCAGCACGTACGCGGGCAGCGCGCAGGCGCCCGCCAGCCCGAGCCGCCAGTCCAGCCCGAACATGCCGACCGTGGCGATGACGACCAGCACCCCCGACGAGAACACCATGGGGATGGCCGTCCGGATGCCCTTGGACACCACGGCCACGTCGTCGCCGACCCTGGACAGCACGTCGCCCCGGCCGACCTGCTCGATCCGCGCGCTCGGCATGCCCAGCACCGCCCGGACGGCCCCTTCCCGCAGCCGTGCGAGCAGGTCGGCGCCGAGCCGCCCGATCAGGTACGTCGACGCCGTGGTGGCCGTCGAGCCGAGCAGCGCGGCGGCCACCATCAGCACCCCGATCGTGACCAGGATCGACGGCGGCTCGCCCGCGACCACCCCGTCGACCACCTGGCCGAGCAGGAACATGGGCAGCACCTGGAGCGCCGCCCCCGCCACCGCGGTGAGCACGGTGGCGGTCGTCAGCCCGGACGCCTCGCGGCAGTACGCCGCGACCCATCGGGTGGCCTCGCGGCTGGTCGCCGTGCGCAGGATGACGGAGGCGGGGCGCGTGTCGGTGGTGCTCACGCCCGGACCACGACAGGCCGGGGACAGGACACGTTCACCGGCATCCCTAGGCGGCCGACTTGACGAGCTCGTCGATCGCGTACGGCAGGGACAGCAGGGTGCCCTGCGACATGGCCGCGCCGATCGCCGGGCCCTCGCTGTCCAGCAGGTACGACACCTTGCCGTTCTTGACCGCGGGCAGGTTGGCGAACAGCTTGAAGTTCTTCAGCGCCGTCTGGTCCGCCTGGTCGGCGATGACGAAGATGTGGTCGACGTCGATCAGGTCGATGCGCTCGGGGGAGAGCACGGTGTAGAAGCTGCCGCCCGCGATCTTGTCGATCTCCGGGGTGCCCTTGAAGCCGATGCCCGACACCAGCCGTCCGCGCACGTCGGTGGTGGTGAACGGCGCGACCGAGTTCTTGTACCAGGACACCGCGACGGCGGTGCGGTCAGCGAACTCGGGGTGCTCCTTCTTGGCCGTGTCGAGCTTGTCCTGGATGCCCTGCACCAGCTTGGCGCCCTCGTCGGCCTTGCCGAGCGCCTTGGCGATGTGCAGCGCGTTGTCCTGCCACGGCGCGCTGAACGGCTCCTTCTCGGTCTTGGTGCGGGCCACCGTCGGAGCGATCTTGGAGAGCCGGTCGTAGGCGGCCTGGTCGATCTCGGAGTAGACCGCGATGATCAGATCCGGCCGCAGGGCGGCGATCTTCTCGTAGTTGGGGCCGGAGTCCCCGTTGTTCATGATGACCTCGGGGCGGGTGTCGCCCCACTTGTCCTTGACCCAGGGCCACTGGGTGTTGACGTCGGGCGTCTTGCCCGGCGGGTTCGGGTACTGGTCGACCATGCCGACGGGCTTGATGTCGAAGGCCAGGATGGCCTGGTCGTCGGTGTAGCCGACCGAGACGACCCGCTGGGGGGCCTTGGTGACCTGCGTGGACCCGAACGCATGCTCCACAGTGACCGGGAACGCGCCATCCGCCGTGGCGGCCGGGGCCGCGGTGGCCGCGGTCTCGGTGCTCGGCTTGTCCGCCGAGCCGGAACCGCATCCGGCGGCGAGGCCCACGCCGAGAGCCGCAGCGGACAACACCGCTGCGAACCGCCGCAAGGTCTTCGTAGCTGTTGTTCGTCGGAGGAGCATCAGGAATCCCTTGCTTTCAGTGCAATCCGCTGCAAGCCCTATTAGGAGCAGAAAAACCGTAACACGTGGAGATAAGGTTAGCCTAACCTTACTTTTTGAGGTTCGCCCGCACCAGCAGGTAGACGAGGAAGGGGCCGCCGATCGCGGCGGTGACCACGCCGACCGGGAGGCTGACCGGCAGCGCCGTACGCGCCACCAGGTCCGCGCCGATCAGCAGCAGCGCGCCCACCAGCCCGGAGGCCACCAGCGGCGGCGTCGGACACCGCGACAGGCGCATCGCCACCTGCGGCGCCACCAGCGCGACGAACGGCACCGGGCCGGCCGCGCTCACCGCCACGCCGGCCAGCAGCACCGCGCACAGCAGCAGGACCGCCCGCACCATCGAGTACCGGACACCGAGGCCCGCCGCGACCTCGTCACCGAAGTGCAGCGGCCTGAGCTGGAACGCGACGCACGACACGACGGCCACGAGGGCGAGCGCGCACCACAGCGCCACCCAGACCTCGCCCCACGAGCGGTTGTCCAGCGAGCCGACCAGCCAGGCCTGGGCCCGGGCCACGTCCCGGATGTCGGCCGTGACCAGCAGCCAGGCCGTGATCGCCTCCATCACGGCGCTCACCGAGATGCCGATGAGGATGAGCCGCAGGCCGTCGATCCCGCGCCGCCACGCCAGGAAATACACCGTCAGGCCGGTGCCGAGGCCGCCCACGAGCGCCGCCGCGGACAGGCCCACGGAGTCGGCGATCACCGTTGCGGCCCCGCCCGACACCGTCACCAGGAACACCGCGACCGCGCTCGCGCCCCCGGTGATCCCCAGGACGTCCGGGCTGGCCAGCGGGTTGCGCGCGATGGACTGCGTGATCGCCCCGGACAGCCCGAGCGCGACGCCCACGACGAGCCCGGCCAGGGCGCGCGGCATCCGCAAATCCATGATCACGAACTCGTCGACCCGCTCACCCTGGCCGAAGAGCGTGGCGATCACCTGGGACAGGCCGATGGGGAAGTCCCCGACGCCGATGGACAGGCAGAACATCAGAAAGGCCGCCACCGCCAGCAGCAGCGTGACGAGCACCATCCAGGGCCGCCACACGAACGACGCGCGGCCGAGCCGCACGCCCGGCGCCACCGACCGCTTCACCGCTGTCTCGTTCATACCGTCTTGAACTTTCCGCGCCACACCAGCGCCGCGAAGAACGGGGCGCCGACGAGAGCCACGACGACGCCGGCCTGCAACTCGCCCGGCCGGGTCACCACGCGCCCCACGATGTCGCAGGTCAGCAGGATGGCGGCGCCGAGCAGGCCCGCGCACGGCACCAGCCAGCGATAGTCCGGGCCGGTGAGATACCGGGCGATGTGGGCCACCATGAGCCCGAGGAACGCGATGGGCCCGCACGCCGCCGTCGTCGCGCCGGCCAGCAGGGTGACGGAGACGATGCCGACGGTCCGGCTCAGCGCGAGGTTCACGCCGAGCGCCCGCGCCACGTCGTCACCCAGGTTGAGCAGGTTGAGGGCGGGCAGCGTGGTCAGCGCCAGCAGCAGCCCGGCCGCGACGAACGCGGTCACCGGCCAGATGACGTCGAATCCGACACCGGCCACGGTGCCCGCGTTCCAGAACCGCAGGGCGTTCAGCGACGCCTGGTTCGATAACGCGACCGCCGTGGTCATCGCCGCCAGGAACACCGCGACCCCCTGCCCGGCCAGCGCGAGCGTCAGCGGGCTGCCCGCGCCTCTGCCGATGCTCGCCAGCCCGAACACGACGGCCCCCGCGGCCGCCGCCCCCAGGAAGGCGAACCAGACGTACTGGTACGGATTGGAGAGCCCGAACAGCGTGATCACCGACACCACGGCGAACGAGGCTCCGGAGTTCACCCCCAGCAACCCGGTGTCGGCGATCGGGTTACGCGTGAAGCCCTGGATCAGCGCTCCGCTGACCCCCAGGGCGACGCCCGCCACGAGCGCGAGCACGGTCCGCGGCACCCGTACGGTCTGCACGATGAGCGTGATCTCGGTGAGCCGTTGGTCGGAGCTCGGTGTCGGGAACAACCCGTGCCAGACCTCCGCCGGACTCAACGCGCGCGCGCCGACGGCCAGCGACACCGCCGCCGCGACCAGGAGAACCACCGCGAGCGTGCCCAAGCCCATCACCCGCCGACGGCGGGCCTGCGTGGCCACGGACGTGGGACGTTTCTCCAGAGTCGTGCTCATCTACGTGCGTCATCCCTTTGATCCCACGGGTCGATCCATTGGGGCGCCCGCCCGGACGCCGCATGGTCCGCGCTCTGCGGCCGTCTCGATCATAGAACTTAGGTAAGTCTATCCTTAGCCAATGGTCGACGGTAGGGACGGAGTGGGATGGAGAACACCTTCGCCAGGTTCGGGTTGCCCGGTGAGCCCGGCACCGACGAGTTCTGGGCGGCGGCGGGGGCGCCCGCGTCGGTGCCCGCCGACGGCGGCTGGGCGACCCTGTTCCTGTGGCGCGGGTCCCCGGCGAGCGTCGGCTTCGAGAGCTGGTCGGAGCCGGTGCCGCTGCGCCGGTGGGGCGGGACGGACTGCTGGTACGCCGAGGTGGCCATGCCCGCGCGGCTGCGGGTGACGTACCAGTTCCTGACGGACGACGCGGCGTGCGCCGACCCGTTCAACCCGGTCGGCGCGGGCGGGGAGCGGTCCATCGCCGCGACCCCCGACGCCCCCGCCCAGCCGCACTGGTCGGCCGTCGGCGCCGCCGACGTCCTGCCCCTGCCGCGCACCCGTTTCCGCTGGGCCGGCGAACGGCTCGGCGGGCGGCGCACCGTGCGCGTCCATCCGGTGGGCGGTGGCGGGCCGGTGGTCCTGCTGCTCGACGGGGACGACTGGCTGTACCTGCACCCGGCCATGACCGCGTTCGACTCGGCCGTCGCCTGCGGCGAGATGCCCGCCGTCACGCTCGTCTTCCTGCCCGCGCGGGCCAGGGACGCCGAGTTCGGGTGCGGGCCCGAGCTGTGGGAGGCGGTCCGGGACGAGTTGCTGCCGCTGGTCGCCGAGAGCGGCGTGCCCGCCGACACGGACCGGCTGGTGGTCGCCGGGCAGAGCCTCGGCGGGCTGAGCGCGATGTACGCGGCCCTGGAGTTCCCGGAGCTGGTGTCCGGCGTCGCCTGCCAGTCGGGGTCGTTCTGGTGGACGCCCGAGGCCGCCGCCCTGGCGGACCCCATGGGCGGCCCGGTCGGCGGCAGCATCGCCGAGCGCCTGCGGCGGCGCCCCGACCTGTCCGGGCTGCGGGCCGCGTTCGACGTGGGGGAGCACGAGACGCGGATGCTGCCGCACTGCGAGCTGGTCGAGACGCTGGCCGAACAGGCCGGCGCGACCGTGCGGGTCTCACGGTCGGCCTCGGGTCACGACCGGGCGGGCTGGCGGCACGCCCTGCTCAGGGACGTCGCCTGGGTGCTCGCGTAAGCCGGGGCGGTGACGGCCGATGCGGCCGGCCGTCACCACGGCGAGAATCAGCGCGAGAACGCGTAGGTGCTGCGGCCGGTGTCGCTCAGCCGTCCGGCCACGGCGTCGACGATCTCCCCGGCCCGCACGGCGGTGTTGGACAGCAGCGTCGAGCTCAGGCCGTGCGTGTGCTCGGTGGCTCCTTGCACGTAGATGCCGCAGCGCAGATGCGCGGAGGTGGCGATCCGGTAGTCGCGCTCGATGCGCAGGGCGCCCGAGGGCAGCCGCTCGCAGTGGTCGCCGATGGCGCCCAGCAGGGTCAGCGGGTCGCCGGGCCGGTAGCCGGTGGCGTAGACGACCACATCGGCCTCCAGGACGGACCGTTCCCCGGTGGGCAGGAACTCGACGGTGGCGCGCACGCCCTTGGCGTCCCGGGCGACGTCGACGAGCCTGGAGGCGTTGAGGATGCGCAGCCGCTCCTTGCCCCGCACCTTCTCCTGGTAGTGCCTGCGGTACAGCTCGTCGATGAGGTCGAGGTCGACCACGGAGTAGTTCGTGGAGGCGTGGTAGGCGTCCAGGCGTTCCTTGACCGTCTCGGGCGCGCCGAAGTAGTGGTCGACCGCGACGGGGTCGAAGATGCGGTTGGCGAAGGAGCTGTCGTCGGCGGGGGTGTAGCCGTACTTGGAGAACACCGCGCACACCTCGGCGTCGGGGAAGCGGCCGTGCAGGTGGTCGGTCACCTCGGCGGCACTCTGGCCGGCGCCCACCACCACCAGGCGGCGCGGGTCCGTGAGCGAGGGGAGCCGGTCCAGGAGCTCTTCGCTGTGCCAGACGCGTTCGTCGCCGACCATCCCGTCGGGCAGCACCGGCACCAGTCCGACGGCCACGACCAGGTTGCGGGTGCGGCGGGTGCTGAGCTCCCCGTCGCCCTGGCGGACCACCACGTCGAGGTACTCCACCGCGCCGTCGCCGGCGACGGGAGTGACCGCGACGACCTCCGAGCCGTACTCGACCTGGCCGGCGAAGGGTGCCGCGGCCCACTCCAGGTAGTCGTGGAACTCCACGCGCGAGGGGAACATCGTCTTGTGGTTGATGAAGTCCAGCATCCGGCCGCGCGACTTGAGGTAGGACAGAAAGCTGAACTCGCTCGTGGGGTCGCGCATGGTGACCAGGTCCTTGAGGAAGGAGACCTGCATCGTGGTGCCTTCGAGGAGCATGCCGCGGTGCCAGCCGAATGAGAGTTGCTTCTCCAGGAACACCGCGTCAATTCGCTCGCCGGTTCGCGCCTGGTGCTCGCGCAGTGCGATCGCCAGGGCGAGGTTGGACGGTCCGAAACCGATGCCGACGAGGTCGTGGACGGGCTGCTCGGGAGTGGGCATGAAAGGCCTTTCGAGAGAGCGGTCCGGAATGGGGAGCCATGGGTGGAATCCCAATCAAACTTAGGTTAGGCTCGCCTAATTAGGCGAGCCTAACCTTTCTTCCACTCACCTCACAAGGAGAGCGCTGATGCGGGTCGTGATGTTCGGCTACCAGACCTGGGGGCATCGCACCCTCCAAGCCCTGCTGGACTCCGGGCATGACGTGGTGCTGGCGGTCACTCATCCCCAGAGCGACCACGCATACGAGAAGATCTGGAGCGACTCGGTGGCCGAGCTGGCCGAGGCCAACGGCGTCCCGGTCCTGCTGCGCAACCGCCCCGACGACGACGTCCTGCTGGCTCTCAAGGAAGTCGAGCCTGACCTCATCGTGGCCAACAACTGGCGCACCTGGATACCCCCGGAGATCTTCACCCTGCCCCGGCGCGGCATCCTCAACGTGCACGACTCGCTGCTTCCGGCCTACGCCGGCTTCTCCCCGCTCATCTGGGCGCTCATCAACGGCGAGAAGGAGGTCGGCGTCACCGCCCACATGATGAACGCCGAACTGGACGCCGGGGACATCGTGGTGCAGCGCGCCGTCCCGGTAGGCCCGCACGACACCGCCACCGACCTGTTCCACCGCACCGTCGACCTCATCGCCCCCATCGTCGCCGAGGCCCTGGACCTCATCGCCTCCGGCCGCACCGAGTGGACGCCCCAGGACCGCTCCAAGGCCAGCTTCTTCCACAAGCGCTCGATCGACGACAGCAACATCGACTGGACCTGGCCCGCCGAGGACATCGAACGGCTGGTGCGCGCCCAGTCCGACCCCTACCCCAACGCCTTCACCTACTACAGGGGCGAGCGCGTCCGCGTCCTGAAGGCCTCGGTCTCCAAGGGCGTCTACGGCGGCACCCCGGGCCGGGTGTTCATTCGCGAGGGTGACGGCATCGTCATCGTCGCCGGCGCCGAGGCCCGCCGCGGCCGCAGCCACGGCCTGGTGGTCGAACGGGTCCGCACCGAGGACGGCACCGACCTGCCGGCCGACGAGGTGTTCCGGACGATGGGCGGCTACCTCTCCCGCCACCCGTGAGCGATCACCGGTAGGCGGACGCCTGCAGGTCGTACAGGTGGGCGTATCGGCCTGAGAGGTCGATGAGCTCGGCGTGCGTGCCGCACTCGATGATCCGGCCGCCGTCGAGCACGACGATCAGGTCGGCCATCCGGATGGTGGCGAACCGGTGGGAGACCAGCAGGGTGATCCCGCCGGTGGCGCGCTGCCACTCCTGGGCCGCCTCCGCGTAGCGCTGGTAGACCTCGTACTCGCTGGCGGCGTCGAGCGCGGCGGTCGGCTCGTCGAGCACGGCGAGCAGCGGCCTCGGCCGCATGAACGCCCGCGACAGGGCGATCTTCTGCCATTGGCCGCCGGAGAGCTCGACGCCGTCGCCGAGGGCCTTGCCGAGCCGGGTCCGCTCGCCCTCCGGCAGGCGGGCGAAGACCTGGGCGGCGCCGCCCTTCTCGGCGGCCCGCCCGATGTCGTCCATCCTGGGCAGGTCGCCCACGCCGACGGCCTCGCGGGCCAGGAACGGGAACCGGCTGAAGTCCTGGAAGGCGGCGGTCACGCGTTCGCGCCAGGCCGCGGGATCCAGCTCGGTGAGGGAGGTCCCGTCCACGGTGACGCTTCCGCCGGTCGGCAGGTGGAACCCGCACAGCAGCTTGACCAGCGTCGTCTTCCCGCTGCCGTGGTCGCCGACCAGCGCCACCGTGGCCCCGGCGGGCAGCCGCAGGTCGATGCCGCGCAGCACGGGCGGCCCGCCGTAGGAGAAGTCCACGCCGGACAGGGTGATGCCGTCGCGCAGCCGGCCGGGCGGGGCGAGCGTGCCGCCGGTGCCCGCCGCGTGCAGGTCGCGCAGCCACAGGTAGTGGCCGGCCAGGGTGAGGCCGTAGGCGGAGCGGGTGAGCGCATGGGTGAGCAGGTCGAGCTGGCCCCTGATCTGGCCGCCGAGCGTGGCCACCAGCAGCAGCGCGCCCGGACTGACCGTGCCGGAGAGCGCGAGTTGAACGGTGAGGAACAGCGCGCCGAGGAAGGCCGCCACGAAGACGAGCGAGCCGATCAGGGTGAGGCCGCCGACGGCGAGCGTGGCCCGCCAGAGGATCGCGGTCCGCTCCTCGCGCAGGCGGCGTGCGATCGCGGCGGCGTGCGCGCCGGAGGCGCCGAGCCGCAGCTCCTTGGCCGAGTTCGCCTCGGTGATCGTGGTGAAGAGGTGCTGTTCGGCCCGGTTGCGCTCGGCGGTCTCCGCCCTGGCCGTCTCGGCCCTGCGCGAGCTGGTCCGGGTGAGCAGGATCGACGGCACCGCGAACAGCGGCAGCGCCAGCAGCACGGGATGGACCCCGGCCAGCAGGATCGTGGTGATGACCAGCCAGATCCCGCTCTGCACCACGAACAGGGAGGCCAGCCCGGTGGTGACGGTCCGCTGGCCGAGCCCGCGGATCTGCTCGATCCGGCGCAGCGAGTCGGCGTCCTCCAGGTGCGCGGTGGTCGGCAGGGTCGCGCACCAGCGGATGATCCGCCGGTCCAGCACGGGGCCGGCCTCGCTGCCCAGCAGGTCGGTCTGCACCTGCATGACGCGAGTCCCGGCCAGGGCGAAGGCGCCCGCCGCCGCCGCGCAGACCGCCCCGCCGATGACCAGCGGCCGGGCTCCGGACAGCACGCCGTCCACGAGCCATTGCAGGCCGAGGGCGGTCAGCCCGGGGGTGATCGCGCCCAGCGGGGTCAGGACGAGCACCAGCCAGGTGCGTCCCGGCGCGTGGCGCAGGCACTCGCCCAGCAGCGTGCGGATCTCGGTGAACCTCATGCGGTCTCCTCGAACTGCCTGGCCTGGAGGTGGAACATGCGCGCGTACTCCCCGCCAGCGGCGAGCAGCTCGTCGTGGGTGCCGTCCTCGGTGATCCGGCCGCCGGACAGGACGACGATCCGGTCCGCCTTCCGCACGGTGGAGAAGCGGTGGGAGATCAGGACCACGGTCGCGCGGCCCCGCACCTGGCGGATGCGGTCGAAGGCCTCCAGCTCGGCCTCGATGTCCAGGTTGGCGGTCGGCTCGTCCAGCACCAGCAGCCGCGCCCCGCACGCGGCCGCCAGCGCGGCCCGGGCGAGCGCGATCTTCTGCCACTGGCCGCCCGACAGGTCGCCGCCGCCGGCGTACTTCGGGGAGAGCACCGTCTCCCACCCCCTGGGCAGCTTCTCGATCAGCCTGGTCGCGTCCACCGCCAGGGCCGCCGCCTCGACCTGCTCCCGTGTCGCCTCCGGCGCGGCGATCCAGATGTTGTCGTACGCGCTCAGCTCGTACCGGTTGAAGTCCTGGTAGACCGCGTACGCCGTGGGCTCGGTGGCCACCGAGCCGCTCGACGGACGGTACTGGCCGGTGAGGAGCTTGGCGAGGGTCGTCTTGCCCGCTCCGTTCACGCCGACGACCGCGATCACCTCGCCGGGTGTGAGCGTTAACGTCACGCCGTTCAGCACGCGCACCTCCCCGTACCCGAACTCCACGTCCCGAAGGGCGATCTCGCCGGTGCCGTCCGGTCCGGGCGGCGGCTCCAGGCCGGGGGCGAGCGCTCGGATCCGGGTGACCGCGTCCACGGCGGGCATCGCGATCTCGTCCAGGTCCTCGCCCTGGCTCGACATGGAGATGACGAACATGGCGGAGACCGCGCCGATCGTCGCGGCGATCCGGCCGACCGACACCTCGCCGGAGGTGGCCACCGCCACGTACACCACCGACGCGGTCGCCGCCCACCCGAGGAAGACCGACATCTCGCGCCGGAGCAGGGCCACCCGCGAATCGATGACCCGCCGCGTGGCGTCGGCGATGTTCTCGTCCGCGCGCTGCTCCAGCCAGCCGGTCAGCCCGAAGATCCGGACCTCCTTGGCGTCCCGGCTGTCCGACATCATCGCGGCCCACGCGCGCCCGCGCAGGGCGGCCGGCATGGTGCCCGACACCACCGCGAAGAACTCCCGCCACATGCCGGCCCGGTAGCGGCCCAGCAGCAGCGCCACCACGGCCGTGGCCGGGCCCCACCACCACACCACCTGGGAGAGCACCAGCATCGCCGTTACCAGCCCGGCCATGGTCAGCCCGGCGCGGAACCGGCCTGCCGCCGCCGCTCCGATGCCCTCGTCGCTCCAGGTCAGCAGCGGCGAGCGCATGGTGGTCAGCTCGTTCTGGACGGCGACGTCCTCCACCCGGTCCAGGGCCGGCAGCGCCAGCACGCGGGAGGTCAGCTCCTCCCGGACCGCGGCGTCGATCCGCCGGCCCACCCGCTCGGCCAGCGGCCGGCTCATCGAGCGGAGCACGTTGCCGGTGACCAGCAGCGCGCCGAGCAGCGCGAGCATCGCGCCGATGCCGCCCGCGGCGGCGTCCCGCCGGGCCACGCCCTGCGCCAGGCGGCCCACCAGCTCACCGGTCACCAGGGCCACCGCGGTCGGCTCCGCCAGGAGGAACAGTTCGAGTACGGTAAGGGCCGCCAGCCATGGCCGGCCGGCCAGCGGGAGGAAGCTCAGGAGCCGGCGTCTGGGGGATGAGGGCACGACCGCACTTTATCGACGTCCGGGCCGTGCTGATCATCGACGGGCCGGCTTGGACCGGCGCCACGGCAGTATGACATTACGCCAATATGTCAGGACAAAGTCTTGACTCAAGCCGTCGCGGTCAGGCAGGCTTGACAGCGTCGCCGACCGCTCTGTCCAGGGGCGGGCCCGAGGTCGCGAGAGTTGTCGCGTTTCCGAGACGGAAGGGATCCAGCAGCCATGACCACCCCGTTCACCCCACCGCCGGGCGACCGCAGCGCGTACCGGCGGCAGAGCCGACGGCCCGGCATCGTGTGGCGGGGGCGTGCGCGATGACGCGGTCATACGACCTGGTGGCCATGGGCCGGTGCGGGGTGGACATCTACCCGCTCGACCACGGCGTCGGCCTTGAGGACGTGGAGCGGTTCGGCAAGTTCCTGGGCGGCAGCGCGACCAACGTGACGGTGGCCGCGGCCCGGTACGGCCGCCGGGCCGCGATCATCACGCGGACCGGCCGCGACCCGTTCGGCCGCTTCGTGCGCCGGGCGCTGCGCGGCTTCGGCGTGGACGATGCCTTCGCCGGGGAGGTGGACGGCCCGCCGACACCGGTGACGTTCTGCGAGATCTTCCCTCCGGACCATTTCCCGCTGTACTTCTACCGGTATCCGACCGCCCCCGACCTGATGATCGAGCCGGACGAGGTCCCGCTGGAGGCGGTGCGCGAGGCGGGGGTGTTCTGGGCCACCGTCACGGGGCTGTCGCAGGAGCCGTCGCGCTCGGCGCACTTCGCCGCGTGGCAGGCCCGCGGCCGGCGCGCGCACACCGTCCTCGACCTGGACTACCGGCCGATGTTCTGGCCGGACGCCGGTGAGGCGGGCGCGCAGATCGGCAAGGCGCTGGAGCAGGTCACGGTGGCGGTTGGGAACCGGGAGGAGTGCGAGGTCGCGGTCGGCGAGAGCGATCCGCAGCGGGCCGCGGACGCCCTGCTGGAGCGGGGCGTGGAGCTCGCGATCGTGAAGCAGGGCCCCAAGGGGGTGCTCGCGGCGACCGCGGACGAGCGTGTCGAGGTGCCGCCCTTCCCCGTCGCGGTGGTGAACGGGCTCGGCGCCGGCGACGCCTTCGGAGGCGCGCTCGTGCACGGCCTGCTGAGCGGCTGGGCGCTGACCCGTATCCTGCGCTTCGCGAACGTGGCCGGCGCCATCGTCGCCGGCCGGCTCGAATGCGCCGACGCGATGCCGACGGAGGCCGAAGTCGAGGCGGGGCTGAGCGGCGCCCTGCCGCAGAACGGGGAGGAAGAACGATGACGACCCAGGCGCCGCGCCGTCCCGGCATCGGCGATCTGACCGAGATCCGGGTACGCGAGCCGCGGCGGATCGCCGACGGGTGGGCCGCCCGCCGGCGGCGCGACCTGGTGGGCGCCGACGGCAGGCTGCTGATCGTGGCCGCCGACCACCCGGCCCGCGGCGCGCTCGGCGCCCGCGGCGACCGCCAGGCCATGGCCTCGCGCGGCAACCTGCTGGAACGCCTGGCCCTCGCGCTGTCGCGCCCCGGCGTGGACGGCGTGCTCGGCACCCCCGACATCCTGGACGACCTGCTGCTGATGGGGGCGCTGGAGGACAAGGTCGCGATCGGCTCGATGAACCGGGGCGGCCTGCAGGGCGCCGTCTTCGAGCTGGACGACCGCTTCACCGCCTACACCGCGAGCGAGATCGCCGCCCGCGGCCTGGACGGCGGCAAGATGCTCACCCGCATCTGCCTGGACGACCCCGGCACGGTCGCCACGCTGGAGGCCTGCGGCCGGGTGGTCACCGAGCTGGCGGGGCACGGCGTCATGGCGATGGTGGAGCCGTTCCTGTCGGTCCGGGGGGCGGACGGGCGGGTGCAGAACCTGCTCGATCCCGACTCGGCCATCACCTCCGTCCACATCGCCGCCGGGCTGGGCGCCACCAGCCGGCACACCTGGCTGAAGCTGCCCGTGGTCGACGACCTGGAACGCGTCATGGAGGCCACGACGATGCCGACCCTGCTGCTGGGCGGCGACCCCACCGGCCATCCGGACGAGACCTACGCCGGCTGGCGGCGGGCGCTGGACCTGCCCGCCGTGCGCGGGCTGGTCGTCGGCAGGGCGCTGCTGTTTCCGCCGGACGGCGACGTGGCCGCCGCGGTCGACATCGCCGCCGCACTCGTACACGGAGAGGGATCATGAACGACAACGCACGCTGGGTCCGGACCTACGGCACGACCGCCGACGGCGCCTTCCAGGTGTCGATCACCGACGCCGTCCCCGGGTGGGAGCACACGAGCCTGCGGGTGGCCACGCTGGAGCCGTACGCGCAGGTGGAGCTGGACACCGGGGACAGCGAGGTCATCGTGGTGCCCCTGGCGGGCGGCGCGGACCTCGCGGTCGCCGACCACGAGGGGCGGCGGCACGAGGCCCGGCTCGCCGGGCGGGAGAGCGTGTTCGCCGGGCCCACCGACGTCGCGTACGTGGGGAAGGGCTCCCGCCTGACGATCGAGGCAGGGGACCGCCCGGCGAAGATCGCCCTGTGCGGGGCGAAGGCCGCGCAGCCGCTGCCGTTCCGGCACGTGGCCGCGGCCGAGGTGCCCGTCGAGCTGCGCGGGGCCGGCATGGCCTCGCGCGAGGTGCGCAACTTCGGCGTCCCGCAGGTGCTCGACGCCGACTCGATCATCGCCTGCGAGGTGATCACGCCCGCGGGCAACTGGAGCTCCTATCCGCCGCACAAGCACGACGAGGAGCGGGACGGGGCGGAGACCGAGCTCGAAGAGATCTACTACTTCGAGGTACGCGCCGAGCCGGGCGCCCCCGGAGGCGCGGACGCGGTCGCCTACCAGCGCGTCTACGGCACCGCCGAGCGGCCCATCGACGTGTTCGCCGAGGTCCGCACCGGGGACGTCGTCCTCGTGCCGCACGGCTGGCACGGTCCCGCGATGGCCCCGCCCGGTTACGACCTGTACTACCTCAACGTGATGGCCGGCCCCGGCGCCACCCGCGCCTGGCTGATCTGCGACGACCCCGCCCACGGCTGGGTACGCCAAACCTGGGCCGGTCAGGACGTCGATCCCCGGCTGCCGATGGGAGGATCCCGATGAAGGCCGTCGCGGACTCGGCGACATCGAATACTGTCGCGGACTCGGCGACATCTGGCACCGTGCGGTTGACGGTGGGGCAGGCCGTCGTGCGTTTCCTGGCCGCGCAGTGGACCGAGCGCGACGGGGATCGCCGGCGGTTGTTCGCCGGGTGCCTCGGGATCTTCGGGCACGGCAACGTCGCCGGGCTCGGGCAGGCGCTGCTGCAGGACGAGCTGGCCGGCGGGCCGGAGCGGCTGCCGTACGTGCTGGCCCGCAACGAGCAGGCGATGGTGCACATGGCCGTGGCCTACGCGCGCCACGAGGACCGCCTCCAGACCTGGGCGTGCACGGCGTCCGTGGGCCCCGGCTCGACCAACATGCTCACCGGGGCCGCGCTGGCCACGGTCAACCGGATCCCGGTGCTGCTGCTGCCGTCGGGCACCTTCGCCACGCGCGTGGCCGGGCCGGTGCTGCAGGAGCTGGAGGTGCCGTACGCGGCGGACGTGACCGTCAACGACGCCTTCCGCCCGCTGTCGCGCTTCTTCGACCGGGTCAACCGGCCGGAGCAGCTGCCCGCGGCGCTGCTGAACGGCATGCGCGTGCTGACCGACCCGGTCGAGACCGGCGCGGTGACGATCGCGCTGCCCCAGGACGTGCAGGCCGAGGCGTACGACTGGCCGCTGGAGCTGTTCGAGCGGCGGGTCTGGCGGGTGGGCCGGCCCCTGCCGGAGGCCGCCGACGTCGCCGACGCCGCGGCGCTGATCTCCGCGGCCCGGCGGCCGTTCGTCGTGGCGGGCGGCGGCGTGCACTACTCCGGCGCCGAGGACGCCCTGCGGGCCTTCTGCGAGGCGACCGGCATCCCGGTCGGCGAGACCCAGGCCGGCAAGGGGGCGCTGCCGCACGGCCACCCGCAGGCGATGGGCGCGGTCGGCTCGACCGGCACCACCGCCGCCAACGCCCTGGCCGGGGAGGCCGACCTGGTCATCGGGGTCGGCACCCGCTACAGCGACTTCACCACCGCCTCGCGCACCGCCTTCCAGAACCCCGACGTGCGCTTCGTCAACGTCAACGTCGCCCGCCTCGACGCCGGCAAGCTCGCGGGCCTGCAGGTCGTGGCCGACGCCCGGCAGGCGCTGACCGCGCTCACGGCGGCGCTGGAGGGATACCAGGTGGAGCCGTCCTACCGCGAGCGGCAGTCCGCGCTCTGGAGGGAGTGGGACGCGCGGGTGGAGGCCGTCTACCACCCGCCGGCGGAGGTCACCCAGGCCCTCGCCGACGGCGTGCTCACCCAGGGCACCGTGCTCGGCCGCGTCAACGAGCTGTCCGACCCGCGGGACGTGGTGGTGTGCGCGGCCGGATCCATGCCCGGTGACCTGCACAAACTGTGGCGGGTCCGCGACCGCAAGGGCTACCACGTCGAGTACGGCTACTCCTGCATGGGCTACGAGATCCCGGGCGGCATCGGCGTCCGGCTGGCGGACCCGAGCCGGGACGTGTTCGTCATGGTGGGCGACGGCTCGTACCTGATGATGCCGGCCGAGCTGGTCACGGCGGTGCAGGAACGCGTCAAGATCATCGTTGTCCTGGTGCAGAACCACGGTTTCCACTCCATCGGCTCGTTGTCGGAGGAGCTCGGCTCCCAGCGTTTCGGCACCGGCTACCGCTTCCGCGACCAGGCCACCGGCCGCCTCGACGGTGACCGGCTGCCGGTCGACCTGGCCGCCAGCGCCCGCAGCTTCGGCGCCACCGTCATCGAGGTACGCGACCCGCAGGAGCTCGAACAGGCGATCAAGGACGCCAAGGCCGCTCCGGCCGACGGCGGGCCCGTCGTCATCCACGTCGAGACCGACCCGGCGGTGCACGCCCCGGACAGCGGGTCCTGGTGGGACGTCCCCGTCAGCCAGGTCAGCGAACTCGACTCCACCCGCCGCGCCTACGAGCGGTACACGACGCACAAGGCCGCGCAACGCCCCCATGTGGCCCCGGCATCTCGCGACCCGGAAGGACCGGCACGTTGACCACCCGTATCACCCACCTCATCGGCGGCCGTTCCTGGGAGGGCCCCGCCGGGCGCGCCGGGGACGTGTACAACCCCGCGACCGGCGCCCTCAGCGGCCGCGTCGACCTCGCCTCGACCGAGCTCGTCGGCCAGGCCGTGGCCACGGCCAAGGCGGCCTGGTCGGGCTGGGCCGGCGCCTCTCTGGCCAAGCGTGCCCAGGTGCTGTTCGCCTTCCGCGAGCTGCTGCACGCGCGCAAGCACGAGATCGCCGAGCTGATCACCGCCGAGCACGGCAAGGTTCTCGACGACGCGCTCGGCGAGGTCACCCGGGGGCTGGAGGTCGCCGAGTTCGCGTGCGGCATCCCGCACCTGCTCAAGGGCGGGTTCAGCGAGAACGTCTCGACCCGGGTCGACGTCTACTCCATCCGGCAGCCGCTCGGCGTCGTGGCCGTGATCTCGCCGTTCAACTTCCCTGCGATGGTGCCGCTGTGGTTCGTCCCGGTCGCCATCGCCTGCGGCAACTCGGTGATACTCAAGCCCAGCGAGAAGGACCCCTCGGCGGCCGTCGCCGTGGCCCGGCTGTGGACCGAGGCGGGGCTGCCCGACGGGGTCATGAACGTCGTGCACGGCGACAAGGAGGCCGTGGACGCCCTGCTCACCCACCCCGACGTGAAGGCCGTCTCGTTCGTCGGCTCCACCCCGATCGCCCGCTACGTCCACGAGACCGGCACCGCGCACGGCAAGCGGGTGCAGGCCCTCGGCGGCGCCAAGAACCACATGCTCGTGCTGCCCGACGCCGATCTCGACCTGGCGGCCGACGCCGCCGTCAACGCCGGCTTCGGCTCGGCCGGCGAGCGCTGCATGGCGATCTCGGCGCTCGTCGCGGTCGACACCATCGCCGACGAGCTCGTCGAGAAGATCACCGATCGGATGCGCAAGCTGCGCACCGGCGACGGCACCCGCGGCTGCGACATGGGCCCGCTGGTCACCGGCCAGCACCGTGACAAGGTCGCCGGGTACGTCGAGGAGGGGGTCGCCGCGGGCGCGCGGCTCGTCGTGGACGGCCGCGAGGGGGACTTCGACGGCGGGGAGGACGGCTTCTGGCTCGGGCCCACCCTGTTCGACGGCGTCACGCCCGACATGTCCATCTACCGCGACGAGATCTTCGGCCCCGTGCTGTCCGTCGTCCGCGTGCGCTCCTACGACGAGGGCCTCGGCCTCATCAACGCCAACCCGTACGGCAACGGCACGGCCATCTTCACCAACGACGGCGGTGCGGCGCGGCGCTTCCAGAACGAGGTGGAGGTCGGCATGGTGGGCATCAACGTGCCGATCCCGGTGCCGGTGTCGTACTACTCCTTCGGCGGCTGGAAGAACAGCCTGTTCGGGGACACCCACGCGCACGGCACCGAAGGCGTGCACTTCTTCACCCGCGGCAAGGTCGTCACCTCCCGCTGGCTCGACCCGTCGCACGGCGGGCTCAATCTCGGTTTCCCGCAGAACGACTGACACCACCGCGATCAATTAGCCGAGATCATATTCTCGGCCGGAATTCCCATAACCGCGGCATTATCCGGCGACGCCGGTGCTGCCGCGGACGACCAGGCGCGTGGGAAGCACTATTTCCCGGCGGTCCCGGTCCGGTCCGTCCAGCCGGTCTATGGCCGCCTGGACGGCGAGCCGGGCCTGCTCCAGCGGGAGCTGGCTCACGGTCGTCAGAGCCATGCGCGGATGGCGGGCCATGAGGCTGTCGTCGAAGCCGGCCACCGACATGTCCGCCGGCACGCCTACGCCCGCGCTTTCCAGCGCCTCGATCAGCCCCAGAGCCGTGCGGTCGTTGAAGGCGACGATGGCGGTGACGCCCGCGCCGGGATCGAGGTGCTCCAGCGCCTGCGCCCCGCTGCGCTCGGTGAGCCCTCCGGGCAGGACGACGGGCTCGATCCCGTGGCGCCGCGCGGCCGCCTCGTAGGCGCGGCGCCGGAAGGCGGCGATGTGCCCCGGACCGCCGTCGACGTGCGCGATGCGCCGGTGGCCGAGCGCGACCAGGTGATCGACCACGTCGGCGATGCCCCGCTCGTCGTCGGCGCGGACCACGTCCACGTCCGGCAGGTCGAGCGGGCGCCCCACGCAGACCGTCGGGATGCCCCGGACCAGGGAGGCCAGCTCGTCCTCCGGCATCGTCGGCCCCAGCAGCAGGAGCGCCTCGCACCGGAAGTCGATCAGCGTCTCGATCGCGCGCCGCTCGTCGTGGGTGGCGGTCATGGCCCCCAGGACGGTCTCGTAGCCCGCCGCGTCGACCATCGACTGGATCTCCTCGGCGAGCTCCCCGTGGTAGACGTTGCTGGGGAGAATGGTCACGCCGATGAGCCGCGTCCGCCTCTTGGCGAGCAGCGTGGCGGTCCTGTCCCTGCGATATCCCAGGCGCTCGGCGACGGCCAGGACGCGCTCGGTCGTGGCGGCGCTCGGCCCCACCGAGCCGTTGAGCACCTTCGAGACCAGCCCTTTGGACACGCCCGCGGCGGCGGCTACATCGAGGATCGTGGGCCGGTTGCGCCCTGGCCGGGGCGGTTCCGGAGCGGTCTGGTCGGCCATGCGAGCACGATAATGCCGAAGGGTTTGTCAGCACAAACCCTTGACATATGCCTGTAATAAGTCGCATGCTCGGCGCATTCACTTAAACCGGTTTCCAAACCGGTCGAGAGGGCGGTTTACGCGAGGCGGACGCCCCTATTCAGTTACGCCCATGATCGAGGGAGCCGGCATGTTCAACGACCACATCGGTGTTGCCGTCATCGGTGCCGGAATGGCCGGGAGATCGCACGCCGCCGGATATCGCAGCGCCACGACGACGTACGACCCGGGCCTGCCGGACGTGCGGCTGGTGGCTATCGCCGACGTGAACGAGCACTTCGCGGGGGAGACCGCGCGCCGGTTCGGCTACGCGCGGGCGGAGACGTCCTGGCAGGCCGTCGCCGAAGCTCCGGACATCGACGTCGTGAGCGTGGTGGTCGCCAACCACCTGCACCGGGAGATCGTCGAAGGGCTCCTGGCGGCGGGCAAGCACGTCCTGTGCGAGAAGCCCTTCGCGCCGGCCGTCGAGGAGGCCGAGGCCATGGTCGCCGCGGCCCGGGCCAGGCCGGAGCTGCAGGCGGGGGTCGGCTTCACCTTCCGCCGTTCGCCCGCGATCGGGGCGGTCAGGCGGCTCGTCGAGGAGGGGGCGACGGGCCGGCCGATCCACTTCAACGGCCACTACTGGTGCGACTACGGCGCCGACGCCTCGGGCCCGATGAGCTGGCGGTACAAGGGCGGCCCCGGTTCGGGCGCGCTCGCCGACATCGGCAGCCACCTCGTGGACCTGGCCGAGTTCCTGTGCGGCCCGATCCGGTCCGTGCGCGGGACGGTCCTGTCGACGTTCGTCACCGAGCGGGCGCTGCCGCTGGGCGCCGCGGTCGGGCACGCCGCGGCGGAGCTGAGCGACCAGCGCGAGCCGGTCGAGAACGAGGACCTCGTCACCTTCACCGCGACCTTCGAATCGGGCGCCACCGCGACCATGTCCGCCTCCCGCGTCGCGCTCGGCCTGGCCAACTCCCTCGGCTTCGAGCTGTTCGCCGAGAACGCCGCGGCCACGTTCGACCTGCTGCGGCCGGGCGAGTTCGGCTACATGGACCGCGCCGTGGACGGCCCCACGAAGGGCTACCGGCAGGTGCCCGTCGGCCCGGCTCACCCCTACCTCACCGGCGGCCTGCCCATGGACTTCCCCGGGGTCGGATACGGCCAGAACGACCTGTTCGTCTTCCAGGCCCGGGCGTTCCTGGAGCAGGTGGCCGGGCTCGACCGGCTGCCCCGGGTGCCCTCGTTCGAGCACGGGCTGCACAACCTCCGGCTCCTGTCCGCCATCACCGAGTCGGCGCTCAACGGCGGCGCCGAAGTCAAGGTCCCCTCGCACACCCCCTGATCAGAAAGCGAACCCATGAAACTCGGCGCCTACACCGCCTGCCTGCACGACAAGCCGCTCACCGAGGCCCTGGCCGTTCTCAAGGGGATGGGCCTGGACAGCGCGGAGATCAACTCCGGCGGGTTCATCCCCGAGCCCCACCTCCCGATCGACGACATCCTCGCCGGCGAGCAGGCCCGCCAGGACTACCTCGGGCTCTTCGCCGAGCAGGGGATCACGCTCACCGCGCTCAACTGCAACGGCAACCCCCTGCACCCGAACGCCGTGGTGCGGGAGAAGCACTCCGCCGACCTCCTGCGCTCCCTCGAACTGGCCGCCCTCCTGGGCGTCAAGCGCGTCGTCGCCATGTCGGGCACGCCGGCCGCCAGCGCCACCGGGACCAACCCGGCATGGAACGTTCTGCCCTGGGACAGCGCCTATCTCGACGTCCGGGACTACCAGTGGAACGAGGTCGCGATCCCGTTCTGGAAGACGGTCCAGGAACGCGCCGCCCACTTCGACGTCAAGGTCGCGATCGAGATGCACCCGCACAACGTCGTCTACAACCCGGCGACGCTGGAGCGGCTCGTCGAGGAGGTCGACGCGACCCACGTCGGCGCCGAGATGGACCCCAGCCACCTGTTCTGGCAGGGCATCGACCCCGTGGAGGCGATCGGCCACCTCGGCTCGCTGGTCTACAACGCCGCGGCCAAGGACACCCGGATCAACCCGGCGGCGCGGGTGAACGGCGTGCTCGACGACCGCTTCGGCCGGGTCCACCCGGACGAGCCAGGGGCCGTCGGCCTTGGCGGGCCGTACACGCTGTCTCGCTGGCCGCGGAACTCCTCCTGGGACTTCGTCGCCGTCGGCCGCGGCCACGACGTCACCTGGTGGGCCGCCTTCCTGCGCGCGCTGGAGAAGGTGGACGCCGACATGGCCGTGAACATCGAGCACGAAGACCAGGAACTCGACCAGCTTGCGGGCCTGGCCACCGCGGCCAGGACCCTTCTCGAAGCCGCGGGCCGCTAGAACGTCGAAGGAGTACCGCAGAAATGGAAGGCACACGACCCCGGCGGCGTCCCGGCCGCCTCGCACTGACGGCGATCGGTCTCCTGGCCGCCGCCTCCCTGGCCGCCTGCGCCAGCGGCAAGGCCACCGGCGGCACCGCGACCCAGCCCAGCGCGGGCGCCTCCAGCGCCGCCGCGAACACCGCCGGGTCCGGCGGCGGGAAGGTGTCCATCTTCGTCGTCGGCGGCAAGTCCGACGACCCGTTCTGGTCCGCGGTCAAGCGCGGCGTGGACGACGCGGCCAAGGTCGTCCAGGCCGGCGGCGGCAAGGTGACGTGGCTCGGCCCGCAGAACTACGACAACCTCGGCCCCGACGCGGCCAAGCTCATCCTCAGCGCGAAGAGCCAGGGCGCCACCGCCATCGTCGGCGCCGACTGGGTCCCCGAGGCCCAGAACGACGCCTTCAAGACCGCCTCCGGCGGCGGCGTGCCGGTCTTCCTGTTCAACGCCGGAGGCGCCGAGCAGGCCGCGAACGTCGGCGCGCTCACGTACACCGGCTCGGAAGAGCAGCAGGCGGGCAAGGCCGGCGGCGAGTTCTTCGCCAAGAACGGCGCCAAGAACGTCCTGTGCGTCAACACCCTCCCCGGCGCCGTGAACACCGAAGCCCGGTGCAAGGGCGTCGCCGAGGGCATGAGCGGCGGCGGGGGCAAGTCCACCCAGGTGCCGCTGCCCTCCTCCAACTTCGGCAACCCGACGGCCGTGACCCAGGCGATCAAGTCGGCCCTGCTCAAGGACTCCGCCATCGACGGCGTGATCACCATCAGCACCGTGGACGCCGACAGCGCGGCCGCAGCCATCGACCAGGCCGGCGGCGGCGCGAAGATCAAGCTCGGCACGTTCGACATGAACCAGGCCCAGCTCGACCGCATCAAGGCCGGCAAGCAGCTCTTCTGCATCGACCAGCAGCCCTACCTCCAGGGCTACCTCGCCGTGTCGCAGGCCTACGCCTACAACGCCTACGGGCTCCGCGTCGCGCAGAACACGCTGATGACCGGGCCCGCCATCGTCAACGCCGGCAACGTCGACGCCGCGATCTCCGGTGTCAAGGCCGGTGTCCGCTGATACCCACTTGAGGTGGTACGAGCAATGACCGTCCAGATCTCCGGCACGGCCCGCACCGCAGCGGCGGCGACGTCGTCGGGACCTTCCCTGCGCAATCTGACCTACCGGCCGGAGGCCGGCGCCCTCATCGGAACCTTGGGGGTCTTCGTCTTCTTCGCCGTCTTCGGCGGCGTCAACTTCCTCGCTCCCGCCGGCACCGCGGCCTGGCTGAACGTCGCCGCCGAGCTCGGCATCATCGCCGTCCCGGTCGGCCTGCTCATGATCGCCGGCGAGCTCGACCTGTCGGTCGGCTCCGTGCTGGCGGCAAGCTCGATGACCCTGGCCATCGTCTCCGGGCACTGGGGCGCCCCGATGATCCTCGGCATCGTGCTCGCCCTCGGCGTCGGCGTGACGGCGGGCCTGCTCAACGGGCTCATCGTGACGCGGACCAACGTGCCGTCGTTCGTCGTCACCCTGGCGACCCTGTTCGGGATGGCCGGGCTCACCCTCGGCCTCTCCCGCGTGATCACCGGCACGACCAGCGTCGCCATCAACCCGGACCCGGCGTCCAAGGCGGTCTTCGGCACCCTCATCGCGGGCCAGTTCGAGGTGGCGGTCCTCTGGTGGATCCTGGTCGCGCTCGGCGTCGGATGGATGCTCCAGATGACCAGGTACGGCAACTGGATCATGGCGGTGGGCGGCGACAAGGTGAGCGCCCGCGCGGCCGGCATCCCCACCGACCGGCTCAAGATCGCCCTGTACGTCGGGAGCGGCTTCGGCGCGGCCCTGGTGGGCGTGATCCAGACCATCCTCTACAACGGCGCCCAGGTCGCCAACGGCCAATCCTTCGTCTTCAACTCCATCATCGCGGTCGTCGTCGGGGGCGTCCTGCTGACCGGCGGCTACGGGTCCGTCGTCGGCGTCGTCTTCGGCACGCTCACCTTCGCGATCGTCAACCAGGGCATCTACTACACGGGGTGGAACTCCGACTGGGCGTCGTTCATCCTCGGCGTCCTCATCCTGGCCGCCGTCCTCATGAACAACACGTTCCGCCGGTTGGCGCTGTCGTACGCGCCGCGCACCGGGAAGAAGGGCTGATCATGACCGAGCCGCTCCTGCGCCTCACAGACGTGGGCAAGTCGTTCGTCGGCACCGACGCGTTGCAGGACATCTCCCTGGAGGTGCACGCGGGAAAGGTGCTGTGCCTGCTCGGCGACAACGGCGCCGGCAAGTCCACCCTGATCAAGATCCTCTCCGGGTTCCACGCCCCCACGAGCGGCACCATCGAGGTGAACGGCCAGTCCGTCGACTTCAGAAGCCCGCGCGACGCCGGCGCGCACGGGATCGCCACCGTCCACCAGTTCGGCGGCACCTTCCCGCTCATGAGCGTCGGCCGCTCGTTCTGGGTCGGCGTCGAGCCCACCAAGGGCTGGGGCCCCTTCAAGCGCTTCGACAAGGGCCTGGCCGGTGAGATCGCCGTCCGGGAGATGCAGTCGCTCGGCATCACGCGGGTGACCGACGGCAGACGTCTCGTCGGCAGCCTGTCCGGCGGCGAGCGCCAGGCGCTGGCCATCGCCCGTGCCGTCTACTTCGGCGCGAACATCCTCATCCTCGACGAGCCGACCGCCGCGCTCGGCGTCAAGGAGGCCACCCACGTCCTGCGCATCATCATGCAGGCCCGCGCCAAGGGCGTCGCGGTCATCTTCGTCACCCACAACGTGCTGCACGCCATGATGGTCGGCGACCACTTCGCGGTCCTGATCCACGGTCGCAAGGCCGACGACTTCGGCAAGGGCGAACGTACGCGCGAGCAGATCACGGACCTGATGGCCGGCGGCGAGGCGATGGCGGACCTGGAGGCGGAACTCGCGGAGCTGGAGGCGTCAGCATGAAGATCGCCCTCGACCCCTACATGCTGCGGTCCGTGCCGCTGCTGGAGCTGCCCGGCGTCGTGGCCGATCTCGGCTACGAGTACATCGAGCTGTCGCCGCGCGAGGACTTCATGCCGTTCTTCCTGCACCCGCGGGCGGACGACGCGAAGGTCAGGGCGTTCAAGAACGCCCTCGACGGCGCCGGCGTGAAGGTCGCCTCCAACCTGCCCCTCTACCGCTGGTCGGGCCCCGACGAGGACGAGCGCGAGGCGGCCGTCCGGTACTGGAAGCGGGCCATCCAGATCACCGTCGACCTCGGCTGCGACGTGATGAACAGCGAGTTCAACGGCCGTCCCGACCAGGCGAGCCTGTCGGAGGCGAAGTTCTGGAGGTCGATGGAGGAGCTGCTGCCGATCTTCGAGCGCGAGGGCGTGCGGCTGCGCCTCGAACCGCATCCGGACGACTTCGTCGAGGACGGCAAGGTCGCCGCCGACATGGTCCGCGGGATCAACTCCCCGCTCGTGTCGTTCCTGTACTGCGCCCCGCACACCTTCCACATGGGCGGCGACATGGTCGAGATCATGGAGTACGCCGGGCCGCTCATGACCCACCTGCACCTGGCCGACGCCTTCGACCACACCGCCTCGTCCGGGCTGCGCTACATCGTCAACCCGCCGGGCTCCACGGCCCGGGTGCACCAGCACCTGGACATCGGGCAGGGGGAGGTCGACTGGGACGCCTTCTTCGCGACCCTGAACCGGCTCGGGTTCGCGGACGGCGCGGACAACGTCATGACCTCGTGCGTGTTCGCCTGGGAGGAGCGCGCGCGCGAGTCGGCGACCTTCATGCGCGAGACCATCGCCAAGTACGTCGGCTCCTGGTGACGGGGTGAGACGAGAGCGCCGGCCGCGCCACGCGGCCGGCGCTCATCGCGGTGCCGGTCGACGCCCGCCGGGAGTCGTCGCCCTGGCCCTTCATCCAGCCGCCCCCACGAGCGGGGCGGTCGACGTGACGCGCGGCTCAGCGCGGGTGCGGCGGATCGCCGTAGGCCTCCTTGGCCATGGGCCCCCACGCGTCCGTGACCTCGTCGGCGGCCTGTTTGACCGCCGCGGTCAGCTGCTGGGTGTAGGCCCGCTTGGCCCGGGAGCTGGGGATGACGATCGAGATCGCGGCGTCCACGGCGTGCCTGGAGGACCAGACGGGCGCGGCGACGGCCCAGGCCTCCGGGTCGGTCCCGCGGTCGTTGACCGCGTAGCCCCGGCGCCGTACGCGCTGCAGCTCCTCGTGCAACTCCTCGAACGTCGCGAACCGGCTGCGGCCCTCGGTCCGCCACTCGTCCGGGCCGGGCACCAGCGAGCGCAGCCGCTGCTCGGACGCCCAGGCCAGGAGCACCTGGCCGCCGGCCAGCCCCGACCACGAGGGGAAGCGGGTGCCGGCGGGGTTGTAGGCGGAGATCAGCTTGTGCCCGTGGTGGGCGTCGATGTGCACGCACTCGCCGCCGTCGAGCGCGTCGAGGATGACCGTCTCCTTCGTCTCGTCGCACAGCCGCGCGAGGATCGGGGCGGCGACCGCGATGATGCTGCGCGCCCGGGCGATCATCTCCAGCCGGGCGATGCGCGGGGAGATGCCGTACCGGCCCGTCTCGCGGTCGAGGATCAGGAGGTCGTGCCCTTCGAGGACCAGGAGCAGCCGCCGCACCGTGCTGGGCGCCAGGTCGAGCTCCTCGCTGATCTCCGTCAGCGTGCGTGAGGACTTGGCGATCGAGAAGGAGCCCAGCACGTCCAGCATCCGCTGGGCGGAGCGCAGGGGTTGCGTGCTTTCCGATCGGACTTTCGGCACGGTCCACCTTCCATTGTCACTTTGGCCACCTGCCACATAATGGCACTTCTCGCCGGAGGTGGCCGCATCCGGCCGAGGTCATGCCCCATGCGGTCTATCTGCACTCCTCGCTCGCCCGTGACCGTCACGGCTTCGACCCGGACCCGGCCAGGACCCGGCGCCTGCTCCGGGCGACCAGGTGGGACGTGACCATCGCCCTGGTCGTCGCGGGCTCGGTCAACATCGCGCTGCTGCTGCTGGCCGCGGCCAACCTGTACGGCGTTCCGGGCGTCGGCACGATCGAGGGCGCCCAGGCGGCCATCTCCCATGTGCTGGGCCCGGCCATCGGCGCCGTCTTCGCCGTCGCGATCCTCGCCTCCGGCCTGGCCTCGACCTCGGTCGGCTGCTACGCGGGCGCGGCGATCATGTCGGGCCTCCTGCGTGGAGTTCCTCGAACAACCGGCGAGCTTCTTCTACGAAGGCGAGCGTCCGATGCGCGCCGACGAGCTCGCCGACCCCTACCGCCGCGGCATGCTCCGGATCGCCCGCGCCACCAGCCACGCCGAACGCGCGTGGCTGCACGAGATGCTCGACGCCGGCCCGGCCACGCCGGATCGGCACACCGACTGACGGACCCATGGAGGTCGCACATGCTCGCGTCCTGGTACGACCGGCAAGGACCCGCCACCGACGTCCTGCGGGTGGGCGAGCTGCCCGACCCGCGGCCGGGCCCCGGCGAGGTCCGGGTACGCGTACGCGTGTCCGGCGTGAACCCCGGCGACACCAAGAAGCGCCGCGGCTGGCTCGGCTCGTCGATGCCCTACCCCCGGGTCATCCCGCACAGCGACGCGGCCGGGGTCGTCGACTCCGTCGGCGAGGGCGTCGACGCGCGCCGCGTCGGGCAGCGCGTGTGGGTGTTCGGCGCCCAGTCCTACCGGCCCTTCGGCACCGCCGCCCAGTACACCGTCGTGCCCGGCCACCTGGCCGTGCCTCTGCCCGACCACCTCGGCGACGACCTCGGTGCCGCCCTCGGCATCCCCGGGATCACCGCGCACCGGGCGGTGTTCGCCGACGGCCCGGTCGACGGCCGGATCGTGCTGGTGCACGGCGTGCTCGGGGCCGTCGGCTCGCTGGCCGCGCAGCTGGCCCGCTGGGCCGGAGCCACCGTGATCGGCACCGTGACCCGCACCGGCGACCTCGACCGCGTCGACTCCTCCGTGGTGTCCCACGCCGTGGCGCTCGACCGCGGCGACGCGGCGGAGGCGATCCGCGCCCACGCGCCGCGGGGCGTGCACCGCATCATCGAGGTGGCCCTGTCCGACAACGCCGACCTGGACGTCGCGGTCGTCGCCAACGACGCGGTCATCGCCGCCTACGCCACCCGCGCCGACCGGACCGAGCTGCCGTTCTGGCCCCTGCTGTTCGCCAACGTGACGGTGCGCCTGCTCGGCAGCGACGACTTCCCCCTCCAGGCCAAGCAGCACGCCGCCCGCGACCTCACGGCCGCGGCCGCCGCCGGTGCCGTGCGGGTCGACGTCGGCGGTCACTTCCCGCTGGCGGACATCGCCAAGTCCCACGAGCGCGTGGACGCCGGCGGCCGTGGCCGCGTCCTCGTCACCATCCCCGAGTGACGCCGGCTCATCAGCCGCCGGACGGGTCAGTCGAACAGGCTGCCCGCTCGCGGGTCCCGCACCACGGGCACGGCCGGGGGCTGGACGGTCGCGGTGGCGGGGGAGAGGCCGTCGAGGACGAAGCCGAGGTAGCGGCGCCAGCCCTCGGTCTTGGGGTCCATGCTCCAGAGCACTCCGGTGAGCATGGCCATGATCCTGGTGAGGTCGTCCGGGACGAGGTCGGCGCGCAGGAGGCGGGCCTGCTGGGCTCGGCGCATGAGCTGGGTCATGGCCTCGAAGTAGGCGGTGGACAGGTCAGGGGTGAGGGAGTCGGTGCTCTTGGCGGCGGTGAGGGTGTTCATCTCGCGGGCGACCATGGCGAGTGCGGTTTCGATCAGTGTGGTCAGGCCGTGGAGCGGGTTGTCGTCGTCGAGCGCTCGCTGGATCGCGGGCATGAGATCCTCGGTCACCCGCTGGTCGAGCACGGCCTGGATGAGGTCGCCCCGGCGGGGGAAGTGGCGGTAGAGCGTCCGGATGCCCACTCCGGCGCGGCGGGCGATCTCCTCGAGTGACACGTCCGGGCCGTCGTCGGTGAAGGCTGCGTGCGCGGCGCGCACGATCCGTTCGGCGTTGCGTGCGGCGTCGGCCCGCAGGTGCCGCTCGGTCTCTGTGGCCACCACTCGATCATATCAACTGGCAGCATCCTGCCGGTTGCGCTGCCTTCCGGCCCGGAGGGCGATGATCGCCGGAGCCTCGGCCCGCCGGTCGCCGAGGCGCTCAAGTTGGCCACGACGGTCAAGGGGCGGCTGCCGGAACGCTCTCTGCTCGAGACGGTGCAGCGCACCGAGGTGGCCATCATGTCTCCCTACCACGAGGACAACGTGCGCCGCTTCGGCGACTACATCGACGACCTGAACGCGCCGCTGGAGGACATGGAGGTCCACCTTGATCTCGTGGAGGAGGCGGGGGCTCGGCCTTGACGGGCTCTCCCGTCCGGCGGGTGGTGGCGGAGAAGGTGCGCCCGCGACTGCTCGCGCGGGGCGGAGCGCAGTTCGCCCGGGCCTGGTCCTTCAACTGGCTCATTCGATCGCCGATGATCAAGTAGGCTCCTCCGGCATCGGGGATTGATCGGTCGAATGCGTCGTACCTGCTGGAGGATGGTCGTGAACGTGGATGCGGACATGAGCCCGGAGGCGCGGCGGCTGGGACCGCCCGGTCTGGTGAGAGAGCAGGACGTACGTGCCGCGCTGACGACGCTGGCCGCCGGCCCGGCCGGGCTCGTGATCACCGGTGACGCGGGGACGGGCAAGAGTGCCCTGGCCCGCCAGGTGCTGGAGCGGCTTCGGACCGATGGCTGGGGAGTGGCGGCCACGGTGGGCAGGTGGTCTCCGCGAACGCTGTTCCGAGGCGTCACGGAGGCCTTCTTAGGCTGGGGAGAGCAGCTCTCCCCGGAACAGACGCGCATGATGGGAGCCATCGGCCTGGCTCCGTCGGACGACGAGATGCTCGACACGACCTGCCGGCTGTTGGAGAGCTTCCCCCTGGTCCTGCTCTTCGACGACCTGAGCCGGAACCTCGACAGCACGGGCTTCCTGGATCCCGGCTTCGCCGAGGTGTTCGACCGGCTGTGCCAGGCCGCCGATCGGGGTCGGGTGCTCGTGACCAGCCGGATGCCGCTGCCCACGGACAACCGGCTGGGCGTCTTACGGCTCGGCCCCCTGGACTTCGGCTCGGGGGCCGTACTGGCGGCCGGACTGCCCTTCCTGTCCACCGTCGATCCGGTCACCCGGGAGCGCGTGGTCCGCACGACCGCGGGACATCAGCGGTCCCTGCTACTCATCGACGACTGGCTGTCCGCCAACCCTGGGGGCGCGGGGGCGCGGCTCGCGGCCGTGACGCCGGGGGCCGCACCTGTCGATCTGGTCTTGGCCGACCTGACGGCGGCGCAGCGCGAGACCCTGCTCCAGGCCGCGATCGCCACCGTCCCGTTCACCGCCTACGACCTGGCCGTCGCCTGCGACACCAGCGAGCCGGACCGCAGGCCCCGCCCGAAGCCCGAGCGCAAGGCGCTCCAGAGCACGCAGGCTGCCGCGGACAGGCTCGCCGAGCTCGGGCTGCTCAGCGCGTGGGAGGGATGGGACGGCGGCACCGTCTACTTCGCCGATCGCTGGATCGCGGAGGCACTGGCACCGCACCAAGGCCCGGCCATCGCCGACCGCCACGAACGCGCCATGAACATGCACTACAGCCGGACTCACGAAGACGGCACGTTCGACGACTATGTCGCCGTCTGCCGGCACCTGATAGCGGTGCAGGGGATCGACGACCTGACGAGCTTCGCCCGCGCCATCGCCGAAAGCCTGGAGACGGACCACGAGTACGCGGGGATGGCGCTCCTGGGAGAGATCGCGCCGCACGTGCCGGCGGCCTACCACAGTCTCCTTCGTGAGCACCTGATCGCCATGTTGCTCCGGCACGACTTCCCGCGCGCCGCGCGAGAGGTGGCCGAACGATCGCTGCCCGCCGTCAAGGAGTGGGCCGCCACTCACCCTCAGCGCGACGAGGCCAGGTTCTGCCTCGGCGCCGCGCACGACAGCTGCGGCCAGGCCCGGTTCGCCGACGGCCACCTGGTCGAGGCTGAGGCCGTGCTCACGGTCGCCGTGGACATCTACCGCGAACTGGCGGCCGAGCATCCCACCTTCATGGAGGCCGACCAGCGGCTCGCCGGCTCGTTGCAGCGCCTCGGCGAGGTGTACCGCGCGCTCGACCTGCCGGAGCACAAGGACAAGGAGTACGAGACCTGGTCCGAGTGCTCGATGATCCGTACCCGGCTCTTCCAGGCGCTGATGAGCCCGGAAGCGGCCCTGGAAGCCGCTCTGGCCTTCCAACGCCTCGCCGGCCTGGCCGAGAGGGACGACGACCGGGACAACGCGCGCAGGCTGCTGGGCACTCGCCTCACGATGGTGGAGGCGATGGCGGAGATGTATCCCGACGAAGAGGAACTCACCGCGGAGGTCGCCGCCGCGAGGCAGGAGATCTCCGCCCTCGACGATCCTGGACGGGCGGAGCGTCCCGGAGCGGTGGCCGATGGCGCGACGGCAGAGGTCATCGGGATCCTGAAGCAGGGGCCGCACGCCTTCAACCAGTGGCGCGCCGACCACGCGGAGGAGGACCTCGACCTTTCCGGCGCCGATCTGCGCGGACTGAACCTCGACCAGATGGTCTTCGCCGGCGCCGACCTCACCGGCGCGAACCTGTCGCGGGTCTCCGCACGCGGCGCCATCTTCTCCGGCGCCGACCTGACCGAGGCCGGCTTGGCTGGCGCCGACCTCACCAGGGCGGGGTTCGGCTACAGCGAGATGGTCGACGCGGCCATCGCCTTCACCCGGCTGGGCAGCGCAATGATCCAGCCGGCGACCTTGACCGGCGCGGTTCTGGCCGGTGCCAGGCTCGACCACACCTCGTTCCGCGAGTGTGACCTGACCGGCGTCGACCTGCGTGGATGCGACCTGAACACGCTCGATCTCAAGCGCTCCAGCCTGGACGGCGCGATCACCGGCACCGCCGTACCAGCGTCCGGTGACGGCGGCGCCGCCGCTGACGAGTAGGCCGGTGAGGCCGACGCCCTGGGTGCCCTGGCGATGACGTTCGACGCCCGGGGCGACGTGGAGCGCGCCGAGTTGTGGTATCAGCGGGCCGCCGACGCCGGCCACGGCCCGGTGATGCACGACTATGGGGTGTTCCTCGCCGAGAACGGCCACCGCGAGCGGGCCGAGGAGATGTACCGGCGAGCGGCCGCCGCGGGCCAGGCTCCGTCGATGTGCAACCTCGGGCTCCTCTGCGAGGAGCGCGGCGGCCACGAGGAGGCCGGGCGATGGTTCCACCGGGCGCTTGACACCGGCTACACCCGCGCCGCGTTCTATCTCGGCCGGGCCGCCCACGCCCGCGACGACGTCGACGGCGCCATCGGGTGGGCCAGGATCGCCGCAGACGGAGGCGATCCTGAGTCGATGTACACGATGGCCAGGCTCCTGCAGAGCTATGCTGACGATTCGGCCGAGGTGCAGCGCTGGGTGACGCTGGCCGCACAAGCCGGACAACCTGACGCGCAGGAGGCCCTCCGCCGGCTCAACGAAAGACCTTGAGCCGGGTGGGGGCCTCGGCCCGGAGCTCATCCGGGACGTCTGGCAGGTGACCTCCCGGCCGAGCTCGAAGCGCCCATACAGGTTCAGATGGGACCAGAACAGGGCGGTCAGCCCGCGCCGGTCAGCCGGGCTCAGCCGTTTTCGCCAGGCCGGATCACGCAGCACGTTCTGAATCAGGTGCGTGTTGAGATAGGTGATCGCGGCGGCGATCAGGTGCAGTGCCGGCGCGGAGACCTCGACGTTCTCCCGGTCGAGGCCACGGCTCTGCGGTTGCCCGCAGGCGGATGCGTTATGGATGTCAGCCGCACCATATCCGACAGCGCGAACAGACGGATCGAGCACCAGAGGGTCGTTGCCGATCCGGCTCGGACCGTGCTGGCGTACGAAGGGATCGAGCTCAGCGCGGGTGAGCTGGCCGGCACCGGAACTTTCGAGCCGGCTACAACCGGCTCGAAAAGCTCACCCGCATCCCCGAATCGAGGGTGGCGTGATTGAGATGAGGACGTCCGCGTCGGTGGTGCGATCGTGCCCTGGGTGCTGGCGGAAGGTGGGGGTCAGCGGAACTTGCTGGTCACCGTGTCGGGGTCCGGTGCCTTGATCGACACCTTGCTGCCCCACCCGGTGTAGCGGCTGTCGACGGTGACCTCGTCGAGCTCTCCGTCGCGTGACAGTGTGTACGACGTCTGCACCCTGCTCACCAGGCCCGCCGAGGACAGGGTAAGGGTGTAAGCGATCTTGACGCCGTCGTTCTCCTTGCCCGTTCTCGCGCCGCTGACCCAGGCCGAGACCGCTTTGAGTTCCTTCAGCGTGATCGAGCCGGTGACGGAGTTCCCCTTCGTGTTCCCGTTCTTGATCAACGCGGCCAAGGTCTTCGGCTCGGCCGGATTGAGGAACTGGGCCCAGGAGTCGGGAATGGCGCCGCCACCGGTCTTGAACCAGGTCTTCCCCTTGGGAAGCAGGCCTTCCAGGCGACCGCCCGAGTAATAGCCGGTCTTGCCGACGGAGATGAATCGTTCCTTGTCGTCGCTGCCGTAGTCCATGGTGATGTCGAAGGCGGCGATGCCCTTCTTGCCGAACTGGAAGCTGCCCTTGTTGTCCCGGGCTCCCCGATTGTCGGTGCCGTCCGACCAGGTGACGGTGTCGGTGAACCGCACGCCGTGCCCGGGCACCAGCTTGGCCTTCAACGCGCTGACAGGGTCCTTCGGCGCGGCCTGAGCGGGCACGGTGGCCAGCATCAGTGCGCCGCAGGCCGCCACGATGGTGATCGTCTTCTTCATGGTCGGCGATCGTGCCAGAAGAAGATCACAACCTGGGATCACAACTGGCCCCGACGGCAATCGTTATCCGGCCGATGCGCTGGCCGACCGGCGGCTATACGAGCACTGGCCAGGTGGGCACCCAGGGGTGCATCACCACCGACCCGGTCGCGGCCGACCGCATCAGGAACATTACAGACAACGGTGGAAGCGGACGGGCACGTCACGAAACCATGGTGGGTGGATCGATACGAGATCGGCTCCGATCACCTTGGCCAAGGCTTCCGCGTCGGTGGGTGGTTCTGCGGCGGGGGTCGGCTGGGGTTAAGGCGTTCGGGCGAAGCCCGTTCCTTCCCAGGATGCGCGGCTCACGTGGCAAGGGTGCCGATGTCGGCGGCGACTCGGGCGAGGGCCCGGATCGGGTCGTTCTCGGTCTCGGTACGCCACACCAGGGCATATCGCAGGGCGTCGATGTCCCGGACGGGCAGGTAGGCGATGTCGGGCCGGCTCCAGAAGCGCCTCATGCGGGCGGCCACGGCCAGCACTCGCGGGTCGGCGAACAGGACCGGGCCCACCGTCAGGTCGGGTTCTTCGACCGGCAGCCAGCAGACCAGCATGTCGAGATCGCCGCGGCGTAACCCGGCGAACGGATCGACGAAGGAGGCGTGCTGGATCTGCAGCTGCCACTGAGGATGGCGGGCGCGTAAGGTGCCCCAGTAGGGGCGCAGGTCATAGGTGTTGATGGGGAGCATGCCGACGCGCAGGACGTGGGTGAGCCGCGGGCGGCGAGGTGGGCGCGTTCGAGGCTGTCGCGCAGGCCCGCGTAGACCGGTCGCAGGTCGTCGCGGAGTTGGCGGCAGCGGGGTCAGGCGGATCTGGCGGCGGTTGGTGCGGTCGAACAGCGCGCCACCCAGGCGGCGCTCCTGCTGATTGATGGCCTGGCTGACCCGCGCCTGGGAAACGTGCAGCCGGTCCGCGGCCCGGCCGAAGTGGAGCTCTTCGGCCAGGGTCAGAAAGATCTCGATATCACGTATCTCCATGCCTGCCCCGATCCGTTGCTCAATCGGCCCATCGCCCGACGGCATACGAAGGATAGAGATGATGACGCGCCTTCGCATCAGCGGGTAATACGGGCTGCCAGGCGAAGGGTTCGACGTCCTCGCGTTGTGATAACCCGCGGGTTATCGCTGGGTGCTCGAAGTCGGCGTTGATCGAGACGCGGCGTCTCAGCACAGTGGAATCGACCGGAACAGTCCACGTGAGCCGACAACTCTTGACCTCACGTGTGTTTCCCGATCCCTCGTTCCACAGGAGCAGCATCATGCGAGCGCATATGACCAACCCCGCCTTTGCCCGTCCCGACGGGATGAAAGACAGCGGGGCCCTCTTCAAGGCCGTCAACCAGGGCTGGATATCCCCTGAGCGGCCCGAGATCGTCGGGCGGCGCACCGGCCGGAGCAACCGCCGCAGCGTATGCGTGGGCACCACTCGGACCTGACCATGCCCTTGGACATGACGGCGATGTACGCCATGCACCATGCTCTGCGCCGGGAACTGGAGCACATCGCCCGCGTCACCGTCCGGATCGACGATGATCCCAGGCGTATCCTGCGCACGGCGATCGGCTGGCAGCTGTTCACGCGATCCGTGCGCATCCATCACCGTGCCGAAGACGACATGCTCTGGCCGGCGCTGCGCCGGCAGTTGGCCGACCGGCCGGACGACCTGGTGCCGCTGGAGGCGATGGAGGCCGAACACGCAGCCATCGACCAGGTCATCGCGACGGTCGACGAGCTGCTGGCCGACCCCGAAGCCGACCAGGTCCGGCTCGGGGATCTGGCCGATTCCCTGGTCACGGGCTTGCGCGGGCATCTCGGGCATGAGGAGGACGCGGTGATTCCGCTCATCCGGCGAGCTCTCACCGCAAGGCAGTGGGCGGCCTTCGACCAGATCCACGCCCGGCGGGTCGGCGCCGACGCACCCCGGCTGCTGCCGTGGCTGCTGGAGAACGCCGACCCGCAGACCACCGCGAGAGTGCTCGCCACCCTGCCCGAGGCCGCCCGCACCGCCTACGACACCCAGTGGCAGCCCGCCCACGCCGCCCTCGACCGCTGGTGCAGCCGGGCATGACCATCATCGCGCCCGTCGTCGGCCAAGCGGTGTCGTGTCAGCAGTGGTGTCAGGACGGCGACGGCTCGGTATCAGGGCGGTCGGCGATGGTGGATGCCTGAACGGTTCGGCGATCACGGCGTCTTGCAAGATCGAACACTGTAGGTAAGGAGATTCATGATGGGACAGAGCAACAGCCGCTTGTCCAAGACTGGGCTGTACAGACTGCGCGAGGTGCTGGCCCGGCATGTCGAATCCGGGAAGATTCCCGGAATCGTCGCCCTGGTCAGCCGGGGCGAGGAGACGCACGTCGAAACGATCGGGACGATGCGCCAGGACGGTGGCGCGCCGATGCGCCGGGACACGATCTTCCGGATGGCCTCCACGTCCAAGCCGGTCGCGATGGCGGCGGCGATGGTGCTGCTGGATGAGTGCCGGCTGCGGCTGGACGATGCGGTCGAGCCGTGGCTACCGGAGCTGGCCGACCGGCAGGTGCTGAAGCGGATCGACAGCCCGCTGGACGACACCGTGCCGGCGCGGCGGCCGATCACCGTACGCGACCTGCTGACCTCCACGTTCGGGCTCGGCATGGACATGACGTCGCTGGGCACCCCGATCATGGGCGCGGTCTTCGAGCAGGGGCTCACGCCCAATCTGCCGGAGCCGATGCCCGGACCGGATGAGTGGATGCGCCGCCTGGGCGAGCTTCCGCTGATGTACCAGCCCGGCGAGCGCTGGCAGTACCAGATCAGCCATGATGTCCTCAGCGTGCTGGTGGCCCGGGTCGCCGGCCAGTCGTTCGAGACGTTCCTGCGCGAACGCATCTTCGACCCCCTCGGCATGAAGGACACCGGCTTCCACGTGCCCGCCGACCAGATCGACCGACTGCCCACCCTGTACGCGCCCGACCCGCAGACCGGCGAGTTCCACGTGTGGGACGAGGCCGAGAGCGGACGGTGGAGCCGGCCGCCGGCGTTCCAGGGCGGCGGCGGGCTGGTCTCCACCGCCGATGACTACCACGCCTACTTCCAGATGCTGCTCAACGGCGGGGTTCATGGCAGCGAGCGGATCCTGTCGCGGCCCGCCGTCGAGCTGATGACCACCAACCGTCTCACCCCCGAGCAGCAAGCCGCCCGGCACGCCATGGCCACCGACAACGTCCACCTCTCCTTCGGCCAGGGGCAGCATGGCGGCTGGGGTTTTGGCATGGCGGTGCGCACCTACCGCGGCGACTACGCGCCGATCGGCCAGTTCGGCTGGGACGGCGGCAGCGGCACGTCCACCTACGCCGATCCCACCAACCAGCTCACCGGCGTCCTGCTCACCCAAGTCGGCGCGTCCGCCCCGCATTCGATACGGCTGATGCACGACTTCTGGACCACCCTCTACCAGGCCATCGACGACTGACACCGAGCCCCCGCCCGGTACGCCCCGCCCTCCGCTCACGGGACTCACGGCACCCAACGGTCCAGCTCTGGCGGCCGAACTGTCGACGTTTCCGCACGGAATCGAACTTGGCCTGGCCTCAGCGGTCGAGACATCCCGGGCACCACCAGGACGCATTTCACCATCGGTCCGTTCGATCGAACCTCAGAACAACCTCAAAGGAGCGCACCACCATGTCCATCACCCTGACCGATCAGGACAAGCTCACCCTGCGCACCGCCGCCTACGGCGCCGTCACGCTGATGTCCGCCGCCGATGCCGCCGGCAAGCCCCACAAGGCCGCCACCGAGGGCTCCATCGCCCTGTCCTCCGCCACCGGGCTGGTCGGGCACGTGCTCGCCGAGTACCCCAAGGACATGAAGCTGGACAGCAAGTCGGTGGCCGCCATCGCCGACCAGGTGCTGCCGGCCCTGACCGCAGCCATGAGCCTGCTCAAGGAGCAGGATCCGGCCGAAGCCGACAACTTCCGCCGCACCGTCCTCGTCGCCGTCGACGCGGCCGCCCGCCCTCACCAGGGCCGGCCCAGCCCCACTGTGGCGGACATGACCCGCAAGATCACCGAAGCCCTCGGCGCCGCTCGATAGGACGTCTGCCTGAAGCTTGTCACGGGGACCTTGTCCGGCCCTCCATGACACGACGACGAGAGCGGGGCAGGCAGGGGCCGATCCCTGCCAGGGATGCCGAGCCAGGCTCGCCGCACCCTCGCCGTTCGCCCGAGCCATGGCGAGCTTGCCACCGTCCGGCGGCAAGCTCGCCGCCACCTCCGTGTGCTCCGCCATCCGACGCTGATCCCGCTGATCTGGCCGGCACGCCCGCATTGACAAGCGGGAAACGCCACATGGCGCCGGCGATGGCTTCACCGATGACAGCAACCGACTCTAGAAGGGATACACATGTTAACCTCGCGACGGTCTCTCGCCGCGGTCACCCTCACGACCGCGCTCGTGATCGCCGGTGCTCCCGCCGCCTCCGCGACGGCGGAGCCGAAGATCAAGGTCTCCGATGGGGTGACGCAGCCCGTCTTCTCCTATGCTGACGCCATCCGTGAGCACGTACGGGTGCAGTCGCCGGTCGACAGCGACGGCGACGGCAAGAAGGATCTGATCCGGGTGGACATCATCCGGCCGAAGGAGTCCGGTTCCGGGCTCAAGGTCCCGGTGGTCATGCACGAGACCCCGTACTACGACGAACCGGGCGTCGGCTACGAGATCGAGAAGAAGACCTACGACGCGAACGGGAACGTGACGAAGTTCCCGATGTGGTACGACAACTACTTCGTGCCCCGCGGGTACGCGTTCGTGTCCGTCGACATGATCGGCACCCGGTTGTCCGAGGGCTGCCCGGCCTCCTACGGCGCCCCCGACGTGCTGGGCGGCAAGGCGGTCGTCGACTGGCTGAACGGCCGGGCGAGCGCCTACGACGACCAGGGCGCACCGGTCACAGCCACCTGGACCACCGGACGCACCGGCATGATCGGCCACTCCTACGAAGGAGCGCTCGGCGCCGCCGTCGCCGGCACCGGCGTGCAAGGGCTGGCGACGATCGTGAACATCGCCGGCTACACCAGCGGATACGAGAACTCGCGCATCAACGGCGTCCTGACCTGGTTCAAGGACGCGGCGGCCTGGCAGTCCAAGCGGGTCGACAAGGATCCGGCAGAGAAATGCGCGGCGGTACGCCAGAAGCTGCGCGAAGACTCCGACGACGCCACCGGCAACTACAACGCCTACTGGCACGAGCGCAACTACCGCACCGGGTCGGTCTCCAAGGCGCGTAACATCCGGGCCAGCGTCTTCGCGGTGATGGGCATGCAGGACCGCAACGTGACGAGCAACCAGATCCCCGAGTGGTGGGCCCTGCTGCCCTCCACCGTTCAGCGCAAGATGTGGGTGACGCAGTACGGGCACCTCGAACCGTTCTGGGCCCGCCGCGACGTGTGGGTGGACACCCTGCACCAGTGGTTCGACCACGAACTCATGAGCGTGGCCAACGACATCATGCGGCAGCCGCGCGTTGACGTGCAGCTCGGCCCGGACCGGTGGATCACCCAGGCCGACTGGCCGGCGCCGACGCAGAACGTGACCTTCAGGCCGCAGCAGGACGGTTCCCTGGGCCGCACACCCTCGACCGGCGCCGGCAACTACCTCGACACCGCTCAGACCGAGGTCGCGATGGCCGCCGACCCCGCCACCGCCAACTCCAACCGGCTGGCCTACCTGACCCCGCCGCTGAAGACCGCGATCAGGGTGTCCGGAACGCCGACGGTGAGCCTGCGCCTCACGCTGGACAAGCCGGCCGCCAACCTGGGCGTCCTGCTCGTCGACTACGGCACCGACACCCGCATCGACTACCTCGAGAACAGCCTGACGGCCGCGCAAGGCCTCACGTTCATCGGCGGCGAATCCTGCGTCGGCCAGAGCACGGCCGAGGACGACGGCTGCTACCTCAAGGCCGGCGACAACCTGGAGACCTCCGGCCTCAATGTCGTCACCCGCGGAATCCTGGACGCGCAGAACCACAAGTCACTCAGCCGCTCGACACCGCTGACGCCGGGCAAGCCGTACCAGATCACCTGGAAGATGCTGCCGCAGGACTACGAGTTCAAGGCGGGGCACCGGCTGGGCCTGGTGCTGACCGGGACCAACGACGACTTCAACCGCGACGTGTCCGGCAACGGCACCGGGGAGGACGTCGAACCCGGCACCGGGGCCAAGGTCACCGTCGACCTGGCCGGCACGTCGATCTCACTGCCGCTGGTCACCGGCACGTCCGTCAAGTAACAGACCGACATCCCCAAACTCGACCAGCCGCTGCCCCGGGCGCTGCCGCCCGACATCGATGCCGCCCTGATGAATGCCGTCTCCCGCCTGGACGACGATTTCGCCCGCCTGGCCCTGCCCGTTCTTCGCGGTGCTGGGCTGGGCGTCGGCGACCTGCTCGACCTGGAGATCGGCAGCATCATCGACTACGGTCCCACCGGGACCTGGCTGAAAGTCCCGCTCGGCAAGCCGGCCACCGAACGCATGGTCCCCCTGGACGCCGACACCCTCGCCGCGCTGGATGAATGGGCCACGCTGCGCGGCGTTCACCGACCGCTGCCGCATCCACGCACCGCGACACCGACCGACTTCCTATTCACCCAGCATGGCCGCAGACTCGGCGCGACCCGGCTGCGCAACGGCCTGCTCGCCGCCGCCGAACTGGCCGGACTCCGCACGCCCGACGGCGACGTACTCGTCGTCACCCCACATCAGCTCCGCCACACCTGGGCCACCAGTTACGCCGGTATGAGCCTGCAGGCACTGATGGCTCTGCTCGGGCACGTCACCCCGCAGATGACCATCCGCTACGCGACCTTGGCCTCCCCGACGCTGCGCACCGCCTACGACGAAGCGATGGGCAGGATGCGCCGCCAATTCACCCTGACCCCAGCCGGCAAGCCGATCGTCCCGGACAAGGTGACCTGGCTGAACAACGAAATGCTCAAAACCCGCGTCGCTCACGGCTACTGCTCCCGACACGAAGCCGCAGGCGCCTGCCCCTACGCCAACATCTGCGAAACCTGCGACAACTTCGTGACCGGCCCCGAGTTCACTGACGCCCTGCGCAGCCAGCTCACCGATGTCCAAGCACTCCAGGCCGACGCCGACAATCGCGGTTGGGACAGCGAGACGGCGCGCCATGCCCGCGTCGCCGACGCACGCACCGACCACATTTCCCGCCTCGAGCGCTGAACCGCGATCTCCTCCACCGCCTCGCCCTGAAGACCAGAGCCGGTTAAAGGAGCGGCTGAACAAGGAGATCCGCCGCCGCACCGACGTGGTCGGCATCTTCCCGCACCGCGAGGCCATCGTCCGGGGTCTCCGCGGCGTTGGAGCAATTGTCAAACCCTGTGTATTGATGAGTGTGGTCGGACTTCCCAGGTCGGCCGTTGGAGCTGGTCGTTGTGCACGATGATGTCGGCGTGGTCGATCGGGCGGGCTGTGGCGAAGTAGAGCTGTTGGGAGGGGATATAGCGGTGGCGCCAGGACCGTTCGATTTCGGCGGTGTCGGCGGTGGATCCGGCCAGCGCTGCGCCTCGATCCCGGGCGCGATCTACCGTCTGCTCGAAGGGGACGGACACGAAGATGCGCAGGTCCCACCGGTCGATGAGTTCTGGGCGCAGGAGGAAGACGCCGTCGAAGAGCAGGACGGCGTCTGCGGAGGCGGTCGTGGCCGGCGGGGACGATGGGGTGTCGGTCTCTCTGTCGTAGAACGCCTGTTGGAACCTTCGGTCTCCGCCTGGGCCCAGCGGATCGAGCAGGACCCGGCACAGCGCGGCGTGGTCGTGGGCGTCGAAGTAGCAGCCTTCGGCCGAGTACTGGCCGCGTCGGTAGCGGTGTGCACGGGGGAAGAGGAAGTCGTCGATGGTCGCGCGGATGACCTCGCGGTCCTGCGCGCGCAGGACGACGGCGAGCTCGTCGGCCAGCGTGGTCTTGCCGGCCGCGGGCGGCCCGTCGATGGCGACCCGCAGCGGGTGCGTGGTCGTGACGGACCTGATCGCCTCGGCCAGCCGACTGATGAGCTCGCCGCGGGTGCCTTGCTCCATTGCGCCTCTCCCTTCACGATGTCTCTGTCTAGCACCGCACGTCAGGCTGCGGTCGCTGGCGCTCGCCACGGAGGGACAGCGACGGCGACCGGCGAGGGAGCGCCATCCCAGGTCACCCTGATCTCCCGTGGGGTGTCGTGCACCAGTGACGAGCTGATCATCACCTTGGCTGAAGCGCCCGGCTTCGGCGTCACACCGTCTGGGGCCTGGTCTACACCGGGGACGGTCGTATCGACCGTCACGCCAGTCGCAGTCTCGGTGCCGGTGTTCCGAAGATAGGCGGCGAACTGCGACGCGCACGTCACCTCCCACGCGACCGTCAGCTGCATCTCCCGCATCGCCTCGATCTCAGCGACCTGCTCGGCAGCGAGCGCCGAGCGCTCCGCTGCGTCCGCCGACCGCGAACCGGCCGCTGCCGACTCTTCGGCGGCGACTGCCGACCGCTTGGCTTCCTCGACGGCTCGTTTTGCCGCCTTGGCAGAGTCGCGTTGGTACTTGAGCGAGACCAGGGACACCACGAAGGCTGTGAAGGAAAACACGAGAGCGACGACAACCCCGACCCAGGTGGCGAGATCTCCAGTAGCGGCTTCCATGACCACCCCTTCGCGGATCGGCGATTGAGCGGCGCTCAGCCTACAGACGAAGTCCGCGTTTCCGCTGACAGGATCTCCGCGCTCGACAGGATGGCCTGCCGACCGAGGCCGCGGGGGCGGGCGTCGTCCGCACCGGGCTTTCGTCCCGCGACGGTGATCCAGTGACCGGCGTGCGGCGGCACGCGGCGCAGCAGGTCCTCCAGGCCGTCGCGGGCCATCGTGGCCCCGGTACGCCGATCAGACCAGATGAGCTCTTCGGGGATGCCGGCGGCCTTGATGGTGTCGATCTGCCGGGTGAGATCTTGAGCAGTGGTGCTGACCCGGGCATAGCCGAAGTCCACGAACCTCACGGTATCGAAAGCTGACGCCGTGACAAGGGTTACGAGAACCGCTTTCGAGACCAACTTATGAGACTGGCCGACCTGCGGGGATGTCGCTGCCGGGGGTGCGCCCGGGTCGCGTCTTGAAAGCATGGATTCGAGACCGGCAGAGCCCTGTCACCCAGGGTGACGCACGGCCAGCGACGGGTGGACAGTTGATTCCGATGGCGAGAGCATCGCGGGCGATCAGGCGGTGACTGAATGGATCTGGATAGCCTCCGGCAGACATAGGCGAGAGGCTCAGCGACCGTCCGTGAAAGCATCAAGGCACTTCGGGCAAGAAAGGGCGACCATCGTTCACTTGACCCAGCGGAGACGCCTGCATGGCCGTTCCACCTGACCTGGCCGACCCACCCGATCTACGGGTGGACTTCGAGCAGATCTTCAATGCGCACTTCTCCGAGATCCACCGCTACATCGTCAGGCGGTTGTCCGACGACGTCGCTGACGACCTGGCCGCCGAGGTGTTCCTGGCGGCCTATCGGGGTGGCTATGACGCCTCGCGCGGCGGGGTGCGTCCGTGGCTGTACGGCATCGCCACCCACCTCATCGCACGGCACCACCGTACCGAGATCCGTAGATGGAAGGCGCTCAGCCGGACGGCTGAGCGCGCCGGGCACAGTCCCGAGCACAGTCCCGAGGACGCAGCCCTGGCCCGCGTGGCCGCAGGCCAGCTGACCGGCAAGCTGGCGGGGGCGCTGGCCGGGCTCAATCGTGGGGACCGCGACGTCGTGCTGCTGAGCGTGCTGGGCGACCTTAGCCACGCCGAGGTCGCCGCCGCCCTGGGGGTCCCAGCGGGGACGGTGGCCTCCCGGCTCAACCGCGCTCGCAAGCAACTCCGCAAGGCACTCGGCGACGTCAACCCTTTGGAGGAGACCCATGGATGAGCTGAGACTCCTGGCGAGAGCGCTGCCTGACGCTCCGCCGCCCTCGGCGGAGGTGGTCGAGAAGGCCCGCCTCCGACTTGCCGCCGCCCAGCGCAAGCCGGTACGGCCAGGTAGAGCGAATCGGCGGGGCCTCACTTGGGGATGGACCCTGGGAGCGGCCGCAACAACGATCGCCGTCGTCATGGCCGTCGTCACGCTGGTGTCGAACATGACCGCTGTTCCCGCAACGGTGCTCGCGCCCCCAGCCGGCAACGATGCCCTGCTCCAACTGGCGGACCAGATCGCGAAACTGCCGGACGAACGCGGCGACTACTGGCGCAGGCCGCTACTCAACAATGGGCTGACAAGGGTCCGGGCGGGCGGCGAAACGTTCAACGTCCTGTCCTCGTCACGAATCGACCTCTGGCAACCGCGCGACCCCGGCGACCCCGTTCAAGCGGAGCAGCGGCAGCAGTTCGTCCGTCCCGCCACCGAGGCCGACGAGCGTGCGTGGCGAGCGGCGGGTTCTCCGGTCACGGTCCAGCGCGTGTGCACGCCGGGCGGCATGCCGGACAACTGCGCGAAAGTCCAGTTGCGGTCCAAGCCCTCACAGTGTGTTTACACGCGCGCGGCCGAGCCGGGCGGCGTGCTCGGTGACAGACGACTGGGTGAACTCACGCTGGCCGACCTCGCGGCGCTGCCCGGCGACGCCGAGCAACTCCGGGAGAAACTGCGAACCTTCTGGAAGACCCGAAAGGACAGCCAGCCCAAGGACAGCTTCGAAGAATTCCTCTCCACCTCCTCCCACCTTCTGGAGCTCCCGGTCAAGCCCTCGGTCAGGGCAGCCACCCTGCGTCTCCTCGCCGGACTGCCGACGACCAAGGTGCGCGGCTCGATCACCGACCCTCTGGGACGGCCGGGAATCGAGGTCACCTTCATCAAGAGCGAGGGCTTCACCGCCGAATTCGGTACCGATGACGAGGTGGCGCAGCGGTACACCACCATCCTCGACCCACACACCGGCACCGTCTTGGCGGCAAACGTCGCGGTCGCGGCCGAGAGCACGGAGGGGCTCGCCAAGGGGACGTTCATGGACTATCAGGCATGGGCACCTGAGGCCGGCTGGACCAGCGAACGCCCCGAGCGGCCACGCGGCTGCCGGCTCAGCGACCGTCCGCTCCCGTGACGGGCCGCCCCGGGCACGCACGCTCACCACCTTCCTTTCTGTCAGCGCCTGCGGGCGGCGGAATCGCGTCCGGCTTGTCAGCGCGCAAGCGCTTCTCCGGAGACTCGCGCGGACAAGAGGCTAAGCGCACGACCCGGTTCCGATGTATCAGGTCCCAGCCCCGTCGCTACGGGTGATATGCGGCCAAATAATGTTGCAGATTCCCGGTCAAGCTGCGTTGCGGGTCACAGGCGTGCGTGCCGGGCCGGGGGTGTGCTCACGCGCGCGCGTAGACCTGTCCGGAAAGTCGGGAAACTCTCGCGTGGTCATGGGCCGGTTCCGGTGGGCGGCAGGTCGACGTCGGCGGGGATGCCGACCCGGCACAGCGCGCACCAGGGGCGGCCGGAGCGCGGGTTGAGGTCGGCGCCGCCGGGTTCGCCGTGCGGGCAGCAGGGCCGCGTGCGCCGGTCGACGGCGGCCGCGCGCCAGCTGACGGGCGTCCTGTTCGCGGACGTGGCCCTGCCAGTCCGCGAGGTCGTCGTTGCGGGCCAGCGCGGTGATGTAGCCGAGCACGTTGCGCGGCCGCTTGTCGGCTTCGATCGCGGCCACGATCTGCTCAGCCTCGACCCGGTCGACGCCGAGCATGTTCATCACCACCCGCGCTGGCCCGCGCGGAGATGAGGAGCCTTGAGGGGATTGAGGGGATGGGGTCCGGCTTTCCCGGACGCTACCGCCGCCTTTCCCGGACCCTTCGGTCTGGTTTTCCGGACCCTTCAGCACGGGCGAAGGGTCCCGGTTCTCCGGACGCTTCACCGCCGAAGGGTCCGGATTCTCCGGACCCTGGGCGATCACCTCGGGATCGAGCGGCGGGATCTCGTACACCGCGCGGTGGCCGTTGTGCCCGCCGCTGACCTGGCGGAGCGCTCCCTTGGCAATGAGCGCCTGAATCACCTCATACCGCTGGGAGCGGCTCTTGATCCGGGTGGCGGATGAACTCGGGGTCCGAATCGATGCCGGGCCAGGCTTGGCGGGTGGCGTCGCGAGCGTTCTCGGCGATGACGATGAGCACCTTGTGCCCGCGGTGGGTCAGGGTGTCGGGCGCGTGCTTCATCGCCTCGACGGTCAGGGCGATGCCCACCGGGCCCGCTACCGACTCGCTGCTTGATCTACGAGGTCAGTCCCAGCAATCTGCACCCGCCGCGCACTGTCCCCAGTCGAGCGCGAGCCGCCCGCAGGTGCGCCCTTCGACCTTGAACAGCAGGCCCGCAGCGGCGCGATGTCCGCAACCCCGGGCCCAGTGGCGCCCGCAGGAGCGCGCGCACCACCGACAGATGCGTCACAAGTGCGCGTTTTACACGTTCGGGTCCCAGTCTGCGAGCTGCTCCATCGGCTCGGTGTCGCCGGTGGTCTCCAGGCCATCGAGCGGGACGCGCTCGTAGAAGTAGAGGACCAGTTCGCTCGCTGCGCCTCGCATCGCCATGTCGCCCGGCTCCGCGTCGGCGGCGAGGTCGTCGCAGCGGACGCCGTCGGCGTTGAGGGTCAGGCGCCAGGAGCGGCCCTCGGTCGTGTGCAGGTCGATGGTCGCCGGCTTGAACGGCCAGGGGACGGTCGTCGCCGAGACGGTCGTCAGGAACTCGTCGACGCCTTCGACCGCGACGTCCGTCGGCAGCGGCTGTGCGGCCCCCTGGGTGAGCTGGGCGTCGTAGGTGTGGACGGCGATCTCCTGGATCTGGTGCCGGGCCACGGCTCCGCTGGTCTCCGGGGCCTGCGAGCGGCCCCACCAGGTCCAGCAGCCGCGGTCCGGGCCGGCCTCGCGCATCGCGTCGAGCATGAGCTCGGTCGACTCGGCGAGCCAGGCGTCCAGGGCTTCGCGGTCGCGGGGCGCGGTCGGGGCGCCCTTCGGGTCCGTCCTCGCCGGGGGCTCAGCGCCCGGGCCCGCTGCGACGATGGCGGCCTGGCGGCGGCGGCCGTCGCCGAGGTGCTGCGCCAGTTCGCGCAGCGTCCAGTCCGGGCAGGTCGGGACCTGGACGTCAAGGTCGGGGGCGGACGCGATCGCGGCGCGGAACGCGGCCGAGCGGTCTTCGATCAGCCGCAGGACCTCGGGGAACTCCAAGATGTTTTGCACGTCGGTTGTGTATCACGGCGCTCCGGCTGCCACGTACCTGGCCACGGTGTTACGCGCCGCGCCCAGGCTGTTGGCGATCTCTCTGACGGAACGGCCGCCATGCCAATGCATCAAGATCTCTTCGATGTCGACCACGTGGAACGCCTTCCGCGCCATGACCGACCCCTCCGGCGAGCCCTGAAGGACCACCAAAAGGATCATGGACTGGACTGGCCAAGTCCAGACGATACGCACAGGTCGTGTCCTGGACGGCAAGGCGTGGGAGGTGATCGGCGAGGACGTGCTCGCCTCCCTGTCGCTCACCGACCCCGTCGAGACCCATCTGGACGCCAAGCTGCTGGCTCTGGACGCCTACACCATCCGCTACTTCCTGGGCTGGGCCGCCGACCGCGGCATCGCCACCCGCCTGACCATCCCCGCCATCCCCGTCCAGGACCCGGCCAGCATCCTGGACGAGCAAGAGCGCTGGGACCAGCTCCAGCGCTGCCTCGCCGACACCGCCCTGCCACTCGACGTCCGGGCCGCCGGAGCCTTGCCCCTGCTGTTCGGCATGCCCATCTCACGCATCCGGCAGCTGCGCGCCGAGCACCTGCGCGATCAGGACGACGGCACCTACCTGAACGTCGGACGCCACCCGCTGGTCATCCCGCCCCGGCTCGCGAACCTCCTACGCCAGTTGGCCGCTGCCCCGGTCAACCGCACCCGCATGGCCGTCCCCGTCACCTGGCTGTTTCCCGGCCGCGTCCCGGGCCGGCCCGCGAGCTCCGGGTTCGGCGGCAAACTCCTCGAGCACGGCATCGACACCCGCCCAGCCCGCAACGCCGCCCTCATCGCCCTGGTCGAGGACATCCCCGCGCCGGTCCTGGCCGACATTCTCGGCCTGCACATCAACACCGCCGTCCGGTGGGCCAACGTCGCCAAACGGGACTGGAGCGCCTACCTCGCCGCCCGCAATGCTATGGTCGCGCCATGACTCACCAGAGATCAACGGGACCGACCGGCTTCCAGTAGTGCGCCAGGAAATACCTGGCGGTGCTACCCAGGGAGCCTCATGTCCCGCACTGCCCATCACATTGATCGTCCGATTCTCGACGGGGGTGGCCTGAGGGGAATCCCATGGCGATCAGTGACGATAGTCGATCTCCGTTACAGTGCCGCATGCCTGCGACAGGCACGATGGGCCGGTCACCGGCCACTCCCGATGTCCCTCCGCCGCAAAGTCGACGTCTACTCCTGGGCCAGGGCCGACCCGCGGGACCAGTCGGTATCAGAGTGGGCCGACATCGAGGAGCGCCAGGCACGCCAACGCCTGCGCCTCAGGCTCGAAGCCATCCGCCGGAGGGCCAACGCCACAACCGATGGCCCTCTCGCCGTCGAGGCTATCGATGATCTCGAAGTCCACCCCGCGCGACACCGTCGCAACGCCATCTGGCAGTACTGATCACGGAATACTGCACCCATCGAATAAGTGCTCTGCCCCAGTAAATGATCAAGTGATGGGGATCGGGCAGATGGTCGTGCCCGGCACGCCGCGCGACTCGCTGTACATCCGCGACACGCTGATCAACATCGACGCCGGGCCGCAGCCCGAGGTCGTCACGACCGACCAGGCGTCCGATTCGGACACGGTGTTCGGGATCTTCTCCATGCTCGGCTACCGGTTCGCGCCCCGCTTCGCCGACCTGGGCGACCAAAGGTTCTGGCGCGCCGACGTGCCCGAAGGACGACGCCGGCGTACGGGCCGCTGGAGGCGATCGCCCGCAACAAGATCAACCGGCAGAAGGTCTATACCCAGTGGTCGGACATGACCCGGGTCGCGGGATCGCTGGTCACCAACCAGGTCCGCGCCTATGACCTGCTGCGCATGTTCGCCCGAGGCGGGCGGCCCACCCCGCTCACTCAGCCTGTCACCTCGCGGGCGAAGTTCGGTTCCGCCGCTTCCAGTCGCGGTACCGAGATGCCCAACCGTCGTGCTTCGGCCAGGGTGTCCCGGCAGACCTCGCGCGGCTCCTCGGCGTCGGGGTCGGAGTGCGCCGTGAGGCTCACGCGCGCGGGCGCGACATGAGCAGTCAGCCAGGCGAGCACGGGGGCCGTCAGCCAGGTGGGCGCCCGGAACAGCAGCACACCGCCCCGGTGACGTCGCAGGTCAACGCCGCGCGCCTTGAGGAGCGGCAGCAGCTCGCGGCCGGCCAGCAGCGCCTCGCGCAGGTCGCCCGTCGCCCCGGCCAGCTTGGACAGGGAACCCAGCCGCAGGCCCTGCGAGAACAGGCCGGCATCCGACACGAAATGGACCCACAGCCAGCGGCGGAAGTCAGGCTGCTCCTTAATTCGGAGCCCGGCCTCGCGAAACGCCTGGCGCACGGCCCGTTCCCGGTCGGTCGGGGGCCGGCCGAGTGTGCCGAAGATGACGGACGGCAGCAGTGCCCCGTGGAGCACGCCGTCCGCGCCGAAACCGCCACCGGCCTGGGGAAAGCCCCAGGCGATCTGGTCGAGCGGGAGTGCGCCGATCGCGGCCAGCGGCTCGGTCCAGATGTTGCCGAAGACCAGCACCGTGGCCTGGCCCACTCGCGGGGACAGGAAGGCCGTCGCCTCCGCGAGGCGGTGGTGCGGCACGCTGAGCACGATCAGGTCGAAGTCGTGGTCCGGCTCCAGCGCCTCGCGGTAGCGCACCGGCCACTTCTCGACGACGCGCTGCCCCCACACCCGGCGCCGCGTATCGAGCAGGTCGAGGTCCACCGCGTCTCCGTACGTCGCAGCGCGGCCTGGCCGGACGTAGAACTCGACGTCATGTCCCGCCTGTTGCAGGGCCCAGCCGTAGACGGTGGCGATCACACCTCGGCCGAACATCAGGATCTTCACGCTGCACCCCGTGGGATACGATCGATTTGGAGGCCATCTCCACTTTTCAAAATATGGAGGTCATCTCCACTTGTCAACGCGAGGTAGCGCATGACCACCGACAAGCCGCTGCGGGCCGACGCCCAGCGCAACCGCGAGGCCTTGCTCACCAAGGCACGAGAGGTCTTCGACGCCGGAGACTTCTTCGACCTGCGCTTCGATGACTTCGCCCGCCTGGCCGGAGTGGGCACCGGCACGCTGTACCGCCACTTCCCCACTCGCGAGGCACTGGCCGAGGCGGTCTATCACGAGGAGGTCGCCACGCTGTGCGACCGCGCCCGCCAGTTGCAGGCCACGCTGCCTGCGGAGGAGGCCTTGGCGACCTTCCTGCGTGGCATGGTCGGCTACATGGATGCCCACCAGGGCCTCGCCCGGACGCTGGCCACGCTCATGGCCACCGGCTCGGGTGCGCTCGCCGAGGGTAGCCGGGCGCTGGAGCAGGCTGTCACCGACCTGGTGGCCGCCGCCGTGAAGGACGGCGCCGTCCGCGACGACGTGGATGCCGGTGCCGTCATGATGGCACTGCATGGCATCGGTGCGGCCCATGACCGCTCCGGGTGGCGGGCCGAGGCCGACGGTGTCATCACCCTCGTGCTGGACGGGCTGCGCCGATCGCACTCAGGCGACGGTCAGCACGAGCAGGAGAGTGTCGTTGATCAGAGTGGTGTTCCGTAAGGGGATCCCCCACCGGAACACCACCCGGCCCGAACAGACCCCAAGTCAGGGTGTTCCGTATAGCTGTTCCAGTGAAGGGGCCCTATTCGGAACACTGGCAGGCGTGAACGGAACCCGCGTCGGCTACGCGCGCTGCTCCACCGACGAACAAGACGTGATCATTCAGACCGAGCAGCTGCTCGCGCTCGGAGTACCTGAGGACCACATCTACATCGACCGCGGCTTCTCCGGCACCACCCGACGCAACCGGAACGGCCTCGACCAGGCCCTCGCCGCCGTATGGGACAGGTCGGTGTTCACCGTCACCAAGTTCGACCGGTTCGCCCGCAACATGGCCGAGGCCAACGAGATCCTCACCGATCTGTCCAGCCGCGGCGTGTTGTTCGGGCTGGGCGGCTCGGTCTATGACTGGAACGACCCGTTCGGCCGCCTGTTCCTACAGACTCTCGCGATGGTCGCCGAATTCGAAGCCAACATCGGGCACCAGCGCACCCGCGAAGGCATGGCCCTGGCGAAGAAGAACGGCAAGCTCCAGGGCAAGCAGCCCAAACTGCCCGAGCCCGCGCGCCGCTCCATCCGGCGTCGCTACGCCGAGGGCGAGGTCTCCCTCGCCGACCTCGCCTCCGAGTACGGCGTCGGACGCTCCACCATCCACCGCATCATCCACGGCGCAACCGGCAGAAAGAGCTGATCGACCTCACGCCTACCTGGGCAACGTCGCTACCGACGGATCACCAATCCGGCCAGATGGCTCCGAAGATCCCCGGCCGTTTACCGCCGGCTCTTACATCCATGGTCGTGCCGTCCAGTGCCGTTAACCGACGACCGCGCCACCAGGTCGGATCGACGGATGAGTTTTGGGCACCCGCGGACTCGATGCCTCTCACCGTCGCGCTGCGCACTGTACGTCACCACTGGCGAGCCCTCGTCACCGTGGCCACCTCAGGTCGCCCGCTCCGCTGAATTCACCGCCTTGCGAAATCGATTTCCCGCAGTTGTGCGCCATGCATTGACAGCTCACTGTGGGCCGCTTTAACTGTGATTGAGCAATCGATTTCTCGGCACACTCGAAGACCTGGCCGGCCGCATGTCGTCGACAGCCCCGAAGGATGTGCCTGGTCAGCCCATGTCCGATCGATCGCGGCCGACGCACGTTGCGCGAGCTTGCGGCGGGCGACCCCTTCCCCCCGCGGGCGTGCGCGAAAGCAGTCGCTGAGCGGCCACCGTTGACGGCCGGTTCCGGCGCTGCCGGGACCGGCGAAGGGCCCGAGGCCGCTGAGCACACGACACAGAGAACTTCTCCATCAAGGAGGCTCCATGGGCTTAGCCCGATCTCTGATCGCTGCCTTACTCGTCCCGCTCGTCGCGGTCTCAGGCTTGAGCGCCCCGGCGGCAGCGGCACCAGACGGCCGGGAGTACGTGTTCAACGGTGAGTTCCGCAAGATTTACACCCCGCCGAACTGGGATGCGACCCACCGGACGTACATCAACGACCACTCGATCATCCGAGGCCATGACGGAACATGGCACATGTTCGGGATCACCGGACCCGAGAGCCCGGGGTTGCCTGCATGGGAGGACGAGGATCAGATCGCGCACGCCACCTCGAAGACCCTGACCGGGCAATGGACCTATCGGGCACCGGTCCTGTACACCGGCGGCGCCGGATACACCGAAGAGACACACATGTGGGCGCCGCACGTCATCGAGCCGAACGGCGCGGGCACGTACTACATGTTCTACGCGGGCGGCGGCACCGACCTGCGCAGTACGGTGATGAGCGTCGCGACATCGACCGACCTGTGGAACTGGAAGAAGCTGGCCTCCGGCCCGCTGTTCCGCGATGGGGAGAACGCCCGCGACCCCTACGTGGCCTGGGTGGATGACCACTGGGTCATCTACTACACGGCCACGTCCGACCGCCTCGGCACCGGGCGGCCGATCGTCGCCTACCGGACGAGTACCGACCTGATCAACTGGAGCGAGCGTGGGGTCGCCTTCGCCGACTGGCACGACGGGTACGTGGTTACCGAGTCACCGCAGGTGATCCGGCGCGGCGACTGGTGGTACCTGTTCATCGGCCCGCGGGCCGGCTACAACGGCACCGACGTCTACCGCAGCCGTGATCCGCTGAACTTCCGGATCGAGGACTTCGCCGGACGCGTCAACGCCCACGCGACGGAGGTCGTCCAGGACGACGCCACAGGATGGTGGGTCACCCAGAGCGGCTGGTGGCACAACGGGCTGTCCATAGCGCCGCTCACCTGGGGGCCGGGAGACTACCTGCGAACGCCCGCGGCCAACCCGGCGATCGCCCGCAACGCGTCCGGGCTTCTGGAGATGTGGGTGGTGGCAGGCGACCGCAGTGGCCTCTACCACCGGCGGCAGACCGGGCCGGACACCTGGACCGACTGGGAACGGTTCGGTGAGGCACTGCGCGGCGTGCCCACCGTGGGACAGAACGCCGACGGCCGCCTGGAGGTCTTCGCCGTCACGCCGGACGGCGGGGCCATGACGCACCGCTATCAACTGAGCCCCAACGGGCCGTGGAGCGCCTGGGAGTCGTTCGGCGGCCCGGCCGCCGGCGCGCCCACGGTGGCACGAGCCGCGGACGGGCGACTGGAGGTCTTCGCCGTCGCACCGAACGGGACCGGAATCGCCCACCGTTACCAGTTGGCTCCCAACGGCGGCTGGAGTGCGTGGAACGGCGCGTTCGGCGGCCCGACGGGCTCCGTACCCGCTGTTGGCCAGAATGCCGACGGCCGCCTTGAGGTCTTCGCGCTGGCCCCGGGCGGAACCGGGATCGCGCACCGATGGCAGGTGGCGCCCAATGGTGGCTGGAGTGACTGGGAGCCGGCGTTCGGCGGCCCCGCCGGGGGAGTCCCGGTGGTCGGCAGGAACGCGGATGGGCGGTTGGAGGTGTTCGCCACCGCCCCGGGCGGAGCCGGCATCGCGCACCGCTGGCAACTCACCGCCAACGGCGGTTGGTCGAACTGGGAGAGTTTCGGTGGCCCCACGGGAAGCAGCCCATCTGTCGGCACCGGCGTTGACGGCAGACTGCACGTCTTCGCACTCGGTCCAGGGAACGCGGGCGTCTACCTGCGCAAGCAGACGGCTCCAAGCGGAGCCTGGCAGCCCTGGGAGCAATTCGGCGGCCCGGCCGGCTGCGTCCCGGCGCTCGGCAACACCGCGGGGAACCATCTGCAGGCGTTCGCCATAACTCCCGCAGGCACCCACATCTTCTCCCGAAGACAGGCCGGCCCCGACACCTGGACCGACTGGACCGAGGTCGCGGGCACCGCCTCCGACATCCCCTGCGGATATCTGATGTGACGCAGGCCGCCGGTCGCCCGAGTTGGTCCATCCAGACGGGTGACCGGCGGGCAAACGCTCCCGGCCGGGGCGGTTGGCGACGTTCGCATCCGACGACCAGGCGGGCAAGTCGAACATCACACGCCCGCCACCTGTTTGACATCGATTCTCACCCCGATTCGAGAGCGACGGCCGCCTCGGCCCGGTCGTCGACGGAGATCTTTGCGATCAGGCAGCGGGCGCCCGCACGCCTCGCCTCACCGGTCGAAGAGGGTATCGATTCCTATCCTTAGCATGCTGTATCCAGGGAGTTCTTGACGCTGATTGTGTCTGTTTCTATATTTTGCGAAATCGATTGCTTGATGTCCCGAGTGTTCTCAGGATCAGGAGGATGGGATATGTCGGCCTTCGAGAGGAGTGACTCGCCGATCGCTGCTGCGTGGCGGTGCCGTAGTGTTGGGTTCGGTCAGGACGACACTGCTGCTGTCAGCCTGCGGAGGCGGAGGCAAGACCTTCCCTCGCCATTCGTTCGGGCTTCGCCGCCCGTCAAGGAAGGGCTGCCGCTCCTAGAGCGAGAGCAATCGATTTCCACCTAGGGCGGTAAGCTGCTCCAGACCATCTGCCTGGACCAGGAAATGGGATGCGGTTGCTCAAAATCCAAGATGTCGCGCGGCACGCCGGGGTCTCCGCCGCGACGGTCTCCCGTGTGCTCAACGGCCACACCACGGTCAACCCCGAGTTGGCGGCGCGTGTGCACGCGGCGGTCCGCGAGCTCGGCTACCGGCCCAACGGGGTGGCGCGCAACCTCAGGCGCAGGCAGACCACGCTGTGGGCGGTCCTCGTCTCCGACGTCGGGAACTCGTTCTTCACCTCGCTCGTGCGGGGGGTGGAGGACGGGGGACGCCAGTTCGGCTACTCGGTCGTGCTCTGCAACACCGACGAGAACCGGGCGAGGGAGGCCGAGTACATCGCGGTGGCGTTGGCCGACAACATGGCCGGCGTGATCATCTCGCCCGCCGACGACTCCACCGACATCAGCGACCTGGTCGCCGCGGGCACCGCCGTGGTCACCATCGACCGCGAACTGGCCGAGACCGAGGTCGACGCCGTCCTGGTGGACAACGAAAAGGGCGCCGAGTCGGCGACCGCCCATCTCCTGGAGTCCGGCTACCGCCGCATCGCCTGCATCACGGGACCGCGTCGCACGTCCACCGCGATGCAGCGGCTACGGGGTTACCAGCGGGCCCTGCGGGCCTTCGGCCTGCAGCAGGACCGTGCCCTGATCCGGCACGCCGATTTCCGGGAAGAAGGGGGATATTCGGCCATGGGGGCGCTGCTGGACGAGGGCGTAGAGGTGGACGCGGTGTTCGCGGCCAACAACCTCATGACCGTGGGGGCGGTGGAGTGTCTCATGGAGCGGGGGGTGCCGATCCCCGCGCGGGTGGGGGTGATCGGGTTCGACGACATCCCCTGGGCCCGGCTGTTCCGGCCTGCGCTCAGTACGGTGAGCCAGCCTACGTACGAGCTGGGACGGGCGGCGGCGCAGTTGCTGGCGGACCGGATCGAGAATCCGGCTCGCCCGGTGGCGCGGATGGTGCTGCAGACGGAACTGCACCCCCGCGAGAGCTCCCGTCCGCGCGCCACTTGACGGTCCGCTGACTGCAGGGGCCCCGGCGCGCCGGGGGCCGAGGGGCAACGTTCACCGTTGCGATTCTGTGATGTGAAGCGGCATTGACGGTCCGAGGGACGAGATCTAGCTTGAAGGGAAATCGATTTCTCAGCAATCGATTTCTTGGCGTGGAAGGACAAGAATCCGTGGCACGTATCGGAATGCTGAGCATCTCGGACGGGCGGGACTTCGTCGCCCGCGATCTAGTGGATCACATCAACGGCGCCACCACGGCCCTGGCCGAGGCATTGCGCAAGGAGGGCCACGAGGTGATCGTGGCGCCGGAGATCGTGTGGACCAACGAACTGGCCACCTTGCAGGCACGATGGCTGGCGGACCGGCGCCCTGACCTGACGATCTTCAACTACGCCGTCTGGGCCTTTCCACATTTCACCATGCTGGCTGCGGAGGCGACCCCCGGCCCTCTGCTGCTGATGGCGAACATCGATCCGGCTCAGCCGGGCATGGTCGGGATGCTGGCCGGCGGCGGCGGGCTGGACCAGATCGGACGGGTGCACTCCCGCGCCTGGGGCGACATCGAGGATCCGGCCGTCAGGAGCCGGGTGCTGACCGAGGTGCGCGCCGCACAGGCCGTCCGCGGGCTGCGCGGGTCGACGTTCGGCAGGATCGGCGGCCGGCCGATGGGCATGTACACGGCAGTCGCCAACACCGACCAGTGGATGCGCACCTTCGGCGTGGACGTCGAGGAGATCGACCAGTGGGAGATCGTCCGCCGCAGCGAGAACGCGTCCCAGAGCCGCGTCAAGGAGGGTCGGGAATGGCTCGAGACCAGGGGCAACGTCCACTACGACGGCAAGCAGCTCACGCCTGAGCTGTTCGAGCGCCAGATCCGTACGTACTACGCGATGCGCGAGCTCATCGACGAGTGGAACCTGGACTTTTCCGGCATCAAGGGCCAGCCCGAGCTGACCACCCATTTCACCACGATGGACATCGCCGAGTCCTTCCTCAACGACCCGTATGACTGGGAGGGCCCGAAAGACACGCATGTCTGCGCGACCGAGGCCGACATGGACGGCGCGCTCACCATGCAGATCCTCAAACTGCTGAGCGGCGATCCCGTCCTGTTCGCCGACGTCAGGCACTACCACGCGGACAAGGACGTGTGGGACCTGTGCAACTCGGGCCAGCACGCCACCTGGTACGCCGCCCGCTCCGACGACCCCGCCGAGAACCTCGCCAAGACGCACTTCTATCCCGAGGTGTTCTTTTTCCCGGCGGGCGGCGCCAGCGTGCACCACCTGGCCGCCCCGGGCGCAGCCACCTTCGCGCGGCTCACCCGCAGGGACGGCGTCTACCGCATGCACGTCATGCGCGGCGACTTCGAGCTGTACGACGACGCCACGAACGAGTCGATGGCCAGGCAGTCGACGTTCGAGTGGCCGCATGCGTTCACCAGGCTGCACGTGCCGGCCACCGAGTTCCTCGGGCGGTTCGGCTCCAACCACATCCACGCGGTGCCCGGTGACTACATCGCCGAGCTCGAAGCGGTATGCAGGCAGCTCGGTGTCGAGTTCGAGGGGTTCGGCGATGCCGCGGTTTAGGTACCTCCTGCCGGTGGTGGCGCTGTCCGCCGGCGTCTTAGCGGTTCCGGCGCACGCCGTGAACGACAAGGGGCCGGTCGGCTGGGATGTCTATCGTCGGCTCGATCGGCTGGCGGAGCTGCCGGTGGGCGTGCAGACCAAGCAGTTCTCCAGCTTCGACAGGGCAGGCGACAACGACGACGGGTTCGGAGGCCGCTACTCATGCCTGAGCACCTCGCCGACGGGCTGCGTGATCGCCGAGCACACCGGCGCCGGCGAGGTCGGGGCGATCTGGTTCACCAGGGATGAGGGCGACGTCACCAGGACCGGCAAAATCACGATCGAGCTCGACGGCAGGAAGATCGTGGACGCTCCCCTGCAGGACCTGGTGGACGGCAAACTCGGCGCACCCTTCGTCCATCCGCTCGTGGGCAACGCCGACCAGAGCTCCGGCGGTGTCTATGTCGAGGTGCCGATGCCGTACACCCGCTCCATGAGGATCACCACCGAGCACAATCCACTCTTTTACCACGTCTCCTACCGCACGTTCGCCGACGCAGAGGGCGTTCGCGCGTTCGATCCGGCGGACAAGGCGCAGGACGTGATCGACAACCTGAAGGCGGGCGGCGACCCCAAGCCGGCGCTCCCGGGTGTGCGGACGCAGGACACTTCGATCAAGCTCGCCCCCGGCCGGTCCGTACGGCTCGCGCGCACCCTCGGTTCGGGCCTGCTGTCCGCGATCGTGCTCAGCCTGCCGCAGGCCGAGCACGTACGGTCGAGGACGGAGACCGACGAGGGGCGAGCGTTCGGGGCCAACGGGTTCAGCCAGTTCACCGTCGCGATCGACCCCGCCAACGACGGGGTACGCCTGACCCGCCGCATCGACCCGGCCATCGGCAACCAGGCGGCCACGATCCTGGTGGACGGTCAGGAGGTGGCCCGGTGGGTGCCCAGCGAGCCGGGGCATGCCGGGCTCTGGGCCGAGGAAGTGGCCGATCTGCCGGCCTCCGCCACCCGCGGCAAGTCGCGGATCACCGTCAAGAACGTCTTCGTCTCCTCCGACCTGGACTACAACGAGTTCACGTACTGGGTGGACAGCGACGACCGGCGTACCGACACCGTGGACGTGGGCGACGCCGCTGACGAGGCGGCGCACGGGTACGCCATCGCCGGCCAGACCTGGCAGGGCGTGCGGACGTTCGGCTACCCGCTGGAGGAGGAGCAGCTCGCCAAGGTGCGCACGGCGCAGGAGATCCTTGAGGGGCTGCGGCTCCGGATCAGCTTCGACGGTGTCAGGACCGTGGACTCGCCGGTCGGGGAGTTCTTCGGCAGCGGGCACGCGATGATGCCGGTCGCGTCGCTGATGTCCGCGATCGACGCGGAGACGAGCACGATGTCGTCCTGGTGGCCGATGCCGTACCGGACGGGTGCGACCGTCGAGCTCTACAACAGTTCGGCCCGGACGATCGACGGCAAGACGTCGGTGACGTCCGCCCCCCAGACGATGTCACGAAATGCAGGCTATTTCAGGACGCAGTCCCGGTCGGGGGCCACCACGCCGGGCGAGAGCTGGACCTTCCTGCGCGCCTCGGGACAGGGCAAGTTCGCCGGTGTCAGCCACACCATGCGCGGGCCGGTCAACCGCAACTACCTGGAAGGCGACGAGCGCGTCCACGTCGACGGCTCGCGTACCCCGCAGTTGCATGGCACCGGCACCGAGGACTTCTACCAGGCCGGCTGGTACTTCAACCGCGAGACCTTCACCACCCCCTTCCACGGCAACCCGGCTCACCTGACCCCGCCCACCGGCTGCGCGGCCGGGAACGACTGCACCGGCGCGTACCGGTTGATGATCGGCGACGCGGTCCCGTTCGGCACCGCAATCGCGTTCGACATCGAGCACGGGTGGACGAACAACGTCGAGGGCGTCTACTCCTCCACCGCCTACTGGTACGGCACCGGCCGTCCCGCCACGGTCCAGACCGACGCGCTCACGGTCGGCGACCAGGCCAGCGAGAGGGCCCACCGTTACACCGGCCAGGGCGAGGTCACGACGCTGGAGTCCGCCTTCGAGGGCGACCTGAAGAACGCCGTCACGCTCAGGGCCACACAGCGCGTCACCGAGGGCCCGGCCGGCTTCACGTTGAAGATCGACAGAGACAACCGGGGCGTCGAGCTGCGGCGTACCGGTGACCAGAGCGTCGCGGGGCAGCATGCCGAGGTCACCGTCGACGGGCGGCGGCTGGCCGACTGGGTGCAGCCGCTGGGCAACCAGACCCGCCGATGGCTGGAGGACGTCTACCAGATCCCGGCGAGCGTGACCCGCGGCAAGAGAGAGATCACCGTCCGGCTCACCCCGAAGACCCCCTGGTCGGCGGCCTCCTACGCGGCTTGGAGCGTGCGGTGACGATTCTGGCGATGCGGGCCATCGGCAAGTCCTTCCCGGGGGTTCGTGCCCTCGACGAGGTGTCGCTCACCGTGGCGGAGGGCGAGGTGGTAGCCCTGCTCGGGGAGAACGGCGCCGGCAAGTCGACGCTGATGAACATCCTGGCCGGGGTGTTCAAGGACTACGAGGGCGAGATCGAGATCGGCGGCCGGCCCGCCTCCATCCACTCGCCCAAGGAGGCGCGGCGACACGGAATCGCCATGATCCACCAGGAGCTCAACCTGGTGCCCGAGCTGTCCGTCGTCGACAACATCTTCCTCGGCCGCGAACGCGCACTCCTCGACCGGAAGGGCATGGAGTCGCGGACCGCCGAGCTGCTGCGTGGCCTCGGGCTCGACCTGTCGCCGCGCACGCTCGTCAAGCAGTGCAAGATCGCTGAACGCCAGCTCATCGAGGTGGCCAAGGCTCTGTCACAGAACGTCCGCGTCCTGGTGATGGACGAGCCCACCTCGGCCCTGGCCGACGCCGAGGTGCAGCGGCTGTACGCGGTCATCCGCGACCTGACCAGGCGCAACGTGGCCGTCATCTACATCTCGCACCGCTTGGAGGAATTGGAGGAGATCGCCGACCGGGTGGTCGTCCTGCGCGACGGCCGCTGCATCGGCGAGCGCTCCGGCATCGACAGGGACGAGCTGATCCAGATGATGGTCGGCCGACCGCTGGGCGAGATGTTCCCGCGCCCCGAGGGCGCGTCGGCGGGAGAGGAACTGCTGCGGGTGGAGCGGCTGTCGGCGCCCGGCGAGCCGGGTTCGGGCCGTACCGCGCTGCGCGAGGTCTCCCTGTCCGTACGGGCGGGCGAGATTGTCGGCATTGCCGGCCTGATGGGCGCGGGACGCAGCGAACTGCTGGAATCGATCTTCGGCGTGCACCGGCCGGCGGCGGGCTTGATGAGCCTGGGCGGCCGGCCGTACCGTCCGAAGAGCCCCGGGCGGGCGATCAGGCGCGGTGTGGCGCTGGTCGCCGAGGATCGCAAGGCGCAGAGCCTCGTCCTCGGCAACACCATTGCCTTCAACGCCAGTTTGCCCTCGCTCAAACGGTTCCTGCGGTTCGGGACGGTGGACGCCAGACGGGAGCGGGCCGCCGTCGAGCAGCAGGTACGCGAGCTGCGCGTCAAGGCGCCCGGCACCCGCTTCACCGTCGGCAACCTTTCGGGCGGCAACCAGCAGAAGGTCGTGCTGGCCAAGTGGCTGCTGACCGCGCCGTCGCTGATCCTCATGGACGAGCCCACGCGCGGCATCGACGTGGGGGCCAAGGCGGAGATCCACGCGCTGATGTCCGAACTCGCCGCCTCAGGCAAGGCCGTCCTGGTGGCCTCGTCCGAACTGCCCGAGTTGCTCGCCATGTGCGACAGGATCCTCGTCCTTTGCGAGGGCCGGATCACCGCCGAGTTCCGCAGGGGCCAGGCCACGCAGGAGGCGATTCTCGAGGCCGCGATGGCCCGACAAGAGGTGTTGACACCGTGACCACCAAGACCGCGCCGCCCACTCCTGCCAAGACGCCGGGGGAGAACCGGATGCGACGCACGCTTTCCGCCCTCGGCGCGGCACAGGCCTACATCGGCCTGGTGCTGGTCCTGGCCGTGGGGATCGCCACCAAGGGGGAGATGTTCCTCAACGAGACGAACCTCACCAACGCCATCGGCGCCTTCGCCTCGCGCGGCATCCTGGCCGTCGGCGTCACGCTGGTGATCCTGACCGGCGGCATCGACCTGTCCGTCGGGTCGCTGCTGGGCATCGGCTCGATGACGGCCGCGATGATGCTGTCGAACTTCTCGCTGGAGCCGTGGCAGATCGTGCCTGTCTGCATGGTGGTGGGCGCGTTCTTCGGGTTCCTCAACGGTGCGGGCACCGCCTGGCTACGCATCCAGTCGTTCGTCATGACCTTGGCCATGCTGTCGGTCGTACGCGGCCTGGACCGGCAGGTCAGCGGCAACGTCAGCGTCGGCACCCAGATCGCCGGCGACGACGGCAAGCTGACCCCCCAGGCGGAGGCGTTCCAGTTGTTCGGCACGCCCGGGCACAACCTGTTCGGCCGGGTCTACTACCCGGTACTGGCCTTCATCGTGGTCTGCGTCGTCTTCCACCTGCTCCTGACCAAGACGCGGTTCGGCCGACACGTCTACGCCGTCGGCGGCAACGCGACGGCGGCCCGACTGTCCGGCGTCAACGTCACGGCCGTCACGATCGCGGTGTTCACGCTGTCCGGCATGCTCGCCGGGTTCGCCGGGCCGATCGACGCCGCCTACAGCGCCTCGGCCGATCCGCAGGCCGGACAGTCGTTCGAGCTGGACGCCATTGCCGCCGCGGTCATCGGCGGCGCATCGCTGGCGGGGGGCAAGGGCACGATCGCAGGCACGTTCGTCGGGGCTCTCATCCTGACCCTGCTCGACAACGTGCTCGGCCTGAACGCCGTCAGCGACAACTGGCAGCTCGTGACCAAGGGACTGATCGTCGTCGTGGCGGTCGTCCTGCAACGCCCCGATCTCTTCAAAATCTTCCGAGGAGGGTCTCGATCGTGAAGAAGACCATCGTGTCCGTGTCGTCCATCGCGTTGTGCGCGCTGCTCGCCGGCGCGTGCGCGTCCAAGGCGCCCGCCCCGTCCGCCTCCGCGGGGGCTAAGGCCAAGTTCGTTGTCGGCTACTCGCAGTCGAACAACGCCGAGCCGTACCGGGCGCAGCTCAACCTGCAACTGGCGCACTTCCTGAAGCAGTATCCGGACATCGAACTGCTGCCCATCGCCGACGCCAAGCAGTCGAGCGCCACGCAGGTCTCCCAGGTCCAGAACTTCGTCACACAGAAGGTCGACGTGCTCATTGTCTCGCCCACCGAACCGGCCCCGCTGACCGCGGCCGTGCAGCAGGCGTGCGACGCGAAGATCCCGGTGATCGTCCTGGACCGCACGGTGAACACAGAGTGCTACACCGCCTTCATCGGCGGAGACAACGTCCTCATCGGCAGGAAGGCGGGGGAGGAGGCGGTCAGGTTGCTGCCGGACGGTGGCAACGTCGTCGAGCTGCGCGGCATCACGTCCAACCAGCCGCAGATCGACCGCGACAAGGGCTTCCGCGAAGCCATCGCGGCCAACCCCAAAATCAAGATCATTGCCGACCGCGAGGGCAAGTGGCTGAAGGAGCAGGCCACCCCGATCATGCAGCAGTGGCTGGCCCAGCACCCTCAGATCGACCTCGTGTACGGCCACAACGACCCGATGGCGCTGGGCGCCTACCTGGCAGCACAGGCGGCGGGCAAGGCCGACAAGATCAAGTTCATCGGCATCGACGGCCTGGCCATCCCCGACGGCGGCATCCGCGCGGTCCAGCTCGGCCAGCTCTCGGCCACCTTCATCTACCCGACCGGCGCGAAGGAGGCCGCCGACACCGTCAACAAGATCCTGCACGGCCAGCAGGCCGAGAAGAAGCAGGTGCTCGGCACCACGCAGGTCACCAAGGACAACGCGGCCCAGCTCTACAAGCAGTACGACCTGTCCGGGCAGAACTGATGTTCCTCGGCGTCGGCATCGGCACCTCGAACTCCAAGAGCGTGCTCGTTGGACCCAAAGGCACAGTTCTGGCCACGGCGGCATGCGAGCCACGCGTGCCGCTCTGCGCGTAGGAAAGGACGGCACCGCGCTGCGCCCAACCAATCCTGCGGCGTCGACCAGTTCCCTCTCCCCGTCGTGGGTCCGTGCCACGCCAGAGCTTCTTCCGCCTGCCTGCGGTTGGCGAAAACTCGATCGGCGGAGTGACGGCGAAATCGGTGTCCAGGCCGGAGTCGATTCGGGCGTGGAGTTCCTCCACACGCCCATGCTCAGCGAGAAAGTCGGCCAGTCGACTGGCGGAGTGAAGGTCTCCGCTGTCGGCATGGATGCGCAACAGAGCGAGGGCCTCCTCACTATGGCTGTTCTCGGCGAACAGCCCCCAGACCGTCCGGACTGGTGGTCGTGTAGGCGACGGAGTCGGGTCGGCGGAGAAGATCGCGCCGGTACGCCCCCTGCTTGGTCAACAATCCTGGTCATGAGCTGCCTGCGGGTGAGTTGCTGCTCCACCGGCTCGGCGAGGCCAGGCTTTCGGTCAGGAGGACCTCCGGCCTCGTCCCACCGTGGACCGCTCCTCTGCTGCGGGGTCCGCGAGCGTGTCTGCTGCATCCTTGTAAGCCTGGAGCAGACGGAAACGCGGATCACGTAGCAGTCGGTCGGGTCTCTCTCAGGCCGTCGAGGAGCACCGTGGTGAGCGGATCGTCCGCGCGGGCGCCCGGGCGGCAGATGGCGACGTTGAGCAGCCCGGCGATCTGCTCGGGTGTGAAGTCGCTGCGCATGTCGTTCTCGTGCTGCGCCCGCTTGATCAGGTCGGTCAGCAGGGCGTCGATCTCGCCGGTGAGCCGTGCGCGGCTCGGCGAGGCGGGAGCGGTGGCGGCGAGCGAGGTGACCAGCGCCAGGGGCTGCCCGGCGCAGTAGCGCACCATGTCCAGGAGGGCCTCCCAAGGCCCCATTTTTCGGGAGGAGCACAGCTGGTCACGCAGGGCTGTCAGCGTGCTTTCCGCGATGTCCTCGACGAGCGCGCGGCGATCGGGGAAATGACGATACAGCGTGCCTACGCCGAGATCGGCGGCCTGCGCGATCTCCTCCATTGACACGCCCGGCCCGTGCTCGGCGAACAGGCCGAGCGCCGCGCCGACGATGCGCTGGCGATTGCGACGGGCATCGGCTCGCAAGGTGTCACCTCTATCCGGAATATCAGATTCAGGTTACTGTACCCTGCGAAACCAGAAGCGGAAGGTCCGCTTCATGTTAAAGGAGTCCTCATGCGTGTCGGCGTCTACCTCAACACCATCGGCACAGACCTGGACGCCCTGCTGGCAAAGATCAAGACCGCCGCCCAAGCCGGGTTCGCCAGCGCCTTCCTCAGCCAGCTCACCTCGCTGGACGCGATCACCGTGGCCGGCCTCGGCGCCCGCGGGGCAGCCGGGATCGAGGTCGGCACCGCGGTTGTTCCGACCTACCCTCGCCACCCCCTCGCGCTGGCCGTCCAGGCGCTGACCGCGCAGGCGGTCAGCGGCAACCGTTTCACGCTCGGCCTCGGGCCCAGCCACAAGCAGATCATCGAAGATTCCTACGGCCTGTCCTACGATCGGCCCGCCCGGCACACGCGCGAGTACCTCACCGCGCTGCTGCCCCTGCTGCGTGGAGAGCCGGTTGAGTACCGCGGTGAGACCCTGTCGGTCTCCGGCCAGGTCGACGTACCCGGCGTCACCCCACCGCCCGTTCTGCTGGCCGCGCTCGGCCCCGCCATGCTCCGCATCGCCGGCGAGCTGGCCGACGGCACCGTCACCACCTGGACCGGCGCCGCCGCTCTGGCCGACCACATCGTGCCACGCATCACCGAGGCCGCACGGGAGGCAGGCCGTCGAGAGCCCCGCGTCGTGGCCGCAACTCTCGTGGCCGTCACGGCCGACCCCGACGGTGTGCGTCGCCAGGTCGCCGAGCAACTCGGCTTCGCGGCCGGCTTTGCCAGCTACCGCGCCATGCTGGACCTACAGGGGCTGTCGGGCCTGCACGAGACCATCATCGCCGGAGACGAGGACATGGTGGCCAAGGAGCTCGCCCGCTTCGCCCATGCAGGAGCGACGGACCTCCTGATCAGCCCCATCGGCGATGAACACGACCAGGGGCGCACCCTCGATCTCGTCCGCGACCACTTCGCCGAGCCACGTACCACATTGCTGCCAGGTCGCTAGGCCGGTAGCATCTTGAAACCGAACGAGAGGGTGTGGCATGGTGCGACGAACGCGTCTGGACGGCGACATCTGCCCCGTCGCCCGGGCGCTGGACGTGATCGGCGACTGGTGGTCGCTTTTGATCGTCCGTGCGGCGCTTGACGGGGATCGCCGATTCAGCGAGTTCCATCGGACGCTCGGCGTGGCCAAGAACATCCTCGCCGCGCGTCTGCGCACTCTTGTCGACGCCGGGATCCTGAAGATCGTGCCGGCTCCCAGCGGCGGAGCTCACCACGAGTACGTGCTCACGCCGAGAGGCGAGGCTCTGCGCACGGTGATCGCGGCGTTGCGGGAGTGGGGAGAGGAGAATGCGCCCGCGATCAGTGGACCACGTACGTAGCCGACGCCTGTGGCGGCCTTTCGTTCACCTGTCCCGCAGCAATAGGAGGACCGTGTGCCGCAGTCAATGATCGAGGTAGGCCCATTGCGTTTTGACGCGCTGATGGATGGTCCACCGGACGGCATGTCCCGCCCGACGGTCAAGCGCTCGGACCCGGCCGGATGGGTGGGCTACGGCTACTGCGCCAGCCATTCGCGGTTCTACTGGGGACTGAAGCTGTACGTGGTGTGCGCGCCGGCCGGGATGCCGATCCTGTGGGCGCTCGGGCGCTGGCCGACCCGAAGATCGGCGAGCGTGAGGTCCTGGCCGCGATGCTGGAAGTCGACGCGGGCGTGGCGGCAGAGCACGACGGTATCCTGCTGATCTGCGACAAGGGCTTCGCCGACAAGGACTTCGAGACGCTGCTGGGCGCCCGGCCGACAGCAGCGCGGCGCGGTGCGCGCCGGTGATCAGCCGTGGCGCTCGACCGGGCTGGATCGCCCTGGACCAGATCTTCGCTACGCGCAGCGTTCCTGGGCTGAAGGATCGCCCTGAGGGTCAGGGTTGTTCGGGCGTTCGCGGGACGAGCAGACCCCGGTTGAACGCCTCGGTGACGGCAGCGGCGCGGTCCCCCACGCCGAGCTTGGCGTAGATGTTCAGAAGGTGCGACTTGATGGTGGCCTCGGTGATGAACAGCTGGGCGGCCGCCTCACGGTTGGTGTTCCCGGCCGCCACGAGTTCGAGGACCTCGAGCTCACGCTGGCTGAGCAGCTGCGGCGCGGGTGTCCTGACCCGGTTCATCAGCCGTGCCGCCACCGAAGGGGACAGCACGCTCTCGCCATTGGCGGCGGCCCGCGCACCTCGCAGCAGATCCTCCCGGGGGGGAGTCCTTGAGCAGGTAGCCGGTCGCACCTGCCTCGATCGCCGGAAGGACGTGGGTATCGGTGTCGTAGGTCGTCAGAACCAGCACGCGCGCGGTGACGCCGAGCCTGGTCAGCTCGGTGATCGCGGTCAGCCCGTCCATGCGCGGCATGCGCAGGTCCATCAGGATCACGTCGGGCCGGAGCTCCTGGGCGAGCCGTACGGCTGTGGCGCCGTCCGCGGCCTCGCCCAGCACCTCGAATCCGGGCGCGGAGGCGAACATGCTGCTCAGCCCGTCCCTGACCACGGGGTGGTCGTCCGCGATCAGCAATCGAATCGGGGTCTCGGCCGTGCGATCGGTCATGCGTGGCTCCCGGCCGGCAGGGTGGGAATGCAGGCCGAGATCCCGGTGCCCGTGCCGGGCTCGGACTCGATCAGCAAAGTGCCGGACAGCCCTTCGACGCGCTGACCCATGATGGTCAGGCCGAACCCGCCGCTGCGGGACAGCGGCCGTGACCTGCCGTTTGCGGCCGTGCCGGCCTCGAGGCCCGCAGGATCGAAGCCCTTGCCGTCGTCACGTACGTCCAACGCGACCTCGTGCTCCAGGTAGGACAGTGTCAGCCCGACCCTGGTCGCGTGCGCGTGCTTGGCCACGTTGGCCAACGCCTCCTGTGCCGTGCGCAGCAGCGCGAACTCGGCCTCCGGGACCATCGGCCGCGCCGTACCGGTCGTCGTGATCTGGACGGCGAGCCCATGCAGCTTTGACCACCGGTCGGCGACGCCGGCGAGTGCGTCGCTCAGGCGTGCCGTTTCCAGCTGCTCGGGCCGCAGCGCCTCGACCGAGCCGTCCTGGCGGGCGCCTGCATGTGCGGGAAGTGCCCGACGTTCGGCATCACGACGAAACGGCAGTCAGGCAACGTCGACGTCGCCTTGCGGAACGGGCCCACCGCGTTGCGCTCGTCGTCGCCCCAGAGCACCAGCACGGGCCGCTCGATCCGCTTCAGCTCGGTCCTCGTAGCAGGCTTCGGGGCGGGTGCCGCGCAGGCCGATGATGCGGCTGCGCAGGTACTGCCAGTTCTTCTCGCAGCCCGGGAGCTGGGAGCCGGCTGACCGGGCCTGATAGAAGACGCCGGGCAGGGCGCCGGGCGGTATGCCCCACAGGTTGCGGTGCAGATTCTCCTGCCCCTCCGGCGTCCGCCCGGCCTCGGTGTAGCCACGTCCGAAGCGGGGAGACGTGGCCCGCACCCGGATGCCCCAGGCCGCGTACCGCGACACTCCCGCCGCGTAGCTCGGGATCACGATGGCCCGCACCCGCTCCGGATGGGCCAGCGCGAACGGGAGCGCGAATATGCCGCTGAACGACGAGGCCACCAGCACGGCCGACTCGAGGCCGAGCCCGTCCATCAGGGAGGTCAGGTAGTCGACGGCGTGCGCGCGCAGGTCCGGCACCTTGCTGTAGTCGAGGTAGCCGCTGCGCCCGTAGCCCGGCCGGTCGATCGCGAACATCCGCAGGTCGCCGGCCATCTCCGCCATCAGCGGCGCGAAGTTCCATCCCTCGCCGTCGCCGCCGTGCATCAGAATCGCCGGCACGCCTCGGCCGTACTCCAGGACGTGCCCGGTGACGGCCGGGCGCTCCAGGGCGAGGTGGTGGTGCGTGGCCTCGATCCCGTAGTGGTCGAGGACGGCCTGTTCCAGCTCCTCGTAGGAGGCGGTGGTGGTCTCCGTGGCGCTCATGACCCTCCTCGCAGCCAGCTTGATTGCCACTATATGGCAATGCCAGGCGATCGGGAAGCGCCGGCGGGCTCCTGGGGGGTTCGCGAGCGGCCGGGTGTTCCGCCCGGTCGCGGCCACAACGCTCAGGAACAGTACGGCGGCCCTGCTCGCCGTCCGTTCGGGGCGTGCTCATGACTCCGCTTCCTTGAGGTGGCGGGCGAAGAAGGTCTCGATGCGCCGCCACGCGTCGACGGCGGACTCCGGGTTCGGGCCCATGCCTGCGACGCGCATCAGCGGGCGCAACGGGCGCGGGCCGCGCGGCTGTACCGTCACCTCGGCCTCGTCGAGGAACGCCGTCGAGGCGCGGGTCCGGCCGCCGTACGGCGCCGTCGTTCAGGTGCCGGTCTGCGCGGACAGTCGGTGGGCGATGTCCGCGCGCAGGGCCTTCTTGTCGATCTTGCCGACCTTGGTGGAGACGAGCTCCTCGACGATCACCAGGTGTTCGGGGATCTTGAAGCGGGCCACGCCGCTGCCCTCCATCCACGCGCGGATGTCCTCCAGCGTCATGCTCGCCCCCGGGCGGGGCACGACGTACACGCAGACGCGTTCGCCGAGCACGCTGTCGGGCATGGCCACGGCGGCGACCTGGCCGACCGCCGGGAGCTGGTAGATGAGGTTCTCGACCTCCTCGGCGGAGATCTTCTCGCCGCCGCGGTTGATCATGTCCTTGTCGCGGCCCTCGACGATCAGGTTGCCCTCGGGGGTGCGGCGGCAGATGTCGCCGGAGCGGTACCAGCCGTCGGCGCTGAAGGCACGGGCGTTCTGCTCGGCGGCCTTGTAGTAGCCGCGCGGGGTGTAGGGGCCGCGGGTGAGCAGCAGGCCGGGTTCGCCCTCGGGGACGTCGTTGTCGAGCTCGTCCACCAGGCGCACCTCGTCGGCCGGCGACAGCGGACGGCCCTGGGTGGTGCAGATCATGTCGTCGGGATCGTCGAGGCGGGTGTAGTTGAGCAGGCCCTCCGCCATCCCGAACACCTGCTGCAGGGTCGCCCCGAGCGTGGGCTTGACCTTGCGGGCCGGCTCGTCGGCGATGCGGGCGCCGCCGACCTGCAGGACCCGCAGCGTACGGAGGGCATCGGCGCCGTGCTCGGCCGCGTGCTCCAGCCAGCGCAGGGCGATGGCGGGGACCGCCGCCGTGTGCGTGACGCCCTCGGCGGCGATCGTGGCGAAGGCGCGGGCGGGCTCCGGCGACGGCAGGGTGACGACCCGCCCGCCCTTGAGGAGCGCGCCGAGCAGGCCGGGGCAGGCGAGCGGGAAGTTGTGCCCGGCGGGCAGGGACACCAGGTAGACGGTGCCGACGTCCATTTCGGCGATGTCAGCGCTGGCCAGGGCGTTGTAGGCGTAGTCGTCGTGGGTGCGGGCGATGAGCTTGGGCAGGCCGGTCGTGCCGCCGGACAGCAGGAAGACGGCGACGTCGCGGCTGCCGGGACCGCTCGCGTCCAGGCGGGCGCGGTCGGCCTCGGGCTCGGCGGGTGGCGCGCACAGGGCGCGCAGGTCGACGCTCGCGGGGCCGAGGTCGTCCCCGGCGACGAGGACGTGCCAGTCCGCGCCGGTGGCCGCCCGCACCTCGTCGGCCAGCTCGTGCCCGAGCCCCTGATGGTCGAAGTCGCGCATGCGGTCGGGGACGGCGATCGCGACGGCCTCGGCGTGGGTGGCCAGGTAGCCCAGCTCGGCGCGCCGGTGCCCGGGCAGGGCCATGACCGGCACGATCCCGGCCCGCAGGCACGCCAGGGTGAGGACGACGAACTCCCAGCCGTTGCCGAGCTGCACCACGATGCGGTCACCGCGGCCGATGCCCAGCTCCAGCAGCCGTACGGCGGCCGCGTCGGCGCGCTCGGCCAGCTCGGCGTGGGTGAGGCGGAGCCCGGCCACGGGGTCGATCAGGGCGGGCGCGCCGGGGGTCCGGCCGGCGACCTCGCGCAGCAGGTGCCCGAGCGGGACTCCGGCCCAATAGCCTTCGGCGGCGTAACGTCGCGCCTCGGCGTCGGGCCAGGGTACGACGTGGTCAGAGATGGGGCTGGGCATCGTCGGCCTCCCTGGGGATGATCACGGCGTCGAGTGCGACGAGACCGTCGGCGGTGAGTCTCAGCGGGTTGATCTCGATCTCGTCGAGCAGGGGGTTGGCGGCCAGCAGGCCGCCGAGGGCGACCACGATCCGGCTCAGCTCGTCCACGTCCAGTACGGGGCCGCCGCGCCACCCGGCGAGCAGGGCCCGCCCGGCCAGTTCGGCGGGCATGGAGGCGGCCTGGGCGAGGCTGAGCGGGGCGAGCCGGATGGCGACGTCCGCCAGCGCCTCGGCCACCGTGCCGCCCAGACCGGCGAGCACGATCGGGCCGAAGACGGGGTCGCGGCGGGCGCCGACGATGAGGTCGACCCCGGGTGGCGCCATCTTCTCGATCAGGTAGCGGCGGGCGCCGGCGGCATCCAGCCGGTCGAGCGCCGCCTCCAGCTCGTCCGGGCTGGCGATGTTCAGGTGCACGCCGCCGAGCTCTGTCTTGTGCAGGACCTCGGCGTCGAGCAGCTTGACCGCGACGGGCCCGCCGAGCTCGGCGAACGCCGCGCGGGCCGCGGCCCGGTCCCGGCAGGCGCGGCGCGGCATGCTCGCCACGCTGATCCGGCCGAGCAGTTCCTTGGCCTGATGCTCGTCGTGCGGGCCTGCGACGCCTTCGGGGGAACCGGGGCCGGCGCCACGCGCATCTCCACGAGGGCCGCCATCGCCGGCGTCAAGGTCGTCCAGTACTGCCGGCCGGCGGGGTTGGGCGGCGCGGGCGCGGGCGTCGGCCAGGAGGGCGGCGGTGGCCGTGGCGACACCGCGCGGGTCGGCCGCGACTGCGACACCCGCCTCCAGCAGGGCCTGCCGCCCCCGGGCGACCTCCTCGCCGGTCCCGGCCAGGCCCAGCACCATCGGCACCTCAGAGGTCCGGCCCTGCCGCACGGCGGCGACGATGTCGACGGCGTCGGGCTCGTGCAGCGTGTACGCGGCGATCACGTCCACGCCCGGGTCGGCGGCGACCGTGGCCAGGACGCGCCCCAGCCCGGGGCCGGGGCGGCCGGTGTCGACCGGGTTGCGCTGGTAGGTCAGCGGCGGCAGCAGCTCCGCCAGGGTGTCCCGGGTGGCGGCGGACAGCTCGGGGACGTGGGCCCGGCGGCCGCGCAGGTCGTCCAGGAGCAGCAGGCCGGGGCCGGCCTGCGCGGTCACGACGCCCACTCCCGCGCTCGCCCGAGGGGACAGGCGGGCGACGGCGAGGGCGCCGACGGCGTCCACCAGTTCGCGCTCGTCGTCGACCAGCACCGCGCCGGCCTGGGCGAGGGCGGCACGGGTCAGGCGCCACGACGTCGCCAGCGCGCCGGTGTGCGAGGCGGCGAAGGCGCCGACGTCGTTGCGGCCGACCACGAGGGCGGCGACCGGGCGGCGCGCGGTGAGCCGGCGCACGGCGGCGACCAGACGGGGGCCGTCGGTGACCGACTCGATGTGCAGCGCCACGGCCCCGGTGGCGGGGTCGTCGGCGAGATGGTCCAGGACGTCGGGGGCGCCGACGTCGACGGCGTTGCCCAGGCCCACGGCCAGGCTGATGCCGTGCCCGGCCTCGGCCAGCAGGAACGCCAGGGCGTGGTTGACGCCGCCGCTGGCCGCGACGACGGCCACCCTGCCGGGCCGGACCTGTGCGGCGCCGGGGACGAAGGTGGCGGTGAGGCCGGCGTGGGGGGCCAGGAAGCCGCTCGTGTTCGGGCCCAGCACCCGGATGCCCGTCTCCGCGACGACGCCGGCCAGACGTCGCTGCCAGGCGGCTCCGGCCTCGCCCGTCTCGGCGAACCCGCCGGCGTGGATCACGGCGGCGCGGGCTCCCGCGGCTGCCGCAGCCGCCAGGGCGTCGGCGCAGGCGGGGGCGGGCACGCAGATCATCGCGAGGTCGACGGGGCCGTCGGCGGCGGCTTGGGCGACGGAGGCGTACATGGTGTCGTCGCGGCCGTTGACCAGCGCGAGCCGGCCCCCGGCGGCGGCGAACCCGGACAGCGAGCGGGCGAGCGTGGCGCCCAGCTTGTGCGGATGGCGGGACGCCCCGACGACGGCGATGCCGCGCGGTGCGAACAGCGCTTTCAGCTTCCCCGAGATCCCCGTGGTGGTGGCGGTGGCGGTCACGCGGCGACTCCCACGAGGTCGGTGGCTTTCGGCTTCCCTGAGATCGTGGTGGTGGTGCTCACGCGGGAACCCCCACGAGGTCGGTGGCTTTCGGCTTCCCTGAGATCGCGGTGGTGGTGCTCACGCGGGAACCCCCACGAGGTCGGCGCGGCCGGACAGCACCAGGGTGTGGGCGCGGTCGCGGTCGAGGGCCGGTTCGATCGTCAGCGCGGGGAGCCGATGGTGCAGGCGTGCCTGTTCGCAGAGCAAGATGCGCGTCAGCGGCGTGCCGCCGGCCACCGCGACCAGCACCGCGGACCCCGGAAGGCCGGCCAGGCGGGCGACGGCGTCGGGGAGCCCGGCCTCGGTGTCCGGCGCGTGCAGCAGCGCACCCCACGGTCCCGACAGCGGGGTGGCCGAGAGCGGGAGGTCGCCGGCCGCCGTGGGCGTGGCGCCGGCATCCGCGGTGATCTGGACGAGCCGGCTCCCGACCTGCCATCCGCCGCTCTCGAACGGGGTGTCCAGCGGCTCGGCGCCGTGCGCCGCGGCCCACCTGCCGCGACTGGCCTCGACGAACTCCGGGGCGCGGCGGGCCAGGCGGGCGTCGGTGATGCTGCGCGACAGGAAGTGGTAGGCGAACTGCCACGGCTCGAAGGCGTCGTAGTAGCGGCCGAAGTGCTCCCACCAGGACAGGCTCGGCCGGGCGGCGTCCTGCACCTGCCGTACGGACGGCTGCGCGGCCTCCTCGTAGGCCGCGAGCGCGCCCGGCAGGTCGTCGCCGTGCTCGGCGAGCGCGCGAGCGAGCGCCACCGCGTCCTCCATCGCCATCTTCGTGCCGGAACCGACCGAGAAGTGCGCCGTGTGTGCGGCGTCACCCAGCAACACGACCGGCTGCGGCGTCAGGGTATGCCACCGTTTAGTACGGCGAGTCCGGAAATTTCCCCATCGTGAGTTGTTGGTGAGCAGCCGCTTCCCGTCGATCTGGTCGGCGAACAGCTTCTCCAGGTACGCCTTGGAGGCGAGGTCGCTGGGGCCGGGCGGCTGCGTGACGTCGAACGCGTCCAGCCCCGCCCGTCGCCAGGACGCCTCGTCGGTCTCCACGATGAACGTCGACGCCTCGGCCGAGATCGGGTAGCCGTGCACGGCGAAGACGCCGTCCGGGCCGCGCTCGTGCACGAACGTCAGCCCGTCGAAGAGGTAGTCCGTGCCGAACCAGATGAACTTGGCGGTGGCGCTCTCCACCTCGCTGCCGCAGTCGAGCAGGTCGCGGATCCGCGAGCCGGTTCCATCGGCGGCGACGACGAGGTCGTACCCCGCCAGGTCGTCGAGCCGTGCCTCGGTGGCGAACCGCAGATCGGCGCCGACGTCGCTGGCGCGCTCCTGCAGCAGCAGGAGCAGGGTGCGCCGGACGATGGCGGCCATGCCGTTCCCGCCGCAGCGGACGCGCTCGCCCTTGAGCCTGACCTCGATGTCGTCCCAGTGGCGGCCGTGCTCGTCCAGCGCCTGGCGCAGCACCGGGTCGGCCTCGTGGATGCCGGCCAGGGTCCGGTCGGAGAAGACGACCCCGAAGCCGAAGGTGTCGTCGGCCCGGTTTCGTTCGAACACGGTGACCTCGGCCGACGGCACGAGCCGCCTGATCATGGTGGCGAAGAACAGCCCGCCCGGGCCGCCTCCCGCGACAGCGATGCGCATCAGTTCCCCCTGGCCCTGGTGTCGCGGTGGCCCGCCTGCTCCTCCGCAGTGATCTCCGGGTGCGGAGTGGTCATGCGGTGGTCCCCCCGACCGTCTCGCGCCGGGCGAGGCCGGCGGCGGCCCGGCCGGCGCGCATCCCCGGCACCGCGGCGATGAAGACCGCGCCCAGCAGGGCGGGCAGCACGAAGGCGTAGAAGTTCCACTCCACGCCGAGGCCGGACCCCAGGATCCAGCCGCCCAGGAGCGGGCCGAGGATGGCGCCCAGCCGGCCGACTCCCAGGGACCAGCCCAGCGCCGTCGCCCGTACGGACGCGGGGAAGTGCGTGGCGACGTAGCCGTTGACGAGGATCTGGGTGCCGACGCTGCCGAGCCCGGCCACGGCGACGCACGCCATGAGCACGCCCGTGCCGAGGCGCAGGCTCAGGAGATACAGGCACAGGGTCGCGGCGAGGAAGGCGCCGACGGTCACGATCTTCGAGCCGACGCGGTCGGCCAGGAAGGACACCATGATGGTGCCGACGATGGCGCCCAGGTTCAGGGCCAGCAGGAACTGGAGCGAGGAGCCGAGCGGGTAGCCCGCCGCGCGCATGATCTGCGGCAGCCAGGTGTTGAGGCCGTAGACCAGCAGCAGGCCGCAGAAGCTGGCCGCGCCGAACAGCGCCGTGGCCGCCAGGTTCTCGCGCCGGAAGAGCACGGCGATCGAGCGCGTACGCGTCGCGGGCTCCTGCTCGGCGCCGGCCTCGCCCGCGGCGATCTCGTCGAGGACGAGCCCGTATCGGGCGGCCAGCGCTTCGGCCTCGGCGCGGCGTCCCCTGGCCAGCAGGAAGTTCGCCGATTCGGGCAGGTATCGGATGGCCAGCGGCAGGACCAGGACCAGCGGCGCGGCGCCGATCCAGAACATCAGCCGCCATCCGTGCTCCGCCAGCAGCGTCAGCGCCAGCACCGCCGCCAGGATGCCGCCGACGGAGTAGCCCGAGTACATCAGGGCGTTGTAGAGGTTGCGCCGTTCTTTCGGGGCGTATTCGACGGTGAGCGCGATGGCGGTGGGGACGACGCCGCCGAGCCCGAGCCCGGCCACGAAGCGGAACAGGCCCAGCAGCTCAGGGGACGGTGCGAGGGCGCAGAGGATCATGGCGAGCGAGAACCAGGTGACGCTGGCGATCACGATCTTCCGGCGGCCGACGATGTCGGTGATCACCCCCGCGACCAGGGCGCCGATGAGCATTCCCATGAGGGCGTAGCTGCCGATCGCGCCGACCTGCGCGGGCGACAGGTGCCATGACTTGTCGGCGAGCAGGTTCGGCACGACCGATCCGTAGACGATGAGGTCGTAACCGTCGAAGACGATTGAGGCGAAACAGATGGCGACGACGGGCAGGCTGCCCTTGCGGCGGATGGACGGGGGATGCGCTACAGCGTCCATGATCACTCCACGGAGCGAGAACCAGAGGGTTCGGCGCACGGCCGAAGGTGTCGCCGACGTTACACAGCAATAAGACGACCGTCAATGAGATGAAACAATTCTGGCGCTTACCGGGCTGGAGCAGCTACTTTGGGCGTGACAAGGGCAGGGTCCATGGCCCCGACTCTGTCACGCATGGGCGGCCGCCTTGTTCAGCGGGCCGACGCCCAGGGAAGCGCAGAAGTCCTCTGCCTCCGGAGCGAGGCGTTCGTGCAGGTCGAGGAAGAGATCGTGCACGTCGCGTCCCACCCAGCCGGCGGGCACCAGCTCCAGGGGCAGATCGGGGTCGTCGAAGGGCAGCATGCGGTAGTCGTGCACGAGGCGGATGCGCTCGACCAGCGCCTCGCGCCCGCGCGGCGGCACCGAGGAGAAGCGCGCCAGCAGCGCGCGGTAGGCGTCCCGCTTGGCGAGCAGGGCGAGGTGCAGCTCCTTGAGCTCCCAGCACCGGTTGGCCATGTCGATGTCGGCGGCGGCCCCCATGGACCGGCTGATCAGCAGGTCGAGCCGGACCGAGGGCTCCTGGGCGAGCTCCTCGGCGACCTCCTGCAGGCGGTCGTGGGGAGAGATCCACGTGGACGGCGCCAGCGGCCCGAAGCCCAGCCATCTCAGCTTCTTGCGGACGCGCTCCCGGGCGGTGCGGTCGGTCTCGGGAACGTGGTAGATGGCGACGCGCCACTGCCGGTCCCACGGCTCGCGCTCGCGCTGGAAGATGCGCCTGCGCCCCTCGTCGAGCAGGCGCCAGCTCTGGTCGGTGAGGCGGTAGAGGGTGGTCCGGCCCTGCTTCTCGGTGTCGAACCACCCTTCCTTGCGCAGCCGCGCCATCACCACGCGGGTCGTCGCCTCCGGGATGTCGAAACCGGCCAGCAGATCGGTGAGGGTCTGCAAGGGGGCCGCGCCGCCGTCGTAGCGCAAGTAGTCGCCATAGAGATCGAACACGATCGACCGCGGCTTCACCCGACCCGCCTCCGCTCATCGCAGCCCAGAACGTGAAACAGGCTAGCACGCATCATGATTCTCTATGGCGCTGGTCAAACCACTAATCAAGACGCTCTCAGCCGAGAAATTGTTTTAAATTCATGACGGACGTCGTCGATATCTTGATGTGTGCTCAGGGGCTGGAACAGCCGATACCTGTGGGCGCGGTGGCGCCGTTGCCGGTGGCGACGTACCCGAACGTCGTGGTGCCGGCGGCCGCGAGGCTGCCGTTGTAGGAGGCGTTGCGAACGCTGATCGCGCCGCCGGCGCCGGTGGCCACGCCGCCCCACAGGTTGGTGACGGCCTGCCCCGCGGCCAGGGTCATGCGCACCGTCCACCCGTTCAGCGAGGTCGACCCGCTGTTGCGTACGGTCACCTCCGCCTGGAAGCCGCCGCTCCAGGTGTTGACCGTCCGATAGGTCGCGCCGCAGGCGCCGTCCTGCCCAGGAGGCGTCGGAGTCGGCGTGGGCGCGCCCTCCAGGCTGCCGGGCACCGAACGCAGGGCGTTGTACCAGACGTTCGCCATCTTGCCGTAGCCGCCGGCGTTGGGGTGGACGCCGTCCGCCAGGTCCGCGGTGGTCAGGGCGCTGTACATGTCGACCAGGTGGACGCGGCGGCCGGCCGCGGCCCTGGACTGCACGATGCCGGGGATCGCCGAGTTGTAGGCCCTGACGGTCGGGTCGGCGCCGTTGAGGGGGATGATCGTGGCCACGAACACCTCGGCGTCGGGCGCGTTGCCGGTGATGCGGTCGATGAGCATAGCCAGCCTGGAGGAGGCGCCGTTCGGGTTCTGGTAGATGTCGTTGGTGCCGATGTGCAGCAGGATCGTGCGCGGCCGGTACGTGCGCAGCCAGGTCACGATGTTGGCGTCGATCTGGTCGATGCGCCATCCGGAGTGGCCTTCGTGGTCGTGGTCACCCAAGCTCGACGGCCCGTTGAACAGGGACCCGACGAAGTCGACCCGATAGCCGGCGGCCACGAGCTTCTGCCACAGGTCGATGCGATAGCCCCCCGGCACGGCGAACCCGTCGGTGATCGAGTCGCCGAGCGGCATCACCCGTACGCCGCCGTTCGACTCCGCGCCGGCCGCACGCGTGACGTAGACCGTGGCCGCGACCAGCGCCAGCGCGGCGACCAGGCCGCTCAGCAAACGCATCATCCGCACCATGGATGTCTCCGTTCCCTTCTCCGCGACGAGCGGGAGATCGGCCGTGGTCCGAGTCCTGTGAGCGTTGGCAAAGGCTGCGCTCCCGGTCCGCCGGCTCCTTCTGGCGTGCGGTTTCGAGTGCATGTGGAGCGAACCCCGTCCCGTGCGCATACGTCAATGCGCTTCCTCGCCGATCGTCCGTCGCCGCGGCGCTCTTCCCTGATCGCGGAGCGCGGCCGGTCCCGGAGCGTTCGCGCGGCGCAGCCGGAGCAGCGCCCCGTACGCCTCGGCAGGGGACGGCGGGACCGGCAGCGGCTCCGCCTCCGCGCTGGCCCTGGCGGCGTGCAGGAGGTAGGCGAGCAGCCTGGCCGAGAATCGGCCCGCCTGGTCGCCGCCCGCCGCGACCACGCCCGCGTGGGCCATGAGCAGCATGATCAGATCCTCGGCCACGAAATCGTCCCGCAGCCGACCGGCCTGCTGCGCGCGCCCGATGACCCGCTGGATGGCTTCGTATCCGCGACGGCGCTCCTTGGCGAACCGGAGAGAGGCAGGGAAGCTCATGGTGAGCACCTCGGCGAAGCCCCGGTCGGCGAGTTGCATGCCCGCCATGCGTTCGACGAACGTCGCGAAGCCGTGCCAGGGATCGGGGTCGTCCAGCGCCGTCTCGGCGAGGTCGGCGTACGCGGCGACCCGGTCCTGGAAGGTCTCGGCCAGCAGCGCGCTCTTCGACGGGAACCGGCGGCGCAACGTGGGCTCGCCGACGCCTGCCCGCAGCGCGATCTGGCGCATCGACACCTCGGTGCCCTCGCTCGCGAAGAGCTCGCGCGCGGCCGCCAGGATCCGCTGCCGGTTCAGCTCGGCGTCCGCGCGCAGTCCGGAATCTCCCATGGCGTGATCCTAATGTGCCGGAATGACGAGGTCAGACGGCTGCTAGTCTAAGTGACGCAGGTGCGCCACTTATCTGCGGGTGGCGTACGGTCCTGCCCCCTTTCCTGTTCTGGAGAACCGTCATGCGTGCACTACACGTCCCCGCCGCCGGTGAGCGGCCCACGATCGGCGATCTGCCCACGCCGGAGGTGGCGCCCGGCCACGTTCTGATCAAGGTGCGGGCGGCGGGGCTGAACCCGCTCGACAACGCCATCGCCTCCGGGATGACGGCCGCCATGATGCCGCACGAGTACCCCTTGGTCCTGGGTCGCGACGCCGCCGGCGTCGTGGAGGCGGTCGGCGAAGGCGTCGACCACGTCGAGCCGGGGCAGGAGGTGTTCGGCCACGTGTTGCTGGCCCCGCCGGTCCAGGTCGGCACCCTGGCCGAGTACGCGCTGCTGCCCGCCGCCACCGTGGCGGTCAAGCCGGCCGCGCTGGACTTCGTCACGGCCGCCGCGCTGCCCCTGGCCGCGGCCGCCGCCGCGGCGGCCGTCGACTACGTCGACCCGCAGCCGGGCGAGGTCGTGCTGGTCAACGGCGCCACCGGCGGTGTCGGACTGTACGCGGTCCAGCTGCTGGCCGCCCGCGGCGCGACCGTCGTGGCCACCGGCACGGCCGCCGACGCCGAGAGGCTCACCGCGCTCGGCGCGGCCACCGTCGTGGACTACACCATCGGATCCGTCGCCGAACAGGTCAAGGACGCCTACCGTGACGGCGTCGACGCGCTGGTCAACCTCGTCGGGCACACCTCTGCCGAGGTCCCGCTGGACGCGGTCCGCAAGGACGGCAAGGTCGCCACGACCACCATGGCCCCGGACGCCGACGCCCTGGCCGCCGCCGGACTCACCGGCACGACCGTGTTCGCCCAGCCGGTCCGCGAGACCACCGCGCCGCTCGCCGAGCAGGCCGCCGCCGGCAGCCTGGCCATCGACGTGCACACCGTGCTGCCGCTGGAACAGGCCGCCGACGGCCTGGCCACCCTCGCCGCCGGGAAGGCCCGGGGCAAGATCGTCATCACGTTCGACGCCTGAGCTTGTTCTTGGTCGTCCGGATTGTTGCAGTGCCGCGAGGGTGCGGCCGCGTTTGACGGTTTTGCCGACGGCGCCCCGCGCATCGCAGCCCTCGAACCCGGAGTCGGGCGGCCCTGACCTCGCCGTTCCCAGTCCTCCAATCCTGAGCCGCGCGGCCATGCCCCAGCCGTTCGCAGCGGCTGGCGGCCGTCGTCGAGGCGTCCGGCCGCCGGCCACGCGCACGTTGATCGCGGTCCCGGCGGGCACGGCTGCGGGTTGTCAACGAGTTGTGTACGGCCTGTCCGGCAAAGTCGCTCCGAAGCAAGACGATCGAGAGGGAGGGACGCATGAAAACCGAGATCCGGCACCCTGGTTCGTTCGCGGTCGCGCGCTGCCATCTGGAGGGCGGGGAGACGCTGCGCGTCGAGGCGGGCGCGATGTTCGCGACGAGCGCGGGGGTTCAGCTCCAGGCCAAGATGGAGGGCGGCCTGCTGCGCGGGCTGGCGCGTTCGGCGCTGGGCGGGGAGTCGCTGTTCACCACTCGCTACACCGCTCCGGACGGTGGCGGTTGGGTGGACGTGGCGCATCACCTGCCAGGCGATGTCCAGCCCGCCGAGGTACGAAGCAGCACCGCGCTCCTGCTGACCAGGGGATCGTGGATCGCGTCCAGTGAGGGCGTGGAGATCGTCACCAAGTGGGGTGGCATGTCCAACCTCATCGGCAGCGAGGGCGGCTTCCTCATCAAGGCGCAGGGCGACGGCGCCGTCGTGCTCGGCTGCTACGGCGCGATGGACGTGATCGAGCTGGCGGACGGGCAGCAGATCGTGGTGGACTCGGGCCACCTGGTCGCCTACGACGAGACGGTCAAGAGCAAGCTGCGCCGGGCGGTCGAAGGCAAGACGGTCCAGTCGCTCAAGTCCGGCGAGGGCCTGGTCTTCGAGTTCACCGGACCTGGAAGGATCATGACGCAGACCAGGAACCCCGGGGCCTTGATCCTCCACCTGACGGAAGTGCTCCCCTTCGAGCGCGCCTGACCCCGCGAGCAGGTGCCCGCCCGGGTACCTGCTCGCCGCGTGCCGGCGCAAGAGGCGCCCGGCCCCGCGTACGGCAACGGCATCTCGGCCCGCATGCTTACGGCGGGCGGCGCCTCGGCCCGCATGCTTACGGCGGGCGGCGCCTCGGCCCGCACGCCCACGACGAGCGGCATCTCGGGCCGAATACTCATGTCGAGCGGTGCCTCGGCCGGCACGCTCACAGCGAGCGGCTCCGCAACCCGATGGCCGCCTGTCCGCCGCCCGCGCCGAGGTTGCCTGGATCAGCCCCTCCTGATCGGGGTCCGAAGTGGTCAGGGGCAGGTGGTGCGGCGGTGGGTGCGGAAGGGTTCGCCCCGTTCGGGCGGTGATTCGGCGCTCAGCTCTTCATCAGCCCGCACACCGTCGAACGGCACCTGCGCAAGGTCTTCGCGAAGCTCGGCATCGCCTCACGCAAACAGCTCCCCACCCCGCTGCTCGAAGGCGCGGCGGCCACGGCCTGACGCCGTTCGAGCGGGAGCGGTCAGGCCGTGGCCTGCCGCAGGCGGGCGCGTAGCCGGCGGCGTTCCGCCGGTGTGGTGCCGCCCCACACGCCGTCGGGCTCGCCGGTGCGCAGCGCCCAGTCGAGGCAGGCCGCCTGTACGGGGCAGGTCCGGCAGATACGTCGTGCCTGCTCGTCGGGCCGGCCGGGGTGACCGTCCCAGGTGATCGGGAAGAACAGGGCGGGGTCGGCGTCCTGGCAGGCGGCGTGGGCCATCCAGCGCAGCGGTGGTCGTGGGTCGTGGTGCTGGTGAGTCTGGTGGAGGGTCATGATCGCCGCCTGGTGAACGATGGTGCGTGGGCCGGTGTGGGCGGGCCGTGCGCCACGGGCAGGACCGGACTCGCTCGAACGGCGTCAGGCCGTGGCCGCCCGCCCCCTATGACCGGACGACCGCGCGGGTTGTGACAGGAACGTGGGCCGGTGCTGTCACAGATTCCGGTGGCTGCCTTGTTTGAGCGGAGACCACTCCGAACTGAGAAACGGGGAACTTCGCGGGAGCAAGTACGTTTTGGAACCGGCGGCCCAGGAACTCGCAGAGGCGACCTCCAAGCCCCCGTTCCTGTATGTGCATGGCGGCGGGTGGGTGCTGGGCAACGCCGGCACCCACGACCGCCTCGTCCGCGAGCTCGCCGTCGGGGCGGGCGCCGCGGTCGTGTTCGTGGAGTACGACCGTTCGCCCGAGGCCCGCTACCCGGTGGCGATCGAGCAGGCGGACGCCACCGCCCAGTGGATCACCCGGACGCGTACACCCCCGACCCCGCCCAGCGTGAGGACCTGGCCGGGCTGCCGCCCGCGTTCGTGATCGTCGACGAGAACGACGTGCTGCCCGACGAGGGCGAAGCCTACGCGCGCAAGCTCACCGAGGCCGGGTGCCGACCACCAGCGTCCGCTACAACGGCACGCTGCGCGACTTCATGATGCTCAACCCCGTCCGCTCGACCGCCGCGGCCGGTGCCGCCGTCGCCCAGGCCGTCGAGGTCATCAAGGCCGCCCTGAACACCGGAAAGGCACACCTATGAGCACCGCGGAGCAGCCCGTCATCGTCAGCGCCGGTGGTCCGCGAAAGAAATTTCGCGGAGATTGTCACGGGTACGAAGGCTGTCCGGTCTTAGCTGGCGACCGGTTGGCAATCGAATGCCCCGGCGAACAGGGAAGAAGGGTTCCTCATGAAGGTTGTGGTGATCGGTGGGACCGGCCTGATCGGGTCGAAGCTGGTGGCGAAGCTGGGGGAACACGGCCACGAGGCGGTGGCGGCGGCTCCGCAGACCGGCGTGAACACCCTCACCGGCGAGGGCCTGGCCGAGGTGCTGACGGGTGCGCAGGTCGTGGTGGACGTGTCGAACTCGCCGTCGTTCGAGCGGGCCGCGGTGATGGAGTTCTTCGAGACCTCCACGCGTAACCTGCTGGCCGCGGAGGCCAAGGCGGGGGTCGGCCATCACGTCGCGCTGTCGGTGGTGGGCACCGAGCGGATGCCGGAGAACGGGTACTTCGCGGCGAAGATCGCCCAGGAGCAGCTGATCGAGAAGTCGGGGATCCCGTTCTCGCTGGTGCACGCCACGCAGTTCTTCGAGTTCGTGCGCGGTATCGCCGACGACGCCACCGACGGCGGCACCGTGCGCATCGCGCCCGTGCTGTTCCAGCCCATGGCGGGCGAGGACGTCGCCGAGGCGGTCGGCCGGGTGGCGGCCGGAGAGCCGCTGAACGGCCGGGTCGAGGTGGGCGGGCCCGAGCGGTCCCGGATGGACGAGTTCTTCCGCGACGCGCTGGCGGCCTGGGGCGATTCGCGCACGGTGGTCGCCGACCCGCAGGCGACCTACTTCGGCAGCGTGCCGGGGGAGCGCACGCTCGTGCCCGGCGACGACGCCAGGCTCGGCACGATCCGCTACCGCGACTGGCTCGCGTAGAACGCGGCCAAGTAAGGTCCGTCGGCGAGGCGTACGAGGAAGAGCTCGCCCAGTTCAAGGACCCCAGCACCCCGCGCCCGTCCTGAGCGCGGCCGACTTCCAAGGCATGACGGCGGCAGGCGGCCGTGCCTGCGGATCGAACAGCCGGCGCCATCTGGTGCCCCGGCGGAGGGCGCCGGCTACGAGCCGATCGGGCAGTTCTACGTCGCGATCAAGGAAGGGCTCGACCGGCTCGGCGAGCAGGAGGTCTTCTCCGGCAATCCCGCGCGCCAGGTGAACGCCGGCCACTTCCGGCACACGGCAGGTTGGCTGTTCGCGTCGTGGATCCGGAGTCCGCGCTGGGAGCACTGGAGGAGATCGTCGAGCAGGGCGAGGGCATCACCCACGCCGGGATCTGGGACGGCGACCAGGGCGAGAGCCAGGCCCTGGACGGAGTCGGGGACGGTGACCAGGACGTCTTCCACCCCGAACGGGAGGAGGTCGCGCACTACCACCGGTTCCAGGAGCTCAAGCTGGGCCGCCGGTGCCGGCGGGGCGACACCCCGCGGTCCGGCCCCACCGGCGACGCGCTCCCGGTGGACCTGAACGGCGTGCTCCCGATGCGGCGCAACCCGCGGTCGGCCGACCACGCTCCGGGCAGCGCCGTCCGCACCGCGCAGGAGGAGTTCCGACAACACCTGCTGCACCCTCCTGAGCCGGCTCGACGAAACCTTCAACGGCGGCCCGGACCGGCTCGGGGCCGCCACCGGCACCATGTTCACGCTCAAGGGCCAGGCCCAGGCCCTGATGCGGATGCCCGGCGAGGACGGCACCACGGCCGGCCCCGCCTTCGCATACGTGCCGCCGGCGCTGCCGCATCCGGCCCCGGCAGCGGCGCCGACGGCTCAACTGGGCACAGGTGACCCGGTTAGCGGCGCGCGATCAGCAGCAGTCGCGAGCTGCCGAGCCCGAAGGGGGTGCCGTTGGGATCCGCGTACATCTCGACGTGAGCGAAGCCCGCTTCCCTCGCCATCCGGGCCGTTTCGGCCGCGGTGTAGACGTGCTGCACCGAGGTGCCGTGCTGTTCCTCCTCCCCGCGGCGGAAGGTGAACGAGGTGAGCAGACGGCCGTTGAGGGCGTCGTAGCTGTTGCTCGCCTCGACGGTGATGCCGCCCGCGGACATGGGCAGACCGTTCTCCTCCAGATGCGGCAGCAGCGCCTCCGCCACCGCGCAGTAGTCGACGACGAGGAAGCCGCCCGGGGCGATCACCGCGTACAGGCCGGCGAACAGCGCGCGGTTGGCGTCGTGGCAGAGGTAGCCGAAGCTGTTGCCCATGCAGACGGCGGCGTCGGCGGCCGGCCGAGCGGGCAGGTGCCGCATGTCGGCCTCGCGCAGGTCGAGCGTCAGCCGCTCGGCCGCGGCGGCCCGGCCGGCGAAGGCCAGGGCCTCCGCCGAGATGTCCAGGCCGGTGACGTGGTATCCACGGCGGGCGAGCGCGAGGCTGTGCCGGCCGCTCCCGCAGGGAACGTCCAGTACGCGGGCCCCGGGGTGAAGACCGCCGACGCGGATGACGAAGTCGACCTCGGCCTTGGTGGTCTCAGGCGGGACGGCCGCCCGCCAGAAGGCGTTGGGCAGTTCGGTGAAGAAGTCCGCGTACCAGGACGCGGAAGGGTGAGCGGAATCTGATGACATGTGGATGTGCTCCAAGGCGATCCGGATGCGCGCGAGCGCGCACCACACAGGGAAGGTCCTCAAGGACCCGACGGTCGTGGAAGACCGGGGTGGAGCAAGACCGCTACCTGCCCCGGTCGCACCGGGCGGCAGTCATGGCATCGCCTTTTCGCAGCTAGGGGCGTATCTGGCCCGTAGGAACGGATCGGTACCAGCGTAATCGCTCGACGGCCGGGCCGTCCAGGAACCCCCCCGGCGGCGGGCCGCGCACGTCGGCGCGGACAGGTTCTTGATCGCCGCGGACGTCCCGGCGTCAGATGAGCGGATAGGGTGGGGACATGCTTTGACGCCTGCCCGGCAGCCGGGCACCTCCGTGACCTCCTTCGTTCGTCGCAGATCGACCCTGGACCCCACGAAGGAGATGTCTTTCATGCACACGTCGACCTCCATCGACGTCCCTGACGCGTTCGCCGCGTCTTACGGCGCGCACGGCGCGGAGGCGCGCGCCTGGATCGCCGACCTGCCCCGCCTCGGCGCCGAGTTTCTGGACCGCTGGGGGCTGCGGCCCGACGGCCCGCCCGCGTACGGCATGGCCTCGCTGGTCCTGCCCGTGCTTCAGGCCGACGGGACCCCTGCCGTCCTCAAGCTTCAGCAGCTCCGGGAGGAGACCGCCGGCACCGCCACGGGCCTGCTGGCCTGGGACGGCAACGGCATCGTGCGTCTGCTCGACCATGACGACGACAGCGCCACGCAGTTGCTGGAACGCCTGGACGCGGCCCGGCCCCTGTCCTCGGTGGCTGACGAAGACGTGGCCGTGCGGATCCTGGCCGAGCTGATGGCCCGCCTGACCTCGCTCCCCGCCCCGGGGGAGCTGCGGCGGCTGTCCGACATCGCCGCGGCCATGCTCGACCAGGTCCCGCAGGCCGTGCCGGCGCTGCGCGACCCCGATGAACAGCGGCTGGTACGCACCTGCGCCTCCGCCGTGGCCGAACTCGTCGGCGAGCCCGGCGACCGGCTGCTTCATTGGGACCTGCACTACGACAACGTCCTGGCCGGGGAGCGGGAACCCTGGCTGGCCATCGACCCTGAACCCCTGGCCGGCGACCCGGGGTTCGAGCTGCTGCCGGCGCTGGACAACCGGTGGGAGGAGGTCGAGGCCGGCGGTGACGTGACTCGCGCGGTGCTGCGCCGCTTCGACCTGCTGACCGAGGTTCTCGGCCTGGAGCGGGAGCGAGCGGTGGGCTGGAGTCTCGGCCGCGTGCTGCAGAACGCGCTGTGGGACATCGAAGACGGCAAGACCGCGCTCGGACCCGCCCAGGTCGCCATCGCCACGGCTCTGCTGAGCCGGTGAGTCGGCCCGGTGAGTCGGCCCGGTGAGTCGGCCTGGTGAGTCGGCCCGGTGAGCGGTTCGGTCAGGTGGTGCGGCGTGAGCGGGTCATGGCCAGCCCGCCGAGGGCCATGGCGACCAGCCCCACCACCAGGGCCGCATAGCCCCCGACTATGCCGTAGCCGGTGCCGGGGCCACCCTCGGCGGCGGCCACGACCAGCCCGCCGATGACCGCGCCGGCCAGCCCCGTCACCAGGGCCACGACGGACCCGCGCCGTCCGGTGCCGGTGCCGGTGCGGCCGGCGGAGCGGGCCAGCGCGAGCCCGCCGACGACCACGCCGGCCAGCCCCAGCGCCGCGGCCACCAGGGACCAGAGCCGCCCGGTGGTCAAGGCGTAGGCGCTGACGGGGTCCGGCTGGACCAGGACGGTCGCGGCCGCCGGCGTGGCGACCGCGAGAGTTCCGAAGGCGGCGGCCACAGTGGCGGCGGCGAGCGGGTGACGGATGGACATGAGGTGCTCCTTCTCCTCCTGGGACTGGTCGTGGCCTGATGATGTCCGTCGGATCCACCGCAGGTCGTCGTGCGTACGTGGGCAATTCGTACTGCCGCCGACGCCGTACCCGGCTACCGCCGACGCCGCAGGAGCCGCGAAGGTACCGCAGGTGCGGTAGCCGGCGGTCATCCGCGCGCAGGAGTCGCCCGCACCGGAATCCGGGCTAAGGTGCGCGCATGAGCACAGGACGGGCCGGCCTCACAGACTGGGTGATCGCCGTCGGCGTGGCGGCGACGCTGCTGTTCAACGGGCTGTCCGGGCAGCACTCCACCACGTACCTCGACCTGCTCGGCTACGCGCTGCTGGCGGCCGGCGGCCTGGCGCTGGCCGCGCGCCGCCGGGCTCCGGTTCTCGTCCTGGCCGTCACCGGGTTGTGCGCGGTGGGCTACCAGGCGGCCGGTTTCGACACGCCCGCCGTCGCGTACCTGTTCGCGGTGTACGCGGCCGTACGGGCGGGACACCGCGCCGTCACGGTGGCGGCGAGCGTGGCCATGCTGGCCCTTCTTCCTCTCGCGGCCCTGGCCTCCGGCCTGCACGACACGGGTGAGGCGTTCGCGCAGGCCAGAGGCGCCCTTGAGCTGGCCTGGCTGATCGCGGCCGGCGCCGCCGGTGAGGCGCTGCGCCAGGCCGAGCGGCGCGCGGAGGAAGCCGAACGCACCCGGGAGGAGACCGCGCGCCGCCGCGCCGACGAGGAGCGGCTGCACATCGCGCGGGAGCTGCACGATTCGCTCACCCACCAGATCTCGATCATCAAGGTGCAGGCCGAAGTCGCGGTCCACGTGGCCCGCAAGCGGGGTGAACAGGTGCCGGAGGCCCTGCTGGCGATCCAGGAGGCCGGGCGTGAGGCGACCCGGGAGCTGCGCGCGACCCTGGAGGCGCTGCGCGACGACGACACGACCCCGCCGCGTGGGCTCGACCACGTCGCGGAACTGGTGGAACGGGCTCGGACGACCGGCCTCGACGCGACGCTGACGATCGAGGGACAACGGCGGGACGTGCCGGTCGCGGTGGATCGGACCGGCTACCGGATCGTTCAGGAGTCGCTCACCAACATCGCCCGGCACGCCGCCGCCGCGACGGCGTCGGTCCGGATCGACTACGGCCCCGGCACCCTCGCGATACGCGTCGATGACGACGGCAAGGCCACCCCGGACGCCGCCCCGGTGCCCGGCGTCGGGCTGCTCGGAATGCGCGAACGGGTCACCGCCCTCGGCGGTCACCTGCGGGCGGCACCCCGCGACGAGGGCGGCTTCACCGTCCAGGCCGAACTTCCCGTGGACCGAACGTCATGATCAGGGTCCTGCTGGTCGACGACCAGCCGCTCATCCGCAGCGGGTTTCGCGCGCTCCTCGACCTTGAGGACGACATCGAGGTGGTGGCCGAGGCCGCCGACGGGGAGGAGGGCCTGGCCCTGGTCAGGGAGCACCTGCCCGACGTCGCGCTCATCGACATCCAGATGCCGGTCGCCGACGGCATCGAGGCGACCCGGCGCATCGCCGCGGACCCGGCCCTGGCCGGGGTGCACGTCGTCATCCTGACCAACTACGGCCTGGACGAATACGTCTTCAACGCGCTGCGCGCAGGCGCCGCCGGATTCCTCGTCAAGGACATCGTCCCGGAGGACTTCCTGCACGCGGTACGCGTCGCCGCGCGCGGTGACGCCCTGCTCGCACCGTCGATCACCCGCAAGCTGATCAACCGGTACGTCACCCAGCCGCTCCGCACCGGCGCCGGGACGGGGCTGAAGGAGCTGACCGGCCGCGAACGAGAGGCCGTCGCCCTGGTCGCGCAGGGCCTGTCCAACGACCAGATCGCCGAGCGCATGGTGATCAGCTCCCTGACCGCGAAAACCCACGTCAACCGGGCCATGGCCAAGCTCGCCGCCCGCGACCGCGCACAACTCGTGGTCTTCGCCTACGAATCCGGCCTGGTGGTCCCGCGCAACGCCTGACATCCAGGAGAGTTGTCAGGAAAATCGCCTCGGTGAACTTCCCCGGCTCTTCCTTCGTCATCAGAACATCCGCCGCAGACCCGACCCGACCCGCCCCGACCCGGGACGCGGGCGCGGGCCGTTCCCGTACGGGCCGGAGCGCCGAAGTCACGCGCCGGCCCGCCCCGTCCACCGCGCTCAGCCCGTGGGCGAGGGGCCGGGGCCCGGGCGGCCGTCGATGGAGGCGGGGCGGCTCTCAGGAGCGCCGGCTGGACTCCGCCGCGGCCCAGGCGAAAATGCCCTTCGCCATGAGGGACAGCTCGCCGGCCGCTCTGGTGGAGAAGACCTCCGCGCGTACGCGATGCACCCCCGCGTCGTCCGGCGCCGCCAGGGCGGCCATTTCCGCCAGATGCCCGGCCAGCCGCTCGTCGCCTTCGGAAAGGGCCTTGAGCGCCGCGTCCGCGAGGGCCTGGGCCCCGCCCGCCAGTTCCGCGACCGATTTCGCCAGCACCGCGTCGGGAGCGGGCTTCAGATGGGCCGGGTTTCCGTCGTACCAGCCGCCGTAAAGGCGCCACAGGTTGCGTACGACGAATTCCGGCTCGTCGTACCGCGCCCGCAGATAGGGCCGGTCGGCCAGCCGCTCCGGCGGCTTCACCGAATGGACGATCTCGTCGAGTCGCGCGCCCGCGTTGAGCAGTTCCAGGGTCTGCGTGATGAGCGACTCCAGCCATTCGGCGGTTTCCAGCAACGCCTGCCGGATGCGGTCGCGGCCGAAGATCGGGGCGCCGTGGCCGGGGAGCAGGATCTCGGCGTCCATGGCCGCCATCCGGTGCAACGCGTGCACCCATTCCCTGGGATAGCGCTGCACCTTCTGCGGGTTGCCGCAGTTCGGCGTCACCCAGATGAACAGGTCGCCGGTCAGCAGCAGCCTGTGCTCGCGCACGTAGCCGATGGTCGCGTCGTCGGTCTCGCCCTTGGCATGCAAGAGGTCGAACGTGAGCCCGCCGCGCCGCACGGTCAGCGTGTCGGTGTAGGTCACGTCCGGACGGCGGTAGCCGGTGGGCCAGCGGAGCCCAGCGGCCTGGAACTGCCGCTGGTTGATCACCGAGTTATAGCCATTTGTCAGTACATAACGCTCAAACCGATCAACAATCGCTTTATGGGCATAAATCGTGGCAGGCGGCCCCGATTCCTCGAACGGTCCCGTCCCCAGGACATGGTCGACATGCCCGTGCGAGTAGAACGCCGTGGTCAGCGGCGCTCGCGTCCAGGCCCGTACGTCCTCATGCAATTTCGCCGCCGAGAACGCGCTGCCGGTGTCGAACAGCACCAGTTCGCCCTCGGTCTCGAACGCGGTCACGTTGCCGAATCCCGGCCACCAGCCGAGGCCGTCGGCGATCGGCTGAATTCCCGTGCCCTGCACGCCCGCGTCCACGACGCTGTCGTCCGATTCGCCGCGCCACACGCGGTCGGCGTACTCGATAATCATGGGCCCAAGCCTGCTTCTAGAACCTCATTCTAGGCAAGAGATCCACGCCGGGAAATGATGCTGGGAGCGCTCCCAGATAGATGACGACAAGCTTTCCGAACTGTCAAGGACGCGAAAGACAGAGCATCCCGAAACTGCGGGACGACGTGCACGCATCGCGAATTGTGCTTGTTAGGTGACAACGGGCAGTCGGAAATGCGGATCTAGCCCTTGACCTCGTAAGGGTCGAAACCTAGCCTCCCTCGTGGGAGCGTTCCCACGGCCTCTGCAGGCTTCGCCGTCATGGCTACAGCACATCCGCGTCATCGCCGCGGAGAGGAGAAAGACGCGTGACCAGAAGCTCCCTTTCACCCGCCAAGCAGGCTCTGCTGGAGCGTCGGCTTCGAGCGCGCGCCGCCAAGGTCAGCGTCCCCCGCCGCGACCCCGGCACCGCGCCGCCGCCGTCGGCCATGCAGGAGCGACTGTGGTTCCTTGAGCAGTACGCGCCCGGCACGGCCGCCTACACCGTGCCGTTCGCGGTCCGGCTGACCGGCGAACTCGACGAGAACGCCCTGGCCAGGGCGCTCACCGAGCTCACGCGGCGGCACGAGAGCCTGCGCACCATCCTGGTCACCACCCCGGACGGCCGCCCGGAGGCGGTGGTCGCCGAGGAGCCGGTCGTGGAGTTCCGCGTCACCGACGACCCCGGCGAGATCGACGGGGAGCTGACCCGGCCGTTCGACCTGGCCCGCCCGCCGCTGCTGCGCGCCCTGCTGGTGCGCTCGGCCCCCGGCGAGCACGTGCTGCTGCTCACCATGCACCACGCGATCACCGACGGCTGGTCGTGCGACATCCTGTTCCAGGAGCTGCTGGCGCTGCACGCGGGCCGGGAGCTGCCGCCGGCGACGCTGCAGTTCGGCGACTACGCGCACTGGCAGCGCGGCCGGACCTTCGACGACGACGTGCGCCACTGGGTGTCCCGGCTGGACGGGGTGCCCGCCCTGGAGCTGCCGACCGACCTGCCCCGGCCCGCCGAGCAGCGCTGGACCGGCGCCGCCGTGGACGTCGTCGTGGACCCCGGACTCACCGCGTCGATCGCGGAGCTGGGCAAGGCGCACCGGGCCACCCCGTACATGACGCTGCTCGCCGCCTTCCAGGTGCTGCTCGGCCGGTTCGCCGGGCAGGACGACTTCGCGGTGGGGTCGCCGGTGTCCGGGCGGGAGCTGCCCGAGCTGGAGACGGTCGTCGGGCCGTTCATCAACACCCTGGCCGTCCGGGCCGACCTGCGCGGCGACCCGACCTTCTGCGAACTGCTCGGCCGGGTCCGCGACACCACCCTGGACGCCTTCGCGCACCAGGCGCTGCCGTTCGACCGGCTCGTCACCGAGCTGGCCGTCGAGCGGGACGTCAGCCGCACGCCGGTCTACCAGACCATGTTCGCCCTGCAGAACTATCGCGGCCGCACCCTGGACACCTCCGGGCTGGGCGCCGAGCCGTATCCGATCCCCACCGTGGCCAGCCGGTTCGACCTGGCGCTCTATCTCTTCGAGGGCGGCGGCGGGCTGCACGGGCAGCTCGCCTACAGCACCGCGCTGTTCCGGGAGGACACGGCGCGGCGGCTGGCGGGATGCCTGGAGACGCTCCTGCGGGCGGCGGTCGCCGACCCCGACCGGCCGATCTCCCGGCTGCCGCTGCTCGACCCGCACGAGCGGCGGCGCGTGCTGGCCCTCGGAGTCGCCGAGCCGGCGCCGCCCGCCGGGGTCCGGCTGCTGCACGAGGTCGTCGCCGGACAGGATCCCGGAGCAGTCGCGGTGGTCGCGGGGGACGTCTCGCTCACGTACGGCGAGCTCGGCGCCCGCGCCGATCGGCTGGCCCGGCGGCTGCGGGCGCTCGGCGCCGGGCCCGGGGAACGGGTGGCGGTGTGCCTGGAGCAGTCGGCCGGACTGGCCGTGGCGGTGCTCGGCGTGCTCAGGGCGGGGGCCGCGTACCTGCCGCTGGATCCGGAGCATCCGGGCGAGCGGCTGGCGTACGTGCTGGAGGACGCCGGGGTGCGGATCGCGGTGACCGACGCGTCGTCCAGGGGGCGGTTGCCCGGCGGGCTGCTCACGGTCGGCCTCGACGAGCCCGATGAAGATGAGCCCGACGGAGACGAGCCCGACGGAGACGAGGCGCCGGTCCCTCATGAGGTGACCCCCGACGACCTGGCCTACGTCATCTACACCTCCGGCACCACCGGGAGGCCCAAGGGCGTCGCGATCCAGCACCGGCAGGCGCTCGTCTATCTCGCGGGCCTGCGGGAACGGCTGGGGATCGAACCCGGCGGGTCGTACGCGCTGCCGCAGTCGCCGGCCTTCGACTTCGGGGTGACGGTCTTCTACGCGTGCCTGATGACCGGCGGCACGCTGCACATCATCCCGTCGCGCACCGCAGGGCACGAGCTGGCCGAGTACGTCCGGGACGCGGGCATCGACTACCTCAAGATCACTCCGTCGCATCTGGCCGCGTTGCAGGCCGACGTGCTGCCGCGCAAGCTGCTGATCCTCGGCGGCGAGGCGGCGCCGCGCGACTGGGCCGAGGAACTGGCCGCGTCCGGGCGCTGCCGGGTCGTCAACCACTACGGCCCGACCGAGGCGACGGTGGGCGTCACCACGTACCCGGTCGAGGGCCCGGTCGGAGGCGACGTCGGCACGACCACCACGCTGCCGATCGGCAGGCCGCTGCCGGGAGCGCGGGCGTACGTGCTGGACGAGCATCTGGAGCCGGTGCCGATCGGCGTCGCCGGGGAGCTGTATCTCGGCGGGGACCGGCTGGCCAGGGGATATCTCGACCGTCCCGCCCTGACCGCGGAACGGTTCCTGCCCGACCCCTACGGTCCGCCCGGCGCTCGCATGTACCGCACCGGCGACCAGGCGCGTCACCTTCCCGACGGGAACCTGGAGTTCCTCGGCCGCCGCGACCTGCAGGTGAAGATCCGCGGCTACCGGGTGGAGCTGGCCGAGGTCGAGTCGGTGCTCGGCCGGCACCCCGCCGTGACGTCGGTGATCGCCGACCTGCGCGGCGGCCTGCTGGTGGCCTACCTGGCAGGTGATGCCGAGGTCCGGCCGGAGGCCGCCGAGGTGCGGGCGTGGCTGGCCGAGCGGCTGCCCGACTACATGATCCCCGCCAGGTACGTGTGGCTGGACGAGCCGCCGCCGCTCAAGTCGCACGGCAAGGTCGACCGCGGCGCCCTGCCCGACCCGGCGCCGGAGACGACCGGCCGGTTCGAGCCGCCGCGGACCCCCACCGAGCAGACGGTCGCCGACGTGTGGAGCGAACTGCTCGGCGTCACCGAGGTCGGCGCCACGGACGACTTCTTCGAGCTCGGCGGGCACTCCCTGCTGGCCATGCGGGTGGTGGCCCGGCTCAGGCAGGAGGCGCCGCAGCGCGGCGTCACCGTGCTCGACCTGTTCAAGCACCGCACCGTGCGGGAGCTGGCCGCGCTGCTGGAGTCGGCCGGTGAGGGCCCGCGCCGCCTGCTGCACCGGCTCACCCCCGCCAGGACGGCCGCCTCGACGCTGGTCTGCGCGCCGTACGGGGGCGGCAGCGCGGTCATCTACCAGCCGCTCGCGGACGCGCTGCCGGCCGACTGGGCGCTGTACTCGATCGCCGTGCCCGGCCACGAACTCGGCGAGGAGGCCAGGCCGCTGGACGAGGTCGCCGACGGGTGCGTGCGGGAGATCCTCGACGACATCCAGGGCCCCGTCACCCTGTACGGCCACTGCGGTCTCGGCGTGATGCTGGCGGCGGAGATCGCCCGCAGGCTGGAGGACGCCGGCCGCGAGGTCGAGGCGGTGTATCTCGGCGGCGTCTTCCCCTTCGCCCGCCCCCGCGGCCGCCTGGCGCGCCTGACCGAGCTCATGGAGCGCATGCGCGGCGACCAGGCCTGGATCGACGACCTGCGCTCCGCCGGCCTGGACGTGGAGGAGGTCGGCCGCGACCAGCTCGACCTCATGGTCCGCAACCGGCGGCGCGGCACCCGGCAGGCGGAGCGGTACTTCACCCGCATGTTCGAGGAGTCCGCGGCGGGGCCGGACGGGGCCCCGCTGCGGGCGCCGGTCATCGCGCTGGCCGGCGAGCGCGACCCGGCGATGGAGTTCTACCAGGAGCGGTACCGCGAGTGGCACGTGCTGTCGGAGCTGACGGCCCTGGTCGTGCTGGACGAGGCGGGGCACTTTTTCCTGAAATATCGGGCGGAGGAGCTCGCGGCCATCGTGACCGGCACGCACCGCGCCATCACCGAGGGCCGGTCCGAGCGGCTGGCGCGTACGGCGCGGTCGACGTGGTGGCTGGAGGGCGTGTCCTCCACAGCCGCACCGGACGGCTCCGCACCCACGCCGGACGGCTCCGCAGCCGCGCCGGACGGCTCCACAGCCGTGCCGGGCAGCTCCGCGGACGTACCGGACGGCTCCGCGGCCCGCCGGGTGCCGTCCTCCGCGGACGCGCAGGACGGCTCGGCCCGCCGGGTCCGGCCGGGCATGGGGCGGTTCGCGCTGGTCGCGGCCGGGCAGCTGGTCTCGATCGTGGGGTCGGCGCTGACCGAGTTCGCCGTGCCGCTGTGGATCTACACGACCACCGGCTCGCTGGCGGACTTCGCGCTGTTCGCGGTGCTCGGCCTGCTGCCGGGCATGCTGGTCGCGCCGCTGGCCGGGGCCATCGTGGACCGGTACGACCGGCGCGTGGTGATGCTCGCCGGAGACGTCACCGCGGGCGGCGTGCAGCTGGTCCTCGGGGTGCTGCTGTGGACCGGCAACCTGGCGATCTGGCACATCTACCCGCTGCTCGCGCTGCTGTCGGTCGCTCTGACCTTCCAGCGGTTCGCGTACGCCTCGGCGATCCCGCAGCTGGTCCCCAAACGGTTCCTGGGCCATGCCAACGGCGTGATGCAGCTCGTCACCGGCACGGCCCAGGTGGTGGTGCCGCTGCTGGCGGTCGGGCTGATGGCGGTCGTCGGGCTGGAGGGGATTCTGGTCGTCGACGTGCTGTCGTACGTGTTCGCGGTCGCGGTTGTGCTGGCGGTCCGCTTCCCCCGGAGCATGGCGTGGCGGCGGCGCGAGACGGTCATGGCGGAGATCGCCGGCGGCTGGCGGCTGACCTGGGGAAACCGGGGCTTCCGCGGGATGCTGGTGTTCTTCGCCGTCCTGAACGTGTTTCTGTCGCCGCTGTTCCTGATGATCTCGCCGCTGGTGCTGTCGTTCGCGACGCTGCAGGACGTCGGGCGGGTGTCGCTGGCGGGCGGGATCGGCGTGCTGGCCGGCGGGCTGCTGATGGCCGTGTGGGGCGGGCCGAGCCGGCGGCGGCTGCGCGGGGTGCTGCTGTTCACGCTCGCGCTGGCGATGTTCTGCGTGGTCGTCGGCGTGCGGGCGGATCTGGTGGCGATCGCCGCGGGGGCGTTCGGGATGTCGCTGTGCCTGACGCTGCTCAACGGGGTGTACGCGACGATCATCCAGGTCAAGGTGCCGCAGCGGTTCCACGGGCGGGTCATCGCGCTCAACACGCTGGTCGCCTGGTCCACGCTGCCGATCGGGTTCGGGCTGGTAGCGCCGTACGGGGCGGCGGTGTTCGAGCCGCTCATGGCGCCGGACGGGCCGCTGGCCGCGACGGCGGGCGCGCTGCTCGGGACGGGGGACGGGCGCGGGATCGGGCTGATGTACGTGGCCTTCGGGCTGGCCATCGCGCTGATCGCGGTGTCCGCCCTGCGGGTGCGGGTGCTGGCGCGGTTCGACAGCGAGGTGCCCGACGCGCTGCCCGACGATCTGGTCGGCGTTCAGGAGCTGCGGCGGCGAGCCGGGGGAGAGTCATGATCGTTCCGGAGTTGCTCGCCAGGCGGGCCGCGGAGGAGCCCGAGCGGGTCGCGCTGGAGGTAGCCGGGGGCGGGACGCTGACGTTCGCGGAATGGCGGGCGCGGGCGGACTCGCTGGCGCGCGGGCTGGTCCGGCGCGGGGTGCGGCGGGGCGACCGGGTCGGGCTGCTGTTCGGGGCCGAGAGCTGGACCGACTTCGCCGTGGCCTACTGCGCCGCGCAGCTGGCCGGCGGGGTGGCCGTGCCGATCTCCGACCGGCTCGCTCCGGCCGAGGTGGCGTACATGCTGGAGCACTGCTCGGCGACCGGCGTGCTGCACGCGGGCAAGGGACCGGCCGTCCCGCCGGACGGCGCGTACTGGAGCGCCGTGCCGGACGAGCTGGAGCCCGGTTCGCGGGAGCCCGAGCCGCCGGAGCCGGGAGATCTGGCGCAGATCCTCTACACCTCCGGCACCACGGGCCGGCCCAAGGCGGTGGCGGCCACCCACGTCAACCTCACCTACGGCAGCGCCACCCGGGCCAACCGCCGGCGGTTCGGGCATTCGCGGCTCCTGCTGCACGCGTTCCCGATCGGCACCAACGCCGGCCAGGCCATGCTGCTCAACGCGCTGGACGCGCGGCCGGCGGTGCTGACCCTGGCGCGGTTCACCCCGGGCAGGTTCGCCAGACTGATCGAGTCGCGGCGGGTGGGGACCGTGTTCCTGGTGCCCGCCATGGCCCTCGAACTGCTCAACGCCGGGCTGCACGAACGGCACGACTTCTCCGGCGTGGTCCTGCTCGGGTCGGCGGCCTCGGCGCTGCCGGCGGCGCTGTGCGCGCGGCTGGCGGCGGCCTTCCCCAAGGCGACCGTGACGAACTACTACACCTCGACCGAGGCGGCGCCCGCCCAGACCGTCATGATCTACGACCCGTCGCGGCCCGCGGCCCTGGGCCGGCCGGCGCTCGGCAGCGGTCTGAGGGTCACCGGCTCCGACGGCGCGCCGCTGGCGGACGGGGAGACGGGGGAGATCTGGCTGCGCTCTCCCGCCGCCGCGCGCTCGTACTACCGGGACGAGCAGGCCAGCGCGCACACCTTCCGCGACGGATGGGTGCGGATGGGCGATGTGGGCTACCTCGACGCGGACGGCTACCTGTATCTCGTCGACCGGGAGAGCGACGTCGTCAAGTCCGGGGCGTTCAAGGTGTCGACCGTGCAGGTGGAGGCGGCGCTGCACGAGCACCCGGACGTGGCCGAGGCGGCGGTCGCCGGCGTGCCGCACCCCGTGCTGGGCACCGTGCTCGCCGCCGCCGTCGTGCCCCGCGCGCGGGCGCCGCGCGTGACGGAGCTGCGGGCCTTTCTGATGACGAGGCTGGCCGCGCACGAGCTGCCGGCACGAGTGATCTTCGTGGACCGCCTGCCCCGGAACCACTCGGGCAAGGTCGTCAAGTCCGACCTGCGCGACCTGCTGAAGCAGGCGGACTCAGTGATGGAAACGGGCCCCAGGGTGGGCACTGCGGAGAAAGAAGGCGGGAGATGACCGGATCGTGGCCGGCCTCCCCTGCGCAGCAGGGGATGTGGCTCACCGAGCGGGCCGGAATCGCCGGGCGGGCCTTTCACATGCCGCTGGCCGTGTGGCTGGACGGGCCGCTCGACGTGGAGGCCCTGCGGGAGGCGTGCGCGGAGGTGGCGCGCCGACATCCCGTGCTGGGCGGCGTGCTCGCCGAGGACGGTGGTGAGCTGCGGGTGCTCGCCCGGGCGGTGCCGCCGATGGGCGAAGGCGGCGACCTTCACGAGGAGCTGGACGGGCCGGTCGATCCGGTCGAAGGGCCCGCGGCGCGGTTCACGCTGATCCGGGAGGACGCCAAGCGGCACGTGCTGCTGTTCCAGGCCCATCACGCGGTGTTCGACGGGGAGTCCAAGGACATCCTGCTGCGGGATCTGGCCGCCTGGTACGGGGGCGCCGCGCCCGCGCCGCTGGGGGCGGCGTACCCGGAGGTGGCGGTGCGGCAGCGGGCCAGGCTGGCGGACGCGCTGCCGGCCGCGCAGGGGTACTGGGCGGCCCGGTGGCAGGAGCAGCGGGAGCTGTGCCTGCCCGGCCTGAGCGGGGTGTCCGTGGCGGCGGCGCCCGGCTCCGCACTCGACTTCGTCGTCGAGGACCTCGGCGGGCTCGCCGAGCGGCTGGAGGTCACCCGGTTCGAGGCGGTGCTGGCCGCGTTCGTCGCGCTGCTGCACGCGTACGGCAACGCGCGGCCCGCCGTCGGCGTGGACCTGTCGACGCGGACCGAGCTGAGCCGGGACCACGTGGGCGCCTTCGTCAACGAGTTGCCCGTGATCGGGGCGCCCGAGGGAGGCACGTTCGGCGAGTTCGCCCGGAGCCTGCGGGTCGAGCTGCGGCGGCTGTACCGGCATCGCGGGGTCCCGCTGGCCAGGGCCGTGGACGGGATCGGCCCGCGCGCCGCGCTCACCCCCGTGTCGCTCAGCTACCGGCGGCGGCCGGAGACGAGCCCGCTCTTCCCCGGGCTGGGCGCGTCGGTGGAGTGGATGATGTTCAACGGCTGGGTGCGCAACACGCTCCACCTGCAGATCGTCGACGACCAGGCGGGCACGGCGGCGCGGCTGCAGTACAACCCGGCGCTCCTCGACCGGGCGGGGGCCGAGCGGATCCGGGAGGACCTCGCCGCGCTGCTGGTGGCGGTCGCCGCGGATCCGGAGGCGCCGCTGGACCGGCTGCCGCTGCCCGGCCCCGTTCCGGCGGCGACCGTCACGGCCGTTGCCGTCGCCGTCGAGGACGGGCCGGTACCCGCCGACCTCGTACGGGAGATCCAGGCGATCTTCGCCAAGGAGCTCGAACTGGACGACGTGGAAGCCGACGACGACCTGTTCGATCTCGGCGGCCACTCCCTCACGATCACCCAGATCATGGCCAGGGCCAGGGAGCGGTTCGGCGTGGAGCTCTCCTTCGAGGTGTTCATCGACGACGCCACCGCGACGCGCATCGCGGCGGAGGTCGCCCGCCTGCGGGAGCAGGCATGCTGAGGGAGCGCGTGGCCGCGCTGGTGGCCCGGGCCAGCGACGGCGAGCTCACCACGGCGGAGGTGCTGGCGGCCGACTGCTCGCTGACGGCGCTCGGCCTCACCTCGCTGGGCCACATCCGGATGATCGACGCGATCGAGGAGGCGTTCGGCTTCGACATCGAGTTCGACGGCAGCCTCGACACGCTCGACGGGCTGGTCGGCCACCTGTCCCGGCTGGCGGGCCGCCCGTCATGATCGTGACGGCCGAGTTCAGCGGAGCCAGGTCCGGACAGGGCCCGCTCACCTGGGGCCAGCGGGCGATCTGGCGGCTCACCGAATGGCTGCCGCCCGGCGACCCCTACTTCAACCTGCCGTGGGCCCTGCCGGTGCACGGCAAGCCCGACCTGCCGGCCGTCCTCGCCGCCCTGTCGCGGCTGATCGGACGGCACGAGAGCCTGCGCACGAACTGGCTCGCCGGGCCGGAGGCCCAGGGCGGCATGGCGCAACGGGTCGCGGGGGAGGGGCGGCTGACGGTCGAGCTGGTCGACGCCGCCGGGGCCCGGCCCAGGACGCTGGCCGGCGAGATCGCCGCCGAGCTCGCCGGCAAGGGCTTCGACTACGCGAACGAGCCGCCCGTACGCTGTTCCGTCGTCATGGACGGCGGCAGGCCGCGCGCGGTGGCGTTCGCGTTCACGCACATGGCCGTGGACGGGCTGGCGCTCGACGTCATCGCCGGCGAGTGGCCGCGGCTGCTGTCCGGTGAGCCGCTGCCGCGGGCCGCGCCGCAGCCGCTCGACCTGGCCGCGGAGGAACGATCCCCCGAGGGCGCGGCGCGCGGCGAGCGGGCGCTCAGATACTGGCGGGCGGCGCTGGACCGGATGCCGCGCCCGCTGTTCGCCGCGCCGCCGGGCGTGCCCGAGGAGCCCAGGTTCGTCAAGCTCGGCATGGAGTCGGCCGCCCTCGGCGCGGCGGCCACCCGGCTGGCCGCGCGCTGGGCGGTCAGCACCAGCAGCGTGCTGCTGGGTGCGTACGCGGCGCTGCTGTCGCGGCTGACCGGCCGCGGCACGGTCGCGCTGCAGCTCATCGTGGGCAACCGGCACGACCCCCGGCTCGCGCCCATGGTGGCCACCCTCGTCCAGGACGGGATCTTGGTCCTGGACGTGGCCCCGGGCGCGCCGCTGGCCGAGGTGGTGCGGGACGCGCACCGGGGGGTGCTGGCGTCGTACCGGCACGCCCGCTACGACCCGGCCGCCCAGCGGGCGCTGATCGGGGAGACCGGGCCGCCGCCCACCGCCTACTTCAACGACGTCCGGGTCACCGGGGGCTGGCCCAACCTGCCGCCGCGCCCGCCCGCGGGCCCCGGCCGGATCTTCCCGGTGGGGGCCTGGCCGGAGGTGGACGCCGAGGTGTTCTGCACCGTCGGGCCCGCCACCCACACCTGCCGGCTGGACCTGCTCGCCGACACCGCCCTCCTGCCCCGGGAGGCGATCGAGGCGACGCTGCGCGAGGTCGAGACGCTACTGGTCAGCGAGGAGAACACGTGAGTGCCGAGACGCGGGTGGTCGTCAACCACGAGGAGCAGTACTCCATCTGGGCCGCCGATCGCGAGCTGCCGCCCGGCTGGTCGGACGCCGGGTTCGCGGGCACGCGGGAGGAGTGCCTGGCGCACATCGAGACCGTCTGGACGGACATGCGCCCGCTCAGCCTGCGAGACTGAAAGGCGATACCGACGTTGAGTGACGACACGACGCCGCCCCCCGCGAACGGCGCAGCGGGCACGATATGGCGGTGGCTGGACAAGGCGCCCGACGCGGTGGCCGTGACCGGCTCCGACGGTCAGGTGACCTACCGGGAGCTGCACCGGCGCGTCGAAGACCTCGCCGCCGTGCTGCGCGGGCACGGCGTCGGCCCCGAGGCGCCCGTGGGGCTGTGCGTGGAGCGGACCACCGGGATGCTCGTGGCGATGCTCGCCGTGTGGGCGGCGGGCGGGGCCTATGTGCCGCTTGATCCGGCTTTCCCGGCCGAACGGCTGCGGATGATGCGCCAGGACGCGGGCATCGGAGTGGTGCTGACGCAGGCGGGCGTCGATCCCGCGCTGCTGGAGGGCGTTCCCACCGTCGTCACGCTCTCACCCGGGGGCCGGCCGCTGAACGGCGCTCCCGCCCGGTCCGCGGAGGTTCCGGCCGATGGAGATCGGCTGGCGTACCTGATGTTCACCTCGGGGTCCACCGGCCGCCCGAAAGGGGTGGCGGTGCCGCACCGGGCCGTGGCGAACCTGCTGGAGTCGTTCGCCGAGCTGCTGCCGATCGGGCCGCAGGACCGGTGGCTGGCCGTCACCACGCTGTCGTTCGACATCTCGGTCCTGGAGCTGCTGCTGCCCCTGTTCACGGGAGGCCGGGTGGTGATCGCGGCCACCGCCGAGGTCTCCGACGGGTGGGCGCTGCGCGAGCGGGCCGCCGCCGAGGGCGTCACGATCATGCAGGCCACGCCGGCGGGCTGGCGGATCCTGCTGGAGTCCGGCGGAGTCCCCGCGACGATCAGGACCCGGCTGTGCGGCGGCGAGGCGCTGCCCCGCGATCTCGCGGACGCGCTGCTGGCCGGCGGCGCCGAACTGTGGAACGTGTACGGCCCCACGGAGACCACCGTGTGGTCCACGGCGGGCAGGGTGCGGCCGGGACCCGAGGCCGTGGACCTCGGATCGCCCATCGGGCGGACCTCGCTCCACCTGCTGGACGGGAACGGGAGGCCGGTCGCCGACGGGGAGGTCGGCGAGCTGCACATCGGCGGCGCGGGGGTCGCCCGGGGATACCACGGGCTGCCCGCTCAGACGGCCGCGCGCTTCCTGCCCGACCCGTACGCCGGCACCCCCGGCGCCCGCATGTACGCCACGGGTGACCTGGCCAGGATCACGCCCGCCGGCCGGCTGGAGTATCTCGGCCGCGCCGACCAGCAGGTCAAGATCCACGGATTCCGCATCGAACTGGGCGAGATCGAGGCCATCCTGCGCGCGTCCGCCGAGGTCAGGCAGGCCGCGGTCGCCGTCCGCGACGGGCGGCTGGTGGCCTACCTGGTCCCGCGGGCGCAGGCCGTGGACTGGGCCGCGCTGCGCGAACGGCTGCGCGCGTCGCTCCCCGACTACATGATCCCGGTTCGGCACACGACCCTGACCTCCCTGCCGCTCACCCCCAACGGCAAGCTCGACCGCGCCGCCCTGCCCACCCCGTCGTGGACGCGCCCCGGCACCGCCGCCTTCCGCGCCCCGGCCACCCCGGTCGAGTCCGACCTGGCCGAGATCTGGGCGGACGTGCTCGGCGCCACCGAGCCCATCGGCGCCGACGACGACTTCTTCGAGCTCGGCGGCCACTCCCTGGCCGCGACCCAGATCATCGCCAGGGTCCAGGCCAGGTACGGCCTGGAGGTGGCGATCGTCGTGCTGTTCGAGCGCCCGACGATCGCCGGGTTCGCCGCCCGGCTCGACGACCTGGACGACGCCGAGCTCAGCCTGGCCGACGTGGCCGCGCTGCGCGACCAGCTCGACGGCCTCAGCGCCGAGGAGCTCCAGGGGCTGTTCGACGATCTGGCGGCCGGGTCATGAGGGCGCCGCTGTCGCCCGCGCAGGAACGGCTCTGGATGCTCCAGCGGCTGGAGCCCGGCGACGCCTCGTACACGATGTACCTGGTACGGCGGCTGCGCGGCCCGCTCGACCGCGACGCTTTCACCGGCGCCGTCGGGGCGCTCGTGGCCAGGCACGAGAGCCTGCGGACCGCCTTCGTGGAGGAGGACGGCACGCCCTGGGCGGTGGCCGGGCCGGTCGGCTGGGCGCCGGCGATCGAGTGGCCGGCGGCGGCCGAGGAGCAGGTGGGCGCGCTGGTCGCCGAGCGCACCAACGCCGCCTTCGATCTGGCCGCGGGTGTGCCGCTGCGGGTCGCCGTCATCGAGATCGCCCCGGACGATCACGTGCTGTGCCTGACGCTGCACCACATCCTGGCCGACGGGCACTCCCTGGAGATCATGCTCGACGACCTGGGCGAGCACTACGCCGCCGCCGTGGAGCGCCGCCCCGCGACCCTGCCCGGCCTGCCCATCCGCTCCAGCGACTACGCGCGCTGGCAGCGGCGCAGGGCGGACAAGGCCATGCCGTACTGGACCGGGAGGCTGGCCGCGCCGCCGGTCACCGAGCTGCCCTTCGCCCGCCCCGGTCCGCGCGCGGCCGTCCGGGAGGGCGGCCATCACTGGGCCCGGCTGGACGCGCGGCGCCTGGCCGAGGTCGAGCGGCTGGCCGTGGCCCATCGGGCGACCCCGTTCATGGTGCTCATGGCGGCGTACCAGGCGCTGCTGTCCCGCCACAGCGGGCAGCGCGACCTGGTCGTCGGCACCGTGGTCGCCGGGCGGGACCGGGTCGAGCTGGAGCGGATGGTCGGCTACCTCACCCAGACCCTGCCGCTGCGCGGCGACCTGGCGGGCGATCCGACGTTCGCCGAGCTGCTCGGGCGCGTCAAAGGGGCGGCGCTGGAGGCGATGGGCCGGCCCGCGCCGCTGCTGGAGCGGCTGGCGCGCGGCGTCGAGACGCTGCTGCCGACCGTGTTCATCATGCAGGACTACGCGGCCGGGCAGGACCGGGTGTACGGGGGAGTCCGGGTGTCGGACTTCGCGGGACGCCACGAGCAGATCGTGGTGGATCTGCTCGTGGAGGTCTGGCCGGCGGGGGACGAGCTGGCGATCTGCTTCGGGTACGACGGCGCGGTGTTCGAGGCCGGCGAGGTGGCCACGATCGCCGAGCGCTACCTGACGCTGCTGGCCGGGGCCGTGGCCAGGCCGGACACGCCGATCTCGCGGCTTCCCGCGTGGACCGCGCGGGACGAGAAGGCGATGGCCGAGCTGGCCGCCGGGCCCGCAGGGCCGGTCGCGGACGGCGTGCTGGAGCTGGTGGCGGACGTGGCGCGCCGGACGCCGGACGCCGTCGCCGTGCGGTGCGGCGATCGGGCGGTCTCGTACGCGGCCCTCTGGGAGCAGGCCGGCACGGTCGCCGGGACCCTGCGGGAGAGCGGCGTCCGGGAGGGCGACGTGGTGGCCGTGCGGCTGGCCCCGTCCGCCGAGGTGATCGCCACGCTGCTGGGCGTGTGGCGGGCGGGCGCCGCGTACCAGCCCCTGGACCCCGCCGACCCGCCCGCCCGGCACGCCGGCTCCATGGCCGCCGCGGGTGCCGCCTGGCTGGTCGGCGAGGACCGGGTGCGCGCCGTGGCCGAGAGGAGCGCGGCCAAGGGGCCGATGAAGGGAATCGCGTATGTGCTGACCACCTCGGGGTCCGCCGGGCTGCCCAAGGCGGTGCTCGTCGAGCACGGTTCGGTGGCGGCCAGGGTCGCCTGGATGCGGCGGGAGTACGGCCTGGGGCCCGGGGACCAGGTCGTGCAGTTCGCGTCGCTGAGCTTCGACACCCACGTCGAGGAGATCTTCCCGGCGCTCGCGTCCGGGGCGGCGGTGGTGCCGCTGCCGGACGGCCCCGCGAGCCTGCCCGGCCTGCTGGCCGGGCCGGACGGACGGCGGATCACCGTGCTGGACCTGCCGACCGCGTACTGGCACCGGCTCGTCGAGTCGCCGGGCGAGGTGGCGTGGCCGCCCGCGCTGCGGCTGGTGATCCTCGGCGGTGAGCAGGCCGACGGGGCGGCCGTCGCGCGATGGCACCGCGAGGGGCCCGGGGTCCGGCTGGTCAACACGTACGGGCCGACCGAGGCCACGGTCATCGCCACCTGGGCCGAGCTGGACGGGACCGACCCGGGCGGGCGCCCGCCGATCGGCCGGCCGCTGTCGGCCACCTCGGTGCGGGTGCTGGACTCCCGGGGGGAGCCGGTGCCGCCGGGCGCGGCGGGCGAGCTGGCGATCGGCGGCGCCGGGGTCGCGCGCGGATACGCCGGGCTGCCCGGCCGCACCGCCGCCGTCTTCGAGCCCGACCCGTACGGCGACCCCGGCGCCCGGCGCCTGCGCACCGGCGACCGGGCGCGGTGGCGCTCGGACGGGCTGCTGGAGTTCCTGGGCCGCCTGGACGACCAGGTCAAGGTGCGCGGCGTGCGCATCGAGCCCGGCGACGTGGAGGCCGCCCTGCGCGAGCACCCCGGCGCCGGGCAGGTGGCCGTGGCCGCGCGCGGCGAGGACCTGGTGGCGTACTACACCGGCCCCGCCGCTCCCGCCGAGCTGCGCGCGCACGCCGCGGGCAGGCTGCCCAGGGGCTTCGTGCCGACCCGGTGGTCCCGGACGGCGGAGCTGCCGCTCACCTCCCGGGGCAAGGTCGACCGGGCCGCGCTGCCCGAGCCGGACCGGGTCACCGGGACGGACCACACCGCGCCGCGCACCGACAGCGAGGCGCTGGTCGCCGAGATCTGGGCCGAGGTGCTCGGCCTCGAACGGGTCGGCGTGCTGGACGACCTGCTGGAGCTGGGCGGGCATTCGTTGATGACCACCCGGGTCGCGGCGCGGCTACGGGCGATGCTGGAGGTGGAGGTGCCGATCCGGGTCGTGTTCGGCTGCGCCACCGTGGCCGAGCTCGCCGAGGCCGTCGAGGACCTGCTGGTCGAGGAGATCGACGCGATGAGCGAGGAGGAGGCGCGGCGCGCTCTGCTCAGGGGGTGATGGCCTTCCGTACCGCGTTCAGGAACATCGCCGCCTCGCGCCCGTTGACGAGGCGGTGATCGAACGCCAGCCCGAGGGTGACCGTGGTGCGTTTCACGACATTTCCGGCCGCGTCGAGGGCGAGCTCGTGCTGCGGCGCGCACAGCGACAGCGCGCACGTCTGCCCCGGGAACACGATCGGCACGGCGAGGAGCACCGCCGTGTCGGTGTGCAGGGTGACGACGATGTTCCCGCCCGCCAGGTCGTCCTCGCGGAAGGCCGCGCGCGACGCCTTCGTCCGGTACGCCGCCAGCCGCTCCGCGATCTCCTTGAGGGACAGGCGGCCGGCGTCGCGCAGCACCGGGACGTACAGGCCGGTGCCGACGTCCACGGTGACGCCGACGTTCGGGGCCGGCGAGGGGCGTACGGCCGGCTCGCCGGCGGGCCCGTCCGCCACCACCACCTCGGCGAAGCACATCGGGAACTGCCCGTGCAGCGACGCGACCGCCGAGACCAGCAGCTCGGGCAGCCCGATCAGAGCCCTGGCCTCCTTGCTGAGAGCGCGGGCGCGGGCTGTCGCGGGGCCGGCGTCCAGCTTCACGGCGGTGAAGGCGGCCGGGATCGTGCGGTGGGAACGGGTCACGGCGGCGGCCACGGCCCGCTGAACGGCCGGCAGCGGCTGCACCTGCATCTGGGCCCGCTTCTGGGCCTGCATCTGGGACGTGGAGCCGTCGTCCAGCAGCGCCGCCACGTCGGCGCGCTTGATCACCTTCTTCCCCAGCGCGCGGATCCGCGCCGGGTCCACGCCGTGCTCGTCGATCAGGGCCTGGGCGGGCGCGGTGACGAACGGTCCCCCGGCGCCGGCCGCCGCACCGGGATCGGCGACCGCCGGCGCGGGCGCGGAGCCGTCCGAAACGTAGGCGATCACCTCCCCGGGCCTGCAGGTCGCGCCGGTCTCCGCCGTCCGCCGCAGGACGCCGTCGCTCTCGGCCGCCAGCTCCTCGGCCGCCTTGGAGGTCTCCAGCACCACCACCGGATCGCCCTTCAGCACCCCGGCGCCGTCCTCGGCCAGCCACTCGACCAGCAGGTACTCGGTGTCGTTGTTGTTGAGCTTGGGCACGCGCAGCTCGGTCAAGGCAGCAGCTCCCGTACGGCGCGGACGATCGCGGTGTCCTGCACCAGCACGTCACGCTCGAGATGGGCGGCCGCCGGGATCACGCCGGCCGCCGAGTGGACGAGGGACACGGGACGCCGCAGGCGCCCCCAGAGCCGGGAGTGCACCTGGTGCGCCACCTCGGCCCCCCAGGTGCCGCCGGCGGTGCTCTCCTCGGCGACGACCACGGCGCCGGCCCGCTCCAGCAGTGGCGAAAGCGGGGTCGCGTCGAAGGGGTACAGGCGCCGCGGCACGAGCAGCAGACAGGTGAGCTCCCGCTCCAGCAGCAGCGTGCGCATCGCGGCCAGGGCCCGGTGCGCCACCCCGCCCGGCGCGATGATCACGCAGTCGGCCTGCTCCGGATCGTCCAGGTACACCCGGGTCACCCCGCCGGACCCCGGCAGCACGTCGTACCGGAACAGATCGTCCACGACCCCGCCGCCGAAGACCTGCCGGGTGTAGAGGATCTTGTCCTCGAACAGCAGGCACGGCTCGCCGCGGGCGAGCATCTCGCCGAACAGCGCGCGATGGTCGTCGAAGGGGGACACCTCGTACACCGCGAGACCGGGCACGCCGATGAAGTGCTTCTGCAGGCTCTGGCTGTGCGTGGGGCCGTAGCCGCGACCGCCCCCGGACGGGCACCGTACGACGAGCGGCAGCCGCAGCGGCCTGCCGTACATGGAGACCGACTTGGCGGCGAAGTTCACGATCTGGTCGAAGGCCAGGGCCACGAAGTCGGAGAACATGATCTCGACGATGGCCTTGCCGCCCGCGAGCGCCAGGCCGCCCGCCACGCCGACGATGCCGTTCTCGCTGATCGGGGTGGCCAGCACCTGGCCGGGGAATCGGCTGGACAGGCCCTTCGTGATCTTGAACGCCCCGCCGTACGGATCGAGCACGTCCTCGCCGAGCACCCGCACGGAGGAGTCGTCGGCGAGCACCTCGTGCAACGCCCGGTTGAGGCTCTCCGCGACCCGCACCGCCCTCAGCCCTCCCGCGCCGCCCGCGCCGACAACGGCCGCGCGAGCACCTCACCGGCCACCACCTCGACGAACGCACGCGCCTCCGCGTCCATGCGGGCGAAGCGGGGGGAGACGGGGGCGCCCTCGCGCGGGTACCAGTCGTGCTCGCGGGCGTGCCGGAGCTCCTCGGGCGAGCGGGTGTCATCGCCCTTGCTGTGCGGCCCGAGCCGGTGCGTGGCGAACTCCACCACCAGCGGCCCCGCACCCTGCCTGGTCCGCTCGAACAGCGGCCGCAGCGCGTCCCGGATCTCGTGGAGGTGCCGCGAGCCGACGTGCAGGAACCGGCACCCGAACGCCCGCGCCCGATCCCCGATCGTGCCCGCCATCTGCGCCGACGTCGGCGTGGTCTGCGCGATCCCGTTGTTCTCGGTCACCACGACCAGCGGCAGCCGCCAGAGCGCGGCCATGTTGAGCGCCTCGTACACGGCGCCCTCGCCCCACGTCCCGTCGCCGATGTACGCCAGCGCCAGCGTGCCCGGCTCGGCGTCCCGCAGTCGCAGGGCCGCGCCCGCGGCGACCGGCAGGCTCTCGCCCTGGATCCCGGTGGACAGGTAGCGGCCGGACAGGATGTGCTGGCTGCCGCCCACGCCTGCGCAGACCGCGCCCTCGCGTCCGGTGATCTCCGCGAGCAGCCCGTACGGGTCGCGGAAGCGCGCCAGGTAGTGGCCGTGCCCGCGATGATTGCTGAAGACGAAGTCCCGCTCGCCCAGCAGCGGGGCCAGCGCGACCGGCACGTACTCCTGCCCCAGGCAGGTGTGGGTGGTCCCCTGTACGAGCCCTTGGCCGAACAGGTCGAGCAGCTTGCGTTCGAAGTGCCGGATCAGCAGGAGCAGCCCGAGGTCGTCCTCGGACAGGTCCTCCGTGATCTCTTCCAGCAGTCCTTCTGGCACGATCGGCACTCCTTGAGGAGGGCAGCGTTTTGGGAGCGCTCCCACGCAGTCTATCGATCACCACGGGGCCCGACAATGGTCGACGAAGAGCTTTCCAGACTGTCAAGCGCCGAGCATGAAGCGCGCAGAACAGCCGCGTTTACGTGCGCGGATCGCCTTCCGTCGCGGTCGCTTCACGTCGAGTCGCGGCGGAAGATCTTGACCTGCCCGGAGGTGGAACCTAGCCTTTTTGGGAGCGTTCCCACGTTGGCTGCCCGATCAACGAGGAGGGCTCGTGAGCCCCGAGACGAACCACGGATGACCGCCGAGCGCGAGAGACTGCTGCGGCGCCTGGCCACGCTACCTCCCGAACGCCGCGCGGCGCTGCGTAAGTCGCTGCTCGGCGACCGGGAGGAGCGCACCTGGCCGCTGTCCACCGGGCAGGAGCGGCTGTGGTTCCTGCAACGCTTCGACCCCGGCGACTGCGCCTACCACATCACCTGGCCGGTACGCCTGCGCGGCCCCGTCGACGAGACCGCGCTCGCCGCGGCGTTCACCGAGATCGCCGCCAGGCACGAGGTGCTGCGCACCCGCTTCGTGCTGGACGGCGACCTGCCCGCGCAGGTCGTGGACGAGCCCCGCGAGGTGCGGCTGGACCGGCTGGACCCCGCCGCCTCCGGCACCGGGCAGGCGATCGTCGGCTACGCGGGGCGGCCGTTCGACCTCGCGGCGGCCCCCGCGTGGCGGGCGGGCCTGCTGCGCCTGGCCGCCGACGACGCCGTCCTGTGCATCGTGCTGCATCACATCGTGGTCGACCACTGGTCGCTCGACGTGCTCATGCGCGAGCTCGGCGAATGCTACAACGCCCATCGGGAAGGCCGTGCGCCGCTGCTGGACGAGCTGCCCGCGCAGTACCGCGACTTCGCCGTGGCGGAGCGGCGGCGGGCCGAGGAGGGCCGGGACCACCTGGACTTCTGGGCCGGGCGCCTCGCCGGGGCGCCGCCGCTCGACCTGCCGCTCGACCGCCCCCGCCCGGCCCGCTGGACCGGCCGCGGCGCGAAGGCCGGCGTGACCGTGCCGGACGCGGACGCCACCCGCCTGGAACTCCTCGCGCGCGCCCACCGGGCCACCCCGTTCATGGCCCTGCTCGCCGCGTGGCAGGTCACGCTGGGTACGGCCGCCGGGCAGGACGACTTCTGCGTGGGCGTGCCCGTGGCCGGCCGGGACCGGCCCGAGCTGGCCCCGCTGATCGGCTACTTCTCCACCACGCTCGTCGCGCGGGCCGACCTGTCGGGGGATCCGCCCTTCGCCGAACTGCTGCGGCGGACCCGGGTCAGCACCCTGAAGGCCCTCGCCCACGCCGGAACCTCCCTCGACCGCATCCTCGGCGCGCTCCGGGTGCCCCGCGACCTGAGCCGCCCGCCGCTGTGCCAGGCGATGTTCAACCTCACCCACAACCTGCCCACCGGCGACATGCTCCGTACCGAGCTGGGGGACCTGGCCGTGGAGGTGTATCCGCAGCCGGACCTGGGCCGGGCCCGGGTGGAGGTGTCCCTCGACGTCTACCGGGGGCCCGAGGGGATCGGCGGCCGGCTGGAGTACTCGACCGACCTGTTCGACGCCGCCACCGCGCACCGCCTGGCGGAGGCGTTCGCCCGCGTGGTGTCGCGCGCGGGCGAGGACCCGAGCCTGCGGCTGTCCGAGCTGGGAGCAGCGGCCCGGAATTTACCGAGCTAGGAGGGCCATGCGGCTTTCGGTGGACTTCGCCTCCGACCGTTCCGGCACGGCGGGGCTCGCGTGGGGTCAGCGGGACGTCTGGGGGGCGATCCACGAGGTGGGGCCGGACAGCGCGCACTACTTCAACGTGCCCCGGCTGCTCGCCGTCCCGCGCGCGGGCGGCCCGCGCCACCCCGGGGCCGTGGCCGCCGCCCTGGTCGAGGTGGTGGCCCGGCACGACGCGCTCCGATCCCTGGTACGGCTCGGCGCGGCCGGGCCCTACCAGGAGGTGGCGGCGGCCGGGACCCTGTCGATCGAGCTGGCCGAGGCCGCCCGCGGCGAGGCGGACGATGCCGCGGCGGAGCTCCTCGCCCGCCTGGCCGGACGGTCCTTCGGCGACGGCGAGCAGCCGCTGCGCGCCGGATTCGTGGTCCGCGACGGCGTCGCCACCCACGTGGCGCTCGTGATCAGCCATGTCGTCGCGGACTGGCGCGCGGCGGACGTGGTGGTGCGCGACCTGCGGATGCTGCTGCTCCGCGGGGCGGTCGCGCGACCGCCGTCGGCGCAGCTGCTCGACCTCGTACGGGAGGAAACGGCGGGCTCGGCCCGTTCTGACCGGTCGATCGCGCAGTGGGAGGCGCTGCTGCGGACCGTGCCGTCCGCCGTGTTCCCCGCCGTGGTCGGGAGCGGCACGACGCCGAGGTTCGCGCGGGCCGTGCTGTCCTCGCCCCGGCTCGACCGGGCCGCCCGGGCACTCGCCCGCCGTACGCGCGTCAGCACCGCCACGGTCCTGCTGGTGGCGGTCGCCATGCTGCTGCGCGAGCTGACCGGGCACGAGGTGTGCGCGATCACCCCGATCGTGCACAACCGCTTCGACGGCCGGACCCGGGACCTGGTCACCAGCCTGGACCAGCTGGGACTGTTCACCCTGGGCCCGGGCGGCACCCTCACCGAGACCCTGGCGAGCGCGTACCCGGCGGTTCTCGCGTCCTACCGGCGCGCCCGTTACGACTCGCTGGCCCTGCACGCGATGGTCGACCGGATGAGCGCCGACCGGGGCGTGCCCATGTTCCCGTCGTGCTGCTTCAACGACCTGCGCCCGGGCGAGGACCCGGGCGGCGCGGACGGGGAGTCCGAGCTGGAGTGGCTGCCGGGTGTGGACCGGCGCAGCTGCGCCTTCTGCGTTGACCTGATGCGCTGGAAGGGCACGCTCGGCGTGGCCCTGAGCGCCGACACCACCCGCCTGCCCGAGGCCGAGATGGCCGCCCTTCTGCACCGGCTGGAGTCCTTCGTGCCGGCCGCCGTGGGCCGCTGAGGTCAGAGGCGGGTGAACGGCTCACGCCGGCGGCAGGCCGAGCCGGGCCCCCACCGCCGCCGCCAGCTCGTCCGGCGACAGCGTCGCCTCCAGCACCATCCCGGACTCCTCCGGGCCGAGGTGCTCCAGGGCCGCGCGCTGCGAGTCGAGCAGCGCGGCCGGCATGTAGTGGCCGGTGCGGCGGGTCAACCGGTCCCGGATCAGCCTCGCCGGCCCGTGCAGATGGACGAACTCCACGTCCGGCGGGCCCTGCCGGAGGACGTCCCGGTAGGAGCGCTTGAGCGCCGAGCAGGCCAGCACCGTGGAGACGCCCTCGGCGTGCCGGGCGGCCATCCAGGCCGCCAGGTCACGCAGCCACGGCCAGCGGTCCGCGTCGTCGAGCGGGATGCCGGCGCGCATCCGCGCCACGTTCGCCTCGGGGTGGAACTCGTCCGCCTCGGCGAACCGCAGCCCGGTCAGCTCGCTGATCCTGCGGGCCACGGTCGTCTTGCCCACGCCCGACACGCCCATCACCACGAGGTGCCGGGTGGGCCGGTGCTCACCAGTCATGGACGGTGCCGTCCTTGAGCCGGTTGAACGGCAGGTACGCCGGGCGGTACGGGAACCGCGCCGCGGCCTCCTCGTCGAGCTCCACCCCGAGCCCCGGCAGCTCACCGGGGTGCAGGTAGCCGTCGGCGAAGCTGAACGACTGCCGGAACACCTCGTCGGTCGCCGGGCCGTGCCGCATGTACTCCTGGATGCCGAAGTTGTGGATCGCCAGGTCCAGGTGCAGCGCGGCGGCCATGCCGACCGGGGAGATGTCGGTCGGGCCGTGGATGCCGGACTTGATCTGGTACTGGGCGGCGTGGTCGAGCAGCTTCCGCATGGCCGTGATCCCGCCGGTGTGGGTGACGGCGGAGCGGACGTAGTCGATGAGCTGCTCGCGGATCAGGGTCTGGTAGTCCCACACGGTGTTGAAGACCTCCCCGATGGCCAGCGGGGTGGTCGTGTGCTGCCGGACCAGGCGCAGCGCCTCCTGGTTCTCCGCCGGGGTGCAGTCCTCCAGCCAGAACAGGTCGTACGGCTCCAGGACCTTGCCGAGCTTGGCGGCCTGGATGGGGGTCATCCGGTGGTGCCCGTCGTGCAGCAGCGGCAGCTCGGGGCCGAACTCGTTGCGCACCGCCTCGAAGACGCCGGGCAGGTGGCGCAGGTAGGCGCGGGTGTCCCAGTCCTCCTCGGCGGGCAGCGCGGTGCGCTGGGCCGGCTCGTAGTCGTAGCGCGTGCCGCCGGCGCTGGGCTGGGCGGCCACGCCGTACACGGCGTTGATGCCCGGCACGGAGGTCTGCACCCGCAGCGACCGGTAGCCCATCTCCAGGTGCTCGCGGATCGAGTCGAACAGCTCCGGCAGGTCCCGGCCGGAGGCGTGCCCGTACGCCATGATCCCGTTCCTGGAGGCTCCGCCGAGCAGCTGGTAGAGCGGCATCCCGGCGGCTTTGGCCTTGATGTCCCACAACGCCACGTCCACGGCCGCGATGGCGGCCATGGTGACGGGCCCTCGCCGCCAGTACGCCGAGCGGTAGAGGAACTGCCAGGTGTCCTCGATGCGATGCGGGTCCCGCCCGATCAGCAGGGGGACGACGTGGTCGGACAGGTACGACGCGACCGCCAGCTCGCGCCCGTTGAGGGTGGCGTCCCCCAGCCCGGTGATCCCCTCGTTCGTCGTGATCTTGAGGGTGACGAAGTTGCGGTCAGGGCTGGTGACGATGACGTCCGCTGCGATGATCTCCACGCGGGTGCCTTTCTGGCGTCGGCGGTGCGTTCGAGGGCCGGTTCGAGGGCCACTCCGAGGACCATGGTTACCATTCCGCGTACGAGCCGTCCGGATGCCGCCAGATGGGGCTGCGCCAGGCGTGTCCCTTTCTGCCGGCGGCGCGGACCGCCTGGTCGTCGACCTCGATGCCCAGGCCGGGCGCCGTGAGCCGCTCGACGTGACCGTCCACGAACGTCAGCGGAGCCTTGTCCAGGCAGTAGTCGAGCACCTCGGCGCCACGGTTGTAGTGGATGCCGATGCTCTGCTCCTGGATCAGGTAGTTCGGCGTGGCGAAGCCGACCTGCAGGCAGGCCGCGAGGGCGATCGGGCCGAGCGGGCAGTGCGGGGCGAGCTGCACGTCGTACACCTCGGCGAGCACGGCGATCTTGCGTACCTCGGTGATGCCGCCGGCGTGCGACAGGTCCGGCTGGGCGACCGCGATGCCGGCCTGGAAGACGGGCAGGAACTCCTGCCGGCTGTAGAGCCGTTCCCCGGTCGACACCGGCACGGTCGTCGAGCGGACGAACTCGCCGATGAGGTGCGAGTTCTCCGGGACGACCGGCTCCTCCAGGAACAGCGGCCGGTACGGCTCCAGCAGCGGCGCCACCCGGCGGGCGTTGGCCAGCGTGAACCGCCCGTGGAAGTCGACGGCGACGTCGCGGTCGTCGCCGAGCACCTCGCGGGCGGCGGCCACCCGGGCGACCACGCCGTTCAGCTCGGCGACCGAGGCGACCGGGCTCATCCTGCCGGAGGCGTTCATCTTCACCGCGGTGAGCCCGGCCTCGATCTGGGCGGCGATGTGGTCGCGGACCTCGCCGGGCTCGTCGCCGCCGACCCAGCCGTACACCCGGATCCGGTCCCGGACCGGGCCGCCGAGCAGTTGGTGCACCGGGGCGCCGAAGTGTTTGCCGGCGATGTCCCAGAGGGCCTGGTCGAGGCCCGCCACGGCACTGGCCAGGATCGGGCCGCCCCGGTAGAACGAGCCCTTGGTCAGCACCTGCCAGTGGTCCTCGATGCGCAGCGCGTCCCGGCCGATCAGCAGCTCCGCGAGCTGGTCGACGGCGGCGCGGACGGTCTCGGAGCGCCCCTCGCAGGTGGCCTCGCCCCAGCCGACGATCCCGCAGCCGGTCTCCACCCGGACGAAGAGCCAGCGGGGGGCGACGAGAAAGGTCTCGATGCGCGCGATGGTCGTCATGCCGCTCAGCCCTTCGTCGCGCCGGCGGTGAGGCCCGAGACCACGTACTTCTGTACGAACAGGGCGATCACCATGATCGGCAGGGTGACCACGGTGGTCGCGGCCATCAGGCCGCCCCAGTCGATGCTGGCGTAGCCGACGAAGTCGAAGATCGCCACGGGCAGGGTCTTGGTGTCCGCGTCGGAGAGCACGAGCGCGAACATGAAGTTGTTCCAGGAGAAGATGAACGACAGGATCCCGGCGGTGGCGATGCCCGGCACGGACAGCGGCAGGGTGATGCGCCGGAACGCGCCCACGTGGGTCAGCCCGTCGACCAGCGCCGCCTCCTCCAGCTCCTCGGGCAGGCTGTCGAAGTAACCCATCATGATGTAGACCACCAGCGGCAGCGAGACGAACATGTGGCTGATGATCAGCACCCCGAAGCCCCCGACCATCTTCAGGTTGGAGAAGACGTAGTACCACGGCACCAGCAGCGAGACGCCGGGGATGACCCGGGCCATCAGCACCACCAGCGCGGACTTCCTCATGTTGAACCGGCTCATCGAGTACGCGGCCGGCACGCCGAGGATCAGCGACGCCACGGTGGCGGCGAACGCGACCCAGAGGCTGTTGACGATGAACTCGACGTAGTTCGCCTGCTGGAGCACCTTGGCGTAGTTGTCGAGGGTGGGGGAGAAGACCAGCGCCTTGCCCGGGTCGTAGATGTCGACGTTGGTCTTGAACGACGCGGCGACCATCCAGAGCAGCGGCGCGAGCAGGGCGAGCACCACGAAGGTGAGCGCCACCACCCGGAACACCTGGTACGCGGGCCGGGGCTTCATCGCTGCGCCTCCTTGCGCCGGGCGGTCAGGGCCCACATCGCCCCGATGATGATGAGGAAGAAGAGGATGAGGACCGTGGAGGAGACCCCGTACTCGTTGTAGTCGAAGCTGAGGCCGTAGGCGTACACGTTCAACGTCTCCACCTCGTGGAACGAACCGCCGCCGCGGCCCTTCGTGGCGTAGAGGACGTCGAAGGTCTTCAGCGCGTCGATGCCGCGCAGCAGGACCGCCACGGTCAGCGTGGGCATCAGCAGCGGCAGGGTGACATGCCGGAAACGCTGCCAGGTGCTGGCGCCGTCGATGCGCGCCGCCTCCTGCGGCTCGTCCGACAGCGAGGCGAGCCCGGCGAGCAGGATCAGCACCACCATCGGCGTCCACTGCCACACGTCGATGAAGATCGTGGTGGGCAGGGCCGAGTACCGGCCGGCGAGCCACGGCTGGGGCCCGATGCCGACCCAGCCGAGGGCCTGGTTGGCCAGGCCGATGTTCGGGTCGAAGATGAGCCGCCACATCATGCCGACCGCGACCGGGGTGGCGACGAGCGGCATCAGGATGGCGACCCGGACCCACCGCTGCCCTTTGAACGGCCGCCAGAGCAGCAGCGCGACCGCCATCCCGAGCACCACCTCGAACAGCAGCGCCACCACGGTGAACGCGGCGGTCCGTCCGACTGCGGGCCAGAACCGGTCGGTGTCGGAGAAGACGTCGAGGTAGTTCCGCAGGCCCACGAACTCGCTCTCCGCGCGGACGGATCCCTCGGCGTCGGTCAGGCTGAGGTAGCCGGTCCAGGCCAGCGGGAACACGAGCAGCGCGGCGACGAAGGCCATCGCGGGCGCGGCGAAGAGCCATTTGCGGTGGTCGTCGACCCAGCGCACCCAGCCGGGCGTGTCCGAGGCGGCGGAGGCGCTGCGCGGCGGCTCGGTGGTGGTGATCGTTGCCATGAGGTCTCCAGGGGTGGGCGGGCCTACTTGGCCTCGTCGTCCAGGAACTTCTGGAACGCGGCGTTGGCCGTGTCGGTGGCCGCCGCGGCGTCCTTGCCGGTGATCGCGTCGACGATCGGCTGGCCGACGATCTCGCGGGACTCGGCGACCTTCACGACCAGCGGCCGGTCATGGCCCACCCCGGCCTTGGTGCTGGCCGCGATGGCCTCCACCAGGTCCTTCGGGAAGGTCGAGGTGCTCTCCGGGTCGGCCCAGACGGAGCTGCGGGCGCCCGGCACGCCGGACTTCTGCTGGGCGAGCGTCTGCGCCTTGCTGGTGGCCCACTCGATGAACTTCCAGGCGTTGCCCGCGTTCTCCGAGCTGGAGTTGATGCCCAGCGCCCACGACGGGATGTTGTACGGCTTCGACCCGGCAGGCCCGGCCGGGAACGGCGCGAAGCCGACCTGGTCCGAGACCTTGGACTTGGCCGGGTCGGTGGCGTTCTTGTAGAGCGAGTTGGCCTCGGTGTAGAAGGCGGCCTTGCCCTGGGTGAAGATGGCCATCGCCTCGGGCCAGCCCATGTCGGTGCTGACGTTCGCCGGGCCGGAGTCCTTGATCAGCCCGCCGTAGTAGGCGTACGCCTGCTTGGCCGCGTCGCTGTTGACCGCGGCCTTGCCGCCGCCGTCGACGAAGTCGCCGCCGAAGCTGTAGAGGAAGCTGGAGAACTGGGTGACCGCCGCCGACTTGCCGGTACGGGCGACGAAGCCGGCGACGTCCGGCTCGGCCGCCTTGACCTTGGCGGCGGCGGCCTTCAGCTCGTCGAGGGTCTTCGGCGGGGCGCTCAGCCCGGCCTTGGCGAGCAGGTCCTTGCGGTAGTAGAGGACCTCCTGCTCGGTGATGATCGGGACGCCGACCGGCTTGCCCTCGTGCGTGGTGGCCTCCACCGGGCCGGCCTGGAAGTCGCCGAAGTCCCAGTCCTTGGCGGCCTTCACCTGGTCCGACAGGTCGGCCAGGTACTTGTTCTTGGCGAAGAGCCTGCCCTCCTGAAGGGGGCGGTACATCATCACGTCGATGTCGGACGAGCCGGCGTTCAGCTTGACGTTGTACTGGTCGGAGAGCTGGTCCTCGCCGAGCTGGGTGATCTCGGCCTTGAGCCCGGTCTGCTTCTCGAACTCGGGCAGCGCCTGCTTGATGTTCTCGGTCCACACGTGGTTGGCCAGGGTGACGCGGACCGTCTTGGACCCGCCGTCGCCGCCACCGCCACAGGCGGACAGGCCCATGGCGACAACCACGGCCAGAGATGTACCGAATATCGATCGACGTCGCACGTCATCCCGCCTTCCTGTCATGGTCGCCGCCCCCCGGAAGAGCGACACACGCTCGTAACATCTGCTTAGTGCCGGGATGCTAGGCCAAAAAAGCTGACTTATTCAAGGGTTGGCTCCGACTGATATGCTCTATTTGTGAATCAGTTCACCGCGGGGGGCGCCCCCACCCGGCACGCCCCTGCCGAGGCTGGGCTGCACGCACGCGTCCTCGACCATCTCGGGACCGCCATCTGCAGCGGCGACGTGCCCGCCGGTTCCGTCCTGAGCATCGAAGACCTGGTCGACCGCTACCAGGTCTCCCGCTCGGTGATCCGCGAGGTGCTGCGGGTGCTCGCGTCCATGGGGCTCGTCGAGACCCGGCGCCGGGTCGGGATCATGATCCAGGCCGCCGGGGTGTGGAGCGTCTTCGACCCGCAGGTGATCCGCTGGCGGCTCGCCTCGGACGGGCGGATGGCACAGCTGCGCTCCATCACCGAGCTGCGCACCGCCATCGAGCCGCACGCCGCCTGGCTGGCCGCCGAGCGGATCGACGACGACGAGGCGAGCGAGCTGGTCGGGCTCGCGGCCAGGATGTGGGCCGCCGGGAAGGCCGGCGACGAGGAGCGCTTCCTCACCCTGGACATCGAGTTCCACCGGCGCGTGCTGGCCGCCTCCGGCAACGAGATGTTCGCGAAACTGCAGCTGATCGTCGCCGAGGTGCTCGCCGGCCGGCACCATTACCACCTGATGCCGCACCACCCGGACGAGCAGGCGTTGCAGCTGCACACCGACGTGGCCCAGGCGATCCAGCGGCGCGACGGAGAGCGGGCCCGGGAGGCCATGGTGGGCATCATGGAGCAGGGGTTCGCCGAGATGAAGTCGATGTGGGAGCGGACCGCCGAGCCGGGCGGCGCGTGACGCCCAGGCGCTGGACGGCGACCTCGTGCGCCATTCCCGGAGCGCGGAGCCGCGGATCGGCGCGCCCGTGAAGCAGCCGCCGGCGGTGTGCGGCTGGTGGCGACCGTCCCCTCTTGCCTTCTTCCGCCGTCAGTAGTCTCATAGGGACTACCAAGCTCCAGCTCGGTCGACCGGGCCAGGCCGGGTCCCGGGCGGGCGCACGTTCCTCGAGAGGAAGCCGACGCTGATGACGGTGACCTTGGACAAGAGCGTCGAAGACTTCGTGGCGACGTCTCGGCAGCTCTTCATCGACGGCCGGTGGGTGGACGCCGCCTCCGGCAAGACCTTCGCCACCCCGAACCCCGCCACCGGCCGGCCGCTCGCCCACGTGGCCGAGGCCGACGCCGAGGACGTCGAACGCGCCGTACGGGCCGCCCGCCGCGCCTTCGACGGCCCGTGGTCGCGGCTGACCCCGTCCGAGCGCGGCCGGCGCGCGCCCGGAAACGGTCAGGGCCGGCCGTCGGCGGTCTCGACCCAGCTCAACACGACGAACGGGGTGGCGCACGACGGATGGTGGACGCGACCGGTCGTGACCCGATAGGGGGCGCTGCGCGTTGAGCTGTCCGGCTCGAAGGCGACGACCTCTACGATGCCGACGTCCTGGTCGATGTGGGTCAGCATGCCGTCGTAGGGGCCGCCGAGGCAGATGGCGTTCGGGGCGGGCTTCATCCGGGGCCACGCATCAAGGCGCCGGCCTCGTTGTCCCTCACAAAGCAGACCTCCGCAGCCGTGGCTAGTCCACCAGAGACTACTTGGTGGCCTCCTGAACTCCGCGACTGGCCCTACCCTTGAGCGTGTGGACTCTCGCGCGTTGTCACTCACCGAGTGGGTCGTGCTCGCGCTCGTGGCGGAGGGGCCCACGCACGGCTTCGCCGTCGCGAGGCTCACGGCTCCCACCGGTGCGGTCGGCGCGATCTGGCAGGTGCCGCGGCCCCGGGTCTACCGTGCGCTCGATCGGCTCGCCGACCTTGCCCTCATCGAGCCGTGCGGCGAGGAGCCGGGGCAGGGTGGTCCGCGGCGTACGGTTTTCACCACGACGGCGGCCGGGAGGTCGGCCGTGGACGGGTGGCTGATGTGCCCGGTCGAGCACATCCGCGACATCCGCACCGAGTTCCTGACCAAGTTCGCCCTGCTCCAGCGAGCGGGCGCGGACCCGCGCCCGCTGCTGGACGCGCAGGCCGAGCGCATCGAGCCGATCATCGACAGACTGCGCGCCCAACGCGACCAGGCGCATGGCTTCGACCACGTCGTGGCCGCCTGGCGGTATGAGACGGCCGAGGCGGCGCTGCGCCTGATGCAGACGGCCCGGCACTGAACCCGGCGGCCGTCGAGCTCGTAGCCGGGTGCGGGCGAGCCGGATCCGGAACGCAGGCCGCGCGTCCACGTCGGCTGACCCGCTCCCGTACGTTTCGCGTAGTTATTTGCGCTGAGCGTGTAAGGAATGCATATGGATGGGGCCCATAGGCTCGCGCCGGGCCCAACATGGGGACGAAACCCTCATTCAGGAGCATTCTCCATGTCGATTGTGAAAACGCCCTCTGCTGCCAAGGAGCCTGCTGATACCGGCGAACGGCATCGGCTGACTGTCATCGGTGGGCTGGCCGCGCTGTCGCTGGACGCGATGGCGTCGGTGGCGTACGGGCCCGAGGCGATCGTGCTGGTGCTCGCCCTGGCGGGCGGCGCCGGGCTCGGGTTCACCATCCCGGTCACGCTGACCATCGCGGGCCTGCTGGCCGTGCTCACCTTCTCCTACCGGCAGGTCATCGCCGCCTTCCCCGAGGGCGGCGGCGCCTACGGGGTGGCCAAGACCTACCTCGGCCGCCGGGCCGGCCTGGTCGCCGGGGCCTCGCTGGTCATCGACTACGTGCTCAACGTCGCCGTCTCGGTCGCCGCCGGGGTGGCCGCGCTCACCTCGGCCTTCCCCGAGCTGCTGCCGTACACGGTGTGGCTGTGCCTGGGCGTGCTGGCGCTGGTGACGGCGGTCAACCTGCGCGGGATCGCGCACAGCGCCCGCGCGTTCATCGCGCCCACCGCGATCTACGTGGGTGCGATCCTGCTCGTCGTCGTGGCCGGGCTGATCCGTGGTGAGCCCGCCGTGGACGTCTCCCATCAGGTGAGCAGCCTGCAGACGGTCGGGGTGCTGCTGTTGCTGAAGGCGTTCGCGAACGGTTGTGCCTCGCTGACCGGCGTGGAGGCCATCGCCAACGCCGTGCCGTCCTTCAAGAAGCCCCGGGTACGGCGGGCGCAGCGGGCCGAGGTCGCCTTGGGCGCCCTGCTGGCGGTCATGCTGATGGGCATCGCGGCGCTGATCGAGAAGTTCGCGATCGTCCCGGTGGACGGGGTGACCGTGCTCGCCCAGGTCACGCGGGCCTCGCTCGGGGACGGGCCGCTGTTCTACGTGGTGCAGTTCGCCACCGTGGTGCTGCTGGCGCTGGCCGCCAACACCTCTTTCGGCGGTCTGCCGGTGCTGGCCGAGCTGCTGGCCCGCGACAACAACCTGCCGCATTTCTTCGCCCTGCGGGCCGATCGGCAGGTGCACCGCTACGGCATCGCGTTCCTGACCGTCACCAGCGCGCTGCTGCTGATCGTGGCGGGCGGCGAGATGAACCTGCTGGTGCCGCTGTTCGCGATCGGGGTGTTCGTCGGATTCACGCTGTCGCAGGCCGGCATGGTGCGGCACTGGGTGGGCGAGCGGCCCGCCGGGTGGCGGTGGCGGGCCGGGCTGAACGGGTTCGGCGCGTTGCTGACCTTCGTGGCCGCGATCGTGGTCACGGCGTCGAAGTTCGGTGAGGGCGGCTGGCTGATCGTGGTGGCGTTGCCGCTGATGGTGGCCGGCATGGAGTGGGTGCACCGCTCGTACGCGCGGATCGGCGGGCGGCTGGAGCTGGGCAGGACCCCCGAGCCGCCGCGGCCGCGCCGTTCGCTGGTGGTGGTGCCGGTGCACGCGGTCACCCGGTTGACGCGCGATGCGTTGTCGGCGGCGCTGTCGTTGGGCGATCGGGTGGTGGCCGTCAACGTCACCCATCCGGAGGACGAGCGGCAGGCGCGGGCGTTCGTCGAGGACTGGGATCGGTGGGATCCGGGCGTGGAGCTGGTGCAGCTGTTCGACGCGCACCGGCACCTTGACGAGCCGCTGCTGACGTATCTGGCGCAGGTGCCCGAGCCGCACGTGTTCGTGCTCATCGCCGAGGTCGAGCCGGAGCACGCCTGGCAGCGGATGCTGCAGAACCAGCGTGGCGCGGTGCTGGCCAGGGCGCTGCGGCGGCGTACCGACGCGGTGGTGTGCCGGATGAGGTTCCGCGTCTCATGAGCGCCGCGGGCGAGTGGGCGTGGGCGGCCGGCGGCCATCGGCCGCACGGTCTGACGGCGCTGGTCGCGGTGCTGGCGGGCTGTCTGGCCGGGCTGCTGGCGGCCGGCTCGCTCCTGCGCGAGATGGACGCTTACGAGGTCGCGCACCGGCCGGTCATCGCGCGGGTCGTCGAGGAGCGGCCCATCGTCTCGCGGGTGGTCTGGGACGGTGGGCAGCAGGGCGGCTGGGTTCGCGGGCCGTTGGACCGGGTTTCGGACACGACGGCCCGGGTGTGGCTGGACGGCCGGGGTCGTCTGGCGCCGCGGCCGATCGGGGCGGTGGAGGTCGTCTTCGGCGCCCTGGTGGCCGCCGTCCCCGCCGGGGCGCTGAGCTGGCTGGTCGTGGGGGCGCTGCTGCCGTGGTGGACCGCCCGCCACGCCGCCCTGCGGCTGGATCGGGAGTGGCGCGAGTACGGTTCATCAGGGCCGTAGCCGGGCGCGCTCCAGGTGCTCCTGGAGCGCGCGGGTGGCGATGAACGCCCGTCCGTCTGAAGGGCCGGTCCGCCGTCGTCAACGTCGCGTCAGTATTTCCGCGGCCGGCGTCCGAATTTCGTAATGATCGCGGATTGTGGCCGGTGATGGCTCTAGCGTCTGCCGGGTACGACTCTTCGCTGGAAGGAAGCAGATGTCAGAGCCCCGATTGTGCGTCCCCGTCACGGTGGGCACGTGCGCCTTGACCCTTCGGTTGTTCCGCACGGCCTCGGGCAAGCGGACGGCGGTCGCGTTCTCCTCGCCGCTCAAGCTGGCCAAGGTGCTCGGGCCCGACCAGCGATGGGTACTGCTCACCGCTCCGGCGCTGCGTGGCATGGTCGCCGACCTGGACGTCATCGGCATCGTCGTCGACCCCGCGGGCACGATGACCAGGCCCGCGAAGCGGGTGGCCTGATGTGCCTCTTGCGGCAGGATCAGGCGGGGCAGGAGTTCCAGCAGGTCGCGGACGCTGAGGGGACGCCTGGCGCGTTCCCCGAAGCGGCGGGAGAGACCGACCCGGCCCTTTGTTGAGGCGTCGGGGACCGGCCGTTCCCCACACGCGCGGCTCGGTCCGCGATCCCGGCCGTTGTGCTTCTGATTTCATACTGCATACTGTATGCATGCCTAAGATCATGAACCGTCGCGCCCTGTTAGGCGCCGCCGGGCTGGTGGCCGGAGGGCTGCTGCTGGACGGCGGGCCGGCGCACGGCCTTACGCGGCCCGCCGCCCCCGACGCGGCCTGGGCCAAGCTCAGGGAGGGCAATCGGCGCTGGGCCGCCGATGCCGCGATCCGCCCCCACCAGGACCTCGCCAGGCGGGCCGAGGTCGGCCGGAAGCAGGAGCCGTACGCGGTGGTCGTCTCCTGCATCGACTCCCGGGTGCCTCCGGAGCTGGTCTTCGACGCGGGCCTCGGCGACCTGCTCGGCGTGCGCAGCGCCGCGCAGACGATCGACCCGCTCGTGTCGGGAGCCGTCGAGTACGGGCCGGTCGAACTGGACACCCCCTTGATCGTGGTGCTCGGCCACCAGCGCTGCGGGGCGGTGACCGCCGCCGCGCACGCGCTGGACCAGGGCACCGCGCTGCCCGGCGACCTCCAGCGCATCGTCGAGGCCCTCCGCCCCGCGTACAGGAGCGCCCGGGGCGACGTGGACAAGATGATCAGGATCAACACCGCCCGGACCGTGGCCGGGCTGAAGGCCGGCAAGCTGCTCGCCCCGCGCGTCGCCCGCGGACAGCTCAAGATCGTGGGTGCGTACTACTCCCTCGACTCCGGGCAGGTCACCCGCCTGGTCTAGGAGCAGGTACGGGCGTGCGGTTTCCTGTGCGTTCCTCCTCACCGCCCGAGATAGGGAAAGATGGCGGGAACCCAGGAAAGGATCTTCATGATGAGCGTCGAACCCGACCGGTCAGAGCCCGCCGGGCCGGTGATCGTGCCCGACCAGGACATGGTCAAGCAGTTGCTGGAGCAGATGGAGCTGAAGTACGTCGTGGATGACGAGGGCGATCTCGCGGCGCCCTGGGAGGACTACCGGACGTACTTCATGTTCCGCGGTGAGGGGAACCAGCAGGTCTACTCGGTCCGCACCTTCTACGATCGTCCGTACGGCATCGAGGACAAGCCGCGGCTGCACGAGACGATCGACGACTGGAACCGCCGCACGCTGTGGCCCAAGGTCTACACCCACACCGGTGACGAGGGCTCGGTCCGGCTGGTCGGCGAGGTGCAGATGCTGGTGGGCGACGGCGTGGCGCTGGAGCACTTCGTGGCCAGCACGGTGAGCTGGGTGCGGGCGTCGATGGAGTTCGACGCGTGGATCGTCGAGACGCTCGATCTGGCGAAGGACGCGGAGTCCGGGCCCCGGGAGGGCGGCCAGGCGTAGCCTGCCGGCGGCAGGACCTGACAGGCGGAGCCGGTCGGGGCGAGCGTCGACGGGCGGTCGGGCTACGTCACGGCGCAGGCGGTGCCGTTGAGGGTGAACTGGGTGGGTTCGCCGGTGTTGCCGGTGTGGGTGGCCTGGAAACCGGCGCTCACCGAGCCGCCGGCCGGGATCGTCGCGTTGTGGCTGACGTTGCGGGCGGTGATCTGGCCGCTCGCCGGGCTGTAGGTGGCGTTCCAGCCGGAGGTGATGCTCTGCCCGGCGGGCAGGGTGAACGTCAGCGACCAGCCGCCGATCGGGCTGCCACCGGTGTTGGCGATGGCGAGGTCGGCGGTCAGGCCGGTGTTCCACGCGTTGGTCGTGTAGATCACCCGGCAGGCCGCGCCGGGCGGCGGCGTGACCGGTGGCGGCGTGACGGGTGGCGGCGTGACGGGTGGCGGGGTGACGGTGCCGCCGGGGCGGAGCACGTAGGTCGCCAGCGAGCGGGCCGGCACGGTGGCGGTGAACGCGCCGCCTCCCACCGCGATCGGCGCCTGCGCGGCCATGCTGCTGGAGCCGTTGGTCAGGTACGGCGTCGCGGTGCCGGTGGTGATCCCGGTGTTCTGCAGGGCGTACGAGACCTCGGTGGCGCTGCCGGCCGCGTTGAGCGCCACGACCACGATCGAGCCGTCGCCGTTGCGGTAGGCGGACAACCGCAGGTTGCCGTCGGAGGTGGTCGCCGCGATCCGGTTCGCGCCCGGCCGGATGAACCGGCTGTAGGCGGCCATCGCCCACAACCGCTTGGAGACGCGGTAGGAGTCGCCGTTCATCTGGATGAAGCCGCGGGTGGCGCCGGTGGAGGCGCCGTACCAGTAGATGTAGCCGTTGACGTTGCCGCCGGTCAGGGCGGTGTGGATGGCCTGTGCGACGGTGAAGCCGTCGTAGCCGCTGCCGTCGTCCCAGTTCTCGTTCCAGGTGGTGCCGTCCGGGCTCCACTCCGACATCCAGGTGCGCCGCCCGCTGACCGGCAGCGGCGTGGTCGGGGCGCTGCCGTAGGAGTGGCCGGTGTGGGTGGCGACCCACCGGTGCGCCTCGGAGTCGGCCGCGATCGCGGTGGTGTAGTCGCGCTGCCCGCTCCAGCCCACCACGTCGCAGCAGGTCATGCTCAGCCCGGCGGCGCCGGCGACCGGGCCCAGGATCTTCGCGAACTCCACCGCCTGCGCGGGGGTGAACCGCATCGAGGAGTAGGACGTGGTCCAGTTGGGTTCGTTGGTGAACCCGAGGTCGTTGATGGTGACGCCCTCCTGGGCGTAGAACTTGGCGTACTGCACGAGATAGGCGGCGTACGCCCGCCGCCAGTCGCCGCCGGAGCACGAGGCGCCCGCCAGGCCGCACAGGCTGCCGCCGTTGGCCTCGTCGCCGTTGGTCTTCATGTAGCCGGGCGCGCTCCAGGCGTCGGCGTAGAAGCGGTTCACCCCGTACGCCTTGGCCTCTTTGGCCAGCCACACCTGACCCTCGTCGTTGCCGTCCCAGACGTAGCGCGGGGTGGCGTTCGGGCCGCCCGGGTCGGTCGGCTGGATCGAGCTGGACGTGGAGCTGATGCCCAACCTCAGCATGCTCAACCCGGCCCCGCCGGTGCGGTTGAAGAGCAGGTCGAGGATCTCTCTCTGACGCTGCGCGGACAGTCCCTGCGAGCCGTGCATGATGGCGGACCGGCCGAAGAACTCCGAGATGCCGAACCCGTCGATCGGCTGCTGCACGCCGGCGCCGTTGACGGTGGCCGCCGAGGCCGCGTACGCGGTCGACGACGGCGAGTCGATCACGGCGCCGGCGCCGAGCAGCGCCGCCAGCGCCACCGATGCCTGCGCGACCCGCCGGAATCCGTGCGACATGGCCACTCCCTTCGGCCCGCCTGCGTGGCTGCCGTGAGAATGACAGGAACAATCGGTGAAAGCAAGGATCGTTTCGCCCGCGAGACCCGCGAGGCCCGCGGGATCAGCGGCCGGACGGCGGCGCGGTGCTGTCACGCACGATGAGAGCGGTCGCCAGCTCGATGTGGGATTGGGTGAAACTTTCACCGGCGGCCAGGGCGAGAACCAGCTCGGCCGCGGTGGCGCCCATCTCGGCGAACGGCTGCCGCACGGTGGTCAGCGGCGGCCCGCACCAGCGGGCGTAGGAGATGTCGTCGAAGCCGACGACGCTGAGGTCGCCCGGAATGCCGGCGCCGGCCTGCCGGGCCGCCTCGTAGACGCCGAACGCCTGCAGGTCGTTGCCGCACAGCACCGCCGTCGGCGGGTCGGGCAGGCGCAGCAGCTCCCGGGCGTGGCTGAAGCCGTCCTCGAAGGAGAACCACATGCCGGCCCGCACCAGGCGCTCGTCCAGCGGCACCCCGGCGGCCTGCAACGTCGCGCGCACGCCGTCGAGGCGGGCCCGGGCACACAGGCGTTCGAGCGGTCCGGCGATCACCGCGATCCGCCGGTGGCCGAGGTCGAGCAGGTGCCGGGTCGCGGCGAAGGCGCCGCGCCGGTTGGCCGCCGACACCGACGGGACGGGGTGCAGCGGCTCGCTGGTGGGATCCAGGGCCACGAGCGGGATCGCGCCGGCGCCGAGCAGCCCGTGCTCGGGGATGACGCCCGCGTGCACGGCGATCACCCCGGTCGGGCGCCGGGCCAGCAGGTCCTGGACCCAGTTGCGCCCGGTCGACGCCTCCCGCAGCACGTCCGTGAAGCCGACGGCCAGGCCGTGGCGGACGGCGACCTCCTTCACCCCGCGCATGATCTCCACCGTCACGTGGCTCTGCTGGGTGTAGAGGGCCACCTCGACGCAGGCGGCCCGGACGACCTTCTCGGGGCGCCGGTAGCCCTGCTCGCGCAGCAGCTCCTCGACGCGCCGGCGGGTCTGCGGCGCGACCCCGGAACGCCCGTTGAGCACCTTCGACACGGTGGGCGGCGACACCCCGGCCAGCCGCGCGATTGCTGCGACCGTCAACGCGCCGCGCGGCCGCCGTCGCGCCGCGTTCCCACCGGGGGTGCCGGGAGCCGCATTTCCGCCGGAAGCCGCCTTCGCGCTGGGAGTCGCCTTCGCGCCTGGGGCGCCGGGAGTCGCGCGCCGTTCGCCGGCCCGTGCGGCGCTCGCCCGGCGCTCGGCCACCTCCCGCAGCAGGCGGGCGCGCACCTCTTCGGCCCGCCGGGCCGCCTGCGGGCCGGCAGGCACCGTCTCCACGAGGTAGTCGCGCTTCTTCGACACCGGATCGACGCCGGCGTAGACCCTGACCCGCAGCGATCCGCTGGGGAGGGTCTCGACCTCACCCCGTGCCCGCCGCCGCGGCCCGGACTCGCCCGACATGCCGCCACCGTACCAGGATGGCTCCATGTTCCGCTCCACATAGCTCCATGAATAGCTCCATGGAGTCCGGCGACGTGGCACCGGCCCTTTGTGCGGCCGGGCATGTTCTTGGCATGCTCGGGATCGGCGATCGACGTCCGGCGCGGCAAGGAAGGTGATCGCGTGTCCCAGCCCGGTACGGCCACCGCCCCTGGGCGGACTCCGGCGTGGCGCTACGCCATCGGGATGTTCGGCACCTCCATCCCGATCAACATGATCAAAGGATCGATGATCCTCTTCTACGTCGACATCCTCGGGCTCGACGTCCGCGCGTACGGCGTGGTCATGGTGATCTACGCGGTCATCGACGCGCTGGACAACCCGCTGCTCGGCCACCTCTCCGACCGCACCCGCAGCCGGTTCGGCCGCCGCCGGCCGTGGCTGCTCGTCGGCGCGCCGATGCTCACGGCCTGCATGATCGCGTTCTTCTCCGCGCCGGCCTCGCTGCGGGGCGTCGGCCTCGTGCTCTGGTTCGCGGTGTTCGCGATCCTGTGCGAGGCCTTCGACTCGATGCTCAACGCCAACTACGGCGCGCTGCTGCCGGAGCTCTATCCGCGGGAGCGCGACCGGGCCGTCGCCAACGGGCTGCGCCAGGGCTTCCAGCTCATCGCGCTGGTGATCTCGCTCGCGGTCACCCCGCTGCTCACGACGGGCGTGTTCGGCACCGAGGAGTCCACCCAGGGCTTCCAGATCACGGCGATCATCTACGGCGCGGTCGCGCTCGTCGTGATCGTGTTCATGGCGCTCGGCGCCCGCGAGAGTCCCCGCTACTCCACGCGCGAGCGGCCGCGGCTGCTGCCCAGCGTGTGGTCGATCGTGCGCAACCCGATGTTCTGGACGGTCGGGCTCACCGGCGCCTGCTACGGGACGGCCATGGCGCTCGTGCTCGCGGGCATCCAGCTGTACGTCCGCTACTCCCTCGGGCTCCCGGTCGGGAACGCGCTCTACCTTCAGGGCATCGTCATCCTCGTCACGGCGGGCGGCCTGGCGGTGTGGACGCGCGTCGTCGCCCGCCGCGGCGCCCTGCGGACCTGGCGGCTCGCCTTCGCGGTCCTCGCGGCCGGCTTCGCGGCCCTGTTCTTCGCCACCGACCTCGTCACCGCGATCGCCGCCGGGGTGCTCGTCGGGGCCGGATGGTCGGGGATGCTCGCGACGAACGACCTCATCGTCGCGCGCGTGCTGGACGCCGACGCCGCGCGCAACGGGGAGCACCGCGAAGGGCTCTTCCTGTCCGCGTTCGGCTTCTTCACCCGGCTCAACGGGATCGTGACCGGGCTCGCGCTCACCTCGCTGGGCGTGTTCTTCGGCTACAACTCGGGCGACGACCCCGGCGCCGACCCCGGGCTCGCGTTCCGGGTGTACTTATGCGGGTACCCGTTCGTGCTGACGGCGATCGGCGCGGTCGCGGCGCGGTTCGTCTCGGTCCCGCTGGAGCCGCCGCCCGGGGCGGCCGATCCGGTCGAGCCGCCGCCCTCCGGTCCCGTGGACGAGCCCGCCGCGGAGCGCCCCCGGTGACCCGCCGGGTCGTGATCACGGCCGACGATCTCGGCCGGGAGCCCGGGACGACCGAGGTCATCGTCGCGCTGCTCGCCGAGGGCCACGTCAGCGCGACGACGCTCATCTGCGTCTCGCCGGCCGGGCAGCGAGCCGCGGACCGGGTCCGGGGGCTCGGCGTCCTGCCGCGGCTGCACGTGACGCTCACGAGCGAGCGCGGGGTCCCGCGCTGGCGGCCGCTCGACGGCGCGGCGAGCCTCGTCGATCCGGACGGGACGTTGAGCGACGATCCGTTCGTCCTCGGAGCCCGCGGCGAGGCCGGGGACGTCGTACGGGAGGCGGACGCGCAGCTGCGCTGGATGCGCGACCGGGGCCTCGTGCCCGAGGCGGCCGACTCCCACGCCGGCACCCTCTACGGGCTGCACGGCAGATCGTGGCTGGCCCAGACGCTCGAGTGGTGCGCGCGCCACGGCCTCGCCTTCCGGCTGCCCCGCGACCCTGAACCGTACCTGGGCGGGCCGCTCCCGCCGCAGCTCGCGGCGGCGCATGAGCAGGCCGTCGCGCTCGCCGACGCGCTCGGCGTGGCCATCCCGGAGACGATCGCGACCAACCGGCGCACGGCACACGAGCTCGGCGGCTACGAGCGGCTGCGGGACGACTACCTCCGCCGGCTCGCGGCCCTCCCCGAGGGCACGAGCGAGCTGTTCCTGCACCCGTCCCGCGAGGACGCGGTCACGGGACCGGACGGCATCGTGCGGACCTGGGAGGCGCGGCTGCTGCGTGACCCGGTGTGGCACGAGGCCCTGGAGCGTGAGGGCGTCGAGGTCGTCGGAGGCTGGTGGAGCTGACCCGGGAGCCGTTCACACCCGCCGGGGGCGGCGGGCGAGGTAGACCACCGCGGGCGGCAGGTTGCGCCAGACGGTCCGGCTCGTCATGACCTCTTCGAACTCCGTCCGCAGGCCGTCGAGCAGATGCCTGGCCGGAGGCGCCCAGCGGGTCCAGTTGTAGGCGAACTGCGTGTAGACCCCGGAGGAGGCGAGCGCCCGGGGGACCGACTCGATCAGGGGAGGCTCGCCGGCGTAGGCGACCCACGGCAGGCCGCTGACGATGGCGTCCGCCGGCCCGACGCCGCGCTCGGCGAGCAGCTCGGGCAGCCGCACGGCGTCCTCGCAGATCACTTCGACCGACGGGTACGCCCGCGCGATCCCCGCGGCGAACCGGTCGTTGAGCTCGACCACGACGTGCCTGCCCCGGCCGGCCAGCCGCCGCTGGACGGCGGAGGTGAAGGCGCCCGTCCCCGCGCCGAGCTCCACCACCACCGGCTCCCCGCGCTCCGGGATCCCCACCACCATCCGCTCGGCCAGCCACGCCGAGCTCGGCACCGCCGAAGCCGTCCGCAGGGGAGACCTGACGAACTCCCACAGGAACCGTCCCCTGTCGAGGCCGCGGCGCTCTTGATCGGTTGTCACCCTTAGATCCTGCCGAACGGGGACGGGTGCGACATAACGCACAAAAGTCTCATTGATGAACATCTGGGCACCCCGATCGCTGCCGCTGATTTGTTGTGATTTGAGGCATTCATGAGGCGCGGCTCGGCGTCCACCGGCCTGGCCGGGGCAGCATCCGCGACAGGAGCGGCTCAGCCGTGACCGGCGCTGTGCTGACAGGGGGATGCCGACGATGTCACCGGGGAAGAGGAAGCCGGATCTGGTGAGCTTCATGTTCGCCGAACAGCCGGACGGGAGTTACGTGACGTCCCTGCGGGGCCAGGCGGTGCTGCACGAGCCGCTGCTGAACAAGGACACGGCGTTCTCACCGGAGGAGCGCGCCGAGCTGGGCCTGGAAGGCCTGCTGCCAACGGCGGTCGAGTCGCTGGACGAGCAGGTGCGCCGGATGTACCTGCAGTACCGTGCGCAGCCGAGCGACCTGCTCAAGAACGTCTACCTGGAGGCGCTGCGGGACCGCAACGAGGTGCTCTACTACCGGCTGCTGGTCGATCATCTGCGGGAGATGCTGCCCGTCGTGTACGACCCGACCGTCGCCGCGGCGATCAAGGGCTACAGCCACGAGTACCGCCGCCCGAGGGGCGTCTACCTGTCCGTCGAGGACCCCGCCGGGATCGAGCGGGCGTTGACGAACACCGGGCTGGGCCCGGACGACGTCGACCTGATCGTCGCCTCCGATGCAGAGGAGATCCTGGGAATCGGCGACTGGGGGGTGGGCGGCGGCATCGGCATCGCCACCGGCAAGCTGGCCGTCTACACCGCCGCCGCGGGCATCGACCCCGCCCGCGTCATCCCGGTCGCCCTGGACGTGGGCACCGACAACGAGGCGCTGCTGAACGACCCGGCCTACGTCGGCAACCGGCACGCGCGGGTACGCGGGAAGCGCTACGACGACTTCATCGACGCCTACGTCACCACCGCCACCCGGATGTTCCCCGGCGCCCTGCTGCACTGGGAGGACTTCGGCCCGTCCAACGCCCGCCGGATCCTGGAGAAGTACACCGGCCGCGTCTGCACCTTCAACGACGACATGCAGGGCACCGGCGCCATCGTGCTGGCCGCCATGCTCAGCGCCGTCCGGGTGTCCCGGACCCCCATGCGCGAGCAGCGGATCGTCATCTTCGGCGCGGGCACCGCCGGCATCGGCATCGCCGACCAGCTGCGCGACGCGATGGTCCGCGACGGCCTGGACCTCGACACCGCGACCCGGCGGATCTGGCCGATCGACAAGCAGGGCCTGCTCACCGACGACATGACGGACCTGCGCGACTACCAGCGGTCTTACGCCCGCCCGCCGGACGAGGTCGCCGGCTGGGCCCGCGACGGGCACGGCATCTCGCTGGCCGAGGTCGTCGAGCGCGTCAAGCCGACCATGCTGCTGGGCACCTCCACCGCGCACGGCGCGTTCACCGAGAAGATCGTGCGCACCATGGCGGCGGGCGTGGACCGCCCGATCATCTTCCCGATCTCCAACCCGACCGAGCGCATCGAGGCCATGCCCGCCGACCTGATCCGCTGGAGCGACGGCCGGGCCCTGATCGCCACCGGCATCCCGATCGAGCCGATCACGTACAAGGGCGTCACCCATGCCATCGGCCAGGCCAACAACGCCCTGCTCTACCCGGGGCTGGGGCTGGGCGTGGTGGTCGCGCGGGCCCGCCGGGTCAGCCCCGGCATGCTGCAGGCCGCCGCCGAGGCGGTCGGCGACATGGTCGACGTCTCCGCCCCGGGCGCGTCCCTGCTGCCCCAGGTGGACAACCTGCGCGAAGTCTCCGCCACCGTCGCCGTCGCCGTCGCGAACCGGGCCGCCGAGGAACACCTGGCCCGCGTCGACCTGCGCGACACCGTGCAGCGGGTCCTGGAGAGCATGTGGCGGCCCGCCTACCGCCGCGTCCACGGGAACGGGCTGTGACCGCGCCGCGGGTCCGTGAGGTGCCGATCGGGCTGCGGGCCACCGGCACCCGGACGGAGAACGACTCGCTCGGCGAGGTGGAGGTCCCGGCCGAGCACTACTGGGGCGCGCAGACCCAGCGGTCGCTGATCCACTTCAGCATCGGCGACGACCGCATGCCCAAGGCCGTCTACCGCGCCTACGGCTACATCAAGAAGGCCGCCGCGATCGTCAACGCCCGCGCCGGCCGGCTGCCCCGCTGGCAGGCCGACCTGATCAGCCGGGTCGCCGACGAGGTCATCAGCGGCGAGCTGGACAGTGAGTTCCCGCTGTACGTGTGGCAGACCGGCTCGGGCACCCAGTCGAACATGAACGTCAACGAGGTGATCTCCAACCGGGCGATCCAGCTCGTCGGCGGGAGGCTGGGCAGCAAGGACCCCGTCCACCCGAACGACCACGTGAACATGGGCCAGTCGTCCAACGACACCTTCATCACCGCCATGCACATCGCCGCCGCGGAGGCCGTCGACGACCACGTGCTGCCCGCCGTGACCCGGCTGCGCGAGAGCGCCGCGGCCAAGAGCCGGCGGTGGGAGCACGAGGTCAAGATCGGGCGTACCCATCTGGAGGACGCCACGCCGCTGACCGTCGGCCAGGAGTGGTCGGGCTACGTCGCCCAGCTCGGCGACGCCATCGACCATCTCGAACGCACCCGCATCGGGCTGTACCGGCTGGCCATCGGCGGCACCGCGGTCGGCACCGGGCTGAACGCGCCGCCGGGGTTCGGCGAGGAGGTGGCCGAGCAGATCGCCGGGCTCACGGGGCGCCCCTTCGTCAGCGCGCCGAGCAAGTTCGCCGCCCAGGCCTCCTGCGACGACCTGGTACGGGCCTCGGCGGCGCTGCGCGCCCTGGCCGTGCCGCTGTTCAAGTTCGCCAACGACCTGCGCTGGCTCGGCTCCGGGCCGCGTACCGGCCTGCACGAGCTGATCCTGCCGGCCAACGAGCCCGGCTCGTCGATCATGCCCGGCAAGGTCAACCCGACCCAGGCCGAGGCCATGCTGATGGTCGCCATCCAGGTGGCCGGCAACGACACCGCCGTCTCGATGGCCGGCGCCGAGGGCAACTTCGAGCTGAACGCCTTCCGCCCGGTCATCATCAAGAACGTCCTGCATTCGGCGCGAATCCTGGCCGACATGATGGATCACTTCCGCACCTACCTGGTCGAAGGGGCCAAGCTCAACACCGAAAGGCTGCGCCACTACATCGACCACTCGATCATGATGGTGACCGCGCTCAGCCCCGTCGTGGGCTACGACCAGGCCGCCCGCATCGCCCACCACGCGCTGGACAACGACCTCCCGCTCCGCGATGCCGCACTCCAGTGCGGCATCGCGGAGGACCTCTACGACCGGATCGTCAGACCCGAAAGCCTCACCAGGCCCGGGGTGCCCAGCCCGGACGGCGGCGGCCGACGCTGACCTGGTTGGCCGGGAGCGCGGCCGTCAGCTGTTCTTGAAGGCCTTCAGCGCGGGGAGCGCCCGGCCCCGGAAGTCGAACAGCGTGGTGTTGCTGACCACGTTCGGCCCGCCCACCTGCCAGCCCACCCCAGGTGCGGGGATCATCACCGGGTCCCAGTACAGGTCGCCGAGGACGGCGCCGTCGCGGACGCTCTTGAGCCCGGCGAACAGCGCGCTGAGGAAGTCGTGCTGGCCCTGCGGCGTCTCGGGGTAGGGAACGGGGCCGTTGTCCATGAGCTGGCCTTCGACGCCGTCGTGGGTGACCGGGTTCCAGTTGACGCCGGTCTCCATCACCATGATCTTCTTGCCGAAGCGGGCGCTGATCCGGTCGAAGAACCCCAGGACCGTGGGGATGTCCTTCTGCGTCCAGTACGGGTAGTAGGAGGCGCCGATGACGTCGTAGGGCACTCCTTGCCTGTCCAGCTCGCCGAAGTACCACTCGTACTTGCCGTCGTTGCCGGCGTCGTCCAGGTGGAGGATGACCTGGGTGGACGGGGACACCTCCTTGACCGCGCGGTACCCGGCCTTGAGGAAGCGGCCCAGCTTGGCGAAGGGGTCGCTCTGGCCGTAGGACTTCCCGTACGGAAAGAGGATCCCGCCCTGGATCTCGTTGCCGAGGGAGACGAACTGCGGGGTGGTGCCCTGGGCCTTCATCCGCCGCAGGACGCGCTTGGTGTAGTCGTGGACGTAACTCTCCAGCGCGGTGACGGCCTGTTCTTCCGGCAGCGCGGTGACCTGCCGCCAGTCCTTGGGGATGTCCTGGATGGCGCCGTTGGACCAGTAGTCGCTGTAGTGGAAGGTGAGCTGGATCCGCATGCCGCAGGCGGCGGCCCGGCGGGCCAGGTCGAGCATGTCGTTCTCGTCCTGGTAGCCGTCGGGCAGGTGGTCGTCGGGGTAGCCGATGCGCGGGTGGTCGGGGCCGGTGTCGTTGTACAGGCGCAGGCGGACGAGGTTGACGCCGTTGTCGCGCATGATGTCCAGCGGGTCGCGGCGGCGGCCGTCGGCGTCGCGGTAGACGCCGCCGCTGTCCTCGACCCAGTTGAGCATGGTGATGTCACCTCCCTTGAGGAACCGGTGCTGCGCGGCGGCGGGCGTGGCGGGTGACGCGGCGAGTAACAGCACCATGGTGGTCAAACAAGCGATGATCGCCCGTGGATGTCTCATGAAGGGCTCCTTCTCGTGGGATGGCGGAGGTCGTGATGTCGCGTCACCACTCGGCGAAGGAGCCGTCGGGGTGCCGCCAGAGCGGGGTGCGCCAGTGGTGGCCCTGCCGGGCCATCCGCTCCACCTCGGCCTCGTCGATCTCGATGCCGAGTCCGGGGCGGACGGTGCGGGCGGCGTACCCGGCGGTGAAGGTCAGCGGGCCGGGATCGACGAGGTAGTCCAGGACGTCGTTGCCCTGGTTGTAGTGGATGCCGACGCTCTGCTCCTGGATGAGGAAGTTGGGGACGGCGAAGGCGAGTTGCAGGCTGGCGGCCAGCGCGATGGGGCCGAGCGGGCAGTGCGGGGCCATGGCCACGTCGTAGGTCTCGGCCATCGCGGCGATCCGGCGGACCTCCGAAATTCCGCCGGCGTGGCTCACGTCGGGCTGGGCCACCGCGATACCGTGCCCGATGACGTCGCGGAAGTCCCAGCGCGAGTACAGGCGCTCGCCGGTCGCGAGCGGGATCGAGGTGCCCGCGGCGAGGGCGACCAGGTTGCGCGAGTGCTCGGGCAGCACCGCCTCCTCCACGAAGAGCGGCAGGTACGGCTCCAGCAGCGGCAGCAACCGCCGGGCCATGGCGGTGGAGGCGCGGCCGTGCAGGTCCACGACCAGGTCATGGCCGGGGCCGATGGCCGCGCGCACGGCGGCGACGCGCTCGACGACCTCCATGGTGCGGGCGGGGGTGTCGATGGCGGTCAGCTCGGCCGAGCCGTTCATCTTGACGGCGGTGAACCCCGCCTCGATCTGCGCCGCCGCCAGGTCGGCCACCTCCGTGGGACGGTCGCCGCCGATCCAGGCGTACATGCGCACCCGCTCGCGCACCGGCCCGCCGAGCAGGGCGTGCACGGGCAGCCCGGCCGCCTTGCCGGCGATGTCCCACAATGCCTGGTCGATGCCGGCGACCGCGCTGGACAGCACCGGGCCGCCCCGGTAGAAGCCGCCCTTGGTGAGGACCTGCCAGTGGTCCTCGATGCGCAGCGGGTCCGCGCCGATCAGGTGGTCGGCCAGCTCGGCCACGGCTGCGCGCACGGTTTCCGCCCGTCCTTCGACGACCGGCTCGCCCCAGCCGGTGATGCCCTCGTCGGTGCGCACGCGCAGGAACAGCCAGCGCGGCGGGACGAGAAAGGTGTCCATGGACACGATCTTCATGGGGGTCCGTTCTAGGAGGAGGTGGTGGAGATGCTCCAGCCGCCGTCGACGGTCAGGCAGGCGCCGGTGACGAACGAGGCCTCCGGCGCGGCGAGGAAGGCGACGGCGGCGGCCACCTCTTCGGGGGTGCCGAAGCGGCCGGCGGGGGTCTCGGCGATGGTGGCCGCGCGTCCTTCCTCGCCGATGCCGTCCCAGGCGGGGCTCATGACGGGGCCGGGGACGACCGCGTTGACCCGTACGCGGGGGGCGTACTCGACGGCGAGCTGCCGGGTCAGGGACTCCAGCCCGCCCTTGGCGGCGGCGTACGGGGCGCAGCCGGGGATCCCGGTCCTCGCGTGCACCGACGAGGTGATCACCAGGGCCCCGGAGGTCTCGGCCAGCAGCGGGCAGAAGGAGCGGGCCGCCAGGTAGGCCGCTTTCAGCACCACGTCGATCTGCAGGTCCCAGTCGGCCTCGGGCAGCTGGTGCGCCGGGCGGGCGGGGACGACGCGTCCGGGACCGTTGCAGTGCAGGACGTCCAGACGCCCGAAGCGACCCGTCACCGTCTCATGGGCGGCGGCCCAGTCGGCGGCCGAGGCGACGTCGAGGTGCAGGTAGGTGCCCCCGAGGGAGCCGGCCAGGCGCTCGCCGCGCTCGTCGGCCACGTCGGCGAGCAGCACGTGCGCGCCCTCGGCGGCCAGCCGGGTGGCCGTGGCGGCGCCGATGCCGGACGCGGCGCCGGTGACCAGGGCCACCTTGCCGGCGAAGCGACCCATCAGCGGCCTCCGGTGAACAGGGCGTTGGCGCGACGCTGCAGCTCGACGTCGGCCCACATGGGGTGCTGGGGAGCGGCGTTGGAGCACACGACGGTGCCCCACGCGTCGACCCGGCGGGCGTGCGCGACGGCCTGGAGGCAGATCTCCGCTCCCACCGTGCCCTCCTCGAACGTGCCGTGCAGCGGCGTGTACCCGACCCAGCCCTCGCCGAACACCAGGGGAAGACCGCGGGCGGCGGCCCAGTCGGCGGCCACCTCGATCCACAGGCGCAGTCTCTCGGCCATGCCGTAGCGGTAGACGGCGTACCGGTCGTACAACCAGCGGTCGAACCGGGCGGGGTCGCACCAGTCGTGCAGATAGACCTCGCGGGCCGGGACCACCGTGGCCGCGCTCCGCCAGGCCTGCTCGGGACGCCAGTCCTCCAGGTCGGGGGCGTCCGGGCGCAGCAGTTCCCGCCGGGCGCGCTCCTGCGGGAACGGCACCGAGGTGTCGCGCAGCGCGAAGGTCTCGATGAGCTCGTCCAGCACCCCGTAGACGTAGGGGTGGAAGACGGCGACGTCGACGTTCCCCGGGATGCCGCGCATCTCGGCATGCGGCACCCGGGCGTAGTTCACGGTCACGGGCGTGTCCGGATGCCGCTCCTTGAACGTGTCGACGGCCCGCTCCAGGTACGGTCGCAGGCCGAGCACCCGGGGCTCGCCGGGCGCGAGCGCTTCGGTGAGCCAGGTGGACTGGATCTCGTTGTGCAGTTCGACGAACGCGATCCGCTCGGCCAGGCCGTGCCCGGCCACGAAGTCGACCAGGTCGGCCAGCGCCCGGGCGAGCGCGTGGGCGCGACGGTCGGCGGGAACCGCCCGCAGCGCCTCGTACCAGGCCGGATCGCTCAGGAAGCTGGAGCTCTGCTGGTACTCCCAGGAGGAGACGATCACCCGGCAGCCGTGCCGGCGGGCGGCCTGGAACAGCGCCAGCAGGTGGGCGCGGCCGTCGATCGTCGCGCTCTCGCGCACGTCGTACCAGCGGGTGCGCAGGCCGTAACCGCGGCCGAAGGGGGCGAAGGTCAGCGCGGAGGTGTCCAGCCCGGACCCGAACAGCAGGTACGGCATGGCGCAGATCCGCACGGTGTTGTAGCCGCGCGCGACGGCGTCGGCGAAGGCGCGGTCCAGGTCCTCGAAGGGTTCGCCGGGGCCGGTCCTGGTGTACCAGGTGAAGTCCCAGAGCGAGATGGTCAGTTCGGACAAAGGTCGGCTCCTCAGGATTTGACGGCCCCGGCCGTCAGGCCGTCGAGCAACTGCTTGCGCAGCAGCATGAACATGACCAGGCTCGGGATGGCGGCCAGCACGCTGCCGGCCAGCACCAGGTCGACCTGGCGGCTCTCGGCGCCGTACAGCGCCTGGATGCCCAGCGGCAGGGTGTACTGGGCGGGATCGGAGACCACGATGAGCGGCCAGAAGAAGCTGTTGTAGCTGTTGAGGAAGCTCCACACGGCCAGCGCGCCCAGGGCGGGGCGCAGCAGGGGCAGCACCACGCGGGTGAACAGCCCGAACTCCGAGGCGCCGTCGATGCGGGCGGCCTCCAGCACCGAGTCGGGCACGGCCTGCTCGGCGTACTGGCGCATCATGAAGATCCCGAACGCGGGGGCGACCCACGGCACGATCAGGCTGAAGTAGACGTCGGTGACGCCGGCCTTGATGAGCATGACGAACAAGGGCACGACGATCACCGCGAACGGCACGGCCATGGAGCTGAACATGATGTCGAAGAGCAGCCGCTTGCCGCGGAAGCGGTACTTGGCGAAGGCGAACCCGGCCAGCGAGCACACGAACACCGACACCGCGGTGGACACCACGGCCACGACGGTGCTGGTCGCGAACCAGCCCCAGAACGGCTGCGTCTCCAGCAGCCGCGCGTAGTTCTCCAGCGTGAACGGGGAGGGCAGCGGCTGCGGCGGGTAGACGAAGATGTCGCCCCGGCGCTTGAACGACGAGCTGAGCGCCCACAGCAGCGGCAGGGCGAACACCACCACCAGCGCGGCGAGCAGCGTGTACACGAGTCCGGGCCGGCGGCGGGCGGGCCTGGCCCGGACGCGCCTGGCGTGCGAGGCGCTCATTTCTCCCTCCCCACCCCGAAGACCGCGTTGGCGGTGCGCCCGATCAGGAAGACGATGACGAACATGACGACGCCGGCGGCGGCCGCGTAGCCGAGTTGCTGGCGGGTGAACGCCTCGCGGTAGATGAACATGGCCACCGACAACGTCGCCTCTCCCGGGCCGCCCTTGGTCAGCAGCATGGGTTCCTCCAGGATCTGCGCGGTGCCGACCATGACGGTGACGGCGACGAACGCGGTGACCGGCCTGAGCATGGGCAGGGTGACGTTGAAGAAGCTGTGCAGGCGGCCGGCGCCGTCGATGGCGGCGGCCTCGTACAGCTCGCGCGGGATGTTCTTCAGCCCGGCCAGGAAGAAGATCGTCAGGTAGCCGGTCCAGCGCCACAGCACCAGGAGCATCACGCTGACCTTGGCCCAGGAGGGCTCGCCCAGCCAGTCGATGCCGCCCCACCCGAAGAAGCCGCGCAGCGCGGCGTTGAGCAGGCCGTATTCACGGTCGTAGAACAGCGTGAAGACCAGCGCGATGATGATCGGCGACAGCACCACGGGCATGAAGAACGTCAACCGGAAGAAGTCCCGGCCCCGCAGCCCGCGTACGTTGAGCGCCTGGGCGATCAGCAGCGCGACCGGCACCACGACGCAGACGGAGAACAGCACGTACAGGACGGTGTTGACGACCGCGCGCAGGAAACTGTCGTCGCCGAACAGCCGGGTGTAGTTGTCGAGCCCCACCCACAGCGGCGTGCCGAGCCCGGCCCACTCGGTCAGGCTCAGGTAGCCGCCGATGCCGATCGGGACCAGCAGGAACAGCGCGTACAGCAGGTAGAACGGGGAGATGAAGGCGTAGGGCGCCAGCGCCCGCCGCTGCGTGAGAGCCGGCACCTCAGTTCGCCTTCTTGCTGTTGAAGGCGGCCACCGCCTCCTTGATCGCGTCGGCGGCCTTCTTCTTGCCCTGCAGCGTCTCCAGCATGGGGCCGCCCAGCGCCTCGATGAGCACGTTGAGCTGGGGGTGCTGGTAGAAGGTCGGGCTGTCCTGCGAGGCGGGGGTGTAGACGTCGAACAGGCGCTGCCCGCCCAGGTAGGCGTCCTCGGTGCCGAGGAACTCCTTGTCCTGGTACAGCGACTTGAGCGTGGGCAGGAAGCCGCCCTGCTGGAAGCGCAGCAGCTGGCCCTCCCTGGTCAGGTACGTCTGCTTGAGCAGCTCGGTGGCGGCCGCGGTGGCGGGCTTGTCCTTGAGCACGGCGAAGCCGGTGCCGCCGAGCGCGGAGGCGAGGTGGCCGCCGCCGGCGAAGCGGGGCAGGTTGCGGATGCGCCACCTGCCCTTCTGCTCGGGCACGTTGGCCTGCAAGCCGTAGACGTTGTACCAGTTCGGCATCACGGTGGAGATGAGCTTGCCGTTCTTGAGCGCGGCGGTGTTGGGGGCGCCGTACGGGTCGGGCAGGGCCAGCAGGAAACCGCTGGCCACGCCCTTGGCCATGAAGTCGAGCACTTCGACGGCTTCGGGGGAGTCCAGGACGAGGTTGCCGCCCTGGTCGAAGTAGCCGCCGCCGCGCTGCAGCAGCAGCTGCAGGAACGCGTTGGTGATGGAGGTGTTGTCGCCGGTGGCGACCGTGCCGAGCGACTGGCCGGTCTTCTTGTGCAGGCGGGCGCCGATCTCCGCCAGCTCCTCCCACGTGGCGACGTCCTCGGGGATGCCGTTCTTCTTGAACTCGTCCTCGCGGTAGTACAGGACGCTCAGGCAGGTGTCGGACTCCAGGGCGTACAGCTTGCCGTCGATGGTGTACGGGGCGGTCCGCAGCAGGTCGTCCTTGACCGGGGCGACGACGCCGTCCAGGTCGAGCAGCAGCTGCTTGCCGATGCCGGCGGTCATGACCCGGGGGAAGACGCTGATCACGATGCCGATCATCTCCGGGGTGCCGGTGCCGGCCGCGCCCTGCGAGATCATCCTGGTGACCAGGGCCTCGCTGTCGGCCTGGGTGACCTTCAGGGTGTAGTCGAAGGCCCCGTTCGGAGCGTCGGTGAGCCGCTTGGCGGACTCGGTGAAGGTCTTCACGTAGCCCGGGTCGTGGGTCCAGAAGTTGATCGTCACGGCGCCCGACTTCACCGCCGGACCACCGCCGCTCGATCCACCGCCGCAGGCGCCGAGCACCGGCGCGGCGAGCAGGCCACCGCCGATCAGGCCGGTTCGGCGCAGGAATGTCCGCCGCGTCACGTCGCTCATCGTCGACTCCTTCAGTGGGGGGATTGATCTGCCCGGATACGGGACTTGACGAGCAGGATGCCGCCCCACCTCGTCGATGTCAATAATAAGTATGATTACTTTTTACACTAGTATGCTTCATGGGTAACGTGGGTGATCTATGGGAACGGCGGTCAGGGGTGCGGATATGGCATGATTCCGCCATGACGGAGATCGGGAGATCCGGTGCGCACGACCGGGTGGTCAGCAGTCTCGGCGCGGCCATCGTCACCGGCGACATCGCGCCTGACGAGGATCTCGACGTGGCGGCGCTGCAGGAACGGTTCGGGGTGAGCAGGACCGCCGTCCGGGAGGCGCTGCGCGTGCTGGCCGCCAAGGGCCTGGTGGGCGCCCGGCCTCGGCGCGGCACGTTCGTCGCGCCGCGCGAGCAGTGGGCGCTGCTCGACGCCGACGTGCTGCGCTGGCGCTTCGCCGACCGGGTGGACGAGCGATTCCTGGACGAACTGGGGGAGGTGCGGCTGACCGTCGAGCCGGCGGTGGCCCGCATGGCGGCCCTGCGCCGCACCGATCGCGACCTGGCCGATCTGGAGGACGCCCTCACCGCCATGCGAGAGGCCGTGGGCCGGCCGGCCGGCGAACAGGTGGAGGCCGACCTGGCCTTCCACCACGCCCTGCTGCGCGCCGCCCACAACGAGCTGATGGCGCAGATGGCCACCGCGATCGAGGCCGGGCTGCGGCTGCGCGACCAGTTCGTGCACACGACGCTCACCAGCGAGTCCACCGACAAGCACGCCGAGGTGCTGCTGGCCGTGCGCCGGCAGCGGCCGAAGGGGGCCGAGGCCGCGATGCGGGCGCTCATCGAGCGCTCCATCGCGGACGTCGACCTGGCCAAGAAGGTGCACGGGGAGCAGGCCGGACGCTAGACCTCCGGGACGCGGGCGGCGCCGGGCGGTGCCCCGCCCGGCGCACGGGAACCAGCGTGACCGAGCGCACGGTAATATGAATATGACAATAAATACTACTAGTTTGCGGACGCCCGCAGGGGCGCCGGAACGGTCAGCCGTACAGTTCGACGACGCGGGCCAGGTTCGCCAGCACCTCGGGGGAGGGGGGTTCGATGGCCATGCGGGTGGTGCCCGCGGGGATGCCGAGCAGGCCGTAGACCGCCTTCATCCGGGCCATGTCACCGGCGACGGCGTCCACGACGTCGTCGACGGCCTGCTGCGCCCGCTCGAGCGCCTGGGCGTCGCCGGAGTCCGCGGCGGAGGCCAGCGCGCGGAACGGCTTGGGCAGCACCGAGCTCACCCCGGAGACCACGCCCTGCGCGCCGAAGTCGGCGGCGCGCCCGAGTTCGCTGTCCGCGCCGGTGTAGAGGGTGAAGTTCGCGGGGACCACTTCGCGGTACGCGGCGATCTGCGCCAGCGGCTCCTCGCTGACCTTGGCGCCCACGATGTTCGGCAGGGCCGCGATCTTCGCCATGAGCGCGGACTCGATGAAGTTCCCGGTGCGCTTGCGGTAGACGTACACGTAGACGTCGAGGCCGTCGGCGGCGTCGGAGACCGCGGTGAAGAAGTCGAGAAGGGCCGACTCGGTGGTGGGGAGGTAGTACGGGGTGATGGCGGCGACCTCGGTCGCGCCGGCGGCGCGCGCCTGGTCCATGAGGGCGAGCGTCTCGTACAGGCTCGAAGCGCCCACGTGGGCGATCACCCTCATGTGCGGCGCGAGCTCCTCGACGCTCGCGGCGACCAGTTCGCCGCGCTCGGCCAGGGAGAGGGAGGGGAATTCGCCGGTCGTGCCGACGACGAACGCGCCTTCGTTGCCGGAGGCGGCGACGTAGCGCAGGATGGCGCGTGAGCCGTCCATGTCGAGGCGGCCGTCCTGGTGGAAGGCGACGGGGACCGCGGTGATGATGTCGCGGCGGGTCATGGTGGGCTCCTGTGAGGTGAGGGTGGTTCGCGGCGGCTAGTTCGCGAGGGTGGGTGGCGTGCGCCCGGAGAAGACGTCGATGATGGCTCGGGCGGACGACAGGCCGATGCGTTCGTACGCCTCCCTGCTGTCCGCGGCGGCGTGCGTGGTCGCCACGACGGTGTCCAGGCCGAGCAGGGGGTTGGCGGCGGAGACGGGTTCGGTCTCGAACACGTCGAGGCCGGCTCCGGCCAGCCGCCCCTCCTTGAGGGCGGACGCCAGCGCGTCCTCGTCGACCAGCGCGCCCCTGCTGGTGTTGATCAGGATCGCGCCGGGGCGCATGGCCGCCAGCGCGTCGGAGCCGACGAGGTGGTAGGTCTTCGGCGTGTGCGGCGCGTGCAGGCTCAGGATGTCGGCCCGCCGGACGACCTCGTCCAGGGGGCGCAGGGTGACGCCGAGCTCGTCGGCCGCGCGCTGGTCCGGCGCCGGGTCGTAGGCTTCCACGGTGACCTCGAAGCCGCGCAGCCGGGTGGCCAGGAGCCGGGCGGTGGCGCCGAATCCGACGAGCCCCACGGTCTTGCCGGCGAGTTCGCTGCCGACGTAGCGGTCCCACTGCCCGAGCCTGATGTCGCGGTTCATCAGGTGGATCTTGCGGAGCACGGCGAGCATCAGCCCGATCGCGAGCTCGGCGACGGCGGCGGCGTTGCCGCCGGGGGCGTTGACGACGTCGACCCCGTGCGCCCGCGCGACGTCGAGATCGATGTTGTCGAGCCCGACCCCCAGGCGCGAGATGACGCGCAGTTTCGGCGCGATCTCGATCATCTGCCGGGTGTACTCCTCGACGCCGCACACGACGGCGTCGGCGCCGGGCATCAGCGGCGCGAGGTCGTCGGCGGTCCACGGGATGGACGTCTCGTTCTCCACGAGGGTGAAGCCGGCGTCGAGGAGCAGCCGCCGGCCGTCGCCGCACAGCTCCTGGTAGCGAACCGGGCCGACGATCACGGTCCGGCCGGCTCCGACGGAGGGCTGGGTCGAGTGCGTGTCAGGAATGGTCAAGGAGGTCTCCCAGGTCTGCTTCGAGCCGCGCGAGCGTCTGCTCGGTGCGGCTCTCCAAGGTCAGGTGCTCGCCGTCTCCGCGCCGGTCGGCCTCGAAGTCGCCGGGGACCATAGCCCCGGAGTCGCGGAAGGCGTCGAGCACCTGGCCCACGGTCTTGCTGTAGCTTTCGGCCCGGCTGCCGAACGAGCGGGGGTCGACGGCGAGGAGGGTGGTGCCGCCGATGCGGGGGGCGTCGGGCCGCGCGGCGGCCGTGGCGGCGATGCCGGTGACATCCGGGCTGGAGCCGTCGGCGTGGGCGAGCCCACCGAGGAGGGCCGCCGCGAGGGCCAGGCCGTACCCCTTGTGACCGGCCAGGTCACCGCCGAGCGGGGTCAGGGTCCCGCCGTCGTAGAAGTCGCCGGGGTGGGTCGACGGCTTTCCCTCGGCGTCCAGGATGGCGCCCTCCGGCAGGCTCACGCCGCGGTCCCGTGCCGCGTGCACCTTCCCTTCGGCGATGTTGGACATGGAGCCGTCGAAGACGAAGTCGTGCCGGGCCGCGGGGAACGCGAGGGCGAAGGGGTTGGAGTTCAGATGCGGACCGGACTTCGTGCGGAAGGGGGCCATCGAGCCGATCCCCGGCCCGGCCGCCCCGACCGTGATGATCGACAGCAGCCCGCGGGCGTTGAGCCGCTCGCTGTACTCCCCGAGCCGGCCGATGTGCGTGGTCCGGCGGACCGCCACCGCGGCGATGCCGTGCTCCGTCGCGCGATCGGCGAGGAGCGCGGTGGCGAAGGCGGTGGAGTAGTGCCCGAACCCGTGGTGCGCGTCGACCACCGCGGTCGCCCCGCCGTCATGGACGATCTTGGGCCGGGCCGCGGGCACGATGACGCCCCGGGCGACCTCCGCGCGGTACTGCGGCAGGCGCAGGACGCCGTGCGAGGCGTGCCCGGACGCCTCGGCGCGGACCAGGTGCCGCGCCACCTCCGCGGCGATGTCAGGCTCGCCGCCCAGCGCCAGGATGATGCGGCTGACGCGTCGTTCCAGCTGGGCGATGCTGACGGTCGGGGCCGGCCGGCTGGTCATTTCACTCCGCCGAGGGCCAGGCCGCTGACCATCCAGCGGTTCGCCACCAGATAGAGCGCGACGATCGGCAGGGTGGCGATGACGGCGCCGCCCATGAGCGGACCCCAGGCGAAGACGTCGCCGTTGATCATGTCCGCCAGCCCGAGCGGGAGGGTCTTGCGCTCCGACGAGTTGATCATCACGAGGCCGTAGAGGTACTCGCTCCAGCACAGGGTGAAGCTGAAGACGAGGGTCGCCGCGATGGCGGGGGCCGAGAGGGGAAGGGTGACCCGGAACATGGCGCGCAGCCGGCTGGCGCCGTCGACCATGGCCGCCTCCTCCAGCGCGAGCGGTACGGAGGCGAAGTAGGGCACCAGGATCCACGTCGCGTACGGGATCGTGATCGTGGGGTACACGAGCACCAGCGCCCACAGCGAGTCGGACAGGCGCAGCTGGGAGACGAGGATGTACAGCGGGATGAACAGCGCGGCCCGGGGCATCAGGTACGCGTACAGCACGCTCTTCGAGATCACCTTCCGGCCGCGGAACCTCAGCCGGGCGATTGCGTACGCGGCGAGCACGCTGACGACGATCGACAGGATCGACACGGTCAGGCCGACGACGAAGCTGTTGCCGATCTGCTGGGGGAAGGATCCCTCGAAGAGGGTGACGTAGGAGTCGAAGGTGATCCGTTCCGGCCAGAACGTCGGGTTGACCTGGTAGATCTCCGCGTTGGACTTCAGGGACGTGTTGAGCATCCAGTAGATCGGGAAGAGGGCGATCGTCGTCATGACGATCAGCACCCCGTACAGGAACACCTTTTTCAACACGGGCATGGTCAGTCCTGGTCCTTCAGGGTCCGCTTGGTCACGTAGTTGATCAAGATGACCAGCAGGGGGATGGAGAGGATGGAGATGGTCGTCGCCTTGGCGATGTCGAGGTTCTGGAAGCCCAGGGTGTAGCTGAGCGTGGAGAAGACCTGGGTCGCGTCGGCGGGGCCGCCGCGCGTGAGCAGCCAGATGATCTCGAAGTCGTTCAGCGTCCAGATGGTCGTGATGACGGAGGCCAGCATCATGACGTTCCTGACGGACGGCAGGGTGATGTGGAAGAAGCGCTGGAACGCGGTCGCGCCGTCGACCCGGGCGGCTTCGTACTGCTCCTGGGAGACGGCCGCCAGCCCTGCGAGGATCGCGATGCCGATGAACGGCGTCCCCCGCCAGACGTTCACGAGGATCACGGACACCATGGCGAGATGCGGGTCGGTCAGCCACGGGACCGGCGCGTCCGCGAGGCCCACCATCCGCAGGATCGCGTTGAACGCTCCGCCGACGTCGGAGAACATCCACTGCCAGGCGAAGACGGACACGATCGTGGGCACCGTCCACGGGAGGAACAGCAGCACCCGGAACAGGGCGCGACCGCGGAACTTCTCGTTGAGGACCAGCGCCATGGCGAGCCCGAAGACGACCTTGAGCACGACCGCGCCCAGCGTGAACACGAGGGTGTTCCAGGTGGTCCGCCAGAACAGGCCGTCCGTCAGGAGGTCGCCGTAGTTGGCCAGGCCGACGAACTCGCCCGGCGCGCCCACCCGCTTGTCGGTCAGGCTGACCCAGACGGCCCACAGCAGGGGCACCGCCATGATCAGCAGCAGGTAGAACATCATGGGGGAGACGAAGACGTAGCCGAGGACACCCCCCGTCCGGTCCGGACGGCGGCCGGCCGTCCGTCCCGGACCGGGGTCCACGGGCGCCGAGGCGGTGCCTTCGGGTGAAGAGGCATCCGCGGGACGCGACACCGCCGCGCGCGACATGGGTATCTCCCTACTTGGCGTATGACTGGTCGGCGGACTTGCGGAGCGACCCGAGAGCCGTCTCGACGCCCACGCCCTTGATCAGCATTTCCTGGAACGTCTTGTTCACCAGGCGGTTGTTGTAGATCTCACCCGCGGCCGGGCTGTACTGGCTCGGCGAGCCCAGATAGGTGGCGCCGTTGACGGAGTCGGCGAACGCCTTGTTCGGCTCCTTGGCCCACACGCCCTCGGAACGCATCGCGTCGTAGACGGGGATGGCGAGCGGGGCACCCAGATCGGTCCACTTGCCGTACCAGTCCTTCTGCATGAGGAAGGAGATCAGGTCCTCGGCGCCCTGCGGGTTCTTGGCAGCGGAGAAGATGCCGAAGGTGTTCATGATCCCCGGCGCCACCACGCCCTTCGGGCCCGCGGGGAACGGCGCGACCCCGGTCTTGGCGTAGATCTCGGGCGCCTCCTTGCTCAGCGTCGCGAGCAGGCTTCCGGCGTTGAACACCATCGCCGACTGCCCGGACAGGTAGGAGCGGTTGTTGCCGGCGTCGTCCCAGTTCAGCGCGTCCGGCGGGGCGGAGCGGTCGTCGAAGACGCCCTTGATGAAGTTCGCCGCCTGGACGTTGGCCGGCTGGGCGGCGGCGGCCTCCTGCGGGGCCGCGTCGAGCGAGCCGCCGTACGACCAGGCCACCGCGCGGGTCCAGAACTCGGCGTCGCTGTTCTTCTGCCCGTAGCCGATCCCGGCCCCGTAGACGCCCTTGCCCGTGTCCGTCACCTTCGCGGCGTCGGCGCGGAACTCGTCCCAGGTCTTGGGCGCGGCGGTGACGCCCTTGGCCTCCAGCAGGTCCTTGCGGTAGATCAGCACCTGCGTCTCGGACCACGCCGGAATCCCGTACATGGCCCCGCCGAACGTCACCGGCTTCTTCAGCGTGTCCGAGATCTTCCCGTTGGCCTGCTCGATCTTGCCTTCCAGGGACGTGACGTCACGCAGCACCTTCTGCGAGTAGAACTGCCCGATCTCCTGGTAGCCGAAGAACGAGACGTCCGGGACGTTCCCCGACTCCAGCGCGGCGGCCCACTTCGGGTAGAAGTCCTCGTAGGCGATGACCTCGACCTTGACGTCGACGTTCTTCGCCTTGCCGTATTCCTTGACGCGGTCGGTGAACGCGGTGTTCTGGCCGTCGATCAACTGCTTCTTCATCCACACGGTGATCGTGCCCTTCCCACCGGAGCCGCCGGAGGACGAGCAGGCGCCGATCGACACCGCCATCGCGAGGACCCCGACACAGGCCGCGCCGGCCCGCGTCATTTTTCTCCAGGCCATCGTTGCTCCTTCGTTCACGCCACATCCGGCTCCTGGGCCGCAGCTCACAGCCGCGAGTGCCGAGAGTATATGTTTGGTCGACGGTCGACCGTCAACGGTCTCACTAGAGCTTGTGCCAGAATGTGACCATCACCCAGCCGGGGCCCATGATCGACGGAGAGGCATGTCCACAGCAGCGACCATTCGACAGGGATCGTTGGGCGATAGGATCGCCGACGACCTCCGCGCCCGCATCATCACCGGCGTCCTACCTGCAGGAACGCACCTCGTCGAGGGTGCGCTGGCCGACGAGTACGACGTCAGCCGGGCCCCCGTCCGTGAAGCCCTCCAGCGGCTGACCGTCGAACGGCTCGTCCGCGACGGCCGCCGGCGAGGCGTCCTGGTCGTCGGCCTCAGCCCGTCCGACATCGACGAGCTCTACTCGCTCCGGCTCGCCCTGGAGCAGCTCGCCTTCGAACGCGCCGCCACCACCGAGGGCCCCGACTCCAGGTGGGACCCGGCGCGCGAGGCCATCCGGACGATGGAGAACGCGGCCGCCACGCAGAACATCGCCCTCTTCGGAGAAGCGGACCTCCTCTTCCACCAGACCTACTACCGCAACGCCGGACACGGTCGGCTGGAGGCGTTCTGGGACCAGTACAGCCCCACCTTCTCCGTGCTCTTCAGGCTGTCGATCCGGCCCGTCTCCGACCTCCAGCGTTCGGTGATGGAGCACGTCAGGCTCCTCGAGTTCGCCGTCAAGGGCGACGTCGACGCGGGCATCAGAGAGCTTCGCGAACACCTCACGCGCGCGCGGCAGGTCATGATGCGCTCGGTGCAGGGCCAGCGCGAGGACGAAACGCTCACCTAGGTACGGCTGCTCTCAACCGTTTGGGCGGGCCGACGCGGCCGTTCGGCCCCAGGCCGGTGACCTGGCGGACGCGTACGCTCGCCAAGGAGGTTCCTGATTTCACGAGAGCCTCGTCGACTTCACTCGCGGAGTCATGGACGCGTCGTGCGGACGCCAGGTCCACCGCCATCGGTGCGCGCCGGGAGGGGGCCGCCTCAGCCCTTGCGGGCGCACCGGACCCGCACCACCTCGACATATGATCCTTTCATCTGAGATTTGCCCGATCAGCGGAAAGGCGTTCATGACCCACCACCCCCTCAGCCGGCGGTCCGCCCTGCTGGGTGCCGCGGCCGTAGCCGGCCTCGCCCTGTGGGAGAGGCCGGCCGAGGCGGTCGGCGCCGCCGCGTTCGACGCCGCGCGTGAGCGGTGGGTGAGCATGCTGGCCGGCGGGTCGTACAACGCCGCCTACACCGACAAGACGCAGGCGGTCGAGGGCTCGGCCTACGCGGTGCTGCGCAAGCTGAAGCCCACCCCCGGCCGCCCGAGCCTGTGGCCCGACCTGCCGCTCGCGGACCCCAGCACGGGCAACTTCAACCGCGCCTACAACCGCATGCGCACGCTGGCGCTGGGCTGGGCCACGCCGGGCACCGCCATGCACCGGGACGGGCAGGTCGCCGAGACCGCGGTCAGCGCGCTGGACTTCCTGTACGAGCACGCCTACCACGAGGGGCTCGACCGGCGGGGCAGCAACTGGTACTGGTGGGAGATCGGCGTCCCCCGCGCGCTGACCGACACCTGCGCCCTGCTGTACGACGGCCTGCCCAAGGACCGCCTCGTGCGCTGGCTGCGCCCGTTACGCCGCTGGTGCCCCGACCCGGAGCGCCGCGTCAGCCACCCCGGCGTCGTCGAGACCGGCGCCAACCGGGCGGGCAAGGCCATGGCGGTGGCGATGCGCGGACTGCTCACCCACGACGCGCGCCTGATCAAGCGGGCCAGGGACGCGGTCTCCGACCTGCTGCGGCCGACCAGGGGGCCGGGCGACGGGTTCTACCGCGACGGGTCGTTCATCCAGCACGACGTGTACCCCTACAACGGCAGCTACGGCGTGGACTACCTGGAGAGCGTGGCCAAGCTGATCGCCATGCTCGCGAGGTCACCGTGGGAGATCACCGGGATCGGGAACGTCTTCGACATCGTGGATCGCTCGTTCATCCCGTTCGTCTTCGACGGGCTGATGATGGACTGCGTACGCGGCCGGCAGATCTCGGTGCAGGGCCACCGCGACTACCACTCGGGGCAGAAGACGGTCGAGGCCGTTCTCAACCTGCTGGAGGCGGCGCCCGAGCGCTATGCCCAGCGCTGGCGTCCGCTGGTGAAGGGCTGGCTCACCCGCAACCAGGCCATCCCCTACGACACGCTCGCGCCGCTGCCGAGCATCGCGGAGGCCAGGGCCCTGCTGGCGGACCCGTCGGTGCCGGTCGGCCCGCGCATGACGGGCACGTACGTCTTCGCCGACATGGACCGGGTCGTGCACCGCCGCCCCACCTGGGCCTACGCGATCGCGATGAGCTCGGAGCGGATCGGCGCGGCCGAGGCCATGAACCGGGAGAACCTGCACGGCTGGCACACCGGCGACGGCATGACCTACCTCTACACCGGCGACCTCACCCACTGGAACGACGAGCTGTGGCCCACGATCGACCCGTACCGGCTGCCGGGCACGACGGTCGACACCCGCAGACGCGCCGATCTCCGGCACGGCAAGCGGCGCTTACCGCCCACCCCGTGGGCGGGCGGCGTGGCACTCGACGGCGAGTACGGCGTGGCGGCCATGAAGCTGATCGCCGACGGCTCCTCGTTGCGGGCCAAGAAGGCGTGGTTCCTCCTCGATGACGCGGTGATCGCCCTCGGCACCGGCATCACCGCCTCCGACGGCCGCCGCGTCGAGACCATCGTGGAGAACCGCAACACCCACGACACGCATCCGCCCCTGACTCAGGGCGACGGCTGGGTCCACCTGTCCGGCGTGGCCGGCTACGCGGTGCTCGGCGGCGCCGACGCGAAGGTGATCCGCAAGAAGCGCACCGGCCGCTGGCGGGACATCGACAAGGGCGCCACCACCGGAGGCGACAAGACCGCCATCACCAGGCACTACACGACGATCCTCATCGACCACGGCGTCGATCCGCGCAGGGCGCGCTACGCGTACGCCGTGCTGCCCGACGCCTCCGTCACGCAGACCGCGGCCTACCGCGGCCGGGTCGAGATCCTCGCCAACTCCGGAGCCGTGCAGGCCATCTCCCGCGACAACGTGGTCGCCGCCGTCTTCTGGCGCGCGGGGACCGTCGAGACCGCGGACGGGCCGCTCGCCGCCGACGGCCCCTGCGCGCTGCTGCTCCACCGTGACAGCGAGCGGGTACGGCTCGCGGTCTCCGACCCGTCCAGGACCGCCGACGAGGTGCGGATCAAGCTGCCCTGGCGGGTGAAATCGGTCAAGGAGAACGACCGCAGCGTGCGCAGGTCCAAGGGCGCGGTCAAGGTGGAGCTCGGCGGCAGCCGCGGCCACGCCCACACCGCGGTGGCGCACCTCTGAGACATGCCTACTCCGCGAGCTCGCTCTCGAAGCGCTTGCGCAGCGCGTCCTTCTCGGGCTCGGGCAGCCAGCACGCCTCCACCCCGGCCAGCGCCATCGCCCGCAACCGCTCATCCGGTACGCCGAGCTGATCGGAGAGGATCCGGTACTCCTCCGCCAGCGACGTCGGGAACATCCCGGGGTCGTCGGAAGCGGGGATGACGTTGAGCCCGGCCTCGATCATCGCCGCGATCGAGGCCCGCCGCCACGGCCGCCACGAGCGCCGCGAGGTGGTCGAGATGACGGTGAACGGGATCTGCTCGTCCCTGACCCTGGCGACGACCTCGTCGTCCTGGAGCACGAAGTAGCCGTGGTCGATCCGGTCGCACCCGAGCACGTCGAGGCAGGTGAGCGTGTTGACGGCGACGGGCGCGTGCTCGGAGGAGTGGGCGGTGCGGCGCAGCCCGGCCTCTCCGGCGAGCCGGAAGGCGGCCTCGAACCGCTCGGGCGGCCCGGCGGTCTCCAGGTTGTCCAGCCCGATCCCCGCCACGTAGTCGTGCGGGTGGTCCACGACCGTGCGTACCCAGGAGAGCGCCTCCTCGCCCGACGTGCTCCGGTCGACGGCCGCGATGAGCCGGCCCGACATGCCGAAGTCGCGCTCCGCCATCCTGATGCCCTCGGCGTACGCCTCGACCACCGTGGCGTAGCCGAGCTTCTCCTGATGCTCGGTCAGCGCGTCGAAGGAGACCTCGAGATGCCTGGTCGCGCTGGTCCGGTGGGCCTCCTCGAACGCCTCGTAGGTGATCCTGGTGAGATCGTCGGCGTCGCGCAGGACCTGGAGAACCCACGAGGACACCTGGAACAGCGAGTAGGAGACCGCGGGCTCGTCCGCGCTCGTGCCCTGCGGCACCGGGATCCGGGTGTTCAGGTAGAGCGCCGGGTCCGGCGGCCGCGAGTTCACGTCCGCGTAGATCCGCTCGGGCGTGTCGGGCAGGTCGAGCCGCTCCCGCCTGGCCAGCTCGGCGAAGGTCGAGGCGCGTACGGTGCCGATGAGGTGGCAGTGCAGGTCGACCTTGGGCATCAGGTCAAGGTTCACTTGCCGGCCACCTCGCGGGTGAAGCGGTCGACCCAGGTGGCGCGGGTGTCGACGAGCTGGGCGGGGTCGAGGGTCTTGAACCCGGCGGCCACGGGGTCCTTCGCCGCCTCGCCCGTCACCTTGGCGACGTCGGCGGGGATCTCGGCCTTCGGGTTCGTGGGCAGGTCACCGACGGCCTTCGCCATGGCGCTCTGCGCCTCGGCCGACAGCATGTAGTCGATGAACTTCGCCGCTCCCTGCTGGTTGCGCGCGCCCTTGGGGATCATCGCCCGGTTGGTGGCCATGTAGCGGCCCTTGGCGGGAGCCGTCCAGGCGATCGGCTCGCCCGAGGTGACGAGCTTGGTGGCGAAGCCGCTCAGCGCGTCGGCGGCGACGATCTCGCCCTGGGTCAGCAGGTTCGTGACCTCGGTCGAGGAGGTGTAGAACTGCAGGATGTTCGGCGCCCAGCCGGCCAGGGTCTTCAGCGAGGTGTCGATGTCGTAGGGGCCCTTGCCGTACGACTCGCCCACCCCCGAGATCATCAGTTGTCCGGCGGTCACCGAGATGTCGGGCAGCGCGACCTTCCCCTTGTTCGCCGCGTTCGCGAACAGCTCCCAGTCGGCGGCCTGCTGCCGGCTGAGCTTGCCGGTGTTGTAGATGATCCCGTTGAGCTGGTGCGTGTACGCCGGCCCCTCGTAGGTGCCCTCGGTCGCGAACGGCGCGAGCGTCTTCATGTTGGGCACGTCGACCTTCTGGAAGAGGCCCTCCTTCTGCCCGAGCGCGGCGAAGTAGTCGGAGATCAGCACCACGTCCGCCTCCGGCTTGCCCTTGGCGAGCTTCAGCTTCGACAGCCGGTCGGCGTTGGATCCGGTGTCCAGCTCGACCTTGATCCCCGTCTGCTTGGTGAACGGAGCCACGACCGCCTGCTCGAACTCCTTCACGCCGAAGGGGAAGGTGCTGACGACGATGGTGTTCTGATCGGCCTGCTTCGCATCGGAGCCCGAGCCGGAGGCGGAGCATCCGGCTGCGGCGAGGACCGTCAGGGCAGCGGCCAGTACGGCACGGCGTGTGGGCATGGGAGCGTTCCTTCTTTCAGCGGGGGAGTGAGACCAGACGGTCGTCCGGCGCGAGCACCGTGACGCTCGATCCGGGTGTCGGGGCCTGGCCGCCGCGCACGTCGGCGAGCAGCCGGACGGTCTCGCCCGACGGGTCGACCACGTCGAGCGAGACCAGCAGGTCGACGCCGCGGAAGGCCACGTCGACGACCTTCGCGTCGAGGCCGGGGCCGTTCTCGGCGATGCGCAGATGCTCGGGCCTGATGGTCAGAGGGGTGCCGTCGGCCGCGGTGAGGAAGTTCTCGTAGCCGAGGAACTCGGCGACGAAGCGGTCGGCCGGACGGGGGAAGACCTCCTGGGGAGAGCCCTGCTGCACGATCCTGCCCTCGTTCATGATGACCATCTCGTCGGACATCTCCAGCGCCTCGTCCTGGTCATGGGTGACGAGGATGACGGTCAGCCTGGTCTCGGCCTGGATGCGCCTGATCTCGGCGCGCATCTGGACGCGCAGGCGGGCGTCGAGGTTGGACAGCGGCTCGTCGAGCAGCAGGAGCTTGGGCCTGATCGCGATCGCCCTGGCCAGCGCCACCCGCTGCTGCTGCCCGCCGGAGAGCTTCTTCGGCTTGCGGCCGGCCAGGTGCGCGAGCCCGACGAGGTCGAGCGTCTCCATGACCCGCGACCGTCTTTCCGCGGACGGCACCTTGCGCAGCTTGAGCCCGTAACCGACGTTGTCGGCCACCGTCATGTGCGGGAACAGCGCGTACGACTGGAAGACCATCCCCAGATCCCGCTTCTCCGGCGGCATGCGCGTGCTGTCGACCCCGTCGATGCGGATCGTCCCCGACGTCGGCGCCGAGTAGCCCGCGATCATCCTGAGCGTGGTGGTCTTGCCGCAGCCGCTCGGGCCCAGCAGCGTCGTCAGCCTCCCGGCCGGTACGGCGAGGTCGATCTGATCGACGGCGGTGAAGGAGCCGAACCTCTGGGTGACTCCGATCAACTCGGCGGCGGCGGTCATTGGCTGATCCCTCCGAAGATCTTGGCGAATCCGACCGTGCGCTCGGCGATCACCGCGATGACCACGGTGGCGGCCAGGATGAGGGTGGAAGCGGCGGCGACCATCGGGTCATAGGACTGCTGCACGTAGTCGAGCATCGTCACCGGCAGCGTCCGGAAGTCGCGTCCCTGCAGCAGCAGCGACAGCGGCACGTTGTTGAAGGACGTGACCACGCTGAGCAGCCCGGCGGAGAAGATCCCCGGACGCAGGACGGGCAACGTCACGTTGAAGAACGCGCGCAGCGGCGAGGCGCCCAGACCCCGGGCGGCCTCCTCCAGCACAGGGTCGGCCAGGGCGAGCGAGGCGCCGGTCACGCGTACCGCGTAGGGGAGCATCAGCGCGGTGTGCCCGACCAGCAGGGTGCTGAAGTTGTCCAGGCCCAGGCCGACCATCAGCTGCTGGAACAGCGCGAGGCCGACGACCAGCTCGGGGACGATGAGCGGCGACAGGAACAGCCCCTCGACCAGGCCCTTGCCGGGCAGCTTGCCACGATGGACGGCGAGCGTGACCGGCACGCCGATCAGCAGCGCGAGCGCGCCGGCGAGCACGGCGAGCTCCAGGCTGGAGATCGCGGCCTCGATGAACGGCTCGTAGCCGAGCGCCTCGCCGAACCAGCGCAGCGAGATCCCGTCGGGCGGAAACCTCAGGGTGCTTCCGGCGGTGAAGGCGGTGGCGACCACGAAGATGATCGGCACGATCATGATGACGTAGCCGATGACCGCGAGTGCCGCCGTGATGGGCCGCTTCATGAGGTGGCCCCCTTCCGCCCGATCAGCGAGGACAGCCCGGAGACCAGGAAGACCAGGACCGTCATGATGAGCGCCGTCGCCGAGGCGGAGGCCCAGTCGAGCGTGGTGCTCGCGTAGTTGAACAGCTGGGTGGACAACATCCGCTGGCTGGACCCGCCGAGCAGATAAGGCGTGGTGTAGGCGGTGACGGACCCCGCGAAGACCAGGGTGGCGGCCACCACGATGCCCGGCATGGTCAGCGGGATGACGACGTTCCACATCGTGCGGATCCTGCCCGCGCCGAGCCCGCGCGAGGCGTCGTCCAGGCCGGGGTCGACCTGGGCGACGGCGGAGTAGCAGGAGATGATCGCCAGCGGCAGGAACAGCTGGGTGAGGCCGAGGACGATCGCCGGCTTGGTGTAGAGCAGCTGCGGCGCCACGTCGACGATGCCAAGCTGGACGAGCAGCCGGCCGAGCGCCCCCTTGGAGCCGAGGATCACCAGCCAGCCGAACGTCCGCACCACGTTGCTCAGCATCAATGGGAAGATCGCCACTGCCAGGAAGACGCCGCTCCAGCGGGACGGCGAGCGGGCGAGCCAGTAGGCGATGGGAAAGCCGAGGACGACGCAGATGATCGTGACAGCCAGGGCCAGCCCGACCGTGCGCCCGATCACCTCCAGGTCGTAGGGATCGGTGAGCATCTTGCCCAGGCGCGCGAAGATCTCGCTGGTCGGCACGTCCGGCGGCGCGAAGAGCATCGCGGCGGAGGGGATGAGGAAACCCGCCACGAGAAGGACGAGACCAGGCACCAGCAGAAGGGCCGATTTGCGGGAGATGTCGGCGTCCTTTCTCCGTGGCGTACGCTTGTTGGAACCGGTTGCGGAACCGGTTCCAGGAGCCTGACCATAGATTATGAGCGGCCTCGCGCACAAACCCCCATGTGAATTCCCGGTAAACGACCCAAGGAGGATCATTGCCAACACTCGCGGACGTCGCCGCGCTGGCCGGGGTTTCCAAGACGACGGCCTCCCGCGCCCTGGGCCGGCCGGACCTGGCCGCCCCGGAAACGGTGGCCCGCGTCCGCGCAGCCGCTGAGCAGCTGGGATTCGTCCCCAACCGGGCAGCCACCCAGCTTGCCCGCGGGCGGACCGGAGTGGTCGCCGTGGTGGTGCCCACGCTCGACAACACCTTCTTCACCCCGATCATCGGCGGCGCCCAGGCACGCGCGGCCGACTCGGGCATGCAGCTGACCATCGCGGTGCACTCCCTGGAGCACGCGGCCCAGCTCGCCGCGGTCGAGCAACTCGCGCATCAGGTCGACGGCTTCCTGCTCACCGCGCCCCGAGGCTCCGACGAGATCGTCCGCGCCGCCGCGTCGTTCAAGCCGACCGTGCTCATCGACCGCGAGATCGAGGGCATGACCTCGGCGGTCGCCGACACGGCGACCGCCTTCGGCTCGCTCGTCGGCTGGTTCGCCGAGAAGGGCCACGAGCGCATCGTGTACGTCGGCGGCCCGGCGGGCTCCTGGCAGGATCGCCAGCGCCAGGCGGCCATCCGCGCCGCGGCGGAGTCGAGCGGCGCGACGCTGACCATGCTCGGCCCCTACCCCTCGACGTTCGCCGCCGGGGTGGAGACGGCGGAGGCCGTGGTGGCCGCCCGCGCCACCGCCGTGGTCCCGTACGCGACCTCGATCGGCCTCGGCCTCATGTTCGCCCTGCTCAGCCGCGGAATCCGCGATGTCGTGGTCAGCTCGGAGCGCATGATCGTCGACAGCCTGGGCCTGAGCGACGTCCCCGCGATCGACGTGGACGGCGAGAAGCTCGGCCAGGTGGCCATGGACCAGCTCATGACCCTCCTCGGCGAGCGCAAGGAGCCGCCGCCCACCAGCCGCCGTCTCACCGTCCCGATCAGCTGAAGGGACCGTCCGGAATCTTCGAGGCCCTCGACGTGTAACAACGGGAGCGTCGCGGCCACTTCGTGGTGTCAGAAGAACGCATCCCGAACGAAGGGGCTGGGCGGTGTCAGATGATGAGCACCGGTTCACCGGCATGTACGACGAATGCCGACAACGGGTGTGGGCCTACGTGGTGAGCCGCGCGGGCCGCCAGGTGGCGGACGAGGTGGTGAGCGAGACCTTCGCGATCGCCTGGCGGCGGCTGGAGGACGTGCCCGATCCGGCGCTGCCGTGGTTGCTGGGCGTCGCCAGGAACGTCCTGCGCGACAACGTGCGCGCCGAGGTGCGCCGCGAGGCGATCACGGCGGAGCTGCGGGCCTGGGCCGAGGGCGACGTGGCCGATCACGTGACCGAGCGGATGGGCGTGCTGCGCGCGCTGGCCGCCGTGCCCGAGGACGATCGGGAGATCCTCGTCCTGGTCGCCTGGCACGGGCTGTCGCCGAAGGAGGGCGCGCGGGTCGTCGGCTGCTCGTCGGCGGCGTTCCGCGTACGGCTGCATCGCGCGCGCAAACGGCTCAAGCAGGCCATGGAGGCCACCGACGCCGGCCCCCGGCGCGAGCCCGTGCCCCACGTCCGGAACCTCAACGAGGAGTGGTCATGAACCCCATCGACGAACTCAGGGCAGCCCGGCCCGCCCACCTCGGAGACCGGCCGATCGACCCCCGCACCAGGACCGCCGAGCTCTCCCGCGCCATGGCGCAGCCCCGGCCGGTCCGTCGCCGGCGCAGGCCCGCGCGGCCCGTATGGAGCCTGGGGCTCGCCGGAGCCGCTGCGGCCGTCACCGCGGTGGCCGTGGTCGTCTCGATGAACGGCACGGCGTCCCCGCCGCGAGCCCCCGACAAGCCGTCGAGCACCCGGCAGACGGTGACGCTGTCGGCCCGGGAGGTGCTGCTGGCCGCGGCCGCGAGGGCGGAGCGGCAACCGGAGGGCACGGGCGGGTACTGGCACACCGTGTCGGTGCGCCGGACCCTGTTCGCCGCGGCCAAGGGCGACTACCGGGTTCTCGACCAGCAGCGGAGCGAAGGCTGGACGCCCAGCGCCACCGGTGCCGGCCAGGAGCAGTGGGGCCGCCAGCAGTCCCTCGGAGCCCGCCCGGCCACCGAGGCGGACCGGCAGGCGTGGGAACGTGCCGGATCGCCCGCCTCCATCGAGGTCACGGTCCCGGGGAAGCCCAAGCCCATGGTCCTGAAGACGTCGCCGGGCCGGGCCAGGACCGGCCACAGCCCGCTGACCGACGGGGACAAGGTGTTCTGGCTGGGCCGCAACGTCACCATGAAAGACCTGCGCCACCTGCCGGGCGACCCGGGCAAACTCAAGAAACGGCTCCTGGCCTGGAAGGGGCAGGACACCGACGTGCCGATGTCGGGTGACGCGTGGCTGTTCGCGGTCAGCGCGGGGTTGATCATGGACATGCCGGTGACGCCCGAGGTGCGCGGCGCCGCGTTCCGCATGCTGGCCGAGCTCGACGACGTACGGGTCATCGAGGACGTCACGGACGCCGAGGGGCGCACCGGCACGGCCGTGGCGATCGACGAGCCGACCCTCGGCGGCGGCGTCGCGGAGCACCGGCTGATCATCGACGAGGCGACCGGGCAGGCCCTGGCGAGCGAGTACGTCGCGGTGAAGCCACGCGGCCTCCAGGCCGGCTTCGAGCCCGGCACGATGTGGAACTCCACCGCGCTGATCAAGGCGGGCTGGACCGACGACAAGCCCTGAGAGGCCGGTCGCCGCCCAAGATCGGCTCCGACCGCGGGAATCGCACGGTCCCGAGCAGGGCCGAAAGGGTCAAGGACCGGGCAGTCAGCGGCTCACGACCGAGGCCGGGCACTGGGCGTCGCGGCATGGACGCCTATTTCCCCATCGAGCCGGACCTCTCCTCGCACCGGCGGCATGCTGACGGTAACAACTCCCGATCACCGGCCAGTACGTAGTGACGTTTCCCCGATGATCGGAGAACTGCGTGCGGACAACGACAAGGTGGGCCGGCGTCGCCGTGCTCGCCGCGGCCCTGACCGTCCCGCCACCGGCGGTCGCGCAAGCCGGAGAACGGGCCGGAGAGCAGGCCGGAGAACAGACCGGCGTGCGGACGGTCACGCTGGTCACCGGCGACAAGGTGACCGTGACCGGCCCGACGAGCGCGATCGTCGAGCCGGGGGAGGGCCGGGAGAAGGTCACCTTCCTCACCGACGAGGCGCGGGGGCGGCTGCGCGTCTTACCCGGCGACGCCGCGCCGCTGGTCCAGGCCGGGCGGCTGGACCCCCGGCTGTTCGACGTGACCGGGCTGCTGGAGCTCGGATACGACGACGGCCGCGAGGAGCTCCCGCTGCTCGTCACCGGGGCCGCCGGTCCCGCGCCGGCCGTCCGCGCGATGAGCGGGTTCAGGCCGCTGGGCGCGGTGCGGGGCTTCGCCGTACGGCAGCGCAGGGGCGAGGCCGCGCGGACGTGGCAGGCGCTCGCGGGCGGCACGGGCAGGATCTGGCTCGACGGGCGTCGGCGCGTCTCGCTCGACGTGAGCGTCAAGCAGGTCGGCGCGCCGCAGGCGTGGGAGCGCGGGCACACCGGCCAGGGTGTCAAGGTGGCGGTGCTGGACACGGGGATCGACGCGACCCATCCCGACCTCGCCGGGCGGGTCGCGGCCCGGGCCGACTTCACCGAGGCCCAGGACGAACGCGACGTGATCGGGCACGGCACGCACGTGGCCTCCACCATCGCGGGCAGCGGCGCCGCCTCGGACGGCAGGTACCGTGGCGTCGCCCCCGGGGTGACGCTGCTGGACGGCAAGGTGTGCGAGTCGACCTGGTGCACGGACTCGGCCATCCTGGCGGGCATGCAGTGGGCCGTCGAGCAGGGCGCGAGAGTCGTCAACATGAGCATCGGCGGCCCGGACACCCCCGCGCTCGACCCGCTGGAGGAGGCCGTGCGGACGCTCAGCGAGCGTCACGGCACCCTGTTCGTGGTGGCGGCCGGCAACTCCGGGGGCGATCGCACGCTCGGCTCGCCCGCCAGCGCTGACGCCGCGCTCGCGGTCGGCGCCGTCACCAAGTCCGGCGAGCAGGCCGACTTCGCGAGCCGCGGGCCGCGCGTCGGCGACGACGGCCTCAAACCGGACATCACCGCCCCCGGCGTGGACATCACCGCGGCCCGCGGCAAGGACAGCCCCGGCGACGGCTCCTACGTCGCCATGTCCGGCACCTCCATGGCCACCCCGCACGTCACCGGCGTCGCGGCGCTGCTGGCCGGGGCGCATCCGGACTGGCAGGGCGGCACGCTCAAGGCGGCCCTCATGGGCACCGCCCGGCCGCTGCCGGGCATCGGGGTCTTCGCGCAGGGCGCAGGTCTCGTCGACGCCGGCCGCGGCACGAGCCAGGCCCTCACCGCCGAACCTCCCGGCCTCGGCTTCGGACGGCAGGCGTGGCCGCACGACGACGACCAGCCGGCCGGCAAGAAGATCGTCTACCGCAACCACCGGCAGCAGCCGCTGACCCTCCGCCTGGAGGTACGCGGCGACAGGTCCTTCAGCGTCACACCGGCCACGCTGACCGTCCCCGCGGGCGGGCAGGCCGAGGCCACCGTCACCTCCGACACCCGCGTCGGCGGGCCCGACGGCTTCCTCAGCGGGCACGTCGTCGCGACCGGCGACGGCGACCTGGTCCTCAGCACGCCGGTCGGGGTCGACAAGGAGAAGGAGAGCTACGACCTCACCCTCAGGTTCACCGGCAGGAACGGCGGGCCGGCCACCGAGGCGTACACGACGCTGTACCGCCTGGACGCCGACCAGACCCCGATCGACCTGGAGAACCCCGAGGGGCCCGTCACCCTGCGGCTGCCCAAGGGCAGATGGCTGATCAGGACCTCCATCCGCGACGGCCGGAGCAGGACGCTCCTCGTTCACCCGGGGCTCGACCTGGACCGGTCGCAGACCGTGGAGGCCGACGCGCGGCTGGGCCGGCCGATCTCACTGACGCCTCCCCGCGCGGACGCCGTCCCGCTGCAGGCCGAGATCGTCTACCAGTACCGGGTGGCCAACGGCACGTCGCGTGTCTGGGGCTGGATCGGCGGCTCCTACGAGGACACCTTCACCGCTCAGCTGGGCCCCGCCCGGGCCTATCCGGGCGTGCGTACCAAGGTCGCCGGCCTGTGGGCCGCCGCCCGGGTCGGCAGCCCGTACGTCTACCATCTGACCTGGTTCCACTCCGGGGGCATGGTCGACGGGTTCGAGCGGCGCGTGGCGCAGCGCGATCTGGCCGCCGTCCGGACCGGGATCGCCCGCCACCTGCCCGACGCGGAGGCCAACAGGTACAGCCGTGCCTGGCCGCGCGACGGCAGCGTCTTCGCCTTCCTGGCTCCCACCACGTTCGGCACGCCGTTCGAGCAGGTCGAGTACGTCAACACCGACGACGGCATCCGTTGGCAGCGGCTCCTGTTCGAGTACGGCTCCGACGGCCGGCTCAACCGGTTCGACTCGCCCTTCACGGCCTACCGGCCCGGTCGGGCGTACACGGAGCTCTGGAACCGCGGCGTCTTCTCGCCCGCGCTGCCCTGGGCGGACGCGGAGGACCTGAGCGGCGTCAGCCGCGCCGGCGACGTCATCTCGACCGACCTGCTCATGTACGGCGACGGCCGAGGGTCGCTCGGCAACTCCACCCGGGCCACGCAGCGGACCGCCCTGTACCGTGACGGCGCCCTCGTGGGCGAGCAGCCGGAGATCAGGACGAGCTTCACCGTACCGGCGGGGGAGGCCGCCTACCGGCTCGTCGTCGAGAGCCAACGCGGAGCACCCGCGACGCTGTCCACGCGCGTGTCCGGCGTGTGGACGTTCCGGTCCGGGCACGTCGCGGGCGACACGCCCGCGCGGCTGCCCGTGTCGGTCGTGCGCTTCGGCCCCGCCCTCGACGCCGAGAACTCCGCCCCGTCCGGGCGGCGCTTCACGGTGCCGGTGACCGTTCAGCCGCTGGAGGGAAGCACCGCCCGTCCCGTCAGGCGGCTGTCGGTGGAGGTCTCCTACGACGACGGCGCCACCTGGGCCGAGGCCGCGATCCACGGGTCGGCGGCCGTCCTGCGCCACCCGGCCGGCGACGGGTACGTGTCCCTGCGCGCCCGAGCGGTGGACCGGGCGGGCAACACGGCGGAGCAGACGATCATCCGGGCCTACCGGATCCGGCCGTCGTGACCAGGTGACCGTCCGAGCGGCCGGCCCAGGCCGGCCGCTCGGGAAAGCCCCGGCATTTTCGCTCTCCTTCTAGCGGTCGTCGAAACCGCTCGGAGAAATGGAACCTTTACTCTGTCGCAGCGCTGCTTGTCGGTGCCTTTCCAGGAATGCCCTGGCCCCCGGCGTCAGGTCGCCGGCGCCGCCGCACCTGGAAGAACAGTTGCCGAGCTGGGCGATTGGCACACCGGCCATCGGCAAGGAGAACCTGTGCGGGGGAGGAACACGGGGACTGAACGTGAGACTAGGCAACGGAATGAGCATGCGGACCCGTCTGGCGCTCTTCACGGGCGTGGCGGTCTGCCTGCTCTGCGGCGTCTTCTCCGTGGTGCTGCTGAACGTGGCCCATCACGCGGCCACGCTGGGCCTCATCGACGAAGTGACGGCAGATGGGGAAGTGACCGCGTACTACGTCGAGCGCGGTGACCCTGTGGATCCGCTGCCCGCCATCCCGCGCGACCTCATCCGCCCCGTCCAGGTGGTCGACTCTCACGGAAAGGTCGTCGCCGCCAGCGACGACCTGCGGGGCAAGCCCGCGATGACCCGGCTGGTGCCGGAGCCGCCGCGGCGCACGGCCAGCACGGTGATCTGCGGGACCGTGTTCTCCGGCACGTGCGACGTCGTGGTCGCGCAGCGGGTGCATCGCAGCGACGGCGACTGGACCGTCTACACCGCGGCGCCGACGGTGCCGTTCTACGTCCACCCGGGGCTCCTGCCGCTGCTCGTCGGCATGACGGTGCTGCTGACCGGCGGTGCCGCGCTGGGGGCGCGGCACATCGTGGCCCGCTCCCTCGCGCCGGTGGCCCACATCCAACGACGCCTCGACGACATCCGCAACGCCGACCTCAGCGCCCGAGTGCCGGTCCCTGAGGCGAAGGACGAGATCCACTACCTGGCCGGCACCGTCAACCAGTACTTGAACCGGCTGGAGCGGGCGCTGGAGGAGCAGCGGCGCTTCAGCACCGACGCCTCCCACGAACTGCGCACCCCGCTGGCCGCCATGCGGGTCCAGATCGAGGACGCGCTGATAGCGCCCGAGGACACCGATGTGCCCACGCTGTCGAACGCCGTGCTGTCCAGCGTGGAGCGGCTGGAAGCGATCGCCTCCGGCCTGCTGCTGCTCAGCGGGCTGGACCGCGGCGCGGGCGAACCACTCCAGCTGGTGGACCTGGCGGAGATCGCGTCGATGGCGCAGAGCAGCCGGCCCTGGACCAAGACCGTCGTCGACCACCTGGCGCCGGACGTCCTCGTCACCGGCCAGCCGTCGCGGCTGCGCGAACTGGTTACCAGGCTGCTTGACAACGCCGAGCGCCACGCCGACAGCACGATCACCCTCGTCGTCCGGCGCGAGTACGAGCTCGGTGCGCAGGACGGCGGGTTCGCCTCGGGCACGGCGGTGCTGGAGGTCGCCGACGACGGGGACGGCATCCCGCCGGACCGGCGTGCGGCCGTCTTCGAACGATTCGCCCGGCTGGACAGCGCGCGCAGCAGGGACGCCGGCGGGTTCGGGCTCGGGCTGCCGATCGCCCGCCTGATCGCCGAGAGCCACGGCGGCACCCTGACAGCCCAGGACCCCGCTCCCGGAACCCACGGGGCTCGTCTCGTCCTCTGCCTCCCGCTCAGCCCCCGCCCGTAGGCGTAAGGTTCCATTTACTCCCGAGTGGTGTTCTTCTTGGCCGTGCCGGAGTTATGGCATTAAGAATGGCACGTACGAGTGTTTCTGCCGTGGGTTCCGCGAAATGCGTAACTTTCTCAGACGAGACCCCTTATGGCGCCTGGGTGCCGAACTGGCCGCCGGGTCCGCTCATCGCCGGGCGCGGCGGGTGAGGAGCGCCGCGTCGGTGAAGCGCACGGTGGAGGCCACGCTGGACCGCCTCCTGGATGCCCGGCTGCTCGAATCGGCGGGACCGGGCCGCTACCGGATGCACGACCTCGTCCGCCTCTACGCCCGCGAACAAGCCGACGACATCGTCCAGGAGAGCGATCGGGCGGCCGCCACCCGCCGCGCGTTGCACCACTACCTCGCCACAACCAGGACGGCCGGCCTCCGGCTGAGCCGGCCGCCGACGTTCAGCTCCTGGCTCTCCCCATGTGCCCTCCACGGGGGCCGGAACCTCCCAGGTCAGCGGTCGGGAGGTGCCGTTCGATCCAGAAGTGAGGGCCTACTGGCGCTGCCAGGTTGCGGGAAAGGCCCTGTTTCCATCAGAGGGGCACCGGGGTGCTCTCTGAGACGCCCTCCGCGCGCACCTGCCACCGGCCGTCCGGCAACCGGTCCGACGCCCGCCGCATCCGCGGCTCCTCCCAGTCCGGGAGGGCTGACGCGTCCGCTCACTTCGAACGACCTCGTGAGGCAGGTTTGCTGATCTCTCACATGCCTTCACGAGTATCCAGGGTTCCCGCAGTCCTTCAGGCATGTGAGAGACGTTCAGGGCTGCCGCTGGCCGGCAATACCGACCTGGTGTTCCCACGCCCGCCGATCACATGCCCCCCGAGGACGAGGCGCCGCCGGTCTTCGTGACCTTCTGTTCAATCCAGGGCCGCTTCTCCGAAATGCAGCGCTCGCCGGTGCCGGGGACGACGAGGCAGAACTTGCCCTGCCGCCAAGCGGTGTAGGAGGCCTTTCCAGCCCCGCCGGAGGTTTCCGTGGACTGGACGCCCTTGTAGTTCCACCCACTTGCGAGGCTGTCCGCCCACGCCTTCGATGACGCGGACGTGATCTTCTTGCCGTTGTAGCACCAGGTCACCTTCTGATGGAACTTGAACTGCGTCGACCCGAAGGCATTCTTCGCTGTTCTGGTGGTCTGGTACGTCTTGCACTTGATCGCCGGAACGCCCGTGCCCTTCGTATCCGGCATGGTCGTTTCCCTGGAAGAGATGACGTCCACTTCGGAGCTGGCGACGGCCGCGTCCTCTGGGATCTCATCAGCGGCAGCCGCGACTCCCCCCAGCAGAGCGCTGGTGCTGATCGTGACGGCGGCGAGGATGCCGAGCTGTTTTGCTCCGCGCATGGATTGGCCCCTATCTAGTGTGGTTTCTGAGATGAGAGAAACCTAGGGACGTGCGGTATAGCGGAGGTATGTCACCGGCATGGAAATTTCCCAGGGCCGGCGGGGCGCTTGTTGTGGAGTTGCCCCGGAGTCCGTTGCACGGTGAACGTCATTTGACGGTTATGACCATCTTCCCGCGCGCGTGGCCCTTCGCGAGCTCGCGGACGGCCTCGGGTGTCTCCCTCAACGGGAATGTCTTGCTCACAACCGGCGTGATCTTGCCCTGCTCCGCGAGCTTGGCCAGCGTCTCAAGCAGCTCCAGCTTGGGGAAGGCGAAGACGACCCTCGGCCGGTGGCGGACGAACGGGCCCAGCAGGACCGCACGGAGCAGCCGGTCCATTCCCGCCAGCCACCGGCCGCCCTCCTCCCCGCCGACGATGACGAACGTACCGCGCGGGGTGAGTGCCCGCCGCAGGTGTGACAGCGAGCGGTTGCTCGCCATGTCGATGATGAGGTCGTAGCGGCGCTTGCCGTCCGCGAAATCCTCGACCGTATAGTCCACGATGTCGTCCGCGCCGATCGACCGGACGAGCTCCACCTTGGACGTGCTGCACACGCCGGTGACTTCCGCGTCGAAGGCCTTGGCCAGCTGCACCGCGAACGTCCCCACGCCCCCGCCGGCGCCGATGACCAGCACCTGCTGCCCGGGACGCACCTTCCCCGCGTCACGCAGCGCCGTCAGCGCGGTCATCCCGGACGTCGGCAGCGCCGCTGCCTGCTCGAACGTGAGGTTCTCCGGGATCGGCACGAGCCTGTCCTGCGGCGTGCGCACGAACTCGGCGAAAGCGGCGTCGCACGTGCCGAACACGCGGTCGCCGGGCTTGAACCTGGTGACGTCGGCGCCGACCGCCTCGACCTCCCCCGCGATGTCGTTGCCGATCAGGGGATTCCTGGGCTTGCGGAAGCCGATGGCGGGGCGCATGAGGTACGGCACCCCCTCCAAGAGATGCCAGACGCCCATGTCGACGCCGGCCGCGTGGACGCGTAACAACACGTCGTCATCGCCGGGCACCGGCTTGTCCACCTCTCCCAGCCGCAGGACGTCGGCCGGGCCGTACGCGTCCCGAATGATGGCTTTCACGTCACTTCTCCTGTTCACCGTGTGGATACTGGAACACGTCGTCGAGCGGCACGCCGAACACGTGCGCGACCTGAAAGGCCATCTCGAGGGACGGCGAGTAGCGGCCCTGCTCGATGGCGATGATGGTCTGCCTGGTCACCCCGACCCGGTCGGCCAGCTCCGCCTGCGTCATCTCGCCGTGCGCGAACCGCAGCGCGCGGATCGAGTTCGTGACCTTCGTGGACTTCACCATGACGGCAGCCCCCGCCGGTAGGCGACGATCTTGACGATCGAGCTGAGCACGGCCTGCAGGACGAACGCCAGGTAGAGCGTGTTGGCGATCCAGAAGTGGTCCAGCTCGGCCATCGCCATCAGGAGCGCCGCGATGGCGCCGGCGACGAGGAACGACTGGCCGGCGTACTCGCCGTACCGGTAGATCTCCCGGTCGCGCTGGTCCTTCTTACCGGCGTCGCCGGGCGCGAACATGCTGACCACGATCACCAGCAGGATCGACCCCACGATCGCGCCGCCGACACTCCATAACAGCGGAGCCACGTACGGCACGTCGGTGAGGGGGATGGTGCGCGCCCGGCTCAGGATGACCGCGAGGTACGCCCCATAGCCGCAGACCGAGACCACCAGCATGACCCACGCGCTTCTCTCTTCGGATGCCATGCATCGAATGTAAAGCAGCGCAGACTTCATGTCTAGAATCTTTTACATAGCGCGCTGTCGGGCTCGCGGGGCGGTGACACGGATGAACGCATCGGCGAAGGCCCGCGTGGTGAGGTCGGCGACGGCGTCCAGCTCGTCGAAGGCGCCGGTGTTGATCTCGCCGGCCTGCGCGCAGACGATCGCCGGGCCCTCTCCGAGCAGCTCACGCAGCCGGGCCACGTCCATGCGCGCCCAGGAGTCGGACGGTACGACGGTCAGCGACGCCCGCCCGACGCCCAGGAAACGCAGGGCCCGATCCACGCTCACATGTCGCCGCTCACCCACCAGCACGCGTACCGGCGGCGCCCCGGCCAGGCCCGGCCGGGGGCCGAGCGGCGTCACCGCGGACGGGGCAGGGGGACGCGGGACCAGTCGATGTCCGAGCCGAAGTAGAAGCTCGGGTACGCCGGCTGGTTGTAGCCCGTCTGCTGCCTGGCCACCTCCACCCGGTACTGCGGGTCGTGCATGAGGGTGTAGAGCTTGCGCCCGGTCACCTCGGTGCTGAGGTAGATCCGCAGCGCGCCGCTGTCGGCCGTACGGACCAGCAGCTCCTCCCGCCAGTCGCCGAACACGTCCGCGACCAGCCCGGGGTTGCCCTTCGTCCAGTTGTTGGCCAGCGTGCCCTCGGCGGTCAGCAGCGTGCCGCGCTTCCAGTCGTCGATCGTCGGCGTCTGCAGGACCGTGGTGGCGGTGCCGTTGACGAGCTGGGTCGTCATGTCGGCCGCCCAGCGGATGCTCATGTTCGTGCTGGGCGTGGAGCGGCCCAGGTAGTCGCCGCGCGCCGACCACAGTCCGGCCTCGATCGCCTGGTTCGGCGGCATCGAGGACCAGGTCTCCACGCCGCGGACCGCCGGGTCGATGTCGCCGACCATGCCGCGGCCGGTGTCGACGCCGCTGTAGCCGCCGTGGATCACCTCGCCGGTGGCCGCGTCGCGCAGCGCCCATCCGTACGGGGCGTACGGGCCCCCCTCGTGCACCGTCCAGATCTCCAGGCCGGGACGATCGGGGTCGAAGTCACCGACGTGCATGGCGTCGCCGTGACCGAGCCGGACGTTCTGCCCCGGCACGTTGCTCTGCGGCGGCGCCGTCGCGAACGAGGAGTACAGCAGATCGCCGTCGTCGTCGATAGTCGCCGAGCCGTAGACGATCTCCTGACGGCCGTCGGCGTCCACGTCGGCCACGCTCATCGAGTGGAAGCCCTGCGTGGTCAGGTCGGCATATTTCGGGTTGCTGCCCGGGACGCCGTGCGGCGCGCCGTTGAACGGGTTGGACATCGGCACGTGGCCGCTGTCGACGTACCAGACCTCCTTCAGCCGCCGGCCGTCCCAGTCGTAGGCCACGAGCGTGGTGCGGGTGTAGTAGCCGCGGGCGAAGATCGCCGAAGGGCGGCGGCCGTCGAGGTAGGCGACCGACGACAGGAACCGGTCCACCCGGTTGCCCGGCTCGATCCTGGCCATCGCGTAGTCGCCCCACAGCAGCCCGTCGTCGCCGCGTCCCGGCTTGTACGGGATCGTCTGCAGCTCCCGGCCGGAGCCGCCGTCGAACACCGTCAGGTATTCAGGACCGGTGATGACGAATCCGGCGAACTCCCGCAGCCGGTTGTTGCCGCTGCGCTTGGGCGCGTAGACGTCGACGAAGTACGTGGCGAGCTCGACGGCGTCCTCATGGGAGAGCGGATACCGGTTGGTCGGCTCGATGCCGAAGGCCTCCTCCAGGGTCTTGGGCCAGCGCCCGGCGACCACCTCGGGATGCTCCTGCCATTTCGCGAAAGTCTCGATGAGATAGTCGAAATAGTCCGCGGCGCTCTTGCGATAGTCGTCGCGGTGCGAATATCCGGCTTTGACGTCCTGGCGCGGCATGGTGACGTAATGCTCGGAGGCGACCCGGCCGTCCGCCCCGTAGCGGATGGCCTTCGTGCCGGGGGCGGTCTTCAGCATCATCTCCGAACGGCCGTCGCCGTCGAGGTCGTAGACCAGGAACTGGGTGTAGTGGGCGCCGGAGCGGATGTTCACGCCCAGGTCGAGCCGCCAGCGCAGGGTGCCGTCGAGCTCGTAGGTGTCGATGTAGGTGCTGCCGGTGTAGCCGCGCTGGGAGACGTCCTTGGAGTTGGAGGGGTCCCATTTGACGACGTACTCGTACTGGCCGTCGCCGTCCACGTCGCCGACGCTCACGTCGTTGGCCGCGTACGTGTACGCCTCCCCGGCCGGGGTGACGCCGTCGGCCGGCTTCTTCAACGGCAGGTCGTAAAACGATTTATCCCAAGGCGTGGCCGCGGAGCTGTGGCGGCCCTCCCTGCCCTTGACGATCGGGGCCACGCGGTACTCGGAGCCCGCCGTCGCGCCGCGGTCGAGGTAGTTGGTGCTGTCGGTGACGGTCGCGATGGGGCGGCCGTCCCTGTAGACCTTGAAGTCGGCGCCCGTCATGCCGGTCGCGCCGTGCCCGGTCACCTCGCTGCCGAGCAGACGCCAGCTCAGGTACACCCCGTCGCCGGTCGTGGCCGCGACCAGCCCGCGGTCGAGGCGTTCGAGCCGGATCCGGCCGTACGGCTCCGCGGCGGCGGGTAACGCCGCCAGCGGCAGGGCGAGGAGCGCTGCCAGGGCGGTGGTGAGGGCGCGGCGGAAGCCGCCGGGGGGTCTCATCGTCTCGGCCTCCGCCGTATTAAATCGATATAAACACGGGGAGGTTATGGGCACGCTGTCAGGTCTGTCAAGGGTGGGTTTCCGCCCTGTTTCCTGGCAATCCGCGGCGTGAATCGCCTTTGGTGTGATTGATATGCGACGCATATGGGTGGCGGCGGTTTTCTGCCTGTCCACGGACGCCGGTTCAACCGATCCTCAACAGATCCGCAACCACGGCCCCGTACGGTGCGGGCATGGCCGGCTTCGGTGTCGTCGAAATCGTCATCCAACTCCTCATCTCCATGGCGGTGCTCTGGGTCGTCATCTACACCGCCGTACGGGCGGCGATCCGCCACAGCAAGTGACGCCCGGCCGGGTGTCCGCGGCGCCCGCCGGGGCGCCCGGCCGCGAGTCAGAACGGCGAAACAGCACGTCGGTGCCCAGGTGGACATGAGCGATCGCTCATGGCGTACGCGTGGTCCGGCATTGGCGTTCAGGGCAGGGCTCTCGCATAGTGAGGGCCATGGACCGATCTCTGCGCGTCGCGGTCATCGGCGACCGCGACCCCGCGTTTCCCCCGCACGTGGCCACCGACGACGCGCTGCGCCACGCCGCCGCGCACCTCGGCATCGGGGTGGACGTGCGCTGGCTGGCCACCGAACCGCTCGAATCCGACCTGGCCGAGGTCAAGGCCGCCGACGTGTTGTGGTGCGCGCCCGGCAGCCCGTACCGGAGCCTGCGCGGCGCCCTCGCCGCGCTGCGGCACGGCCGCGAGCACGGCGTGCCCACCCTGGGGACGTGCGGCGGCTGCCAGCACATGATCATCGAGTACGCCCGCCACGTGCTCGGCCATGCCGACGCCCAGCACGCCGAGTACGACCCGTACGCCTCCACCCTGTTCGTGTCGGAGCTGACCTGCTCCCTGGCGGGCAGGACCATGCCTGTCACCCTGGTCCCCGGCTCCCGGGTGGCCGCGCTGTACGGGCGGGCCGAGGTCGAGGAGCAGTACTACTGCAACTTCGGCCTCGACCCTCGCCGGCAGGGGACCCTGCACGACGGCGGCTTCGCGGTCACCGGCGCGGACGGCGACGGCGAGGCCCGGGTGCTGGAGATCCCCGGCCACCCCTACTACGTGGCGACGCTGTTCGTGCCGCAGGCCCGCTCGCGTCCCGGCGCCCCGCACCCCCTGGTCGTCGGCCTGCTGCGGGCGGCGCTGTGACGTTCACCCAGTTGAGGATCCTGCAGGCGGTGGCCCGGACCGGCAACATGACCCGGGCCGCCGAGGAACTGGCCACCACCCAGTCCGCCGTCAGCCACGCGCTGCGCGCCCTGGAGAGCGAGCTCGGGGTCGCGCTGCTGGTGCGGGGCAACCACGGGGTGAGCCTGACGGCGGCCGGGCGTGCCGTGTGCCGCCGCGCCACGCTCATCCTCACCCAGGTGGAAGCGCTGGAGCAGGAGGTGGCCGCGGCCCGGAAACACGATCGCGGCACCCTGCGCGTCGGGGTCATCCCCAGCGCCAACGTCCGGCTGCTGCCGCCGATCCTGCGGCGGTTCGGGGAGGCCTGTCCGCAGGTGCGGCTCACGGTGATGGAGGGCTCGGACGACGAGGTACTGGAATGGCTCGAAACGGGGGCGGCGGACATCGCGACCGTGTCAGCCGGGGCCGCCGCGATCCCCGCCGACGCCGTGGCGCGGCCGTTCGCCGCCGACCGCATGCTGGCCGTCCTGCCCAGCGGCCACGAGCTGGGCGTCCGCGACTCGGTGCCGGTGGCCGAACTGTCCCGGCACCCGTTCATCATGTCCACGGGCGGCTGCGAGCCGCTGATCACGGCGCTCGCGCGGGCGGCGGGGGCGATCCTGAAATGCCACTACCGCGTGCGCGACACCAACAGCATCCTGGCCATGGTCGCCGAAGGGCTCGGGGTGAGCATCGTCCCCGAACTGTCGCTGCCCGCCCACCGCCCGGGCGTGCACGCGATCCCGCTGGACCCGGCCGCCGAACGCACCATCCTCCTCGCCCTGCCCGCCGACCCCCTCCCCACGGCCACCGCCTTCGCCGAACTGGCCGTCGCCCTCACACCCCGTCCCGGCCTCGTCGGCTGAGCCGGAGGCCCGCCCGCCTTCTTTGAGTCCTACGGGAACAGCTCGGGCAGGTCGCGACGGGCCGCGGGGCGCAGGGCCGCGGCGTGGGCGGCGTCGACGGAGCGGTACGGCCAGCGCACTCGGGTGCCGATGTCGGCCCACCCTCCGACGTGCGCCAGGAACTTGTCCAGCGCGGGATTCGCGTATCCCTGCCTGACCAGCGGCTCCACGTGCGCCGCGAAGAACGCGGCGATGCGCCGTTCGACGTCGAGCGCCGCGTCGGGGTCGGCCCCCATGAGCCGCTGCCAGGCCATTGCGCCCCGGGGACTGAACGCCGCGATGTTGGAGTACGACCCCTTCGCCCCCTGCCGCGCCCCGCCGGCGTACTGATGGCCGGCCACGAACACCGCGAGCTCCGACTCCCCGACCGCCTCCCACGAGGCCACCTTCACCCCGATCAACGCCGGCACCCCGGCGGCGAGCGCGGCGAAGTCGCCGGGCCCGAGGCGGGTCTTGGCATGCGGTGGGTTGTACAGCACGAGCGGGACCGGAGCGGCCACCTCGGCGACCCGTTCGACGAACCCCAGCACCTCGTCGCGCGACATCGGCACCCAGTCGGGCAGGGTCACCTGGATGGCCGCCGGTTCCAGCCCACGGGCCAGCCCGACCCGGCGCAGCGTCGTGGCGGCGCTCATGTGACTCGCGCCGATCTGGTACGGCAGGCCGCCGCTGCGCCCCGCGAGCACCTCGTTGACCCGCACGTACTCCTCGTCGGTGAGCTCGTGGAACTCACCGGCCGTGCCGTGGGCGTAGAGGCCGTCGAGGCCGGCCCCGGCCAGCACGTCCATCTCGTCGGCGAGGCGGGCGAAGTCGATCGAGTCGTCGTCTCGTAACGGCAGCAGGACGGTGCCCCACGTGCCACGGAGCGTACTTCGCCCGAGGGAGGACGGCATCCCAGGAGTTTACACAGACCTCAGTCGTCGATCCGCACCCCGTGGCTGTCCTGGTCGGAGAGGAACGCCGCCAGCTCCCGCCCCTGCTCGGCAACCTCGTCCCGGTCGGCCCGGGACAGCCGGCCCAGCGGGGTGACGGCCACCGTGCCGGCCTCGACTGTCCAGGTCGCGGCCACCCGGCCGTCGACCAGGACCACCCGGGCGCCGGCGACCGACAGGCCGCGGTGGGCGTCGTCGATGATCCGGCCGCGGTCGTGGTAGCCGAGGATCGCGTTGTCGAAGGCGGGCAGGAACCGTACCGGCGCGGGCGTGTCGGCGTGGGGGCGCGGCGCGTCGGGCAGGTCCAGCAGCTCCCGGCCGCGCTCGTCGCGGAAGGAGACGAGCTCGTGGCGTACGGCGGCCACCGCGCCCGGGAGCCCGGCCAGGCCGCACCAGGCGCGCAGGTCGGCCGAGGCCGCCGGGCCGTAGGCGGCCAGGTAGCGCCGCACCAGCGCCTCGCCGACCGGGTCCGAGCCGTTCGGGGCGGGCGGGTCGATCTCGCGCCCGAGCCAGGAGGACAGCGGCACGTTGCTTACGCCCGCCTTCGTCCGCCACAACCCGCGCGGCGGCAGCTGCACCATCGGGATGAGGGCGGCGACCAGCATCTCGCCCAGCACACGCGGCCCCGGCGCCGGCCAGCGGCCGGCGACCGCCCGCCCGATCTCCGACATCGAGCGCGGCTCCCCGTCGGCCATCACTTCCCGGCCCGCCGCCAGCAGCTCGTCGAGGTCCACCCCGTCGAGCTCGCGGCGGTAGACCCCGAGCATCCGCTGGCGCAGCATGGCGTCGTGGCGGGCGCGCCAGGCCAGCGCGTCCTCCGCGGTGAGGAGATGGACGGTACGGCGCATGAGGATGGTCCGCACCACGCGCCGCTCGGTCAGCAGGTCCGAGAGGGCCGCCGGCTCGAACGCGCGCAGCCGCGACCAGAGCCCCACGAACGGCTCCTGCGGCTCCTGCGCCTGCAGGCCGCACAGATGCGCGACGGCGTCCCGCACCGGTAAGCCGGCGCGATCGAGCAGCAACTGCCGCGCCAGCGTCGCGCGGTTGAGTGCCCGGGTGTCGAGTACGGTCATTGGATCATGCCGTACGGACATGATGTGCTCCTTCGCCGGTCGTCAGCTTCGCTTGCGGATCATCCTCTCAAGGGAAGCGGACAGGATGTGGCCGCTTCTCCGAGCACTAACGAGGTCGGCGAGGAGTCATGGGGTCACGGGTTCCAGTCGAGGGGGCCGTCGTTGAACAGTCCTTCGACCTTTCTGTAAGGCCATTCGAGGATCGCCGCCCCCAGACCGTTCTGGTTCAGGTACTCGGTTCCGCGTTCGTAGCTGCCCGAGCCGTAGTTCTCGTAGGCGTTGTCGTTGTCCTTGAGGTACCTCTCGCGGGCCGCCTCCTCGTGGCCGAGTTGACTGCCCATGCGGTACGCGGCCTCGTTGGCCGCCTGTTCCTCCTTCTCCCGGGCGTTGTTCCAGGCGTCGTAGTTGTCTCCCTCCGGTTGCGTGTCCCACCTGTCCTTGGCGACCGTGACCTGACGGACGAACTCTCCCGCGAGGCCCTCGGGGCTGGCGGTGTCGGATCCGCCGATACGGATGACATTGAGCTGCGGGTCGTAGCTGGACCACGCCATGTTGCGGTCGCTCTGATACAGGGTGGTGATCCCGTGTTCCCTGGCGTAGGCGAGCGCCGCCCGGCCCTCGGGGGTCTGCTCCAGCACGCGCTCGGCGTCCCGGCGCGCTTGCGGGTTGTCGTCGAAGGGGTCGAGGGCGAGCGCGCCGGCCGTCACGAAGAGCGTCTGCAGCGCCGTACCGCTCGCGAGCAGCAGCGTGCCCGGCCTGGCCAGCAGGAAGTCCAGCAGCGCGCTCAGCAGCGCCTTCGCGGTCCGGATGGGATGGACCGCGCTGGTGGCGATGTTCTTCTTCACCTGGCCCCGGGCGGCCCTGAGCTCCTTGCGCGTCGCCGCGACGCGCAGCCTGCTGAGCAGCGCGCCCAGCCCCGGGTTCAGGGTGAAGGCGCGGATGAGGTTGAGCAGCAACACGATGAGGGCGATGACGACGAGCCATTTCCAGATGGTCTTGAGCACCACGTGGACGGTCGTCGCGGCGCCCGCTATGAGGCCGGCCAGGGCCCCGTCGTTCATCCGCGGCTCTTCGAAGGTGTACGAGTCTTCGAAGACGTCGACGTCGGAGCCGACGTTGCCGGCCACCCGAACGCCGGCGACGGCCGACCCCGCCTGCGACTGGGTGCCCTGGTTGGCAGCGGCGAGATCCATCAGCCCGCCGGCCCCGTCGAGGCGGGTCATCTCGTCGCGGGGCCAGTGGGCCTCGTCCGCGACCAGGCTGTGCACCCACCGGAGCGAGGGGGGCAGTTCCCAGGTCACAGCTCCTCCATGGCGGTGCTCAGGTGGCGGGCGGACTCCACGTCGGCGTGCTCGGCCTTCGCGTAGTTCCGCTCGGACAGACCGACCTTGTCCGCGCGTTCGCGCAGGAGTCTGGCCGTGGCGGCGTACGCGTCCCGCGCCAGACCGGGCAGCTCGGCGAACTCGGCGTCGAACTGTTCGCTGAGGTCATCCGGGTCGCCGGTGCTCCCCGCGTTGCGGGCCCGGGCGAGAGAGGCGTGGAGGGCGCGTTCGAGACCGTCGGCGGCCTCCGACAGCCGGTCGGCCGAGGCCAGCCGGGTGCCGTAGACGACCTGGGTCTCCCTGTCGGTGTCGCTCATCTTCGAACTTTCACATCGTCTGCTTCGGTGGGCCTGACGTTCACGACCTGGGCTGCATCAGCCGATCGAGCCGCGCGGTCAGCTCGTTCGCGACGACGAGGATCTCGTCCATCCGGGCGTGGGCGTCGGACTTGACGTCCTGGAGCAGGGCGGTCAGCTCGGGGGTCTCCTGGCGCAGTGCCTCGGGGACGGCCTGCGTGGCCCGCTCCTGCGCGGCCTCGCGCGCCCGCCCGAACGCGTCCCTGATCGCGGCCCCCAGCTCGCGCGAGGAAAGGCGCATCGCCCTCGGATCGATCTCCAGTCCGACCAGGTCGCTCGTACCGTCGACCTCCACCTCGACCAGGCCGTTCGCCGCTACCGCCGTCTCTCGCAGGGCGGCGAACTGGTCGAGGAAATCGGGCTGATCCGGGGCTGCCATGCGCATCTCTCCTACTTGTTAACGCCATTTCCGGTCATTTACGGCCAGGAATGATCCAAGCAGAAGCCGCAGAAGGGCCCTGTGCATGATCAAGAAGATTCACGGGCAGTTCACCATCCGTTCTGCCGTGGCTACCCTCCGCGTCCTCGGCGCCCCCTGCTTGGCGGAATCTTCGGGGAGATCACGTAATCCTTGACGGGGCCGCTGAGCGGGATGGAGATGGGGTGAGACCGGCGATCTTCGTGGGCAATGCTGATGACCGGGGACCCGGGGATCGGCAAGAGCCGGTTGCCGGCGGCGGTCGCCGAGCCGGCGCGGGAGCGGGGCTGCCCGTGATGGTGGGGCGGGCCACCGAGTTCGAGCGCGGCGCGCCGGCCGTGCGGCGCGCGGTGCACATGGAGCGCGCGATCGTGATCGGCGACGTAAACGGGGCCGAGCTGCTGGCCGCCGCTCACGAGAGGCGAAGCGAGACGTAACCCCGGGAGTCACCGGCCCCGGAGCCGCCAGGTCTGGTTGGGCGGACCGGCCTGGCCCGCCGGGTTGCAGGTCCACTGGTGGACAGGGGCCCTGGGTGCGGTCGAGATGGTGCTGACGTCGACGCACTTGCCGCTGTGGCGGGCGATGAGCTGGTGGTCCCGGGGACTGTTGCCCGCGTAGGTGAGAGCAGCACGGCCAGGAGCCGGGCGGCGAACGCGCGGTGCATATGAAGGCTGGTCTGGCGGAAGGTCGGCCGACGTGCTGAGCGAATCGATTCGATCGGATCGTGGATCTCCTCACGGAGACGTGTCAATGGAGTGACGTCGGGTCGCCCGCCCGGCATCAGCCGAACTGCCAGCCGAGCAGGTTCCAGTGCAGGCAGAACCAGATCAGGGCCAGCATTCCGGCCAGCAGGGCCACCTGGTGACCGCGGGCCAGGACGCCGACGTGCCGGTGTCTCCAGCCGATCACGGTGGTGGTGATCGCGGCGATGGTGAGGATGAGGAACAGCGGGGGAAGGAGCAGCAGAAGCCGGAGGGACGTCGGCACGCCGTACAGGATGCTCGTGTCGCCGGTCAGGGTCAGCGCGAACAGGACGATGAACACCAGCCCGACGGCGCCGGCCAGGCCGGCGAGGAGGCGGCCGGCGCGCCAGGCGCGCGGCGTTCTGGAGGGACGTTCGCGCAGCCGCCGGACCGCGGCGGCCGGCGGCAGGCCGAGCACGGCCGTCAGAGCGGTGACGGCGAACGCCAGGACGACGATGACGTTGGCCGGAGGGGTGTCCCACCAGGGGATGAGTTCGTAGGCGGGCCCGTCGGTGGCCGCGTACGTGACGCCGGCGCCGCTCGTGACGAACGCCAGTCGCTGGGAGCCGCCGTCCTGCTGATAGAGCCCCGGGGCCAGCGGGCTCCAGGTCATGCCCTTGAAGGCGAGTCTCCCGCCGCCCTCGACCCGCAGCCGGAAGGAGTTGGTGAGGGTGAGCACCTTCTCGATGGTCGACTCGACGGTGCGGGCCGGCTTGTAGAAGCCCGCCACGGGCGTGGCCGCCTTGGCGGGAGGGGCGGAGGGCGCGGCGCGCTCGCCGGGAAGGAAACGGTCGAAGAAGGCGGGCAGGAGCTCGGTGACGGCATCGATGCCGCCGATGCTGTTGGTGGAGACGAACAGGCCGATATCGGCGTCGGGCACCAGCAGCAGCACGCTCTGGAAGCCTTCCCAGCTGCCGTCGTGCATGATCACGCGATGCCCGTTGACGGTCTGCTCCTTGAATCCGTGGGCGTACCCGTCGATGCGGGGGTCGGCGGCGAAGGAGCGCTGGTGCATGAGACGGGCGGTGGGCTCGTCGAGGATCTGCCCGTTCCGCAGATGGGCGATCATGAAGCGGGCCATGTCGTTCGCGGTGGCGCTGATCGATCCGTCGGGCGGCAGGTTGTCGAAGACGAAGGGCTTGCGCTGGTACGTCCCCTCCTCGTAGTCATAGCTGCGTGCCTGGCCGGCGGCCAGGGGAGTGGGGACCGGCTCGGAGGCCGTGCTGTGCCGCATGCCGAGCGGGTCCAGGACGCGGTCCTTCACGTACTGGTCGTAGGGCTGTCCGCTCACCTGCGACACGATGTAGCCGGCCAGCGCCGCGCCGTAGTTCGAATAGGCCGACACCTCTCCGGGCGGGCGCACCCGCGCCGGCACGTTCTCGGCGAGATACGTGCCCAGCGGCAGCACGTCGGCCTTGCTGCGCGCGCCTGTGCCGATGGTCCGGTCCTCGAACCCGGCGGTGTGGCTCATCAGGTGCGCCAGCGTGATCGGCCGGGGGTACGTCGCGGGGATGCGGAACGTGGTGAGGTAGCGGTTCACGTCCGCGTCCAGGTCCAGCCGGCCCTGCTGCACCTGCTGCATCACCGCGGTCCAGGTGAACAGCTTGGTGATCGAGGCGATCCGCACCAACGAGGCGCCGGGGTCGAACGGCGTCCCGTTCTCGCGGTCGGCCAGGCCGTACCCCTTGCTGAAGAGGGTCTTACCGGCGCCCACCACCGAAACCACCGCGCCCGGCACGTGGTTGGCCTCCAGTCCTCTCGCCATCGCGGTGTCGAAGAAGTCCGTCAGCTCGCGGGTGTCCGGAACGCGCGCCGAGGCCGCCGCCGTGGTGGGGAAGCAGAGGGCCGCGAGCGACAGCGCGGCGATGAGCAGCAGGCGTGGAAGGGGGACTGGCCGCATGGCGTGACTCCTGACGTTGTCGGGGTCATCAACGTTCGCGCCTGCGAGGGCGCGGCCACATCGCCATCACGGCCATCGCCGCATCACACTAAAGTCGGAGATTTTCGGACGGCCGGCACCGACGCTCGTAGGAGGTGACGCGCCGCCGCCCTGGCCTACGCTGGGCCGATGGTGACGTACCGGAAGGCGTTGCGGCGGGTCCTCACCCCGGGCCCGCACGCGATCAGCGCGGCCTCCGTGACGGTCTGCCTGTTCCTGACCGTCCTGGCGGTCAAGACGCCGTGGGCGCCGCTGCCCCGCGTGGTCATCGCGGCGGCCGGGCTGGTCGCCACGGGTGCCGTGTGGTTCCGCGATCGGTGGCCGACCGCGGTCGCCGCCATCGGGGCGGGCGCGTACGCGCTGTCGGGCAACCCCGGGCCGCTGCTGATCGGCCTGTTCTCCGGCGCGGGAGCGCGGCCGGGCTCGCGGTTCGCGGCGCTGGCGGCGATCGGCGTGACGGGATTCCTGGCGCAGCAGTGGGTCGACAGCGGCAGGTTCGGCACGGACGCGCTGGTCCCCGCGACGGTCGCCACCGCCGCCGTGCTGGTGACGGGCGGGTACGTCGCCACCCGCCGCGAGCTCACCAGATCACTGCGGGAACGCGCGGAGCGCGCCGAGGCCGAACAGCACCTGCGCGACGAACAGGCCAAGGCCGCCGAACGCGGCCGGATCGCCCGGGAGATGCACGACGTGCTCGCGCACAAGGTCACCCTCATCTCGCTGCACGCCGGCGGCCTGGAGGTCAACCCCGGCGCGGAACCGGCCCGGATCGAGCGGGAGGCGGCGCTGATCCGGGGCACCGCGCAGGAGGCCCTCGAAGAGCTGCGGAAGATCGTGGGCGTGTTGCGGGCCGGACACGACGACGGCTTTCCCGACCTGCGGCGGTTGGTGGAGTCCTGGGCGTCGGCCGGCAACACCGTCACGCTGCGCGGCGACCTCGACCCGTTGCCGGTGGCCACGGCCCGGGCCGCCTATCGGCTCGTGCAGGAAGGGCTGACCAACGCGCACAGGCACGCCGCCGGAGCACCCGTCACCGTCTCGGTGACCGGGAGCCCGGAGGACGGCGTCACGATCACGGTCACCAACGAGCGATCACTCCGCCCCGCCGCGCGCCCTCCCGGCGCCCGGGCCGGTCTCGTGGGCCTGGCGGAACGTTTCCGGCTGATCGGCGGATCGGTTCGCAGCGCGCCCGACGATGCGGGAGGCTGGCGTCTGGAGGGCCGGTTGCCGTGGGACGCGTCCGCGAGGGACACACATGATCAGGACACTGCTGGTGGATGACGAGTCGCTGATCCGCGCCGGGCTGCGGTTCATCCTCGAATCCGCACCCGACGTGGAGGTCGTGGGGGAGGCCGCGGACGGGGACGAGGCGGTCGACGCCGTTCACCGCCTGGGGCCGGACGTCATCCTCATGGACATCAGGATGCCGCGGACCGACGGCCTGGCCGCCACCGAGGCCATCCGCCGGCTCGTCCGTGCGCCCGCGGTCGTGATCCTCACCACGTTCGACAGCGACGAGCACGTCTTCACCGCGCTGGAGGCCGGGGCCTGCGGATTCCTGCTCAAGGACACCTCGCCGCACGACCTGATCCGTGCCGTCCGCATCGCGCACGGCGGTGACTCGATGCTGTCCCCGCAGGTGACGCGGCGGCTGATCCACCGGGTCACCACCGACGCGCCCATCCGGCGCCGCCGTGACGCGCTCGCCCGGCTGGAGACCCTCACCGGCCGCGAGCGTGAAGTGCTCACCGAGGTGGGGCTCGGCCGCTCCAACACCGAGATCGCGGCCGGCCTGCACATGAGCGAGGCAACGGTCAAAAGCCATATCTCCCACCTGTTCGACAAGCTCGCCGTCACCAACCGAGTGCAGGTGGCCATCGTCGCCTACCGCGCCGGCCTGGTGGACTGAGCCTTTCCGCGGACCACAGGCCGGCTGGTGCTTGAGATCCCGGCCAAGGCGCCGTCCTCCCCATGCTCCGCCGCTCCGGAGCGAGGGGGAACGGTTCCCGGGCCGTTCGGGTGGACCAAGGCCACCGGCTCACGCCGGCGCGATCGACCGGGCGCGCGGGCCGGACGGCACTCGGGTCACCGTCGAGCAGCCTTACCCGGGGACCTCGCTCCGGACGCCGCCGTGACCGTGCGGGCCAGGTGGGCGAGGAAGGTCGCGGCCACCTCGGAGCGGCCGGCGTCGCGCACCCGCACCCGAACGACGTTTCCCTAGCGAGGCAGGTCGGTGACGGCCGCCTGGCGTACGGGGCCAGGGACGGGAGCCCTGGCGTTCGGATAGAGGGCGGCCAGCAGCAGGGCGCCGAGCGCGGCCCCGACCAGTTGGGCGGCGATGAAACCGGGCATCGAAGCGGGCGCGATCCCCGCGAAGGTGTCGGTGACGGCCCGGCCGGCCGTGACGGCGGGGTTGGCGAAGGACGTCGAAGAGGTGAACCAGTAGGCGGCGCCGATGTAGCCCCCGACCCCGACCGGCGCCAGCGCGGCGCGGCCCTGCCGGGTCAAGGCGAAGATCACCACGATGAGCCCGGCCAGGCCGGCGGCGGTGGCCAGGCTGTTGGCCAGGAGTTGCACGCCGACGTCGCGCGACAGGCCGGTCGCCATGATGCCCGAGCCGACCACCACGGCGACCAGCGCCGCGGTGCCGGCGAACTCGGCCAGCCCCCGGCGGGCCAGGTTCACCGGGCGTCCGCGGTGAGCGTCTCGGGCAGGGCGAGCACGCCGGTCAGGCGCTTGAGCGTGGCCGGGATGATCCAGTAGTAGACCCAGGTGCCGCGCCGTTCGCTGTCGATCAGGCCGGCCTCGCGCAGCACCTTGAGATGGTGGGAGATCGTCGGCGCGGTCACCGCGAACGCGCCGGTCAGCTCGCACACGCACACCCCCGTGCCGGTGACGCGGCCGCCCTCGTGCGCGCCGATCAGCGACAGCAGCCGCACCCGGATCGGGTCGCCCAGAGCCTTGAACACCCGCGCCAGCTCGGCCGCCTCGTCCTCCGCGACCGGCTCGGCGACCAGTGGCGTGCAGCACTCGGAGGTGAGCAGCGGCAACTCCTGCTTCGACATACCTCTAATTTGACAGATTTCTAAGCAGAGGCGCAAACTCGAGCTGATTAGACATTCGTCGAAACAGTGAGATGGGAGACCGGCATGTCACGCGTTCAGCTCGCCCTTCGCGTCGCCGACCTGGAGAGCTCGATCACCTTCTACTCCAAGCTGTTCGGCGTCGAACCGGCCAAGCGCCGCCCCGGCTATGCCAACTTCGCCATCGCCGAGCCCCCGCTCAAGCTGGTGCTCATCGAAGGGGAGGCGGACGAGGCGACCCGCATGGACCACCTCGGCGTCGAGGTCGAGGACACCGCCCAGGTCAACGCCGCCGCCCGGCGGCTCAAGGACGCCGGGCTGGCCACGTTCGAGGAGAACGACACCTCCTGCTGCTACGCCCTGCAGGACAAGGTCTGGGTCACCGGCCCGGGCGCCGAGCCGTGGGAGGTGTACGTGGTCAAGGCCGACGCCGACACCCTGACCAGGCAGACCGGGTCGGCCTGCTGCACCACGGCCGAGCAGGCGGCCTAGGAACCGGCCCCGGTCGAGAGCGGAGCCGGGCAGCCCCGGGCGTCGACCTGCTGCTGAGGAGGCCCGCCCGCCGGAGCCGTGCCCGCGTGGGGGACGGCAGGCCGGCCATCGGTCGCGCGGCGGACTTCGCGCCGGGCCGGAGATCGTCCGCCGGTCAAGAGCGCCCGCGGCCGGTCAGCGCATCGCGGATCCGGTCCACCAGCCCTGCCCCCAGCGCCGTCAGCTTGCCGGCCGGTGAGGCGCCGGGCGCGGCCGGGCGGGGCCGGGTGGGAGCGATCTTCTGGGCCCGCTCCACCTTGGCCCCCAGCTCCCTCAGTTCCTCGGGCGGGCAGGCCTCGCGCAGCCGCGGGAACAGATCGTTCTCCTCTTCTCGGACGTGGGCACGGATCTGGCTCATCAGCAGGTCTACGGCAGGCCAGAAGCCGGCGTCACCGGGCTCCAGGCCCTCAAGCCGTTTCATGGTCCGCTCGGCGTCCGAGTGCTCGGCGATCTCCTGGTCGGCCAGCTTGTCGCCGCCCTGAACGTGCTCGCGCACGGCCGGATACAGGTGCGCCTCCTCGGCGATCGAATGCCGTGTGAGCTCGATGACCACCTGTTCGACCAGGATCTTGGCCTCCTCGCCGATCTCGCCCCTCATGCCGTCGAGTTCGGCGAACATCTGCTCGACCGCACGATGGTCGGTGACCAGGACCGCGATCACGTCTTGCTGCGTGCCCATGACAGTCTCCCCCAGTCGTAGCCGGCGCCGGCGGGCCTCTCAAACCCCGTTCCCGCCGACAGCGGCCGAAACATGCGACAAAGGCCGGCCTCCCGCATCGCCGGCCACAGCTTGAGCTCGTCAGACGGAGGTTCTGGACGGTCAAACCCGGGATCATGAAGCCATCGACACCGTCGCGAAGTAGGCGCCCAGCCCCGCCAAGGCCGCGGCCGGGTCATCGAATGCCTCGAAGGCGACCCGGCCTGGGAGCTCATCGACCAGATCTCCACGAAGTACCTCGGCCGGCCCTGCTCCCGAGACCAGGACCGCATCGTCGCCGTCGTCGAGCCCGAGCGGCAGACCGTCGGCATGAGCTGAGCCGCCCCCATCCACCCGTACTCGCCGACCATCCAGCACGCCTTGCCCGAGCCCGAGCCGAGCCCGAGCTACGCGGCCGCCTGCAGTTGGATGACGCAATCGCGGCGAAGCGCTCCGGCTCCCGCTTGTCGGCGCCGTGGCGGTAGCGCAGGAAGTCACCCTCATCTTTCGAGGATGCCGGGGTGGAACTGCCAGACGAATTCCAGCCACGGCGGGGCTACCGAAGTGAAGTGCACCCAGCTTCCCGGTTCCGCATCGGGGTGGCCGTTGCGGACTTCGGAAATGTAGGTCAGTACGAAGCCCACCTGAATGAGGCTGTTGACAATTCGGCCCAGCGTCTGCCTGTACTCCCTGGGTTCGCAGATGTGGCCGCCGGCCGGCTTCCCGTCGTAAACCCAGTCCTGGTCGGGATAGGAGGTCGCGGCCTCGTCCGTGTACGGCTGCTTGAGCGTGTAGCCCTCCCCGTTCCACGAGTCGTGAGTAAGCCCGGAGAAGAACGGGTTGGCGCACATCACGTAATAGTGGCCGCCTCTTGCGACGACTCTGGCGACCTCGCGGAAGACGACCCGGGAATCCGGGACGAACGTCAGCGAGTACGGATGCCAGACCAGATCGAACGAAGCGCCATCCAGGGCCGACAAGTCCCGCATGTCTCCTTGGACCGTGCGCACGTCGACGCCGTAGTGCTCGGCGGCCAAACGGTCGCGCTCCAACTGCCCGGACGAGATGTCGAGAACCGTCACGTCCGCTCCGAGCAGGGCGAAGGCCGCAGACTGCTGGCCTCCTCCTCCCGCCAGGCAGAGCACTTTCCGGCCCGCCAGGTCGCCGGCGATGCCCAGCCTCTCCAGACCCAGGTAAGCGCGGGCCTTCTCCGCGTCCAGGTCGAGCATGGGACGGGTGAACAGGGCGTCCGCCGCCACGAGGGCTTCCCAGCGTTCCTGGTTGTATTCGTAGACCTCGTCCCGCACAGCAAGCACTCTACTGTCGCCGATCATGAGGTGTCGTCTGGATTTCCGCCAGGAGGCCGGCCCGCCTGCCGCGCGTGCTCAAGCGGAGACGTCCGGGACCACGGCAACCGGCCCCGTGTCCGTGTGGTGGTGCGAGGGTTCGAAGTCAGCCGGCCCCGGGCGACGCGCCCAACTGGCGGATCAGCTCACCGACGCGCCCACCGCCAGGCGGCGCGGCCGGGTAACGCCTCAGGACCTCCATCACGACGTTATCCGCGACTGCGCGATGCGGTCGGCTCCGACGGTGGGATCGTCTCCGGCGGTGAGCTCGGACGCTCGTGCGGCATGAGCGGCCGATCCGATGCGGGCCGGGCGCACGCCAGCGCGTAGGCGGTGACCGCGCGGAGGTCGGACCGGCTGAGCTCGATCGAGCCGGCGCACCCGCCCCACCGATCGACGAGAGCCCTGCGTACCGGTACCCGAGGTCGTAGAACGGGTGCCGGGCAGGGGTCGAAACGTGACGGGCGGTGGACGCGTGGAAACCCGGGTTTCGCATCCGGCGCCGTTGGCCTGGGGTTACATCGGCCTGCGGGTCCTTTCCGGCGTGTTCGGGGCGGCGGTCGGAGGGAAGCCGACCGGCCGCCTCCTAGTGTGCGGGGTGCGCTTCGGCGAACACCGAGAGCGCGACGTCCGGCTGGTGAGCGGCCACGATCCTGGTGGCCGGCTGCCTGAGGGCCTCGACGGCGTGCTCGCGGCAGGCAGGCACGGGCCGGTCACCGAAGTCGGGGCGCCACAGCTCCACGATCGGCTCCGAGGGGCAGCCGTCCGTCCCACAGACGAGGTCCTCACGGACCACCAGGGACGAATGGCTGCTCATGGCGGCATACGCGTCGGCGGTCAGCGCGGCGAGCAGCCCGCTCGCGCGCTCCGCCGTGGGCCCGGCAGGCGCGGGAGCGCCCACCGCCACCGTATGCGCGTCCACCAGCGCCATGTCGAATGCGTCGATCCGCTGCGCCGGAGACGACTGCTCGATGTCGTCGAGCCGTTCGCGGAGGGCGGCCAGGCGCGGCCCTTCCTCCGACGTCGCCAGCACGGCACGGACACACTGTATGAACTGGTCCCCGCGGCGGCTCCACCAGCGGAGCTTGCGCTGCCGTTCATCGCTGAGCCCCGCCAGACCCGGCCACTTGCGCCGGGCGCCTTGCCTGGTCATCCCGGCCGCGTCACCGATCGCGGGATAGTCGGCGCCGCGTTGTGCCGCGGACAGCGCGGCGGAGGCCGCCAGCACTTCCGCGCTGTCCCGGATCGCCAGCAACGAGGTCAGCGCGGCCAGCCACATCTGCCGCACGTCCGCGTCCGGCAGGTCCGAGCGAGGCCCGGCGTCCGGTTCGAGCTGCAGCATCTTCCGCGCCATCGTCCATGCCAGCTGCTCGACGGCGGTGGTCACATCGGTTCGGTGCGCGTCGGACATGCCCTCCACGGCGACTCCCTTGACAACACTTGTTTACGACCTCACCATGATGCGGGCGACAACATCTGTTGTCAACGACGATCAAGTGGGTGGGAACATGAGGCTGTTGGTCATCGGCGGAACATCGTTCGTCGGCCGTACCATCGTGGGCGACGCCCTCGGCAGGGGACACGAGGTCACCACTTTCAATCGCGGGCTGACCGGCAAGGACGTCGACGGCGTCGAGGCGCTTCGCGGCGACCGGTCCACGGACGAGGGTGTCCGGCCGCTCGCCGGCCGTGGTTTCGACGCGGTCATCGACCCGGGCGGCCTGGTGCCGGCCCACGTCCTGCGCACCGCGCGGGCGACGGCCGGGTCGGCCCCCTTCTACGCGTTCGTCTCGACCACGGCCGTCTACCGGACCTGGAACGCCGCATCGACGGACGAGTCGGCCGCGACCTGGCCCGGTGCGGCTGACCAGGACGGAGACCCGGCTGACCTGGAGAACTTGCGCGTTCACAAACGCGGCTGCGAACTGGCGGTCGAGCAGACCTACGGGCTTGGCGCCTGCCTGGTCGCGCGCGCCGGGTCGATCGTGGGGCCGTACGACAACCTGGGCCAGTTGCCGTGGTGGCTGACCAGGATCGCGGAGGGCGGCCGGGTGATCGCGCCCGGCGACCCTGACCGCGGCCTGCAGTTGATCGACGTGCGTGACCTCTCGGCATTCGTGCTGGACCGGGTCGAGGCGCAGGCGGGCGGCATCCACAACGTCGTCCCGGACGGGCCGAACACCACGATGGGCCGGCTGGTCGACGGCTGCGTGCGGGCGACGGGCTCGGACGCCACTCCCGTGTGGATGGACGAGGGCTTCCTGCTCTCCCAAGGAGTACAACCATGGGCGGAGCTTCCGCTGTGGATCCCGGACGTGCCGGACGCCGCCGGTTTCTGGGCCGTGTCCGGCGCTTCGGCGGCAGCGGCGGGACTGCGTACCCGCCCGTTCGGCGAATCCGTCCGGGACACCTGGGAGTGGTTGCGGTCAGGCGGTGCGGTGCGGACCGCGCCTGGCGTCCCGCCACTCGGTCTCGCCGGCGAGAAGGAGCAGCGGGTGCTGGCCGCGTGGGACTCACGGCCCGCCGGGGACGGTTGATCCTCCCCTTCCGCGCGAAGCGCCCCTGCCCGACGGCACGCGTGCGGGCCGAGGCAGGCGACGGGCATCCCGCCGGGTTCTACGGCCGCGTGGCGCGGACGAAGTAGAGCAGGTACGGCAGGTCGCCCTCGGACTCCACCTGGAAACCGGCGTCGGGGATCAGGGTGCCGAGCAGGTCGCGGGGGTCGTGCCGCATGGCGGGGCCGCTGAGGGCGCCTATGAGGTGTCTGGCCACCCGGTTGGCCGGCGGGCGGAACTCGGCGATGAGCAGGCGGCCGCCGGGCCGCAGCACGCGGAACATCTGACGCAGCGCCTCCGGCCGCGCATCGGCGGGGATGTGGTGGACCGCGAGACTGGAGACCACCAGGTCGAACGAGCCGTCGGGGAACGGCAGATCCTGCCCCTCGCCCCGCACATAGGTGCAGTTGCCCGGAGCGCGCCGGGCGGCGTGGTCGATCATCGCGGCGGAGAGGTCCACGCCGGTGACGTGGCCGCCGGGCGTGACGACCGGGGCGAGGATCCGGCTGAGATAGCCGGTGCCGCAGCCGACGTCCAGCACCTCGTCTCCGGCTCGTGGTCCGGCCGCCGTCGCCACGCGGGTGAAGGCGGCGCGGCGGCCGCCCAGGAATCCGATCGAGGAGAAGACGTCGTACGCGCGCGGGCGGTCGATGGTGCCGCCGTGGTCGGCGCGCTCTTCGTGGGTGTGCAGGAGCTTTCCCAGGCTCATGGTGTGGCCCTCCGATACTGAACAGAGTGTTCAGTTACGAATAATGCGTTCATAATTGTGGAGGAGCAACGAGCAGATCGGCTGTGCTGTGCGGTACTGAACAGAGGGTGAGGAAATGTCCGGAGACAAGCGTGTGCGGCGCACCCGGCGGATCGTCCAGGAGGCGCTCGTGGCGCTGATCCTGGAGAAGGGGTATGACGCGGTGACCGTCACCGACATCATCGACCGCGCGGACGTGGGCCGGTCCACGTTCTACTCCCATTTCACGGACAAGCAGGACGTGCTGTTCAGCAACCTCGACGAGCTCGCGTTCCTCCATCTCGCACCGGCTGCCGTGTCAGGTGGGCTTTTCGCGTTCAGCCTGCCGATGTTCGAGCACGTGCGGGAGCAGCGACGGCTCGTGCGGGCGCTGCTGGGGCGGCGCGGCGGCGGTCAGGTGTACGCCCGCGGCGAGCAACTGCTCTCGGCCGTCGTCAGGAACGAGCTCGTGGCCGCGGGCGCGCCGGCGTCGGCCTCGCTGGACCTGCTGGTGGTGTGCGTGGTGGGCGCGTTCATGGGGCTGATGCGGGCCTGGGTGGACGGCGAGACGACCGCGTCGCCCGCCGAGCTGGACGACGCGTTCCGCGCGGCGGTCCTGCCCGGCGTGCGAGCCACGCTGGGGCAGCCCATGTGACGGCCCTGTCGGCCTGAGTGACCACCGTGGCGGGCTCGCACGCGGCGTCAGCAGCCGACCATCCCCGAGAACCGGATCTTCCGGCTGGGGGCCAGACCATGCTGGTTCGGCCAAGCGCGCACGCTGCCCGCAGCCGGAGGCCCGCGTCGGAGGCTGCCGTGCCGGTGCGCACCCGCGTGCTGTTCGGCGGAGAATCTTGGACAAGTCCGGATGGCGTCGTGCGGTTGAACCGGTCAAGAGGGAGACCATGGATCTGGCCCGCGTGCGAGACCGTTGTGAGCAGGAGATCCGGCGACTGCGGATCTCGTCGCCGTTGAACGTCGCCGCACTGTGCGAGGACCTGGCCAGGGAGCGCGACCGGCCGATCCGCCTTCTCCCGCTGTCCTCGCGGCCGTCGAATCCGTCCGGCCTGTGGGTGTCGGCGAAGACCGCCGACTACATCTTCTACGAGGAATCCGCCGGTTCGGTGCATCGCGAGCACATCATCCTGCACGAGATCGGCCATCTGGTGTTCGGCCATTCGGGCGTCGCGGACCTGGACGACCTCACCGCGCGCCTGCTGGCGCCGAACCTGGATCCGAAGGTCGTGCGCCGCCTGCTGTGCCGGGGCAAGTACGACGGCGTGGACGAGCAGGAGGCCGAGCTGTTCGCCACGCTCGTTCTGCTGCGGGCCGATTTCCAGGTCGTTCCCGTGCGGGGCCCGGACATCATCGACGATCCTTCCGGAGTGCTGGCGAAACTGAAGGCCGTGCTCGGGGGTGACGGCCATGCTTAGGGCCTTTCACCTCGCCGTGATCGCGTTGGCGTGGATCGGCGTCGGCTACAAGCTCCTGGACCTCCGGCGCAGGCCGAACGACCTCGGGCGCCTCGCGCTCTGCTCGGCGCTGCTGTTCTTCGCCTCGGCGTTGACGGTCGGGCTGCCGCCGCTGTATCAGCGCATCCCCTGGTTCGCCGACTCCCCGAGCCTGGTCCGGCTGGTCCAGCACGGCCTGGTCGTGCTGGCCGTCTTCTCGACGCAGTTGCTCGTCGTCCAGCTGGCCTCGCCGCCCGGCCGGACGGCGGCCAACGTCCGGGTGCGCGCGGCGGTGATGGTCGTCTTCCTGATCGCGATGATCGTCCTGTTCGTGGCGGCTTCGCCGGGTGATGCCGCGGAGGATTTCGTCGCCGCGTACGCCACGTGGCCGTTCGTCACCGAATACCTGCTGACCTTCCTGGGCTTCGTCGCCGTGGTGATGGCGGATATCTTCCGGCTTTCGCTCCGGTTCACCCGCCGCGCCACGGCGGGGTACCTCCGGGCCGGCCTGTGGTTGTGGGCCGGGTCGAGTTCGGCGGGTTTCGCGTTCGCGGCGCACAAAGCCGCCTACGCGCTCATGACGCGCTTCGGGAGCCGGCCGCCCTGGACGGAGGGTCCGGTTTCCACCACTCTCGCCGGCCTGGTGCTGACCCTGTTCGTCGCCGGGCTCACCGCGTACGGCTGGGGCCCGCGGATCGGCGCCGCGCTGCGGTGGTGGAGCCGCTATCGGACCTATCGCGCGCTTCTTCCGCTCTGGAAGGCGTTGTACGAGGTCATGCCGGACATCGTGCTGATGTCGCCGGCCACTCGCCGTGCCCCCGTCGATCTGCGCCTTTACCGGTGCGTCATCGAGATCCTCGACGGACGGCTGGCGCTGCGGGCCTACTGGAACACCGAGGTCGCGCGAGCGGCGCGGGAACGAGCCAGGGCGGCGGGGCTGACCGGGCCGCGGCTGGATGCCGCGGCCGAGGCCGCCGCACTCGCCGCGGCGCTGGAAGCGCGGAAACGCGGCCACGTGACCGGGCAGCAGCCGCCGGTGCTGCCTGATCTCGGCATGGCGGAGGAGATCCGCAGGCTTGTCCTGACAGCCCGTGCCTATCGCCGGGTCACGGCTCGTCGCGCGGGGGAAGCCCTTCCAGCGTCCGTACGCGCTTGATCACCTCGGTGATCGTGTCCAGGCTCTCCACCGACAGTCCGGACGCGCGCAACGCGACATCCCGGACACCGGCGTCCCTCAGCGCGACGACCAGAGCGAGCTCGCCCTCCACCTCGTCACGGATCCGCTCGTCGAAGAAGTAGGCGCAGGGCACTCCGAAGAAGGTGGCCAGCGCGGTGAGGTGCTTGAGGGTCGGGTTGTCCCGCTGGCCGGTGCGCAGGTACCAGATGTAGGAGGCGGAGATGCTCACGTCTTGGTCCCGCGCGATGGCCGCGGCGACCTCCTCGTTGCTGTATTCCCGGCGGCCGGGCTCCCGGACCGTGCGGAACAGGTATTCCAGCTTCTCAGCCAGGTTCCGTTGCGATTCGGGCTCTTCCGGGCTGGAGCTCTCCATAGTCCACCTACTCGCTTGACTGCTGTGGACGTAACCACGGCGATCTTCACCACCGTTGACAGTGGCGCAGCTGTTGAGTTTAACTGACACAGTCTTGACTGGCATGGATTGAACAGGGCTACCATCCACACCAGTCCAACGGGGCAGGGGGTAAGGAAGCTGATGCTTCCAGCGCGGTCGGTCGGGGTCATTCGGTTCCGGGTTCTGGGGCCGTTGGAGGTGGTGAAGGATGACGGGGCGGCGATCCGGTTGCCTTCCGGAATGCAGCGGATCGCGCTGGCGACCCTGCTGCTGTATCCGAATCAGCCCGTGGGCGTCGACGGCCTGATCGAGCGGATGTGGGGGGACGACACCCCGGATGATCCTCGCGGGGCGTTGCACACCCATCTGACCAGGCTCCGGCGTACCCTCTCCACGGGCCTGGACGGGACGAGCCCGATCGAGAGCAGCGGCGGTGGTTACCTCGTCCGCGCCGACCAGGATTCGTTGGACCTGATCAACTTTCGCGATCTGGCCGCCCGGGGGCGGAGCGACAGCGTTGCCGAGAAGAGCCTGCTCTCCCAGGCGCTGGCGCTGTGGCGGGGGCCTGTGCTGGCGAATGTCGCGTCGGACGCCCTTCATCGTGACGAGATCGCCGAGCTGGAGGAGGAACACCGGCACGCGCAAGAACGATGGTTCGAGCTCGCCCTGAGGGAGGGGGAGGGGCCGGCGATCATCAGCCGTCTCAAGGCGGCGGTCGCGGCCTCCCCGGTCAGTGAGCGGCTCACCGGTCAGCTCATGATCGCGCTCTACCAGGCCGGTCGCCAGGCCGAGGCCCTGGAGGCGTACGAGGCGCTGCGGGTGATGCTGCGCGACGAGCTCGGGCTGGAGCCCGGGGAGGGGATCCGGCAGGCACACGCGCAGGTGTTGCGCCAGGACGTGCCCCGTCTGGCCGGGGATCAGCAGCGGATGGCCGTCGCTCATGTGCCCGTACCGGCGGAGCTGCCGGCGAAGGTGGCGACCTTCACCGGGCGGCACCCCCAGGCGCGGGCGCTGCTCGACTCGCTCCGCGGCGGGCACACGACGGTCGCCGCCGTCTCAGGGCCGGGCGGCATCGGCAAGTCGGCGCTGGCCCTGCACGTCGCCCACCGGCTCGCGGACGCCTTTCCCGACGGGCAACTGTACCTGGACCTCAACGGTTCCGCCGCCGACCTGCCTCCGCTGGAGCCGGCGGAGGCTCTCCGGCGGCTGCTCCGCTCCCTCGGCGTCGCACCGGCCGCCGTGCCCGCGGAACCGGGGGAGGCCGCCCGGTTGCTGCGCTCCCTGACCGCCGGCCGGCGCATGCTCTTCCTGCTGGACAACGTGCGCGACGTCGCCCAGGTGCGCGATCTGCTGCCCGGTGGCGCCGGTTGCCGCGTGCTGCTCACCAGCAGGCGGCTGCTCGCCGACCTTGACGGCGCCGAGCACGTCCAGCTGGACGTCTTCTCCCCTGAGGAGTCGTACGAGCTGCTCGGGCGGCTGGTCGGCGCGGGGCGCCTGGCCGCGGAGCCGCGGGCCGCCGCCCAGGTGGTGCAGCACTGCGGCGGGCTGCCGCTCGCCGTGCACATCGCCGCCACCAGGCTCGTCTCACGCCCGGCCTGGCCGATCTCGGTCCTGGCCGACCGGCTGGGCGCCCAGCACCGGCGCATGAACGAGCTGCGCGCCGGCGACCGTGCCATCCGGGCCACGTTCAGCACCAGCTACCAGCAACTGCGGGCCGAACCCCACGGTGCGGCGGCCACGCGGGTGTTCGACCTGCTCGGCCTGGTCGACGGCGCCGACCTCGGCACCGACACCGTCGCCGCCCTGGCCGAGCTGCCCGCCGAACGCGCCTGGCAGCTGCTCGAACTCCTCGCCGACCTCCGGCTCCTCCAGACCCATGAGCCCGGCAGGTACCGGATGCACCACCTGGCACGTCTGTTCGCCCGCGAACGCGCGGCGACCCACGGCTTCGAGGCCCCGCAGGCCGTGCGGCGAGTCCTGCACTACTTTCTGGCCACCGCCCGCCGGGCCGTCCGGCTGCTCAACCCGCACGCCGAATGGCGCGCCGCCATCGGTCCTACGGCGCCTGTCCACGCCGGCTCGCCTCTGGCCGGCCCCCAGGCCGCCCGGGAATGGGCCGACGCCGAGGCGCCCAATCTGGTGGCAGTGGTCCGGCAGGCGGCCGAGACCGGCGACGACGACCTCACCATCGGTCTCGCCACCTCCCTTTCCTACCTGATGCTGGACCGCGGCCGATGGGACCAGGAGCGTCAGATCCGCCGCGTGGCCGCGCACGTGGTCCAGCGCTGGGGCGACCCGCCGCACCAGGCGCCGGCCCGGACCGACCTCGGCGTCCCCCGAGCCCGCCTCGCCGTCGCGCTGCGCGCCTTCACCTCGGACCAGGCGTCGCTGGGCTGATCGCCTCACCCACGGACGCCACACCGCCGTGCGCCGAGCGGTCCGATTCGGGCAGTCGCCAGTCGGCCGTCCACAGCCGGGCGCCCGTGCGGCGGTCGAGGCGGCGCAGGAACGACAGGACGCCGGCGGTGCCGGTGCTCCAGGTGTAGGCCGCCTTGTCCAGGTCGTTGCCGGGGAAGACCGGCTGCGCCGGCTCGCCGCCGGCCCGTACCAGCATCCGCTCGGCGATGTCCTCGGCGTGGCGCCAGTAGCCGTCATCGCCCGTGACCATCGCCAGGTCGATCAGCGCCTCGCCGATGCCCGCCAGGCCGCAGCACTGGGAGACCACCCAGGCCTGCGGGACGACGACCAGGCACGCCCGCGCGCCCCGCTCGGCCAGCTCCAGGTAGCGGTCCTCGCCGTGCGCGCGGGCCGCGCGGGCCAGCGTGCCGGCGATGCCCGACATGCCCTGGCACCAGGAGGCCCCCATGGCCCGGGCATCCGGGCCGTGCAGCTCGCCGATCAGCGCCTCGACCTGGACGGCCAGCGCGGCCAGCCGCTCCCGGGCCGCCTCGCCCGCCGCCCGGTCGCCGGTGGCCTCGTGATAGGAGAGCAGGAAGTCCGCGCAGCCCGCGTCGCCGTGGGCGTACGCCGTGTCGACGGACACGCCGGAGCCGGGCTGGGCGGGCGCCACGGCGTCCTCCGAGCGCGTGACCTCATCGGCGATCAGCAGCCGGGCGCACTCGGCGGCGATCCGCAGATGCCGGGCATCGCCGGGGTCGAGGGCGGCCAGGGCCAGGTGGCCCGAGCCGATGCCCGCCACGCCGTGTGCCTGGTCGGCGCGCTGCGGGCCGTCGACGGCGACGGGGGCGGGCGCCGCCAGTTCCGGCGCGGCGCTCAGGCGGGCCGCGGTCAGGAACAGCGCGGTGCCGGTGCGGCCGAAGTACAGCGAGGGCGGGAGCTTGGCGGGCGGCATCACGCGGGCCGTCCACCGGGCCAGGTCGGCGGCCACGGCCCTGCTCTCCGGGTGGTGCAGCAGCTCCATGCCGACTCCGGCGCTGCCGCCGTAGACGTTGGTCACCGGCGGGCTCTCCCGGCGGGCGTCCTCGGGCGCGGCCATCAGCTGCTCGGCGAAGGCCGCGCACTCGCGGACGGTGTGGTCGAGCGCCTTGGACAGCAGCTCCCCGGTGAGCCTCGGCGGGGAGGGCAGCCGCCACCGTCTCGCCGGTGGGAGGTCGGCGGCGGTGGCGGCGGTGGCGGCGTGGTCGGCGGGGTCCGGTTCGCGGGTGGGTCTGAGTTCGGCGGCGGCGGCGGTGCGGTCGGCGGGGTCGAGGCTCAGCAGGCCGGGCAGCAGGCCGAGGACGCCCGTCGTGACATCCGGGAACATCCCCGCCAGGCACATGAGCGTGCGCTCGACGTTGCGGACCGGGTCCGGGCCGATCATGATCGGGTTCATCCCGGTCGCCGCGAAGAACAGGGTGGCGCCCAGCGAGAAGTAGTCGTCGGCGGGCGCGGAGTCGCGGTCGGTGTGCTGGTCGGGGACGCTGTAGCCGCGGCTCCAGCCGGGCAGCTGCAGCCCGTCGAACCTGCTGTTGCCGAAGTCGATGAGGGTGCAGCGGCCGTCCTCGCCGAGCACGACGTTCTTGGGCGACAGGTCGCGGATCACGACGCCGTGCGCGTGCACCGCGTCGATCACCTCCAGCAGCCGGACGGCGAGCGCGCCGAGATCGCGCTCGCCGACGGCGGGCTCCGTGGTGAACAGGCCGTTCTCCGCGACGAAGCGGTTGAGGTCGCGGCTGCCCGCGTCGGTCATGACGAGGAACTCGTCCTCGCCGTGCCGGAAGTGGTCGATCGGCTCCGGCACGCCCGCCACGCCCTTGAGCGCCTGCAGGACGCGCAGTTCGTTGCGGAGGTACATCCGCAGGTCCCAGCCCTCGACGTTCTCCCCGACGTAGGCGCGGGCCTCCTTGACCACCACCCGCCGCCCGGCGGCGTCGGTGGCGCGGTAGACGTTGCCACGCGGGCCACGCACCACGCCGGAGGTCACGCGGTAGCGGCCGCCGATGAGCCGGCCGGCGCCGTCGGCGGCCTGGCCGGTCGTCTGCCCGGTCGTCTGCACTGGCGGCTGGGTTCCCAGTGACGGTCGTCCATCGGACTGCCGCGCGTCCGACGGTCCGGCCGCGGCAGGCTCCGTGGGACGGAACGGGTCGGTGGCCCAGGGCGGGCAGGTGAACTCGGGGCCGGCCGCGCCGGGCAGTTGCTCGCCGTCCGGCCCGATCACGATCAGCTCGAAGTCGCCGTTCTCATCCACGCGGTACTGCGGGGCGAACGGGGCGTACCTGTAGTACACCGGAGCGTCGGGACGGACCCGCCGATCGCTGACGACGCGCGGGGCCGACAGCCCGGACAGGGCGTCGGCGAGGGCGTGGCCGAGCTCGACCACGGCGCCCTGCTCGGGGTAGACCGTCATGGCCTTGCCCACGGCTCCCGGGTCGACGTCGCCGGAGTTGAGCTCCATGAGCCGGTGGGCGGAGCGGGCGACCTTGAAGGCGCAGCCGGTGCCCGCCAGGATCGGCAACGTGCGCTCAAGGGTGTCGGCGAGGGTGCCGGGACGTGCGGAAATGTGGATTTTCCAGCCCTGCAATGGAATGTCGTGGCGAGGGTCGTGAACGCTGATCCACGTGTCGTCCTCGTATATTTCCCTACCATTCGAATCTGCAAATTGGGTAAGGCGGTCGAGCACATTACTGTCCACGGTCATCCCTCGATAACGCAGCGCATCGGCCTGATATGAGAAAAAGGCCATCAGAGCGTCGCCGACGGCCTTTCCCCAGCACTTCTCGTCACCACGCTTCACCGCGTGGGATCAGGTGCTTCACACAATGGACGGGCAGCACGGGAAGCTGCTGCAGACCGTACGCTTGCAGGTGTTGACGCAGGCCTGGGGGCCGTGGAGCAGCTTGTTCAGCTCGCCTTCGAAGTCGACGACGAGGTCTTCGTACTCCAGGACTCCGGCGTCGCGGGGCTCCAGGGCGAGGACCGACATAAGGGCTCCTTCCTTGGCCGCCTATGGGCGGCCGACGTAGGGGTCCGGGCCTCGGGGTGACGCCGGTAGGCGCCTTTCCCGTGCCCTGCCCGTGAACGGGAACCGGCTAGAAGTTCCCGTGTCGCGAGCAAACGGACGCATTATGTGCACATATCCGGAAGCCTGTCCAGAGGTAGCCGTAACGGCCAAAAATGTGTTTACATGCGCCTTTACAGCGAGAGTTCGATCTTCTAGATTGGCGTGCGTGATGGGGGGATCTCCGGCATGCCGGCCTGACAACGGCGCCCTAGCGTGAGGCTGTGGCGACGCCGCCGCGCGACGCCCGTCCCCGACGACCGGTCGGGGCTCGCGGCCCAGTACTGGGAGAGCCACGACGAGCACCTGCTGACCGCCACTCTCGGCACGATCGCGCGCCGGCTGCCGTCCCTGGTGGCCGCCGCCCTGCGGATGGCGTGGCGGGCCAGTCCTCGCGACACGGCCGTGGCCCTGGCGGGCAACCTCGTGGCCGGCGTGTTCACCGTCTTCGGCCTGGTGGCCACCTCCGACGTGCTGGCCTCGCTGCTGGCCGTCGGTCCCACGCTCGATCGGGTATGGGCCGCGCTGCCCTCGCTGCTGCTCGTGGCCGCCGCCACCGGGTCGCGCGGAGCGCTGCTGGCCGGCGCCGGATGGGCGCAGGCCCGGCTCAAACCGCTGGTCGAACGGCTGGCCGAGACCCGGCTGTTCGAGCTGACCACCCGGGTGGAGCTGGCGGCGTTCGACGACCACGACTTCCACAACGCGATGCGGCGGGCCCGCGACAGCGGCGTGCCCGACACCGCCACCGTGGTGGAGACGACGATCGCCGTGGTCACCGGCGCGGTGGGCGTGCTGGCCTCGGCCGTGGCGCTCGGCCTGCTGCACCCGATCCTCATGCCGCTGCTGCTGGTCGCCGCCGTGCCCGCGGGATGGGCGGCAGTGCGCATGGCGCGGCTGGGCTACCAGGCGTTCTACCGGCTGTCCACCGCGCGGCGGCGCAAGTTCATGCTGTCGGACCTGATGGCCGAGCGGCAGCCCGCCGCCGAGGTGCGGGCGTTCACGCTCCGGGACTTCCTGCTCGGCCAGTACGCCAAGGTGGCCGACCTGGAGCAGGACGTCCAGCTCGACGTGGCACGACGGCGGGCCGCGACCAAGGCGGGCGGCGACCTGCTGACCGGCGTGGCCACGGCCGGGGTGTACGTGGTGCTCGGCGTGCTGCTGGCCGTCGGCCTCATCCCGCTGTCAGTGGCCGGCGCGGCCGTGCTGGCGATCAGGACCGGGCAGGTGTCGCTCACCGCCCTGATCCAGACCATGAACCGGCTCTACGAGGCCGGCCTCTACTTCGGTGACTACCTGGCCTTCTGCGAGCTGGCCCGGGAGCGCGTCCCCCCGCCGCCCTCGACCCCCGCCGAGCCGGCGCCGTTCCGCCTGCTGACGGCCGAGAACGTCACGTTCACCTACCCCGGCGCCGACCGGCCCGCACTGTCGGGCGCCGGCGTGACGGTCGGCCATGGCGAGGTCATCGCCCTGGTCGGCGAGAACGGCTCCGGCAAGACGACCCTGGCCAAGCTGCTGGCCGGGCTGTACCGGCCGCAGGAGGGCACGATCCGCTGGGACGGCGTGGACCTGGGCGCGTTCGACGGTGACGCGTTGCGGCGGCGGATCTCCGTGATCGCCCAAGATCACACCCGCTGGCCGCTCACCGTCCGCGAGAACATCGTCATGGGGCGCCCCCTGGAGGAGGACCGGCTGGCCGCCGCCTCCGCCGCGGCCGGCGCCGACGAGGTGGTGGCGCGGCTGCCCGACGGCTACGACGCGCTGCTCGACCGCCGCTTCCGGGGCGGCCACGACCTGTCGGGCGGCCAGTGGCAGCGCATCGCCGTGGCCCGCGGCTTCTACCGCGACGCCGCGCTGGTCATCTTCGACGAGCCCACCTCGGCCCTGGACGCCCGTGCCGAGCACGCCCTGTTCGAGCGGATCCGCGGCCACGCCGACGGCCGCGCCATCGTGCTCATCACGCACCGGCTGGCCAGCGTCCGCTACGCCGACCGCATCTACGTGCTCGACGGCGGCGTGATCGCCGAGCAGGGCACGCACGCCGAGCTGATGGAACGCGACGGCCTGTACGCCGCCCTGTACGAGCTGCAGGCCTCGGCCTACCAGCAGACGGTGCCATGATCGTCGCCGAGTCGGCGTACCTCGCCGTGACCGCGGTGCTGCTGGTGGCGGCGTTGGGCAAGCTGCGGGACGTGCGCGGCCTGGCCCGGTCGGTGGCCGGCTACCAGGTGCTGCCGGGCAGGCTGGCCTGGCCGGCCGCGGTGGGCCTGCTCGTGGCCGAGCCGGTCGCCGCCGGACTGCTGCTCGCGCCGGGCGGCCGGCGGTGGGGCGGCGTGGTGGCGGGGGTCCTGTTCGCCGCGTTCCTGGCGGCCATGGCCTCCGTGATGCGGCGCCGGATGGCCGTGGACTGCGGGTGTTTCGGCGGCCGTGACCTCGTCGGGGCCGGCACGCTGCTCCGTACCGGCCTGCTGCTGGTCCTCGCGGTGACGGCGGCCGTGACCGGGCCGGTCGCGTTCGCGCCCGTCCAGCTTCCGGTGGCGGCGGTGCTGCTCGGGCTGGCCTTCCTGCCCGCGCGGCTGCTCCGCGTGGAGAGGGCCTCGTACGGACCGCGTCCCGGCACGCGCTTCGCCCTCACCGGCAGGCCGGAGCCGACCGGCGACCGGACGATGTACGCGTTGGTGTCGCCGGGGTGCGGGCTGTGCGGGGCGATGCTGCCGGAGTTCGTCGCGACGGCCGACCGCCTGGAGGTCGTGCTGGTCAGCGCGGTGGACGGGTACGGCGGTGCCGGGCTGCCCGTGGTCGTGGACCCGGACGTCTTCGAGCGCAACGACATCCCGTGGCCGCCGTACGTGGTGGTGACCGACCGCGCCGGCACCGTCCTTTCGGCGGGCGGCGCGGCCGATCCGGCACAACTGGAGCAGGTTCTGTCCATGGTCGCGTAGCGCGGGTGGCTGGCCGCCGCGGGCGGTTCCCGTGATAATCGGGGTACCACGGGTCGATCACGATCAAGGGGGCCGCGATGACGCCGGGTTTTCGATGGGTCGCCGCCGCCACGGTCGCGGTACTGATGATCGCCCAGGCGGGACCGGCGCCGGCCGCGGCCGCCACGAAGGTCTTCGCCCGCTACGTCGTGGACGGCTCCCCGGCGGGGTCGCACCCCGATGAGCCCGCAGTCGGCCCCTGGCGGCTGGGGCTGCGAGACGGCCGGCTGATCCGCCTGACGGATGCGATGTTCTCCACCACGTCCCCCTCCATGCCCGTCCTCACGCCGCATGGCAGCCAGGTGGCCTACTATCGCAAGCCCGACGGCGCCTGGATCGTCCGTGACCTCACCACGGGCAAGATCCGCGCGGTGCCTGGAAGATTCGCGAGCGGGGGCGGGTTCTGCAAGCTTTCCCCCGGAGGGCGCTTCCTGGTCGGGTGCGGCCAGCCGTATCAGATCGTGGACAGCGTTACCGGGCAGGCCCACACGCTGCCCGCCGGACAGTACGACAAATTGTCGTTCAGTCCCGACAACAAGCATGTGCTCGTCCACCGCAGGACCGATCCCGGCATCACCGAGGTCTTCTCCACGGAGACCTGGGCCGTGGTGCATCGCGGCACGCAGGTCGGCGCGTTGCGCATGGGTGGGTCTGTCGTCGCCTACTTCGACCCCGGCAGGCCCGGCTACATCCGGTTCTGGAATCTGGCCACCGGCGCCTCCGCCGGATCCGCCATCGAGGTCCCGGCCGGAGAGTACCCCGAGGCGCTGGTGTGGGACCGGGCCGGCCACCTCGACGTCCTGACCTACATGGAGAACAAGTACCACCATGGCCTCATCGTCCGTCCGAGCGGATACCGCTGGCGGCGCGCCAACGGCGGCATGCGCATCCTGGACACGTTCCGGATCCATGCCGCCCATCGGAGCCTCGCCGGGGTCGGCCGGCCCTGACGGCCCGGGAACGCTCAAGGTCCTGCGCTCACGCTGACAACGCCTATTTTGCTACAAGTTCCGAAATTGTTCCGTGACGAGGTTGCTGCACAGCCGAAACAAGCCATACCTACCGTCCTAAACAGCTGCACAGACGCCGTCCGGGCCCCTCTGATCAAAAAAGCTACTTTCGCCGGAAATCCCCCACTGTGCTCAGCGCCTTCGCGTGACAGGAGTCCCCGAGTGTCCAATCTCTCCCGACGCGGTGCCCTACGGCTGACCGCCGGCATAGCTCTCAGCTGCACCCTTTCCCTGGCAGGCTGCGGTCGCGGTGACAACGCCGCCGCGACCGGCACCGTCAAGCCCATCGACGAGTCCCCGGCCACCGGAACCATCAACGTCTGGGCCGCCCAGGGCGATGCCGACGTGCTCGACAAGGTCATCGAGCCCTTCAAAGCCGCGAACCCGGACGTCACCGTGAAATTCACGCTGATCCCGAACGCCGAGTACTACACCAAGCTCCAGTCGGCGATCGCGGCAGGCAAGGGTCCCGACGTCGCCCAGTTCTTCCCCGAGTCGCAGGCGCAGTTCCTCGATCCGTCGATCCTCCAGCCCGTTCCGGCCGGCCTCGTCGACCAGGGCGCGTTCTTCAAGAGCCTCTGGGACGCGGGCGTGGCCAAGGGCGTCGCCTACACGGTGCCCTGGTACGCCTACACCTACGCTCTCGTCTACCGCTCCGACCTGGCGGAGAAGGCGGGTGTCAAGGCGCCGGCCACGTGGGACGGCATGGTGCCGTTCCTCAAGGCGCTCCAGGGCGCCGGCGCCGGGCGCGGCCTCGGGGCCGACATCGGGTGGGACATCTTCAACGGCCAGGACGTCGCCATGTACGCCTGGCAGTCGGGCGGCTCGCTGCTCTCGTCCGACGGCAAGTGGACGCTCGATACCCCGGCGATGGTCGACGCGCTCAAGTACAACGCGTCGTTCTTCACCTCGGGCGTCGCCGACGCGAGCGGGCCCACGTTCCTCGACTCGCAGCCGTACTTCGTCGATGGCAAGACCGCCTGCATGATCACGGGCCCGTGGGTCATCGGGCAGCTCGACACCGCCGCGAAGAAGACCGGCTGGACGGCGTCCCACGTCGCGACCGCGCCGCTGCCGGCCGGGTCGTCGGGCAGCGCCTCCTTCTCCGCGGGCGGCAGCTGGGGCGTGCTCGCCACCAGCGGCAACGCGACCGCGTCGTGGAAGCTCATCCGGTACATCTCGCAGCCGAGCACCCAGGTCGCGCAGTACAAGGCGTACAGCTCGCTGCCGGCCGCCATCTCCGCCTGGGAGGACCCGGCCATCAAGGGCCAGCCGCTCCTTGACGCCTTCCTGACCCAGCTGAACAACACCCGGGCGTTCCCGCAGGTGAGCACCTGGCAGCAGGTGGCGACCCGGCTGGGGAAGGAGATGGAGGCGGTGGCCAAGGGCAAGGGCACCGCCGAGAAGGCCGCCGCGAGCGTCCAGGCGTACGCCGAGAGCCTCGGCACGGGCACGGGGTGATCTCCGCATGACCACCACCGCCGCCCCGAGGGCCCGAGGCTCCCGCCGAACGGGTGTCGCCTGGCTGTTCCTCGCGCCGTTCACCATCGTGTTCCTGCTCTACACGGCCGTCCCCACCGTCGCCGCGCTCGGGTTCAGCCTCACCGACCTGCGGGGTACGGATCTGCGCAATCCGTTCGCCGTCGACTTCACCGGCCTGGAGAACTATCTCCGCCTGTTCCAGGACGAGAGCTTCCTGCGGGACATCCTCAACACCGCGCTCTTCGTGGTGGTCGGTGTGCCGCTGACCATGGGGATCGGATTCGCGCTGGCCTTCGCGCTCAACACGGTCATCCGGCGGCTGCGCGGCATGTTCCGCGTCGTCTTCTTCGCCCCGGTCGTCACGAACATCGTGGCGGTCGCGCTGATCTGGCAGTACGCCTTCAACGCCGAGGGCACCGTCAACGAGGTGCTCGGCGCCGTCGGCTTCGCCGGACCGAACTGGCTGGACGACCCGAACCTGGCCATGCCCGTGGTCATCCTGCTCGGCGTCTGGCGCAACTTCGGCACCGCGATGGTGCTGTTCCTCGCGGGCCTGCAGGCGGTGCCGCGGGACGTGTACGAGGCCGCCGCCCTCGACGGGGCCGGCCGGTGGCGGCAGCTGAGGCACATCACCCTGCCGCTGCTGCTGCCCACCACGCTCATGGTGTCGGTGCTGCTGACCGTCTTCTATCTCCAGGTGTTCGACGAGCCGTACCTGCTGACGAACGGCGGCCCGCTGGGCTCCACGGAATCGGTGGCGCTGTACACCTACCACCAGTTCGGGTCCGGGGCGATCGGGACGTCCTCGGCCGCGTCCTTCGTGATGCTCGTGTTCGTGATGCTGGTGAGCATCGTCCAGTTCCGCTTGCTGAGGCCCCGCGCATGAGCACCATCGCCACGGTGGGAGACCCGGTGGGAGACACGGCGGGAGGCACGGTGGGAGACGCGGTGGGAGACACCGAAATGATCAGTGACCGGGTCGCCGTGCGCCGCCTGTCCGTCGCCCGGCCGCTGCTGTACGGCGCGCTGGTGCTGTGCGCGCTGCTCACCATGCTTCCGTTCGTCTGGGTGATCAGCGGCTCGCTGCGCAGCCTCGACGAGATCCGCGCCGACCCCGGCGCCTGGCTTCCGCACGACGTGACCCTGGGCAATTTCACCCGGCTGTTCGCCACCCAGGGCTTCGGCGGGTACATGGCCAACAGCATCGTGGTCGCGATCATCGTGGTGGCGGGCAACGTCGTGGCGGCGTCGGCCGCGGGCTACGCGCTGGCCAAGCTCGACTTCGCGGGCAAGCGGCTCGCGTTCGGCGCCGTCATGGCCGCCATGATGGTGCCGTTCAGCGCGGTGTTCGTCACGCAGTTCGTGATCACGGTCGACCTGGGCCTGGCGGACACCCTCGCCGGGATCGCGCTGCCCGGCGTGGCGATGCCGATGTCGGTCTTCATCATGCGGCAGTACGCGATGTCGATCCCCGGCGACCTGCTCGAAGCGGCCCGCATCGACGGCGCCGGCGAGTTCCGGATTTTCTTCCGGGTCTTCCTGCCGTTGGCCGGCCCCGCCGTCGCGACGATCACGATCATGTCGTTCCTCGCCTCGTGGAACAACTTCATCTGGCCGCTCATCGTCGCTCAGAGCATGTCCAGCTACACGCTCCCGGTCGGTCTGGCCGCCACCAGCCAGGCCGCGTCGCACGTCACCGACTACGGGCTGCTCCTCGCGGGTGCCATTGTCGTGATGCTGCCCGTGCTGGTGCTCTTCCTGTTCCTGCAGCGCTACTTCGTTCAGGGCATCGCCGGAACGGGGATGCGGTGACCCGTGTTGGATGATCGGATGGACTTCTTCGACGCGCCCGGCGAGCCGGTCACCGTTCACGCTCCCGCGGGCACGATCATCGGCCGTCGCGCCGGCCTGGTACGGCGCTTCCTCGGCATCCCCTACGCCGAAGCACCCACCGGCGACCGGCGGTTCGCCCCGCCGGTCCGACGTGGCCGGCTCCCGGAGCCGTTCGACGCGTCCCGGCACGGCGCCACCTCTCAGCGCGTGCCGCTGTTCGCCACGACGACCATCCCGGAGCCGTCGATACCGGGCGACGACGTGCTGAACCTCGGCGTCGTCGCCCCGGCCGCGGACGACGACCGCGGGCCGCTCCCCGTCCTGGTGTGGATCCACGGCGGCGGTTTCCTGGCCGGCAGCCCGGCCAGCCCGTGGTACGACGGCCGCGCCTTCGCCCGCGACGGCGTCGTCTGCGTCACCGTCGGCTACCGGCTGGGCGTCGACGGGTTCGCCCCGATGGACGGCGTGCTCCCGAACCTCGGGCTGCGCGACCTGCTGCTCGCCCTGGACTGGGTCCAGGAGAACATCGCCGCGTTCGGCGGCGATCCGGGCCGGGTCACCGTCGCCGGCCAGTCGGCCGGGGGCGCGGCGGTGCTCGCGCTGCTCTCCTCGCCCGCGGGCAGCGGCCGCTTCCACCGCGCGGTCAGTCTGTCCGGCGGCGTCTTCGACGTCGGCCCGGACTCCGCCCGCGGCCTTCTCGAACGGCTCGGGCACCGGCTCGGCGTGCCGCCGACGCGCACCGGATTCGCCGGCCGCACCGTGGAGCAGATCCAGCAGGGTGTCATCGACCTGCGGGACGAGCGGGGTGGCGGCGACGGGCTCGTGCTCGCGCCGTGCGCCGGCGACGACCTCCTGCCGGTGCCCATCGCCGACGGGCTCACCGTCCATGGGCACGACGTTCCCGTGCTGCTCGGCGCGACGGGCGACGAGTTCGACGGCGGCCTCGGGCAGGAGGCCAGAGCCGCCGCCCGCGCGGCGGGCACGCGCCTGACGGACGCCCTGTTCCGCTCCGCCTGCGCCCGCACGGCGGCCGCCCGCCGGCGAGCCGTCGCCGGGACCTGGCTGTACTCCTTCGAATGGCCGTCTCCTGTGCTCGGCGGTGCCGCGCACTGCGTCGACATCCCGTTCTTCTTCGACGTGCTCGACGCACCCGGCATCGCTCCCGCGCTCGGGCCGAACCCGCCCGCCGACCTGGCCACGCTGATGCATGCCGATCTGGTCGGGTTCGTACGCGGCCAGGAGCCGGCCTGGGCGCGGGCGACCGGCGCCCTCGGCGATCCGGCGCGCGAATACGGCCGGCCAGGAGCGGCGCTCGCGGCCGACACCACGGGCGTGTTCGACCCCGTGGTGCGGGCGGTGGGGGAGCGATGATGCCCGGGATGAACCAGAGCGCCGTCCGGCGCGTCAACACCTCGGTCACCCTCCGGACCCTCGCCGTGTCGGCCGGGCCGGTGACGCTGGCCGAGCTCGCCGAGCAGACCGGACTGTCCCGCCGCACCATCGAGCTCATCCTGGACTCGCTCGTCGAGGCTGGCTGGGTGAGCGAGCTGGACCGCGTACCGACCAGCGGCTACGCCGGGCGCCCTGCCCGCCGCTACGAGCTGCGGGCCGAGCACGCGCTGCTGGCGGCCGTCTGCATCACCACCTCCGACGTGTCCGCGGTCATCGCCGATGTGCGCGGCCGCATCGTCGGCCGGGCGCACCGGCTGCTGCGCGCCTACCAGGATCCGCAGGTCACGCTCGACGACGCGGCCGCGCTGGTGCTGGAGGCGCTCGACGCCGCGGGCGGGTCGACGGAGCGGCTGCGCGCCGGCGGGGTCGCCAGCGGCGGCGCGATCGACGACGACGGGGTCGTCCGGCGCCTGGTGCACACGACGCGCTGGGAGGGTGTGGACCTGCCAGGACAGCTCAAGCAACGAATCCTTGTGCCCTGGTTCGCGGACAACGACACCAACCTCGGCGCGCTCGCCGAGCGCTGGCGGGGCGTGGCCGCAGACCACGACAACGTCGTATGGGCGATCCTGGGGAACCGAGCGGGCCTCGGCATCCTCATCCGCGGAGCCGTGCACCGCGGTCTGGACGGCGCCGCGGGCGAGATCGTCGAAGCGCGGTCGATACCGACCGGCTCGATCGAGAACCGCCCGGTGGCCTTGCTGAGTTCACCGGAGCCGGCCGAACGGAGCGTCGCGCTCGGCCGCTTCGACGCGGCCCGGGCCGGTGACGCGACCGCGCTGGCCGAGGTCGACGAGTTCGTGGAGAACATCGCGTCGATCCTCACCACCCTGTCGTGGACCATCGCGCCGTCGCTCATCGTGCTCGGCGGCGGTCTGGAAGACGCGGCCGACGTGCTGCTGCCCCGGGTGCGGGCGGCGTTGCGCGAGGCCCGCGCCCCCGCGGTCGAGTTGCGCGCCACCGGCCTGGGCCGCGACGCCCCGCTCGTCGGCGCCGTGAAGCTGGCCCTCGACCGCATGGACACCGAACTGTTCGGCCCGCTCACCCCGAGCACATGATCGGGCCCTACCTCCTCATCAGCACGCGTGCCGCAAGACTTGGAGTCTCACTGTGACCGACGCCCCCCGTACCGATGTCCTCATCGTGGGCAGCGGCATCATGGGATCTGTCGTGGCCCGACTGCTGCGAGAGGCCGATCCCGCGCTGGACATCACGATGGTCGACGGCGGCGCCGCGATCGGGCAGGCCCCCGGCCTGCACCTGCACGACCTCGACGACCCGGTCCTCTGGTCGCGGTACAACGAACGGGTCGCCACCGGCATCCAGGGCATGTACACGGGTGCCGAGGTGGTGCGCGAGGTCGCGGGCGGTCTCACCGACCTGACGCCCGGCATGTTCCACGCGCTCGCCTTCGGCGAGGACGCCGAGGCGATGCCGGCGACCGCGCTGGCGTGGAACGCGGGGGGCATGGGCGTGCACTGGACCGCCGCGACGCCGTGGCCCGCGGGGGACGAGGTGTTCGACTTCGGCGACCCCGGCCGCTGGGCGGCGGACCTGGACACCGCCCGCCGGATACTCGCGGTCGCGCCGTCCGCGATCGGCCCGACCGAGGTCGGCCGGACGGTGCTCGACGTCCTGCGCCGGCGCTTCGACGGCGTCGGGCCGGGCGACCGGCGACCGCAGCCGATGCCCATGGCCGTCACCGCGACGGCGTCCGGTCGCATGCCGCGCACGGCCCCGGGGACGATCTTTCCCGCGATCGCGGCGGGCGGGGACCCGGGATTCACCCTGACGACCGGCACGCTGGCCACGACACTCCTCGTCTCCGGCGGGCGGGTCGCCGGGGCCAGGCTGCGCCGCGTCGCCGACGGAGCCGATCGGGAGCTCCTGGCGGACGCCGTGGTGGTGTGCGCCGACACGCTGCGCACTCCGCAGTTGCTGTTCGCCTCGGGCATCCGGCCCGCCGCGCTGGGCCGCCGTCTCAACGAGCACGCGTTCGTCACCGCGCGTGTGCTCCTGGACCTCGACCGGTTCGGCATCGGCCGCGGCGCCCTGCCCCTGCCGCGCCCCGGCGAGTTCAGCACGGACTCGCTCTGGCTGCCCCAGAACGGGGCGGCACAGCCGTTCCACGGCCAGGTCATGAACCGCACGTACATGGACGAAGGCGGCCATCCGCTCGCGTACTCCGTGGGTCTGGCGCTGTACGTCCCCATCGAGTCCCGCCCCGAGAACCGGCTCGTGTTCTCGGAAACCCAGACCGACCTCGCCGGGATGCCGCGGATCACCGTCGAGTTCGGCTACTCCGACGCCGACCGCAGGCTGATCGGCCGCGCGCTCGACGAAGTCCGGTCGATCGCCGAGGAGTTCGGCCCGTTCGACCCCGCGACCGAGCGCGCGCTGCTGCCACCCGGCTCGTCGCTGCACCAGACCGGCACGGTCCGGTCCGGGTCGGCCGACGACGGCACCAGCGTGTGCGACCCGGATGGCCGGGTGTGGGGCTTCGACAACCTGTACGTTGCCGGCAACGGTGTGATCCCCACCGCGATGGCCGCCAACGTCACCCTGACCGGCGCGGTCACCGCGGTACGGGCCGCTCGCGCCGTCGCCGGACGACACGCGGCACCGGCCGCGCACCGAGAGGGAGCACGATCGTGATCGACATCGCCAAGGAATACCGCGTCGCGCTGCCCGCGTGGATCGACGACGAACTGGCCGCCGTGCCCGCCCGCATCCCCGACCGCGACGACCGGATGCGCCTCGTGCACCGCCTCGCCGACCGCAACTGGCGCGAGGGCAACGGCGGCCCCTTCGCCGCGGTCGTCGCCGAGCCGGACTCCGGCCGGATCGTCTCGGTCGGCGTGAACGTCGTGCTCGCCTCCGGCGTCTCCAGCGCGCACGCCGAGGTCGTCGCGCTCGGGCTCGCGCAGCGGGCGGCCGGCGGCTGGGACCTCGGCGGCGACGGGCTGCCCGCGCACGAGCTGGTCGTGAACTGGCGGCCGTGCATCCAGTGTTACGGCGCGGCCATGTGGTCCGGGGTACGCGGCCTCGTGGTCGCCGGCGAGGGCCCGGAGCTGGAGGAGATCACCACGTTCGACGAGGGCCCGCTCGGCGCGGACTGGGCCGAGCAGTTCGAGGCACGCGGCATCCGGGTCACCCGGGACGTGCTCCGCGACGAGGCGCTCGCGGTGTTCCGCGACTACAGAAAGGCCGTCGACACCGGCGGCGTCACCGTCTACAACGCCCGCGGAGGTGCCGAATGACGCTGGGCGACACCATCGAACCGCGCTTCGCGACCGACATCATCACCTTCTACCACCCGGGGTTCTGGGGGCTCGACTCCGCCGGCGCCTTCCGCGACTGGGCCGTGGACAACCCTGACCGGTTCTGGGAGCGGGTGCTGGACGTGCTGGCCGAGGCCGGTGTCACCGGCATCGAGCTGACCTTCGCGCCCGGCGACATCGACTCCGCCCTGCGGGCCTTCGGCGACGCGTCGTCGTTCCGCCGCGAACTCCAGTCCCGTGGCCTCTCCGTCGTGAGCGCCTTCATGGCCGGGAGCGCGTCACCCGACTGGCGGCACGCCGAGAACCTGCCCGCGATCGTCGCCGCCGCCGAGCGGCACGCCGCCTTCCTCGCCGACGTGGGCGCGGAACTCCTCGTCACCGGACTGCCCATGCGGGAGACGTTCGGGACGCGCCCGCCCTTCTTCGTCGACGCCGCGTACATGACCCGGATGGCCGACATCGCCCACGTGGTCGGCGAGGCCGTCGCCCAGCACGGTGTCAAGCTCGTCCTCCACACGGAGTCCAACAGCACCCTCTGGTACGAGAGGGACATCGACCTGTTCATGGCGTTGACCGATCCCCGCTACGTGTGGCTGTGCCCCGACTCCTGCCACATCGCGCTCGGGGGAGGCGACCCTGTCGCGGTCGCGCGCCGCCACGCCCAGCGCATCGCGCTGGCGCACTGGAAGGACGCGGTCAAGCCCATCGACGTCGAGCTCACCATCGACGAGACCGTCTTCGCCCAGCAGCAGCCCTACATGACCGAGCTGGGCACGGGCATCGTGGACTGGCGAGGGTGGGCCGAGGCGATGTCCCGCACCCCCGGCGCCGGCACCGTGCTCATCGAGCTGGACGAGGCGGCCGACCCTGTGGCCGCGCTCCGCGCGGGGACGACCGTCGTACGGGAGGCCCGGGCATGAGCTCACCTGACGAGGGGTACCCCCCACTTCCGGGGCCGGCCGAAAGGAATCCCATGTCCTCACGAGAGCCTGAGCGCTTCACCGTCCCGGCGGTCGACATATCCCCCTACGTACAGGGAGGGCCGGAGGCCGAACGCCGCAGGGTCGCGCGGGAGATCGACGACGCCTGCGCCAGTGTCGGCTTCATCCAGATCCTGGGCCACGAGATCCCGGACGCGGCGATCTCCGGCCTGGCCGCGGCGATGGACGCGTTCTTCGCCCTCCCCGTCGCGACGAAGAAGACCTACTGCGTCACGGGCGCCAACCGCGGCTACAGCCCGCCCAAGAGCGAGTCGCTGAGCCTGAGCCTCGGCGTCGAGTCGGCCAGCCGCATGAACGACTTCTTCGAGGCCTTCAACGTCGGCGTGGAGGCGCGCTCCTTCACCTCGCTGGACCTGTCCGAGGAGGACTACGGGATCAACGTGTGGCCCGACCTCGACGGTTTCACCGAGCCCGTCCAGACCTACTTCGAGCACGCCGAACGGGTCGCGCGCACTCTCACCCGGGTCTTCGCCGACGCCCTCCGCCTGGATCCCGAGTTCTTCGCCCGGCTCACCGACCACTCCATCGACGTGCTGCGCATGAACAACTACGCCCTGCCGGAAGGGACGATCACCCTCGACGGCGACCTCATCGGGATGGGGGAGCACACCGACTACGGGATCGTCACCGTCCTGTGGGCCGACCAGGTCGCCGGACTCCAGGTCCTCGGCCGGGACGAACGCTGGCACGACGTCGCGCCGGCCGACGGCGCCCTGCTGGTCAACCTCGGCGACCTCACGGCCCGGCTCACCAACGACCGGTGGATGTCGACCCTGCACCGCGTCAAGCCGCCGATCGTGGACGGCGCGATCAAACGCCGCCGCTCGGCCGCCTTCTTCCACGACGGCAACCCCGAGGCTGTCATCGAGACGCTGGCCAGTCACCACGACGCCTCCGGGCTGGCCTACGAACCGGTCACCGTCCGGGACCACATCAAGGCCAAGCTGGCCGGATCACGGCAGGGCAAGAAGAACCTCGCCGCGGAACGCGAGGCCGCGCGTGTCCTGGCCGCCGAGACCCATCTCCGCGGATCGTGAGCCGACGCGCCGGCCGACATTGACACCATGTGACCGCCGGCCGCAAGGTGAACGCAGGCTGAGAGAAGGATTCCCATGTCTGAGCGCCTTCCGGGAACGTCGAACGTCCCTCCGCCTCCACGTCGGGACGACAGCTCGGTGCACGACCTCTCAAGGGCCACGGGCGCGGAAGGCGGGGGCTCGGCCTTCCGCCGTGCCCTGGGCTCGCCCCGGACCCACGAGACCGTCCGGGCGCTGGTCGACGGCGGCGGCCGGCTGCGCATCGCGGAGCTGCAGGAGCGGACGGGGCTGTCGTTCCTGCAGTTCACGGCGGTGCTGGCCGAGCTGACCGAAGAAGGGCTGGTGACGGTCAAGGGGCCGCCCGGGGACGAGATCGTCCATCTGTATCGCGAGGCGTGAGCCATGTGGGTCTCCTACCTCGCGGTCGTTCTCATCGGCGCGCTCGTCGCGCTGGCCGAGCTGGTGTCGCGGTATCGCGACAACCCCGCCGGCGCGCTGCTGTCGGTGCCGGCGGCCTTCTACGTCGCCGTCAACGCGGGCGGCGCGGCGGCGGCGTTGTGGACGGTCACGCAGTTCGGGTGGACCTTCGGCGCCACGGGGGCGAGCGTCACGTTCACGCAGGTGCTGGCGGCGGGGTTCGGATCGGGGGCGCTGTTCCGCAGCTCGTTGTTCAACGTCACGGCGGGCAACCAGGTGATCGGGGTCGGGCCGAGCGCGGTGCTCACGGTGATCTTGTCGGCCGCCGACCGGGCGGTGGATCGGGGGCGGGCCAGGATCAGGTCCAAGGGAGTCGGCGAGATCATGGGCGGGTTCCCGTTCGAGCGGGGCGCGGACGCGCTGTTCCATTACGCGGTGGCGGCGCTGCAGAACTTCACTCCCGCTGAGGTCAAGGTGGTCGAGGACCGGATCGCGTCCCTGCGCTCGGGGCGTGAGGCCACCCTTCCCGAGCAGGTCAAGTCGTACGTGCTGGGTCTGTCGTTGCAGGCGCTGATCGGTGAGAAGGTTCTGCGGGAGCTGGTGGAGTCGCTGCGGCCGGCCTTCGAGCAGTCGCCGCCCGCCGAGCAGGTGCTGCTGGACGCGCTGCGCGCCAGCGGCGAGTCCGAGCTGCGCAGGCTCCAGGCGATGTCGGGGCTGCAGCTGTTCGAGTTCTCGCGGGTGCTGGACGGGCTGGTCGCGGCGGGGCGGGTGGCCGTGAACGGCGGGTCGGGCCAGGAGATCGCGAGCTTGGCGAAGACACCGCTTTGACTCACGGGGCTTCGGCCCGGCAGGTCGGTGAAGTGAGCGCGGCCCCTCGAAACAGCCGGGTGCACCCGTCTCCCCGATTGCTTACCGGCCGGTTAGCAAGTAAGCTTGCCGACCGGCAGGTAAGTCCTACGGTATCGATGGGAGCGCAATGATGGCAGGAGACGGCGCGAGAGACGCGGCCAGCCCGCCGGCGACAGGGGAGCAGGGCGGACTGGGGTTCACCCACCGCCAGATCCTGGTGACGATGAGCGGCCTGGTCATCGCCATGCTGCTGGCCATGCTGGACAACATGATCGTCGCCCCGGCGCTGCCGACCATCGTCGGCGAGTTGGGCGGCCTGAACCATCTGGCGTGGGTGACCACCGGCTACGTCCTGGCCTCCACCGTGGCCACGCCGATCTGGGGCAAGCTCGGCGACCTGTACGGCCGGCGCATCATCTTCGTCGCCGCGGTGGCGATCTTCCTCCTCGGCTCGGTCCTGTGCGGGATGTCGCAGGACATGGCGCAGCTGATCGGCTTCCGCGCCCTGCAAGGGTTGGGAGCGGGCGGCCTGATGGTCGGCGTGTTGTCGATCATCGGTGAGATGATCCCGCCGCGGGATCGCAGCAAGTACCAGGGCGTGATGATGGCCGCCATGCCGGTGGCGATGATCGGCGGCCCGCTCATCGGCGGCTTCATCACCGACAACCTCAGCTGGCGCTGGGCCTTCTACGTCAATCTGCCGCTCGGCGCCGTCACCCTGGTCCTGTGCTGGATCACCCTGGCCAAGCTGCCCAAGGGCACCGGCAAGGCCGTGATCGACTGGTGGGGCACCGCGCTGCTGACGGTCTGGATCACCGCGCTGGTGCTCATCACCAGCTGGGGCGGCACCCAGTACGACTGGGGCTCGCCGCAGATTCTCGGCCTGGCGGCGCTGGCAGTGGCCGGGTTCGTCGCCTTCGTGATCGTCCAGCGGCGGGCAGCCGAGCCGATCATGCCGCTGCGGGTCTTCAAGAGCCGCAACTTCTCTCTCGCCGGCGCCGTCGCCTTCATCTCGGGGTTCGCCATGTTCGGCGCCACGGGCTTCCTGCCGCAGTTCCAGCAGTTCGTCCAGGGCTCCTCGGCCACCAACAGCGGCCTGCTGCTCATGCCGATGATGATCGCCGCGATGGTCGTCAGCCTGGTCGGCGGCGCGCTGATCAGCAGGACCGGGCACTACAAGTCGCTGCCCATCATCGGCTCCATCCTCGTCACGGCCGGTCTGGCCCTGTTCGCCACCGTGGACCTCGGCACCACCACCACGATGTCGGCCCTCTACATGGTGGTCCTGGGCGCCGGCATGGGCGCGCTGATGCAGACCAGCACCCTCATCGCCCAGAACAGCCTCGACCTGCGCGACATGGGCGCGGGCACCGGCGTGTCGACCTTCCTGCGCAACATGGGCAGCTCACTCGGCGTCTCCCTGCTCGGCGCCGTCTACACCAGCCGGCTGGCCGACTCCCTGGCAGCCGCCGGGCCGGCCGCGCAGAGCGTGGCCTCCTCCGCCACCTCGATGACCCCGCAGTCGCTGCGTGCCCTGCCCGAAGCGGCCCGGCACCTGTTCCAGCAAGCCGTCACCGACGGCATCACCACCCTGTTCACCTGGGGCGCGGCCGTGACCGCCGTCGGCATCGTCCTGGCCTTCTTCATCCGCCAGGTCCCGCTGCGCAGCGCCGCCGCACCCGCCGCCGGCTCCGAGGCCGAGCCGGTCACGGTCGGCAGCTGAGGATCGGCCGGGTCGTCGCCGCGGAAGCCGCTCGTCACAACCCCTTCTGCCAAACCTTCAGGACAGCGGCACCAACCCGGTGAGCTCGGCCAGTTCCTCGGCGGTCGGTTCCCAGCCGCCGGCGGCCGCGTTGGCCCGGACCTGCTCCGGGGCGGTGGCACCGGCGATCACCGATCCGCAGCCGGGCAGCGCGGCCAGCGCGCCGATGGCCACGTCCAGGAGGGAGCGGTCGTGCTTGTCGGCCCAGGACGTCAGCGCCTCCACCCGGCCCAGCCTCTCCGGCGTGACGAGATGGGGACGCTCCGCGAGCCGGCTCCCGGCCGGCGGCTCCTGCCCTCGTCGCACCTTCCCCGTCAGCAGCCCATGGGCCAGCGGGAAGTACGGCAGCACGCCGACCCCGTAGTGCAGGGCCGCCGGCACCACCTCGCGCTCGGCGCCCCGGTCCAGCAACGACCAGTGGTTCTGCGCCGACACGAACGACGCGCACCCTCGCGCGCGGGCCACGTGCGCGGCCTCGGCGATCTGCCAGCCGGCGAAGTTGGAGCTGCCGAGGTAGCGCACCTTGCCCTCACGCACCAGCTCGGTCAGGGCGTCCAGCGTCTCCTCGATCGGGGTGACGCCGTCGGGGAAGTGGTACTGGTAGAGGTCGATGTAGTCGGTACGCAGGCGGCGCAGCGACCCCTCCACCGCTCGCCGGATGTACGACCGGCCGCCCAGCGTTCCGCGCGCCTCACCCTGCCCGTGGTCGGGGCGGTTGCCGGGTCTGCCGAACTTGGTGGCCAGCACCACCTGGTCCCGTCGGCCGGCCAGCACCTCGCCGAGGATCTCCTCGGAGGCGCCGTGGACCGCGCCGTACGCCTCGGCGGTGTCGAAGAGCGTCACGCCCTCCTCGATCGCCGCGTCCACCACCTCTCGGGTACGCGTCGCGTCGATGCGCGAACCGATGTTGTTGCAGCCCAGGCCGACCACCGACACCCGCAGGCCCGAGTCGCCCAACGTCCTGTACCGCATGATCCGAAATCACCTTTCGCTCGGACGGTCCACCGGAGCGGCGCCCCAGGTGACCGGCAGGCGGTCCACCCCGTACACCGCCATGCGGTCACGGGTCGGCACCTCGGCCGCGGGAACGGCCAGGCGCAGGTCGGGAAAGCGCTCGAAGAGCGCGGTCAGCGCGATGCGGAGCTCGGCCCGTGCGAGATGCTGGCCCAGACACTGGTGGATGCCGTGCCCGAACGCCAGGTGCCCGGTCGCGGAGCGGCCCAGGTCCAGGGTGTCCGGGTCGGGGAAACGCTCCGGGTCCCGGTTCGCGACCGGCAGCGCCAGCACCACGGTCTCGCCGGCCGCGATGGCCTGGCCGCCGATCTCCACGTCGGCCAGCGCGGTGCGCCGTACGTCGAACTGGAGGATCGACAGGTACCGCAGGAGCTCCTCGACCGCCGGCTCGGCGAGCTCGGGGTCCGCGGTCAGGCGGGCTCGCTGGGCCGGGTCGGTCAGCAGCACGAACGTCCCGAGCGCGAGCATGCTCGACGTGGGCAGATGGCCGGTGGCCAGCAGTACCATCCCGAGGTTGGTGAGTTCGTCGTCGCTCAGGTCGCCGGTCGCCACGGCGTGAGCCAGCAGCCCGTCGTCCGGCGGGCCGGATCCGGCGCGCAGGCGCTTGAGGAGGCCGCGTACGGTCTCCGTGATCGACATCACGGCCTCGGCGGTCTGTCCCGGCGTGGAGTCCAGGTCGTTCATCACCGCCGTGGCCGCCTGGATCGGGTGCCGGTCCCGCGCCGGGACGCCGAGCAGCTCGCAGATGACCAGTGCCGGAATCGGAACGGCGAACGACGCGACGAGGTCGGCGGGCGGCCCGTCGCCCGCCATCGCGTCGAGCGTCCGCGCGGTGTACCGCCGGATCGCGGGCGTCAGCCCGGCGACGCGACGGGATCCGAAGTGGCGGCTCAGCAGGCGGCGGTACCGGGTGTGTTCAGGCGGGTCCATGTGCGGGAAGATCCCCGGCTCCGCGGGCGTCGGCCGCTGGTGCGCGCGCTCGCGGCCGACCGGCTGGTGCAGCAGCTCGCGCCGGGTGCTGAAGCGTGGGTCCGCCAGGATGGCGCGGGTGACGGCGTACCCGGTCGCCACCCAGCCCACGTGCCCGTCGGGATAGGCGAGCCGGCTGAGCGGGGCTCGCCTCCGCAGCTCGACGGGCGGGTCGAAGGGATTGGGCCGGTCGGTCTCCAACGGCTGGGCCTTGCGCCCATCGCTCATCCGGCAACCTCCCACCTGCGTGCCGGGCACGAGTCGTCCCAGGCACGCCGTTGATCATCGGCGGTGATGATTATGCATGGTGAGTCCGAAAAATGACACCACTAGTCATTTATGGATCATCCGATTAGCATCGGCGCTGACCGCCCGGACACCCATCTGTCAACGCTCAGGTTGCGAACCGCCGTGCGTATCCCGGCCCCGTGATTGGCGACCCGGCAGCTCTTTCAGCAGTCTCGTTCCCTCCTCCAGCAGAGGTGTCAATGGCGTATCCGCATGCACAGGTCGTGGTCGTCGGCGCGGGGCCGGTGGGGCTCATGCTCGCGTGCGAGGTGGCCCTCCACGGCGTTCCGGTCGTGGTGCTCGAACGGCTGCCCGCGATCGAATGGCGCCCGAAGGCCGAGGGCATCACCGGACGGGCCATCGACATCATGGACCGTCGCGGTCTCATGATCGGGGTCACCGAGGCTCCCGCCACGCCGCTGACGGCCGCGCAGCGGGCACGCATCGCCGAGGGGGAGCGGCGGCCGGACAGCCTGCTCCCCAAGGCGTTCCCCGGCGCGCGGCATTTCGCCACCATGTTCCTGCTCCGCCCGGAGTCTCCCGACCTGCTGGTGCCCCAGCAGCTCCTGGAGGAGGACCTGGCCCGGCGCGCGGCGGACCTGGGCATCGAGGTACGGCGCGGCCACGCGGTCACCGGTCTCGTCCAGGACGACGACCGGGTGCGTCTCGACGTCGACGGCCCGGACGGGCCGTACCGGATGGAGGCGGAATGGCTCGCCGGCTGCGACGGCGGCCGGAGCGTGGTCAGGAAGCTGTCGGGCATCGCCTTTCCGGGGACGGACGGCGTCACGTCCGGATACCGGGCCTTCGCCGAGATCGACGACCCCGAGTTCCACCTTCCCGGCTGGTTCCGCAAGGACGGCGGGCTCCTGGTGTACGAGGAGGGGCCGCCCCGGTTCATCACGCTGGAGTTCGACGGCCCGCCGGCCAACCGGGACGCCCCCATCACGCTGGAGGAGTTCCAGGAGGCGCTGCGCCGGCTCAGCGGCACCAAGGTGACGGTCACCGAGGTCAAGAAGATCACCCGGTTCACCGACAACGCGCGGCAGGCCGAGACGTACCGCAGCGGGCGGGTGCTGCTCGCCGGCGACGCGGCGCACGTCCACTCGCACTGGAGCGGCCCGGGACTGCGGCTCGGGCTGGGAGACGCCCTCAACCTCGGCTGGAAGCTCGCCGCGGTCGCGCGCGGCCAGTGCGATGAGGACCTGCTCGACACCTACACCTCCGAGCGGCACCCGATCGGCGAGCAGACGCTGGAGATCCAGCGCGCCTCGATCGCGTTGATGCGCCCCGGCCCGTACGTCGACGCGCTGCGCCGGCTGCTCACGCAGCTGCTGCTCCGCGACGAGGCGAACCGGCAGCTCACCTCCCTGGTCGACGACCTGCACATCAGCTACGACATGGGCGACCCGGCGCTGACCGGCCCGCTGGTCGGGCGCTACAGCCCGGATCTGCGGCTGCGGTGCGCCGACGGCCCCGTACGGCTCGCGGAGCTGCAACGCACCGGACGGGCGCTGCTGCTCGACCTCGGCGCCGGCCCCGAGCTGCGTGCGCTCGCCGAACCCTGGGCAGACCGGGTCGACGTGGTCACGGCCGAATGCGCGCAGGCCCCGGCGGACGCCCTGCTGATCCGGCCGGACGGCTTCGTCGCCTGGAGCCCGCCCGCCGGCCCGGCGTCGCTGCGGGGCGCCCTCACCCGATGGTTCGGCCGACCGGACAGGAGGCTCGCGAATGAGTGATCCCAAGCTGACCACGCTGCCCGCGACGGTGCCGCTCGACGAGGCGATCGACGTGGTCGAGCGTGACGGAGCGGTGATCATCGAGGACTTCGCCGACGCCGGCACGCTCCGCGGCCTGTGGGACGACCTGGGCCCGGATCTGGAACTCCAGGCAGACGGCGACGGGCGGCTGGTCGGCGAGAAGACCCGGATCCTGCCGGGCCTGATCCGCCGGAGCCGGCACTCGATCGCGATCATGCGGCAGCCGCACTTCCTCGGCAGCGCGCGGCACTTCCTGCAGCGCCCGGTGAAAGCCTGGCTCGGCGAGCAGCGCGTGGAGCTGGTCCCGACGATCCAGCTCGGCATCTCGCGGGCGATCCAGATCAGGCCCGGCGTCCCGATCCAGGGGCTGCACCGCGACGACACGGCCCACCTCCGTTCCCACCCGGGTCCGGAGAGCCGGGTGCAGGTCATGGTCGCCGCGAGCGGGTTCACCGCGCGTAACGGCGCCACCCGCGTGATCCCGGGGAGCCACCGATGGGACGACGAGCGGGCGCCCCGCGACGACGAGGCGGTCCCCGCCGAGATGCGGCCCGGCGCCGCGTTGCTGTGGCTCGGCAGCACCTACCACGGCGCCGGCGTCAACGCCTCCGACGCGCCGCGCACCGGCCTGTCCTACGCCTACGACCTCGGCAACCTCCGCCAGGAGGAGAACCACTACCTGTCCCTGCCGCTGGAGACGGTCCGCGGCTACCCCGAGGACATCCAGCGGCTGCTCGGCTACGAGGCCTGCCCGCCCATGTGCGGGCTGTACGAGCTGAGCGATCCGATGCTGCTGCTCCGCGACGGGCCGGAGAACCCCGCCGCGACGGCCGGCCCTCGGTGAGGTCCGGCGGCCGTTCGTGCCACCACGCCCCGCGCTGAAGGAGGACGATGCGCACACCCGACATCTACCTGCGCAGTATCGGCGTCCATCTGCCGCCGGTGGTCGGCGTCGAGACAGCCGTCGCCGAGGGCCGCTACCCGGCCGACGAGATGGAGTACTTCCGTCTCGGCGGTGCGGCGGTGGCCGGCGACGTACCGGCGCCGGAGCTCGCGCTCCGCGCGGCCCGGCACGCGTTCGAGCGCTCCGGCGGAATGTCACCGAGCGACCTGGACCTCATGCTGTACGCCGACGTCTGGCACCAGGGGCCGGAGGGCTGGCAGCCGCAGTACTACCTGCAGCAGCACCTCATCGGCGGCGGCGTGCTGTCCGTCGAGCTGCGGCACGGCTGCTGCGGGCTGTTCAGCGCCCTGCAACTCGCCGCCGGGTACCTGCGGCCGGGCGGCAGCGCGCTGCTGGTCGGTGCCGACAACCACGGCACCCCGCTGGTCGACCGGTGGCGCATGATCGAGGGCAACGTGATGGGCGACGCCGGCTGCGCGCTGCTGGTCACCACGGACACGGGCTTCGCGGAGGTGCGGTCGGTCAACGTGATCGTGCTCCCGGAGGCCGAGTCGGTCAACGACGGCGGCGTGCCGATGTTCCCGCCGGACGCGACCGTGGGCCGGCCGCTCGACTTCGCCGCCCGCAACCGCGAGTTCCGCAAGCGGCTTTTCGCCCGCGACGGCGCCGGCGTCATGCTGGCGATCCAGACGACGCTGATGGGGCTGGTCGACCGCACGCTCAAGGAGGCGGGGATCACCATCGACGAGGTGGCGCGCGTGGCCTTCCCGCACGGGCGCTGGGACGACCTGGAGCACCGGGGGGTGAACTGGTTCGGGCTGACCCTGGCCGACACCACCTGGGAGTACGGCGCGGGCATCGGGCACCTCGGGGTCAGCGACCAGTTCGTCGCCCTCGACCACCTGCTGGCCGTCGGTGCGCTGGCCCGCGGCGACTACATGCTGCTCGTCGGGCTGGGCGCCGGCACCACCATGGCCTGCGCCGTCCTGCGGATCCTCGACGTCCCCCGGGAGTACGCCCCCGGCGGGCCCGGCTGAGCAGGCGCGCATCGACGATCGAGTTCGACCAGCCCGGGAGGCGGCATGGAGACGGCGGACATGTACATCAGCGGGGTCGGGTCGTACCTCCCCGCCACGGTGAGCGTCGAGCAGGCCGTGGCGGCGGGCTGGTACCCGGCCGAGGAGGTCGAGCTGCACCGGCTGGCCGCGGTCGCGGTGGCCGGCGACGTCCCGCCGCCGGAGATGGCGTTACGGGCGGCGCGGAGCGCGGTGGCCCGCAGCGGGCGGTCCCCCACCGAGCTGGACCTGCTGCTGTACGTCTCGACCTGGCATCAGGGCCCGGAAGGATGGCCGCCCCAGTCGTACGTGCAACGCCATCTGGTCGGCGACGGCGTTCTGTCCACCCAGCTCAAGCAGGGCTGCAACGGCATGTTCGCCGCCCTGGAGCTGGCCGCGAGCTACCTGCGCGCGGCGCCCGGCCGCCGGGCGGCGCTGCTGGTGGCCGCCGACAACTACGGCACCCCGCTCGTCGACCGGTGGCGGATGCTGCCCGGGGCCGTCGCCGGTGACGCGGGCAGCGCCCTCGTGCTCGACACCGAGCCGGGGTTCGCCCGGCTGGCGGCGGTCTGCACGATGTCGGTGTCGGAGGCCGAGGAGATGCACCGCTGCGCCGAGCCGCTGTTCCCGCCCGGCGTCACCGAGGGCCGCACGGTGGACTTCGCGGCGCACAACGACGTGTTCCGGCGGCGCGCGGTGGTCGAGGGCAACGGGACCGGGGTGCTCGTGACACTGGACGAGCGGATGGCCGAGGTGATCGACCGTGCCCTGTCGGAGGCCGGGATCAAGGCGGACGACGTGACCCGGGTGGCGTGCATGAACACCTCCCAGGAGATCGCCGACCAGATCTGCGAGCACCGGCTGGGCATCCCGGCGTCCCGCTCGGTCTGGGACTTCGGCCGGACGATCGGCCACTGCGGGGCCAGCGACCAGATCCTCGCGCTGGAGCGCCTGGTCCGCGACGGCGCCCTCGGACCCGGCGACCACCTGCTGATGTTCGGCTTCGGGCCGGGCGTGACGATTTCGGCCGCCGTCGTGGAGATTCTCGAGTCGCCCGTGTGGGCGCGGAGACGGGGAGGTGACGTGTGATGGACCGACCGGTCGAGATGATCGCGCTGATCGGGATCGGCTGCCGGCTGCCGGGTGGCGTCGGCTCGGCGGAGGAGTACTGGAACCTGCTGTACGAGGGACGGGACGCCGGCGGACCGGCGCCCGCCGAACGCTGGCGCGACTACGCCGACCGCGGCCCGTCGTACGCGGCGGCGGTCCGCCGCACCCTCGCGCACGGCAGCTTCCTGGACGGGGTGGCCGACTTCGACGCGGAGTTCTTCGGCCTCTCGCCGCGAGAGGCGGAGCTGATGGACCCGCAGCAGCGGCTCGTGATGGAGACCGCGTGGGAGGCGCTGGAGCACGCCGGGGTGTCGCCGGACGCGCTGGCCGGCACCGACGCGGGCGTGTACGTGGGTGTCTGCACCGGCGACTACGGGCACCGGCTGCTGGAGGACCTGCCCGACATCGAGGCGTGGACCGGGATCGGCGCCGCCGCCTGCGCGGTGGCCAACCGGGTGTCGTACGCGCTCGACCTGCGCGGCCCGAGCCTGGCGGTGGACACGGCGTGCTCGGCGTCGCTGGTCGCCGTCCACCTGGCCGTGCAGGCCCTGCGGTCCGGCGAGACCGACGTGGCGCTGGCCGGCGGGGTCAACCTCATCCTGTCCCCCGGCGAGACGCTCACCCTGGACGCCGCGGGCACCCTGGCGCCGGACGGGCGGAGCAAGTCGTTCGACGCCGCCGCCGACGGGTACGGGCGGGGCGAGGGCGCGGTGGTCGTGGTGCTCAAGCGGCTCGCCGACGCCGTACGGGACGGTGACCGGATCCTCGCGACCATCCGCGGCAGCGCGGTCAACCAGGACGGCCGCACCGCGGGCATCATGGCGCCGTGCGGCCAGGCGCAGGAGCACGTCATGCGCCGCGCGCTGCGGCAGGCGGGCGTGGAGCCGGGCACGGTCGGCTACGTCGAGGCGCACGGCACCGGCACCGCGGTCGGCGACCCCCTCGAAGCCGGCGCGCTGGGCGCCGTGTACGGGGCGAGCAGGCCGCAGGAAGAACCGTGCCTGATCGGCTCGGCCAAGTCCAACATCGGTCACCTCGAAGGCGCCGCCGGCATCGCCGGCCTGGTCAAGGCCGTCCTGGCGCTCGAACGCGGCGAGATCCCGCCGAGCCGGCTCGACACGCCCACTCCGGCCGTCGACTGGGCGGGCGCCGGGCTGAGGGTGGTCGGCGCGCCGACGCCGTGGCCCGGCACCGCGCATCCACGCCGCGCCGCGGTCTCCGCCTTCGGGTACGGCGGCACCGTCGCCCACGTCGTCCTCGAAGAGGCGCCGCCGGCACGGCCGTCCCCCGAAGGGAGCGCGGGCCAGCTGTACCCGGTGTCCGCCGCGTCGCGCCCGGCGCTGCGGCAGGCCGCCGGCAACCTCGCCGGTGTCGTCGGTCGCCTGCCGGCGGCCGACGTCGGGCACACGCTCGCGCTGCGCCGGGCCCACCTGCCGCACCGGGCGGTGGTGGCGGCGCAGGATCCGGCCGCGCTGGCCGAGCGGCTGCGCGCGCTGTCGGCCGGCACCCCGCACGACGCCGTGACCACCGGGCGGGTGCTCATCGACCCCGGTCCCGGCCCGGTGTTCGTGTTCTCCGGGCACGGCTCGCAGTGGGCCGGCATGGGCCGGGAGCTGCTGGAGACCGAGCCGGCGTTCGCCGCGGTGATCGACGAGCTGGAGCCGGTGTTCGCCGCCGAGATCGGCTTCTCGCCGCGGAAGGCGCTCACCGAGGACGAGCTGACCGAGGTGGACCGGATCCAGACCATGATCTTCGCGATGCAGCTCGGCCTCGTCGAGCTGTGGCGTGCGTACGGGGTGCGGCCGCACGCGGTCATCGGCCATTCGGTCGGCGAGATCGCCGCCGCCGTGACGGCCGGAGCGCTGAGCCGCCTCGACGGGGCCCGGTTGATCTGCCGGCGGTCCCGGCTGCTGCGGCGGGTCGCCGGTCGCGGTGCGATGGCCATGGTGCAGCTGCCGTTCGCCGAGGCGGCGCGGCTGCTGGGGGACCGCGCCGATGTGGTCGCCGCGATTGCGTCGTCGCCCGGCTCCACGGTCGTCTCCGGCGATCCGGACGCCGTCGCCGAGGTGCTGGCCGCATGGCTGGAAGAGGGGATCCCGGCCCGCCGGGTCGCCTCGGACGTGGCCTTCCACGGGCCGCAGATGGATCCGCTGCTGGCCGACCTGACCGCCGCCGCGGCCGACCTGGCGGCCGGTGCCCCCGGCCTGCGCGTCTACTCGACGGCGCTGGACGATCCACGGGCGCGGCACGGCTTCGGCGGCGCGTACTGGGCGGCCAACCTGCGCCGGCCGGTGCGCCTGGCCGACGCCGTCGCGGCGGCCGCGGACGACGGGTACCGCGCGTTCGTCGAGATCTCCCCGCACCCGGTGGTCACCCACTCGGTGCTGGAGACGCTGGGCGCGGGCGGGCACGAGGACGTCTTCGTCGGCGCGTCGTTGCGGCGCAACCGTCCCCCGAGCGTCACTCTGCCGGCCAGCGTGGCCGCGGCGCACTGCGCCGGCCTCGACGTGGACTGGCATCGGCTGCAGCCGGCCGGCGGTCCGGTCGTGCTCCCCGCGTACCCCTGGCAGCACCGCAGGCACTGGCGTACGCCGTCGGCCCCGGACACCGCCGGCCGCGGCCACGACCCGGACTCGCACACGCTGCTCGGTGACGGCGTCGATCTCGCGGGCACCGACGTACGGCTCTGGCGGACCGGCGTGGACGACCAGACCCGGCCCTATCCCGGCAGCCACGCCATCGAGGGCGTGGAGATCGTGCCGGCCGCGGTGCTGGCGGCGACCTTCTTCGCCGCCGCCGGGGGCCAGTTGCTCGGCGAGGTGACGATGTCGGCGCCGCTGCTGACCGCCGACCGCCGCGAGGTCCAGGTCGTACGGCAGGGAACCGAGCTGCGGCTGGCCGCCCGCGCCGCGGGCGAACCGGACGCCGCCCGCGCCGCGGGCGAACCGGACGCCGCCCGCGCCGCGGGCGAACCGGACGCCGCCCGCGCCGCGGGCGAACCGGACGCCGCCTGGCAGATGATCGCCACCGCCACGGTGCCCGCCACGCCGGGCGAGGCGCCCGCGCCACCGGCGCGGGCGCTCACACCGGCGGAGCCGGGCCTGGTCGGACAGCGGCTCGCCGCGGTCGGCGTACCGGAGACCGGGTTCGACTGGACGGTCGAGGAACTGCTGCGCGGCCACGGCGCGCTGCGTGCCCGGGTACGGTGCGGGCCGGCCGCCACGTGGGCGCCCGTCCTGGACGCGGCGATGTCGGTGGCGCCGAGCGCGTTCCCCGGTGACCCGCTGCTTCGCATGGTGACGCACGTCGATCGGCTGGTCACGGTCGGAGAGCCGCCGAGCACGGTGGACATCGAGGTGTGGCTCGACCCCGAGCGCGGCGACACGGTGCAGGTGAGGGTGACCGACGGTACCGGCGCCGTCGTCGGCTGGCTGTCGGGACTGCGCTACCCGGTGATCGACGTGCCGACCGCCCCGGAGAACGGCACGGGGAACGGTGCCGAAGGCGTGCGGACCGCCGAGTCGATCGCCGATCTGGGGCCGGAGGAGCTGCGGGCGTTCCTGCTCGAAGAGGTCGGTGCGCAGATCGCCAAGGAGATGCGGCTGGCACCCACCGACCTGTCGCCGTACCGGCCGCTGGTCGAGCAGGGGCTGGACTCGGTGCTGACGGTGGTGGTGCGGCGGCGGCTGGAGAAACGGTTCCGATGCTCGCTGCCGACGACCCTGCTGTGGCGGCAACCGACCGTCGCCGCGGTCTCCGACTACATCGCCGGGCTGGTGTCCGCCTCGGGCGGCAACGGCAGCACCGGCGCGGGGTGAGGCGCCCTCGCTGTCTCGGGACGGGTGTCTCGCAGTCGCAGACCAGGCGGTGGAGCCAGGCGTGGGCAGGGTGGCCAGGGCGGGCACGGTGGCGAGCTGGAGGGCGGCCTCCAGATCGTCGGACATCCCCAGGGTGAACACGTGCCGGGCGGTGGCCGGGCCGAAGCGCGGGCGCCGACATCCCGACCGGCCGGTGCGCGGCACCGCGCGATACGCCATACCTTGGCGGAGCTGCGCTGCCGGTGAAGCCGGAGGCGGCCGAGCTACTGGGCGAAGGCGATGTAGCTGGACACCGTTCCCAGTGAGAATCCGATGAGATGCCGAGGCAGCAGGATCATGAATGCCAGATGCATGACGACGCCGGCCGCGGCGGCGTACGGAAACAGCGCCGGCGTCAACAGCCCGATCGGCAGCGCCAGTTCGAGGACGATCACCGCCACGGCGATCACCCGCCATCGGCGCACCGCCGTCTCGTCGCCACCGCCGAACAGTCTTAGGAAAACTCCCGGGTAGTAGAACTCTCGATAGCGGAGTCTCTCCTGGGCCCGAGCGGTGAAGCCGACGTATTGGGCCAGGATCAGCCCGCTCATGAAGTGCGTGGAGCGGGTTTTCTGCCAGGCGCTGTTCCAGTACAGGTCGATGGTGATGAGGACGACAAGGAACTGCGCCCAGGTGTTGGCGTCGCTCATCCGGTGGATGACCGTGAAGCCCTCTCCCAGGTTGCCGGCGACCAGCATGCACGCCACCATCATCCCGAGATAGATGGTGTTGGACCGGAGCTCGTACTGCAGCTCGAAAAGAAGTCCGGCCATCACCACCACGGCCGCCGCTTTGGGCAGGATGCCCGCGACGAGGAAGGCCGCGGCGATCACCCGCATGCACAGAACCGGCCGGTACATGGCGGCGACGAAGGCCGCCCTTCGCGCACCCAGGCGACATTCGATGTCGTACCGTCCGAAGCCGCCTGGAGCCATCCGCGACCACGCGCCGTGCGTGAACCACACCGCGAACTTCATCAAGCAGGCCAGGCCCAACCCCATGCGAAAATACTGCAGGTGCGCTTCGTCGGTGGGCGTCGAGAACAGCGACAGGGCGGCGTCAAAGAACCACATGGCCGTCTTCGATTCGGATCGGCCGGGTGCCGGCCACGTTCATGATGGTGCCCTCGCCCGACACCTGGGTGTACGTCTGCTCCAGGTACGCCGCCATCCGTTCGAGCCGCCGTACGGTGACCGCCGGGCCGTGTGACGGCGTGAGGTCGAGGGCGTCGACGACGTGCCTTCGGCCGGCGGAGTCATATCCGGTGAACTCGAACGTGATGTAGCTACCGCGAGTGAACATCGCCCAGCTGAACACCCGCCCCACCGGCTGGAAGAACCCCACAATCACCATCCGTACCAGCAGAATCGCCGTGAACGTCAGCTGCGCGATGCCGATCCACGTAGTCGTCAAGGCTCCTCCGGCGGGAATTCGGGACCGCCGTCCGGATGCATGCGACCGGCGTCCAACGCGGCGCCGGGCACGATCACCTTGACCACGGCGAAGTCCGCATCCGTGCTCAGGTCCACCACCAACGGTTCGCCGCCGAACCCGGCGGCCGCCGCGGCGGCCACCCACGCCAGTTCCTCGGACAGGTCGGTGAAGTCGCCGACCGGCCTGGCGGACAGTCGCGCCCACGGAAGCAGGGCCGGTGCCGGTTCGGGGCGTCCGTCGGCGCCGGCGCTGACGTGGTCGTACACGGGCGCCTGGTCGTCGCGGCTGCCGGCGATCGCGGTCAGGCGGCTCTGCGCGGCCTCGGTGAGCGCCCGCGAGAGAGCCACCTCGGGGGCCAGATGCGCGCCGGCGCCGAGCGTGACGACCGGAAAGTCCGGGCTCCACAGTTCGGCGGTGAAACACGCCACACCGGTGACACTCGGCGCGTGCACGAGCCGAAGCTCGGCGCCGGCGGTCCGGATTCGATCGATCATCGCCGCGCAGGCGTCGTCGCCGATCGAATCGGGGTCCACGAAGGTGCGCCGGCCGGCCCGCGGCGACAGGCTCACCGCGTCGCGCTCGATCACCTCGTACAGCGCGTGCAGGACGGCCTCGTCGTGGTCGTTGCCGGACGCCAGCCCGTTGCTGGTGGCATGAATCCCGGGCGGCGTCCAGCCCCGGCGCTGCGGAGTGGCGAAGGCGATCAGGTCCAACGGCACCGGTGTACGCCCTCCGCCGACCAGCCCCACGGCATCGGTCCAGTCCAGGAGGGTCGCCTCGGTCACCAGGCTGCCCAGCTCGCGGTGCAGCCCGTCGAGCTCGTACGGCAGGCCGAGCGCGGCAGCGGGTGCGGCACGGTGGGTGATCGGCGGCAGAACGGTCTCCGCGTGCCACAGCTCGATGCTCTCCATGACCGCCGACACCCTGGCCGGCGTCAGGCTCTGTCCCTTGCCCTGTGACACGCTCAGCGTCCTCGACAGCGGCCGGACCGCCATCGCGACAGGGATGCCGATGACGTCCAGGCCGGTCACGTCGGCGACGCGGGTGATGCCGAAGCCCGTGAGCTTCGGCGAGATCAGGTCCCACGTGTGGTCAGGGTGCCGCGCCCGGTGGGTGCCGTCCGTGAAGGCCTTGGCGGTCATGCGTCCACCGCCATGAAGTGGCTGCGCAGATAGAACGCGCGAACCGCCTGTACGGCGTCCCGGAACGTACGGAATCCCCGATCCCGCGCCGCCGCGACCAGCGCGGCGCCGCCGCCTTCCCCCCAGACCTCGGCCAGGTGGGCGCGCAGCGTGACATACCGGAGGTAGTCGAGGCTGCGGCCGGGCTCCCACGTGGACACCTCGGCATTGATCGCATAGCACTCGGCGACGAGGCGGCGCTCTGCCGCGGTGATGGTCGCGCGCTCATCGCTCACCAGGTCGTGAATGCCGCGGGAGGGCTTGTGGGACCGGATGAGGATCGTCAGCAACGCCTCGTCGGGTGAGAGCCGATCGGCCTCGGCCGGCGTCAACCATTCCGCGCGCTGCGCCGCGGTCACCGACTCGGCCGTAAGGCCCCGCGCCGCCACCGCCGAAAGGACTTTTACCGGCGACCGACTCCCCGCGATGGACGTGAAAACGTGATCGCGCCAGTGCCGCGGGAAATCCCGATCGTAAATCTGCCGGTACCGCACCACGCCGGCGTCTCCCACCTGGATGCCCTCGACTTTCGCACCGCGGAAGGCGGCGCGCCAGTCATAGAGGAAGCGGGTTCGCCAGCCCGTCGATGCGATCCAATCATGGACCTGCGGGTCGGGCGCCGAGAAAGAGCCGAGCCGCAGCAATGCCTCAACCGCGTCCGTCGCCTTCAGATCGGCATGCTGAGGATTCTCGGCGAGGAAATTCTGGACGGCGGCCACACCGTCTGCCTTCGGGGCGATCGCCTGCCAGGTCCGGGCCATGTACGGCAGCGCTCGCATCGCCGCGACCATCGTCTCGGCCTGCCCCGGCGACACCGCCCCCGCCGTTTCGGCGGCCGCGACCACGTGCCGGACATTCACCAACGGCAGACTGAGCCTGCGATATTCGGGCCCTTCCGTGTGGGCCACGGCCACCTCGTCGTCGGCGTCGATCAGCCCGTCGCGGTACATGTCGTAAACCCGTCCGCTGCCTGCCATGCCGTACGGATGCAGTTCGGCCGCCCGCAGCGCGCCCATGCTCGCGCAGCCGACCACCGTCACTCCGGTGGCAAGCAGGTGCAGGATCTCCTTGTGCCGGACCGAGGCCTTCTGGTGGTAATAGCCGTCGATGATGACCACGATGTCACCCGGCTGAGGCGACAACCGAAGCAGATCACCGTGCTGTACGGGTGGATGCACGACCGCGCCGCCGCCGGCGGCCTGGAACACCTCGCCCGCCTGCAACGTCGGCCCCACGAAAACATGAGTAGTCAACCGGTTCCCCCAGGAAGGGCGTCGTGCCCCGGCTCATGACGCGGCCCGGGCACGACATCGGCCATCAGATCAACGTCATTACTCGTGCTTCAGGGCGCTGGAGGAGACCGCGGCGGACTTCTTGTCGAAGATCTCCGTCAGCCGGGCCTTCTCCTTCAGGCCGACCACTCGCTTGATCAGATCCTTCATGTGGTCCTCCTCATCGCTTTTGGCATTTAAAACGGAAGGTACCTATTGGGGCTGTCGTCCCCATGTCGTTGCTCTTTCGCCGGCGAGGTGGGAACGGCTCACGTACGCTCAGGTCGTACCTTCACCGGCGCCGCGGCCGCCCCGGCGAACAGGACGGCCGGCGCCGCCCGCATCCAGCCACCCGCCAGGTTCAGCAGACCGGCGATGAGCACCGGCCCCAGGACATAACGCCCCATCCCGTAGAGCTGGAGCACACACCGTCGACTTCACCGTCCCCGCCGGCGATGCGCTGCGCATGCGCGGGAACCGGACCCGCGCCTGCCTCAACCCCGGACCGGGGATGCGCGATTCACGCTACGCCGACCTCCGACACACCCGTAGGGGACCTGCCGGCGTCGGTGTTCGTCGAGCTGGAGCGTGGGGGAGTGCTTCCCGAATCAGTAGGGCCTGTCGCCGTGATGATCGACGACGCGGATGAGCAGGTCGATCAGGTTCCGCTGGTCGGCCTCGGACAGCGGGGCGAGGAACTCGTCCTGGGCGGCGGCGATCAGCCGGTCGAGGTGGATGAGCTGCCTTCGGCCCGCGTCGGTGATGGTGACGACGTTGCGTCGGCGGTCTTCCTGGTCGGGCGCGCGCTCGAGGAGCTGCCGTTCGGCGAGGTCGTTGACGGTCGCCACCATGTCGCTGCGGTCGATGCCGGTGCGGCGGCCGAGGGCGGCCTGGCTGGCCGGGCCGTACTCCTCCAGCGCGGCGAGCAGGGCGTAGTGGTAGCGCCGGACGCCGGCTTGGGCGAGCGCTTGATCCACGATCCGGTTGGCGGTCAGCGCTGCCTGGTTGGTCAACCTGCTCGGCAGCGTACGCAGCCGCTTCGGCGGCGGCCCCTCTGGGGTGTTCACGGGGTCAATCTAGCAAGTTGTTGGCCGCACCCACGATTATGTGTATTGTTGGCCCAACCAACGTTGGCCAGCCCAACGTTTCGGTGGTCGGCGACGCGTCGACGTCCTTTGAGCAACTGACATCGTGGAAAGGCGGACAACTCACATGCTGAACACGAACTCCGCGGCCGGCACGCTTCGGACTCCCACAGGGGTCTGGACCGGCCTGACGCACCACCACGACCGGACCGACTCCTTCACCGTCTCGTTCGCACCCGACGGCACGATCGCGCTGCGCACCCCCCACAGCGTGGGCACCGGTGTCTGGAGCGCGGACCGGCCCGGCCGCTTCTCCTACGAGCTCACCGAGATTCTCACTCCGGCCGCAGGCCGCCCGGGACGCGTGCGGATCCATGTCGAGGCCCACCTGGAGGAGGCCGGATATCAGGGGACCGGCACCGTCAGGGTGCACACCCCCGACGGCGCGCCGGCGCACACCACCACCTCGGTGAGGTTCACCGCCGACCGCCTCGCCGGCGGGCCGGCGGCCTGGCACGACGTGGTGAGCCTGGGCGCGCACATCCGGGGGCGCACGCTCCACCCCGGTGACGAGGGCTTCGAGGAGGCCTGCTCCGGCTGGTTGCTGACGGTCGAGCACCGGCCGGCGGCGGTCGTGGTCGCCGCTGACGCCGATGACGTGGCCGCCGCCGTCCGGTTCGCGGCGCAGGCGGGACGCCCGGTCGCGGTGCAGTCGACCGGGCACGGCAAGTCGGTGCCCGCGGACGGAGCCGTGTTCATCGCCACCGGGCAGCTGCGCGAACTGTCGGTGGACCCGCGTGCCGGAACCGCGAGGATCGGAGCCGGGCTGCGGTGGGGCGAGGTGGTCACCGCGGCGGCCGAGCACGGCCTCGCGCCCCTGTGCGGCTCCTCCGGCCAGGTCGGGGTGATGGGCTACCTGACGGGCGGCGGTCTGCCGGTGGCCGCCCGTACGTACGGCTTCGCCGCCGACCACGTTCGCTCGCTCGACGTCGTCACCGCCGACGGCCTGCTCCGCACCGTCTCGCCCACCCGGGAGCCCGACCTGTTCTGGGCGGTGCGGGGCGGCAAGAGCAACTTCGGTGTCGTGGTCGCGGCCGAGATCGAGCTGCTGCCGCTGCGCACCATCTACGGCGGCCAGCTTCACTACCCGATCGAGGACTCCACGCACGCCGCCCGTGTGCTCGGCTCCTACCTGGGCTGGGTCAAGGATCAGCCGGAGGAGATGTCGTCCTCTGTGACGCTGATGCGCTTCCCTGATGTGCCGCAGCTGCCCGAGGAGTTCCGCGGCCGCTCGTTGGTGCTGGTCCGGGTGGTCTGCACGGGGGACGAGGAGCAGGGCGCGCGGCTGGTGGAGCCGTTGCGCGCGCTCGGCCCGGAGAAGGACACCTGCGGAGCCATGCCGTACACGCAGATCACCGAGATCTACCAGGACCCCAAGGGCCCGGTCACGGCGCACCTGCGCAGCGCGCTTTTGCGCGAACTGGACGACGAGGCCGTGGCGGAGCTGGTCTCGTTCATCGACCCGTCACTGCCCGGGGGGCCGTTCCCCGGCATCGAGCTACGTCACCTGGGCGGGGCGCTGGACCGGCCGCCCGGCCGCTCGCACGCGGTCAGCACCCAGGGCGCGGCCTTCCACCTGTGGCTGCGGCTGCCGGCTCCGGCGGGGCAGGCCGACGCCGCGCGCAAGGCCGCCGACGCGGTGCTGGAGCGGCTGCGGCAGTGGGACACCGGCGCCATGCTTCCAGGGTTCCTGTTCGACCACGACTCGGCTCCCGAGCAGGTCAGGCGGGCCTACACCGAGGCGAACCACCGGCGGCTGGCCACGCTGAAGGCGAAGTACGACCCGAACCAACTTTTCCGTATCAACCACAACATCCCGCCAGTCGGTGAGCGCATGGTGCGGATCGACAGGTAGTTCTCGACAGGGACGTCGGGCCCGCCGAACCCGGTCGACGGCGCTCCGGCGGATCGGGGCGTCGTCACGCCGTTCCTGGTGCTCGCCGGCCCGGGGTCACCCCGGGCATGGACGTCTCAGGCCAGGGCCGAGATCTCGATCCGGGTCTGGTCGGTGGGGGCCACCAGGCAGGGGAGCACGACGTTCCCCTGCTCCAGGCGTTCCCCCATGGAAGAGGTGAGCCGGGCCGTGCGCTCGATCTCGTACGGGCTGCCGGCCTGAGGGGTCACGCGGAGTCGCAACAGCCAGATGTAGCGTCCGTTGAGCTTGTTGGACGTCTCCTCGGCCCCCAGGACCGCCGCGTCACACCGCACCGCCGCCGCGCGCTCCTCCGGCGTGAAGGTCCGCAGCGCGGCGGATTCCAGGCTCGCGAACGAGATGGAGCCCATGGCGAGCATCCCCGCGGCCAGGAGGAGGATCGCCGCGCTGACGTACGCCCCGACCCGGGTGTGCGGTTTCCGCCTCAACACGAGGAACAGCACCAGGGCCACGATCAATATGACGACGGCGACTGTCCCGAAGACGATCGATACCACCATTCTTCCTCACGCTGATAGGCGGAGCCTGGCGGGCCGGCCTTGTCCGTTTCCGATGCCGGTAGTTGATCAGGTGTCGCTTGCATGACGGCTGCAGCCCGCATGATCGCGCTGCCCCTTTTCGTATGAGGGGCTGTGGCGTCGTACCTTCGCCGCCACAGCCCTCCGTACGACCGGGATGCCACTGGATCGTCTGGGCCGCCGAGCCGTACCGGCAGGGCGCGGTACGCCTGCTGGTGTCGGAGAAACGCGTGGCGAAGAACCCCGTTCACGGAGACTGACCTGCGACTCCTCGGGCGTTGCGCGGCCCGGCACGCCATCTGGGCGGTCTACTTTGTAAAGGGCGCAGGACGGTGCGCGGGGAGCGGCGCGGTGGCAGGAGGTCAGGCGTCCGCGGCCGTACGGGGAGGCCGGTGGGTCCGCAACGCGGTGAGCAGCTCCGCGAAGGCGGCGGACCCCGGGGTCACTGGTGCGAAATGCCCGATTCCTGGAAGCTCGTGAAGCTCCGCCCCGGACGCGGCGCTGTAGGCGCGGGACAACTCGATCGGAACGTCCGGATCGATCGTGCCGTGCAGGATGGTCACCGGCACCGTGGCCGGCAGCAACCGGGCCGGGTCCGCTTCCGGCAGCCGGGCACGAACCAGCTCCTCGCCGCCGAGCAGTTCGGCGACCGCGCCGTGGCTCAGCCCCAGCCGGTGCGCGCGGTCCAGGTCCGCGACCGGTGCCACGGCGACCACCGCGCGCACCGATCCTGCGCCGTCCCGCGTCCACCGGCTGCGGCTCGGCAGCCGGGCGCGGTGCGCTGCCCACAGAGCCAGGTGCCCGCCCGCCGAATGGCCCAGCAGTACGTGGTCGGCGCCCTCCCAGGTGGTGTCCGCCACCGCCGCGACGTCATCGAAGGTGCCGGGCCACCCGCCGTCGTCGCCGACCTGGCGGAACTCGGCCAGCGCCACCGCCGTTCCGCGCCGCGCCAATGCGGCGGCCAGCGGGGACAGGTGGGTGCGGTCGAACGCCGCCCGCCAGAATCCGCCGTGCAGCACCGTGACCCGCTCGGCGGCGGCGCCGGCCGGCAGATAGAAGTCCACCACCTGCGCCGGATGCGGACCGTACCGGACGGTCCGGTCCGGGGGTTCGGGCGGCAGGCCCAGCAGGGCGGTCTCCTCGGCCGCGGCCGTTGACGGCGTCATCGCGTCACCTCGTTTCTCGCTCCGCACAGGACCTCGATCATCTCCTGGACAGGGCCCGGGACGAAGCACGCTCCCCGCCGTCGCCGCGACGCCGGGGGAGGCCCCTCCTCAGGTCGTCCGCCTGCAGCGGGGTCGCGGATGTCGTCAGGCGCGCATGTTCGCGCCGCCGTCGATGGCCCACACCTGGCCGTTGATCCATTCGGCGTCGTCGGACAGCAGGAAGGCCACGACCGCGGCCAGGTCGCTCGGGCAGCCGAGCCGGGTGGTGGGGACGTGCTCCAGGAACATCTTCTGGAGCTGGACGTCGTTCTGCGCCTCCTGCGTCTCGCCCATGACCAGGCCGGGCATCACGCCGTTGCAGCGTACGCCTTCGGGGCCGAAGCGTCCGGCGATGTGACGGGTGAGCGCGTTGACCGCCGATTTCGATGCCCCGTAGGCGGGGCGCTTGCGGTCGCTGGCGCTGACCGCGGCGCCGGAGGAGCAGTTGACGATGCTGCCGCCGCCGTTGTCCAGCAGGTGTGGCAGGACGGCGCGAGCCGTACGGACGTAACCCAGGACGTTGACGTCCAGAGTCCGTTCCCATACGTCCAGGTCGGTGTCGAGCAGGGACCCGTCACGCCCGAGGGTGCCGGGCGACAGGTCCGCGCCGACGTTGAACAGGCCGTGCACGTTGCCGAACTCCTCGGCGGTCTTGGCGACCATCGCGTTGACGGAGTCCTCGTCGGCGAGGTCGAAGTGCACCGCGATGGCCGAACCACCGCCCTCGGTGATCTTGGCGGTGGTGGCCTGCGCGCCGGCGAGGTTGATGTCGCCGACGACGACATTGGCGCCTTCCTCCGCGAGCCTGATCGAGGTCGCCGCGCCGATGCCGGTCGCCCCGCCGGCCACGATGATCGCCTTCTCCTTCAAGCCACGCATTGTCCGCTCCGATCGATTCGTGATGTGGGCCGGTGGCGCGGATCGACGGGAGCCTGCCATTCGGCCAGTCAAAACGTACACACGTGTACGGTTCTCTCGGTCGCTAAACGTACAATCATGTACGGTTCGTGGCAAGTTAGGGTTGGACCGTGCGTGAAAGTGGGTGTCAGTGACACGGAAGGACGCCGTCCGCAACCGGGACCGGCTGCTCGGCGCGGCCCGGAGGATGTTCGCCGAACACGGCCACGACGTCGCGCTGGAGGAGATCGCGCGGGCCGCCGGGGTGAGCCGCACCACGATCTACCGCAACTTCGCCACCCGCGAGGAGCTCGCGGCCACGGTCTTCGCCGACAACGTCGCCCAGATCGAGCACCATGCCGCCGGGCTGCGCGACCAACCCGACGGCGCGGTCAAGCTGTTCGACTTCGTCCTGGACATGCAGCTGGACAACCGCGGCCTGGCCCAGGTCCTGTCCAGCACCGAGCTGCAATGGTTCATCGAACATGCCCGCCGCATCGCGGCCTGCTTCGAGCCCCTCCTCGATGCCGGCCGCGCGGCCGGCATCGTCCAGCCGGTCGTCGACGTCGACGACCTGATGCTCGCCATCTCCATGGGGGAGAGCGCCGTCGCCGCCGACGACGCCGCCCAGCGCGACCACCGCCACAAGCGCGTACGGGAAATGCTGCACCGCGCCCTTTTCACCTACCGATGACGAGTGCATGGGGCCGGGCAGGCGGGGTCCGGCATCCTGGCCACGCCCGATGACCCGCGGCAGCAACGTCGCCGCCTCCGCTGCCGGGCACCGGCCGAACGACTGAGGCGCCACCCTCGGAGGGCGGCGCCTCGGCTCGGTTCGAAGGGTTCCCGCTCAGGCGACAACGGCACTTCAGCACCCTCGACGCCATCGCCTGGCTTCCCCGTTACAGGCACCCCGTCATCGCGAGGACCGCTCCGCGTTCGAAGACTTGAGGGCCATCGTGGCGAGGTGGCGGCCGATGCCGTAAGTATCGGTGTCCTGCACGTTGCTGAGCACGACTACCACGATGTCGTCATCGGGCAGGTACATGTTGATCGCCGCGTAGCCCTGGAGGAGTCCGTGGTGGTAGCGGAGCCGGTGCCCGTGGAGGCGGTCGACGGCCCAGCCGAAGGCGTACGCCTCCGACGGCAGGGTGAGGCAGCCGTTGGGGGGACATGGGGCCTGGGGCGTGAACGCCTGCTTGACGGTGGCGGGCGGCGCGACCAGATGCGCGCCGAACGACCGGTCCCAGCGCGCGATGTCGTCGACGGTGGCGTAGATGCCGGTCGCGGAGAACGCCTGGGAGCCGTTGGTGGGCGGGGCCGGTGATCCGACCGTGAAGTAGCCCTTCGCGTACCCGGCGGGCGGATCGCCTCTGCTGTAGCCGGTGTGCCGGAGGTGCAGCGGGCCGGTGATCTCTTCGTGCAGTACGGTGCCGTACGGCTTGTGCGTCACCGCCTGGATGATCGCCCCGGCCAGGACGTAGCCGCCGTTGCTGTACTTCCAGCTGGTCCCGGGCTTGAAGTCCAGCGGCCTGTGCACGAACCGCTGGATGAGCTCCCGGGTCGTGGTCGGTTGCGAGAGTTCGGCGTAGAAGCCCGGCAGGTCCTGGATGTTGACGATGCCGGAGGTGTGCGTGAGGATCTGGCGGATCGTGACGGGCCGCCACGCCTGCGGGCAGGTCTCGATGTACGCCGGGATGAGATATGGGCAGATCGGGTCGTCCAGGCGGAGCAACCCGCGGTCGCGCAGCTTCAGCACGAGCATCGAGGTGAACTCCTTGGTGACCGAGGCGATGCGGAAGACCGTGTCCGGCCGGTTGGGGATGCGCCTCTCCGCGTCGGCCGCGCCGGCAGCGGTACGCGCCAGCACCTCTCCACGCCGCACTACCAGCACCGAGCCGGTGAACTGCTTTCTCAGGGTCAGGTCCCGAAGGTACTCCCGCATCGCCGCGGCGGTTCGATCGCCCCGCGGCGCCGGCACGGTGGCCGGCGGATCCGGATTCTGAGTCGCGTGGCTCGTGACGGCGGATGCGGCGATGGCGGGAATGCCCGCAGGCGTGACCCCGCCAGTCAGTGCGGCACCGACCGCAAGAAACCAAACAATACCAGGAAATTTCGGCATATTCTCCCCCGGAACGTATCGCCGTCCCGAAATATGGACATTTTTCCGAATCGGGCGAATATTTGCTTGAGAGCGCCCGCGGGACCATTCTTCTGGGGGTTTGGTTTCCGTTCGCTGGTGCCACACGCGGCGATCGACGCCTTTTTCCTTCTACATATCCCTTTATTAGTGCTACTCGATAGTTGCTGGCCATCTCCGCAAAATGTCAGCTCAAGGCGTGTCTCAGACGCCCATCATCGCGAGGCGGCGGGAAGGCCGGTGACGCCGCCAGGCGACGACCAGGAAGGCGATCAGCCCGAGGACGGGCAGGGCGCAAAGAGCCCAGCTCAACGCCAGCGGAGGGCCGGGTTGATCGAGGACGGTGACGTCGCCGAGAGTGCCCGTTCCCTGCCCCCGCGGACCGTTGACGGTGAAGGTGAAGCTCCACTGCCCGGCCGTGGGCAGCGACCGGATGTCCAGCCCCCAGACGGACCGTTCGCGCGGGTGGCGGGACAGCGGGCTCACCTTGCGCATGCCCGGCCTCATACCCGGGCCGGTCATGCTGAGGGTGCCGGATTTGCCGGTCAGTCCTCCGTCGGGGGCGAAGGTGAAGTCCAGCGACTGCATGGCCCGCAGCGGCCACGTCGAGAAGCCCACGGTCAGGTGGTACGGGCCGGCCTGCACCCGCTCGGTGTGGACGACCTCGACCGGCGCGTACGCCCGCTCGGGCTCGACGGGCGCGTACGCCTGCGCGGACGGGGCCGAGACCAGGACCGCGGCGCCCATGACGCACACGGCGAGGAACACGGCGCGGGCGTGACGCGTCACCGGCCGGCATGCGAGGAACGTTCGTAGACGCATCGGGTCAGCGGCCTTCCCGGTCGGCGGCGGTGGTGTTGAGGTGCAGCAGGACGGCGAAGCGAGCGGCGAGGTAGCCGGCCAGGGCACCGAACGCCAGCCCGAGGATCGCGTCGGTCAGCACCATGGTCGCGGACGTGCCGGACCGGTCCATCGGCCCTCCTCCCGCCCCGCCGCGGAGCAGCGACGTCTGCACGAGCATGGACAGGCTCACCACCACGCCGCCGGCGGCGCCGGTGAGCTGGGGCAGCCGGCGGACCGACCAGCCGCGCCCGCGCCCCAACCGGAGCAGCACCTCGATCACCAGGGCTGCGGCGAGCATGAACATCGGCATGCCGGAGGGGAGCTCAGGTGGGATGTCCCTGAGGTTGTCCCGCAGGGGCAGCCCGACATAGTCCGCGTAGACCCGCGCGGCCCACGGCGAGAACCACCAGAGGAAGAGCTGCATGACGCCGAGGACGGCCGCGATGGACAGAGCTACCCGCCGGTGGCGCAGGGTGATCGCTCCCATGAGGACGAAGCAGACGGTGAAGAAGACGGTGCCCGCGAGCTCGGGGTCGATGGGCAGGCCCAGTCCGTCGAAGGCGTTGGTGGTGACGGGGGTGAACGTCATCAGCACGGGGATGCTGACGACGAGCCCGGCCCGCCCCCAGCGCCGTGCGCGGGCGGCGGCGAAGACGATGACGCTGCCGACCATGGTCAGGCTGATGGAGATGAACAGGGCGACGTGCGGCGGCGAGTTCAGCACGGCGTCGAAGCCGTACAGGGAGTGCCACCACAGGTCCAGCAGGCCGTACAGCAGGAACAGCGCGCCGCCGGTCCCGGCGACGAGGTATCCCAGAGGCGCGGTGAAGGTGCCGCCGAGAACCCGGATCGGGCTGCCACCGGCGGTGGGGTCGGCGGGACGTCCGGCCCGCTGGGCGAAGGTGGCGCGCAGCACCATCACCAGGGCGGCGATGCCGGCGACGGCGCTGCCGGAGTACAGGATCAGGTGGGGGAGGGTGAAGAAGGTGTCCGGGCCGACGTCGACGTGCCATTGCACGTCCCAGCCGACGCCGATCAGCGACAGCAGGGTGCCGGCCAGCACGGCGTACGCGCCGGCCGCGTCGCTCGACCGGGGCCGTGACGGGCGGCCGGGCGGGCCGGTCAGCGTGGGTGCGGGAGCGGGGTCCATCGGGCGTGCCCTTCTTGTTGCGATCAGCGGGGGACGGTGAGGGGGAAGACGAGCCGGCCGTGGCGGCCGTCGCCGTCGACGGCGACCAGGAACTCCCAGCGGCCGGGCATCATCAGCGGGAGGCCCGCCACGTGGTAGCGGTCGTCCGAGGCCGGTACGGCGGTGAAGTCGGGTACCGCGTGGCCCGCGGTGGGCAGTACCGCGGAGACCGTGACGACCGGTGGCGATGTGCCGGTTGCCGCACCGTCGCGCGGCCTGAGCCGGACGTCGACCGCGGTGGTGCCGGTCATGGGCGCGGCAATCGTCAGGATCACCACGTCGTGGGCGGTGCCGCCCGTGAGCGTCACGGAGCCGTGCGGGGCGGAGCCGGACGCGGGCCGTGTCGGGCCCGACCACGGCGCCCACAGGGCATGGACCGACAGCGCGGTGAGCAGGGTCGCGACCAGGATCATCGCGGCCACCAGGGGCCGCCGGCTCACGGGTTCCTCGCCGGGGTGTCGGCGACCTGGAGCAGGTACGGGACGGTCAGGATGGTGTCGTCGCGCTCGGCCTGGATCCAGATCCGGTAGTGGCCGGCGGCCGGGAAGGTGTAGACGAAAGAGACGTCGGGGCCGTAGGCGGCGACGGTCTCGTCGGCCTTGCTGTCGCCGTTGACGGAGGTCAGACCGCTCATCGAGTCCATCCGGTCCATCCCCTCCATGCCGGACATATCTGACATATCGTGGGTGCCGTCCGGCAGCGCGCCCATGGAGTGGGCGTGGGCCCACACCTGGGCGCCCTGCGTCGCCGTCCCCACCGGCGCCTTCGGCGAGAGCGGGCCGACGACGACCAGGTGCCCGATCATGCCGAGCCACGGCTGCAGGGTCGCCGTCTCTCCCACGCGCGCGGTGAGCACGGCGGCCTTGCCCGCCACCAGCGACGACGCGGTCAGCCGTACGTCGACGCCGGCCACGGTCCGCGCACCGGTCCCCGCCTGCGCCGGAGCGTCACCGGACGTGGTCCGCGCGCCGGAGCCGGGCACCGCGTCGATGCCGGTGGCGGAGCGGAGTTGCTGGACGCCGCCGCCCCGGCGGGCGAACTCGGTGGAGACCGCGTAATGGCCGGCCTCGGGCAGGGCCAACGGGACCTCGAACTCGCCGGCACCGGTTCTTATGGGGTGCAGGTGCCACAGCCGGCCCGAGGGGCCGATGACCAGCAGGTGCAGCAGCGCCCCGTCGTGGACGACGACGTCGTCCAGCGGCAGGCCGGTGGACGCGTCGGACAGGGCCAGCCGCAGCTCGGCGACCTCGCCCGCGCGGTCGGTGGAGGACGACAGCAGCAGCGTGGCCGGCGGGCGCGAGTAGTCGCGGGTCTGCCGCCCGACGTAGGCGTACGGATCGCTGACGCCGTCGACCGTGGCGTCGACGTCGTCGCCCTGGGACGGAGGCAGCGGCAGCCGGGACGACAGGAGCGCGCCGGTGACGGCCACCGTCAGACAGGCGACCAGCCCGCCCGCCGGTAGCAGCGTCCACCAGACGCGGCGCACGCGTACGGCGACCAGGACGGTGGCGAGAACCAGAACCCCGGCGCCGCTGAAGCCCGCGTAGGCCGCCGTCTCCGCCGGTGAGGCGGTCTGCTTCGGCACGACGAAGGGAATCCTCGCGGTCCTCCGCCCGTCGCCGAGCGACAGCTCCCACGGGCCGACCTGGGTGACGTCCAGCACCGCGGAGAAGGTCCCCGGCCGGCTGCCCAGGGTGATCACGGCGGTGTCGACGGTGGTGCCCGACGCCGACGCGGCGGGCGCGGAGGTGGAGACCCCGGTGGGTACCACCGCCAGCGTGAGGCGGCCGGCGGCCGTGCCCGCACGGGTGATCACGTCCACGTGCAGAGGTCCCGGCACACCGGTGATCCGGCGCAGGACGACGGTCAGCTCCCGGGCGCCGAGCGTCTGCGCGACATGCACGTCGCCGCCGGCGGTGGAGTCCGCCTCGGCCGCAGGGCCCAGGCCGAACAGCAGCGCCACGGCGCTCAGCAGGACGGCGAGCCCGGCACCAGGGCGGCGTCGGGGAGAAGGAGCCGTGTCGTCGTGCCCCGGCGTCGTACGGGCGGCGGTGTCGTTCATCGTGCGGGCAGCCTAGGGAGGGCCGCCCGCCGCTGTCGTCACGGAGGCAGGGGACGCGGGTCCCCCGAGCGGGGGACTCGGCCACGGCCGTGAGCAGGCATCATGGGACGTCATGGCCGCCCGCCCAGGGGATGCGGCCGCTGGAGCGAAGGACGGAAGGGGCGCCGGTGCCCGACCGGGAAGAACGTGACGGTCGCGGAGCCAGGTCCGTCCGCGTCCGCGACGTCAGCGGGTCGCTGAAGCGCCAGGCGATCGCGATCGCCGCGGTCACCCTGGTGATCGACTGCCTCTCCTTCTCCCTCTACACCAGCTCCTTCTCCTATCCGGTGGGACTGCGCTGGGCCATGCTGGGGGCGATCGTCGTGGTGGACGCCGGCCTGGCCAGCGCGCCGCGCCTGTCGGGAGCGGTGGCCGTCGCCCAGGTGGCCGTCACGGTGGGGGGCGTGGCGCTGCACCCCGGGCCCGGTCCGCTGCCCTTGCTGAACAGCGCGGGCCTGCTGATCTCCGCGTACCGGGCCGGCGCCTGGCTGGGCCGGTGGCCGGCGGTGGCGTCCCTGCTCTGTCTGGCGGCGGGGATCGTCGCGAGGCGGGTCTTCGGCGGGCCGCCCGTCAAGCCGGAGCGGATCCTGCTCGACGTCGTGGCCGACGCGCTGCTGCCCTGGCTCGTCGGGCGGTACACCACCGCCCGGCGCGCGTACATCGCCGAACTGGAGCAGCGCTCCGAGCGGGAACAGGCCGAGGCGCGGCAGGCCCTGGCCGCGGCCATCGCGGAAGAGCGCAGCAGCATCGCCCGGGACCTGCACGACGTGATCTCCCACCACGTGAGCGCCATCGGCGTCCACGCCGGCGTAGCCCGGTTGCGGGCCTCGACGGCGCCGGCCGCCCAGGACCTGACGAACTCGCTGACCGCCGTGGAGACCTCCAGCCGGGCGGCCATGCTCGACCTGCGGCGCCTGCTGGACGTCCTGCACGGCAACCCGTCGGGGGAGGACAGCCAGCCCGGCCTGGACAACCTCCCCGAACTGCTCGACGCCGTCCGCGCGGTCGGCCTGCGGGCGCGGGTGACCGTCCAGGGCATCCCGTCCCGGCTGCCGGAGTCCCTGGACATCGCCGTGTACCGGGTGGTGCAGGAGATGCTCACCAACGCTCTGCGGCACGGCGCCGGCGGTGTCGCGGAGGTCGAGTTGCGCTACGACCGAGCCAGCCTCACCGTGACCACCGCCAACCCGCTCGCCGCGGAAACGCGCGCCCGGCCGGACTCGCCGCACCGGGGACTGCAGGGGATCCGCAGCCGTGCCACCATGTTCAACGGTTCCACCAGTTACGGGCCCGCTCCCGAGGGCGGAGCCTGGATCACCACCGTGAGCTTCCCCCTGGACCCCTCATGACCTTGCGCGTTCTGATCGCCGACGACCACGCCATGTTCCGCTCCGGTCTGCGCGCGGTCCTGGACACCCAACCCGACCTCGCCTGCGTGGGGGAGGCGTCGGACGGGCAGAGCGCTCTGAGCGAGGTGCTGCGGCTGCGTCCCGACGTCGCGATCATCGACATCCGCATGCCCAGGCTCGACGGCCTGCGCGCCACGGAGACGATCCTCGCCGACCCTGCCAACACCACCAAGGTGATCCTGCTGACCACCTACGACCATGACGCGTACGTCCACCGCGCGCTGCGGGCAGGGGCCAGCGGGTTCCTGCTGAAGAGCCTGCCGCCGGAGGAGTTGATCGCGGCCGTCCGGGTGGCCGCCCGCGGCGACGCCCTCATCGATCCGTCGGTGACCCGGCGCCTCAGCGCCCGCCTCGCCGACGGGATCGCCCCGCCCGCCACCCCGGCCGGCCTGGATCTCCTCACCACGCGGGAACGGGAGGTTCTGCTGCTGCTGGCCGGAGCGCACAGCAACGCCGAGATCGCCGATCGTCTCGGAATCGGTGACGAGACCGTCAAGACCCACGTCTCGCGCATCTTGACCAAGCTCAATCTGCGGGACCGCGTCCAGGCGGTCTCCTACGCCCACCTCCACGGGCTCATCGGACAAGCTTCGACAAGGGAGCAAGCCCGGTAGGGGCAGGCCCGGACCGGACAGATTCACTGGTGCGGGCGTGCGGATCGGGCTTCGGCTTGGGGGGTCTGCCGGGCCAGGATGGTGGTGGCGCGGTCCAGGAGCTCGCAGAACGCGGCGTGCTCGGCGGGTGTGAAGGCGTCGGTGAGGGCGCGTTCGAGCACGATCACCTCCTGGTAGGCGCGGTCGAGCACCTCCTGGCCCTGGTCGGTCAGCGAGGTGACGAGGACCTTGGCGTGCAGGGGTGAGGTCTCGCGGGCGATGAGTCGCTTGTTCTGCAGGCCGGTCAGGACGGAGGCCATGGTCTGCTGGGTGACTCCGCAGGCGCGGGCCAGTTGCGCGCCGGACATGCCCCCTTCCCGCGACAGCGTGAGGAGCACGGTGTACTGCGTCATGGTGAGGCCGTAGCCGCGCAGGACCGCCTCGTGGTGGGTCATCAGCGCCTGTTCGGTGCGCCGGATGCGCGTGCACAGGTACTCCTCGGCCGGGATCTCACTCACGACGTCCTCCATCGTCACAGCTTGCTGTGTTGACTCAGGTAGCTGATACTCGTAGGGTCTCTGGGTATCAGGATACTGATTCAACTCAGGGAGCAGTGACTATGAAGGCCGTTGTCCTCGACGCCGATGACCGGTTCCGCCTTGCCAACCTGGAGGCGCCCGCCCCGGGCGTCGGCGAGGTCGCGATCGGCGTGCAGTACGCCGGGATCCAGTGGGGCGACGTGCTGGTCCGCGACGGCCACTTCCCGACGCCACGGCCCTTCGTACCCGGGTTCGAGGCGGCCGGGCGCATCGTCGCGGTCGGCGAGGGCGTCGACGAGAGCCGCATCGGCCGGCAGGTGATCGCGCTGACCAGTGCCGGCGCCTACGCCGAGGTGGTGACGGCGCCCGCCGCGCTCACCTTCGACGCCGACGGCGTGGACCCGCGCCTGGCCGCCGGGTTCGGCTGGGTCACCCCTACCGCCTACGACCTGGTCAACACCGTCACCCGGGTGCGGCCCGGCGAAAGCGTGCTCATTCACGCGGCGGCCGGCGGCGTCGGCAGCCTGGCCGTCCAGTTCGCCAGGGCCGCCGGCGCCGGACGGATCGTGGGCGTTGTCGGCGACGCCGATCGGGCCGGCTATGCCGCCAAGTTCGGCTACGACCTGCTGGTCTCGCGTGCGGAGTTCCCCGACGCTCTGGCGGCCGAGTCGTTCGATGTGATCCTGGACCCGATCGGCGGGCCGGCGCGCCTGGCCGGCCTGCGGCGGCTCGCCCCGCACGGCCGCCTGGCGATCTACGGCAACATCGCCACCTTCGAGCCCGTCGAACTCGACGCCAACGACCTGCTGATGAACGGCGTCTCCGCGCTGACCTACAACAGCAACCTACTCAGCCGGACCCACCCCGACCGCCTGGCGGACAGCGCCCGGCAGGCCCTGCGGATGATGGCGTCCGGGCAGGTCGGCCCGGACATCACCGCCGAATACGAGATGGCCGATCTCGGCAAGGCCGTCGAACGCCTGGCCAATGGCGGAACACGCGGCAAGAGCATCGTCCGCATTGCCTGATGCGGGCGATTCAATCGCTTTTGGTGGGCATATGCAGCTTTTGGCGCGCTTCTCCTTGCAGAAATAAATTATCCCCGAAATCGTGGCAGGGTGTGAATCCCCAGCTTTAGGGATGCCGGGCCTTTCTTGCGGCCTTTTATCGTGGAGCTACCAGGAAGCCCGAAGCCTTCAAGAAAAGACCCGGCCCGCGAAATAGAGCTGCCGGACGGGTTCTGGCTCCGGGTGACCACGGAGATCCACAGCCACCCACACCGCAAGGAGTATGACGATGTCGAAGTTGTACGCGTCATGGCAGCACGGGTTCACGGCGGTGGCCGAGAACCCCGGCACGAGCGCGCTGCGTCAGGGATTCGGCGTAACCTTCTCGCTTCCGGCGAACGGGGGCGACTGGATCCACCTGGCCATCCCCACCCCGGTCATCGTCGAAGATCGTCGGGCCACCCTGGACAGGGTGATGATCCTCTTCCACGCCCGGGAGACCAGCGCGCTCCTCGCGGTGCACGTGTGGGACGGCCCGAACCGCATCATGGTCAAAGAGGGCCTCCGGATCGAAGGCGATCACGCGCACGGCCTGAGCGCGAACAACACCTTTCCCGTAGGCCACGACGGTATCGGCTGGGGGTGCGGGATCTCGATGTTCTTCACCGCCGGCCAGATCGACAGCCACGTCTACATCGCCGGTTTCGGCGGGGACTTCTCGCACAACATCTGACCGGACCCGAGCTCCTCGGCGGGGTCATCCCCCGCCGAGGAGCTCATCCCGTGGCGCCTCGACGCGATGGGCTCCGCCTCTGGTCCCCGGCCGCGCCCGATCAGGGGAAGGGGGACGGCCGGTGGGGCGCGTCCCGGCGGGCCGGTGCGGCGGCATCGCGGGGTGCGGATCGGACCACGTCATGACGTCGTCGCCGTCGACCCACCGCTGGAGGAAGACGAGCTCGCCGGTGAGGCCGATCGCTGCCGGTGAGAGTCCATGAACGGGGCCCTCAGGCGGCGACCCGCTGCGTGGCGCGAAGCGGCGCGAGGGCTTCGCTCCAGGTGACGACCTGGTCGAGCATGGCGTCGAACGCCGGAAGGTTGTAGTCGCCCGGCTTGAAGTGCCGATAGTTCTCGAACTCGGTGGCGAACGACAGGACGACCTGGGCGCGGACGTCGGCCATCATCAGCTCGCCGGCCATCACCCGCAGGTGCTCCACCGCGCGGACCCCGCCATGGGCGCCGTACGAGATGAACCCGATGGCCTTGTTGTTCCATTCGGCGAACAGATAGTCCATCGCGTTCTTCAGCACGCCGCTGGTGCTGTGGTTGTACTCCGGGGTGATGACGACGAACCCGTCGAAGGAGGCCACCTTCTCGGCCCAGCGGCGGGTGTGCTCGTTCTGGTACTGCCCCAACGACGGCGGCATCCCCTCGTCGAGGTGGGGCAGCGGGAAGTCGCGCAGGTCGACGAGCTCGAACTCGGCGTCCTCGCGCTTGGAGGCCAGTTCGAACGCCCAGTGCGCCACCTGCTCGCCGTTGCGGTTCGGGCGCGTGCTTCCCAAGATCATGCCGATGCGGGTCATGGTTCAGGTCTCCTGACAATGCGAAGGGTGAAATGAGACGGCGCCGACGTCCTGGCCGCCACTGTTCATGAAGCTTACTGTACGTGGCATTAACTATATGTGCCGTGTACCATAACGCAGTGACCGAATCGGGGCAAATCGGTACAACGAGGGACGGTCAGCCCACCGGCGGGTGCGACACCCCAGCCGGGTCGTCGATCAGGCGCAACGCGGCGGCGAACGCCGCACCGGGGTCGCCGGGGTCGGCCCGTGCGCGGGCAGCAGCACCCCGCGGGCCGCGCCAGCAGCACCCGCCACGGTCGGCTCGGTCGCCCGCACGGTGGCGGAGGCCGCGAGGGCATACGTCAAGGCGATCAAGGGCGCCCAGCCCGGTCAGGTCTACCGGGCCGGCTACTGATTCGAGTCCGCTTTCCGAACACCGGCCGGGGTCGTCCCGCGCCGAAACCGGGCGGGACGACCCCGGCCGCAGGCTCAACGGGAGAAGAAGTCGCGCAGCGCGGTGGTGAGGCGGTCGACGTCGTTCCGGTCGTTGTAGGGGGCCAGACCGACGCGCAGCCCGCCCTCGTCGCCGAGGCCCATCCAGCGGGACGCTTCGATCGCGTAGTAGTTGCTGACCGTCGTGTTGATCTTCCGATCGGCGAGGAAGTCGCGTACGGCGGTGGCCGGGTGTCCCTCGAAGGTGAGCAGCAGCGTGGGGGTACGGCTGGCGGCACGCGAGTGCGAGATCACCCGCGGCATCCCGTCCAGCTCCGTCTCCACGCTCTCGCGCAGGCCGTCCTCGTACCTCTCGACGGCGGCCATGGACGCGAGCAGCCGCTCACGCCGGGAACCGGTGCCGGGCAGGACGCCGGCCAGGAAGTCGACGGCCGCGGTCGTCCCGGCGAGCAGCTCGTACGGCAGCGTGCCGAGCTCGAATCGCTCCGGCACCACGTCGGTGGCCGGAAGCAGCTTGTCCGGCCGCAGCGACTCGAGCGTCTCGGGCGCGGCGGCCACCACGCCGAGGTGCGGGCCGAGAAACTTGTACGGCGAGCAGGCGTAGAAGTCGGCGCCGAGCGCGGCCATGTCCACCGGAACGTGCGCGCTGTAGTGCACGCCGTCGACGTAGACAAGAGCGCCGCGGGCGTGCGCCAGCCGGGAGATCTCGGCGACCGGCGGGCGGGTGCCGATCAGGTTGGAGGCGGCGGTGATCGCGACCAGCCGGGTGCGCTCCGACAGCACCCCCTCGACCGCGTCGAGGGTGACCTCTCCCGACTTGGGGTCGAAGTCGATCCAGCGCACCGCGGCGCCCGCCGATTCGGCGGCGATCACCCACGGCCGGATGTTGGAGTCGTGGTCCAGCCGCGACACGACGATCTCGTCGCCCGGCCGCCAGTCCTTGGCCAGGGTACGCGCGAAGTCGAAGGTCAGCTGGGTCATGCTGCGGCCGAACACGATGCCGCGCGGGTCTCCGCCGACGAAGTCGGCCATCGCCGCCCGGGCGGCGAGCGTCACCTCGTCGGCGAACCTCTCGGCCTCGGTGACCAGGCCGCGGTTGGCGATGGCCGCGGTGAGCGTGCGGTGGACGGCGTCGGCGACAGCAGTGGGCGTCTGCGAGCCGCCGGGACCGTCGAAGTGTGCCGCCCCCTGCGTCAGGGCGGGGAAGTGCGCGCGAAGGGCCTGGACGTCCGCGGCCTGAAGGGTGTGGGTCATGTCGGGTTCATTCCTGGGTGGGGGAGCGGGGGATCAGCGGATGGTGTCGGCGCCGGCCTGGAAGAAGTAGGCCACGGTCTGCGCGCCCGGATCGACCACTCCGACGGCGCGCTCGCCGACGTAGCTGGCCCGGCCCCGGCGGGCGCGGATCGCGGCGGTTGCCTCGGCGCCGGCGGCGGCGGCCCGCGCGGCCGTGGCCAGCAGGTCGTCCGGCCCGGCGTCGCCGGCCTCGGCGAGCGCGTCGCGGGCCGGCTGCAGGGCGTCGACCAGCGTCTTGTCCCCGGGCTCGGCCGACCCGACCCGCTGGATGGCGGCCAGCCCACCCGCCACGCGGTCGGCGAGCGAGCGGCCCGCCTCGGAAAGGTGGAGGAACAGCAGCCCGAACAGCGGGCCGCTGGTGCCGCCGATCTCGTCCAGGAAACCCTCGGCGAGGGCACGGAATTCGGCCTCCCCGCTTCCCTGAGCGCTCCGCTCGGCGTGCTGGCGGTAGAGCGCCACTCCGGCGGCGATGTTGGTGCCGAAGTCGCCGTCTCCGGCGGCCTGGTCAAGGGCGTTCAGCGCGGCCTCCTGCTCGGCCACGCGGGCGGCGAAGGCCAGGATCCAGCGGCGGGAGTGCGCACCGTCGATCACCGCGGTCATCGGAATCATCCTTTCGGTCGATGAAGTGGAATCGTCAGCGGGTTTCGGATGCTTCACGCGGGGCCGGCCGAGGCGTCCCACAACGCGGTGGTGCGCTCATCCAGCTCCGACAGCGTGAGGGAGAAACCCGACATGTCCAGGGCGGTGACGTACGGTCCCACCAGGTTGCGGCTCACGGTGTGCCCGAGGTCCGCCACGTGCCCGGCGACCAGGCCGAAGACGCCGAAGAGTTCGAGCTCGGTGGTGGCGCCGAGCCCGTTGACGAACAGCAGCAGGGGCGCGCCCGGCGCCGGCCTGACCGCGTTGATCAACTCGTCCGTCATCCGGGCCAGCAGGTCGGTGAGCCGAGGGGTGTCGATGGTCTCGCCCGACCGTTCGCCGTGGATGCCGACGCCGTACTCCAGCTCGCCGTCGCCCAGCTCGGCGTGCACGGTGCCGGTTCGCACCCCGGTGTGGAACCGGTTGGCGACCGCGACGCTGCGGGTGCGGTCCAGGAACGCCCGGCCGAGCGCGCGCAGCTCCTCAAGGCCGGCGCCCTGGTCGGCGGCCGCGCCGAGGATCTTCTCGACCAGTACGGTGGCGCCGGTGCCGCGCCGGCCGAGCAGGATCTCCGGGTCGTCGGTGGCGAGGTCGTCGTCCACCACCAGCTCGGCGCAGGCGATGCCGTCCATGGCCAGGCGCTCGCGGGCGATGCCGAAGTTGATGATGTCGCCGGTGTAGTTCTTCACGATGTGCAGCACACCGGCCTCCTTGGCCGCCGCGCGTGACGCTTCGTAGATCTGCCGGTTGTGCGGCGAGGCGAAGATCTCACCGGGGACGGCGGCGTCCAGCAGGCCGCGGCCGACCAGACCGCCGTGCATCGGCTCGTGGCCGGAGCCGCCGCCGGAGACCAGTCCGACCCGGCGTCCCGGGTCCGGGTCGATGGCGAGCAGGTAGCGGGGGTCCGTGTTCAGCCGTACCGTTCCGGCTCTGGCGGCGGCCAGGCCCCGCAGACCGTCTGGCACCAGATCGTCGGCCGAACGCATGAAGTAGGGGGCCATCGCAGCTCCGTTCATCTTGGAAGGCAACTGGCATTCCACATGCCACGTGCCAGATGCTAGATTCTCAGCCCGGTGGTCGTCCACCCTCCCCTCATCCACCCCCGAGTGCCCAGGAAGAGGCGACTCATGAAGTCAGTGAACCTGCGCGGCATCATCTCCACGGTCGTCACCCCGTTCGACGACAACGATCAGGTCGACTACGACCTCTTGCGCTCCGACGTCCGCTACCTGCTCGACTCCGGTGTGCACGGCATCTGCGCGTGCGGCAGCACCGGTGAGGGGCAGACGTTGTCCGCCGAGGAGAGCGCGGAGATCTGCCGGGTCGTCGTCGACGAGGTGGCCGGCGCCGTGCCGGTGGTCGGCGGCATCATCCGCAACTCCACCGCCGAGGTGCTCACCTACGCGCGTGCGCTCAAGGCGGCCGGCGTCGACGCGCTGCAGATCACCCCGGTGCACTACGTCTTCGCGCCGTCCGACGACCAGACCGTCGACTACTACCGCACCATTGGCACGGAGATCGGCCTGCCGATCGTCGTCTACAACGTGGTGCCGTGGGCGCTGGTCCGCACGCCGGTGCTGCGCCGGCTGATCGAGATCCCCGAGGTCGTGGCGATCAAGCAGTCGGGCGGCGACATGCACCTGCTCGCCGACATTCTGGCCTTCTACCGTGACGACATCACCGTGCTGGCCGCGCTCGACGACCTGCACTATCCGGCGTTCGCGCTGGGCGCGCACGGAGCGCTGGCCGCCATCCCGACCGTCACGCCCAAGCTCAGCGTCCAGCTGTGGGACGCGGTGCAGGCCGGCGACCACAAGCGGGCCCGCGACCTGCACGAGGCCATCCTGAGGGTGTGGCGTGAGCTCGACGGCCCCGACCTGCCCGAGCGGTTGAAGGCGGCGCTGAACCTGCAGGGCCGCAAGGTCGGCAGGCCGCGGCACCCGTTCACCCCCGCCGCGCCGGAGACCGTCGAGCGGATCAGGACGGTCCTGGACGCGGCCGGTCTCCTGACTTGAAATCTGGCATGCCAGAAGGGAGGATGCGGCAATGGCCGCTGCCAAGCCCCCCAGGGCGCTAAAAGAGCCCAAGACCGTCCGCTTCTTGACCGGCGGCGCCTCCGCGGGCGGGATCGTGGTCGACAAGCTGCCGGACCAGCTCTATCTGGTGCTGCAGCAGCGCATCGTGCACGGTGAGATGCGGCCTGGCGAGCGGATCGACATCCAGGCGCTGATCGACGAGTTCGGCATCTCCAAGACTCCCGTGCGCGACGCGCTCAACCGCCTCGAGTACGACGGCCTGGTCCGCAGCAAGCAGCGTTCCGGCACCTATGTGGTCACCCCGACCATCGATGACGTGACGGAGTTCTGCCAGCTGCGCAAGGCCGTGGAATGGATCTGCACCGGGCTGGCCACCGAGACGATGCCCGAGTCGGTGCTGCGCGACCTGCGCGATGAGATCGTCGAGGCCGAGAAGGCCACCAGGAAGGGCGACCTGCAGCCCTTCCTGGACAGCGACTTCCGGCTGCACCGCACGATCATCGCGTGGGCCGGCAACGAGCGGCTGATGCGCGTCCGGCTGTCCGTGGAGCCTTTCCTGAAGTGGATCCAGGTGCTCGGCGCCACCGGCATCGACCGGGCGGCGCTGTCCACCAAGCGGCACCTGGAGATCATCGACGCGATGCTCGACCGCGACGCCGAGGCCGCTAGCGCGTATGCGGCCCTGCACGTCGACGAGGTCGAGACCGCGACCAAGGAAGACCTCCCCAAGGTTCTCGGCGCGCGCTGACCGTCGCTCGTCGATCGCGGCCAGGCCGGGGCTTCCGGCCGGCCGCTCTGTCTGCCTGCGCAAATACGTCCGGAGCGGTGCTTCTCTCGCTCGTGCGGAAAACCGCCTTCCTCCCTGGACATGCGTCGTCGGCCGGGTCTAGCATCTGGCCCTAAATATCTGGCATGCCAGATACTCATACCCCTCTCCCCATCCCTCGCCCCCAACGCCCGGAGACCCAGATGAAGAAAACCTGGCAGTTCGCCACTCTGGCCGCCGCGGCCTGCCTCGGCCTGTCCGCGTGCGGCGGTGGTACCGCAGGCACCGGTGCGAGTTCGCAGGTGGGCGCCGAGAGCGGCCCGCAGGACGTGACCGCGCCGATCGTCAAGGCCGTCACCAAGGACGACAAGCTCGCCGGGCAGGTCGCCGACCTGCAGGGCAAGCCGATCGTGGTCGGGGCCAACCTGCAGACCCCGCCGAACGGCTTCCTCGCCGCGGACGCCCGCACGCCGATCGGCTTCGAGATCGACCTGATCACCGCGATCAACAAGAAGCTGGGCCTGGAGACCCAGATCCAGAACATGCCGTTCGACACGCTGATCACCAGCTTGCAGAGCAAGCGGGTCAGCATGACCATCTCGTCGATGAACGACAACGCGACCCGGCAGGAGAAGATCGACTTCGTCGACTACTTCAACTCCGGCATCACGCTGATGGTCAAGAAGGGCAACCCGTCGGGCATCAAGAGCCCCGAGGATCTGTGCGGCAAGAAGGCCAGCACCGCCCCCGGCTCCTCGCAGGAGGAGTGGATGGAGAAGGTCGGCCCGTCGATGTGCCAGGCCAAGGGCAAGCCGCCGATCCAGATCGTCACCAGCAACCTGGACCAGCAGCGGCTCAACGACCTGAAGTCCGGGCGCAACGACACCGAGGTCAACGACCTCCCGTACGTGAGCTACGCGACCACGAACGCCGGCAAGGGCCAGGACTTCGAGGCCGTCCCCGGCAAGCCGATCCTCGCCACGCCGTACGGCATCGGCTTCCACAAGGACACGCCCGAGCTGCGTGACGCGGTCCGCGGCGCACTGCAGGAACTGATCGACGACGGCACCTACGGCAAGATCCTCAAGGCCTGGAACGTCTCGAACGGGGCGATCGTGAAGACGGTCGTCAACGGCGGGAAGTAGCCCCATGTCCACACAAACCACCGCCCGCCACGGCGCCGCCGGCCCGGAGATGCGCAAACGCAGCCACCCGCTGCGCTGGGTGGCCGGAGTCCTGATCATCGCCGTGGTCGCCGGGATCGTCTACGCCATGGCCCAGGCGAAGATCATCTGGCCGGACGTCGCGAACTACATCGTCTCGCCGAACATGGTCCAGGCGGTCTGGAAGACGGTGCTGCTCGCGGTGATCTCCCAGGTCATCGCGGTCGTGCTGGGCGTGATCGTGGCCGTGTTGCGCATCTCGGCGAACCCGGTGGCGAGGAACGCGGCCTGGGTCTACATCTGGCTGTTCCGCGGCGTGCCGGTGCTGCTGCAGATCCTCATCTGGTACAACCTGTCGATGGTCGTGGACCGGATCACGATCCCCAGCCCGTTCGGCGGCGTGCTCTTCACCAGCACCACGAACGATCTGATGACGCCGTTCATGGCGGCGCTGCTCGGCCTGGCGCTGAACGAGTCGGCCTACATGGCGGAGATCATCCGCAGCGGCATCAAGAGCGTCGACCACGGCCAGATCGAGGCGGCCGGCGCGCTCGGCATGTCGCCGGCCCGCACCATGTGCAAGATCGTACTGCCCCAGGCGATGCGGGTCATCATCCCGCCGACCGGCAACGACTTCATCAACATGCTGAAGACCACGTCGCTCGCCTCGGTCATCACCTACGAGGAACTGCTGCGGGCCGCGCAGAACATCTCCAGCCGCAACCTCCAGGTCATGGAGACGCTGTTCGCCGCGGGCTTCTGGTACATGGTCGTGGTCAGCGTCACCGGCGTCGGCCAGTATTACCTGGAGCGGGCGTACGACGTGTCGGCGCCAGGCGCGAAGTCGGCGAGCGTCTCGATCCTGCGCACGATCCTGCGGCCCCCGATGAAGAGGTCCAAGGCATGAGCAGCGAACCGATCATCAAGGCCGTCGGCGTGCGCAAGTCGTTCGGCCCGCTCGAAGTCCTGTCCGGCATCGACCTGGAGGTGGACCGCGGCGAGGTGGTGTGCCTGCTGGGGGCCTCCGGCGCCGGCAAGAGCACGTTCCTGCGCGCGATCAACCGGCTGGAGACCATCGACGACGGCCAGATCTGGGTGGAGGACCAGCTCATCGGCTACGAGCCGCGCGGCGGCCACTTCCGGGAGATGACCCCCAAGCAGGTGGCCAGGCAGCGCGTGCCGATCGGCATGGTCTTCCAGCGGTTCAACCTGTTCGCTCACCTGACCGTGCTGCAGAACATCATCGAGGCGCCGCGCGGCGTACTCGGCCGCCCGAAGGCCCAGGCGAAGCAGCGTGCCGTCGAGCTGCTCAACAGCGTCGGCCTGTCCGACAAGGCGGGCCACTACCCGGCGCAGCTCTCCGGCGGGCAGCAGCAGCGCGTGGCGATCGCCCGCGCGCTGGCCATGGACCCCAAGGTGATGCTGTTCGACGAGCCGACCTCGGCGCTCGACCCCGAGCTGGTCGGCGAGGTGCTCAAGGTGATGACCGACCTCGCCAGGGGAGGCATGACCATGGTCGTCGTGACCCACGAGATGGGGTTCGCCCGCCAGGCCGCCGACAGGGTCGTGTTCATGCACCAGGGGACCATCGTCGAGTCGGCTCCGCCGGAGGAGTTCTTCGACAACCCCCGGCACGAGCGCACCAAGCAGTTCCTCCGCAGCATCCACTGACCGCCGGACGCGGTCCTCCAGGAAAGAGCCCAGCATGCGCGCTGCCCCCGCCGTCGCAGGCATGAAGCACAACGGCATCCGTACGATCATGGATCTGGCGATGTCCGGCAACCGCCCCGACCTGATCCGGCTGGAGATCGGCGAGCCCGGCTTCCCGACGCCCGCGCACGTGGTGCGCGCGGCCGACGAGGCCGCGGCGGCGGGGCGGACCAAGTACACGGCCAATGCCGGGATCCCCGAACTGCGGGCGGCGCTCAGCGACAAGATCAAGCGGGTCAACGGGTTCGACGCCCGCCCCGAGGACATCGTGGTCACGGCCGGCGGGGTGCAGGCGCTGTTCGCCACGCTCACCGCGCTGGTCGAGCCGGGCGACGACGTCCTGATCCCGGATCCGGCCTGGCCCAACTACATCGCGTTCGGGAAGATCCTCGGCGCCTCGACGACGGCGTACTCGCTGGCGCCCGAGACCGGATTCATGCCCGACCTCGCCGAGCTGGAACGACTCGTGACGCCGCGCACCAAGGTGCTCATGCTCAACTCGCCGTCCAACCCCGTGGGCTCGGTGTTCCCGGCCGAGGTCCTCGCCGAGTTGATCGCCTTCGCCGAGCGGAACGACCTGTGGATCGTCTCCGACGAGTGCTACGACCAGGTCGTGTTCGACGACACCTTCGCCTCCACGTCGGCCGTCGGCGGCGCGGACCGGACGATCTCGGTGTTCACCTTCTCCAAGACGTACGCGATGACCGGCTGGCGCATCGGCTACCTGGCGGCGCCGCCGTCGCTCGCGGAGGTGATCACGCGGCTGCAGGAGCCGATGGTCTCCTGCATCAGCACGCCGGGCCAGTACGCGGCACTGGCGGCGCTCACCGGGCCGCAGGATGAGCAGCGTGCGATGGTCGAGACCTATCGGTCCAACCGCGATCTCGCCGTCGCGGAGTTCGCCGCCCACGGCTTCGACGTCTACCAGCCGCAGGGAGCCTTCTACCTGTGGATGCGCACCGGCAACGAGGATCTCGACGGCATGGAGATCGCCAAGAGACTGATCACCGACCACGGCGTCGCGGTCGGCCCCGGCCCCGCTTTCGGCGAACGTTCGGGGGAGTACATCCGCCTGTCGCTCGCGGCTTCCGCCGGGGACCTGCGCGAGGGCATCCGCCGCATCTGCGCCAGCGGCCTCCTCCACCCCACCCACACCTGAGACCGTGCCGGTGACCGGTCAAGACCTCCGCTGTCCGGAGGACGTCCGGGGGTGCCGGAACGCGCGGGGTGGGGTCAGCAGGTGTCCCTGTGGGGCGATGTCCTGCATCTTGTGATGATCGCGGCCAACGTGCTGCGGAGGTGTTCGCGGTCGTCGGGTGCGAGCTGCGAGGTGAGCCGGCCCAGCTCCGCGCTGACCTCGGAATGGAAGGCGATGGCCGCCTGGCGGCCGGTGTCGGTCAGCGTCACCTGCACCGCGCGCCGGTCGCCGGGTACGGATGATCGCTGCGCGAGACCGCGGCGCTCGGCACGATTCATGAGACCGGTGAGCGCGGCCTTCTCCACGCCGAAGCTCCGGGCGAGTTCGGCCATGCCTCTGGGGCCGCCGAGCAGGACGCACAGGAGCTTGGCCTGGACGGGCGTCAGATCGTGGCGCTCGGAGATGCGGGTGTAGATGCCCTGCACCAGGCTGGTGAGCTGGACCAGCCCGGTGGCGACGTCCATGTTCGCGCCGTCGAAGCCGGCGTGCCGTCCATCGGGTGCGCACCCCTGCCCAACGGCCACCGTCATGGCCGCGATCGTTTGCGCCGTCTCATCCACGCCACTACGGTACAGTACGCATATAGTTAACGTAGCATACAGTGTGTGGCATGAACTGTTGCGCCGCGTGCTGATCCTCGCATGAGAAGGAAGGCCCGAGGTGTCTTTCAACGAAGAAGAGATCGCCTACCTGCGATCTCAGCGGCTGGGCCGGATCGCCACCGTCTCGGACGACGGCCAGCCGGACGTGGTGCCGGTGGGGTTCGAGTTCGACGGGACGTACGTGTACGTGGGCGGGATCGACCCGGACAGGACCCGGAAGTTCCGCAACGTGCGGGACGGGAACGCCAAGGTCGCGATCGTCGTCGACGACCTGCCGTCGGCCGATCCGTGGACGCCGCGCTACCTGCGGATCTACGGGGACGCCGAACTCATCGAACGGCAGGGCCGGTTCGGGCCCGCGTCCTACATGCGGATCACCCCCACGGTGTCGTGGAGCTTCAACCTGGAAGGGCTGCCGTTCAGCCATGACCGCGAGGTCCACGTCCAGCGCACCGTCCACCAGGCCGTAGCCGGCCAGGGCGCCTAGCCGGGCCATCCCGGCCGAGCCGGCAGCCGTCGCGAGCGGGCCGCGTGGCATGCGCGATCGCGTTCTCCGATTCACCGTCTCACCGGCGCGAGCCCGCTCTGCGAACGTCCGCCTCCTCCCTCGCCCTCGCCTCCGCCTCGCCGAGCGTCGTGGTGCTCGGCGAGGCGGAGGCAGCGGGAACGTCACACGTCTGTGATGCGGACTCCCGCATGCGCGCCATAGCGTCGGTTGATCGCGATCAGGTTGGCCGTCAGCGCCTCCACCTGGTGGGCGTTGCGCAACCGTCCGCCGTACACTCCGCGCATACCCGGCACCACGTCGGCCAGTGCGCGTACGACGTCGGTGGCCTCGCGGTCGTCGCCGAGCACGAGCACGTCGGTGCGCAGCTCGGGAGTCGACAGGTCGGCCAGCTGCACGGCCGACACGTGGTGGAAGGCGGCCGTCACCCGGGACTCCGGCAGCAGCTTCGCCGCCTGCAGCGCGGCACTGCCGTCCTCGACGGGGAGCGCGAACGGGCCCTGCTTGTCGAAGCCGAGCGGGTTCACGCAGTCGATGACGATCTTGCCGGCGAGCTGGTCGCGCAGCGAGGCCAGCAGCTCGCCGTGGCCCTCCCACGGCACCGCGACGAGCACGACGTCCGCCGTGGCGGCCGTGCCCAGGTTGTCCATGCCGGTCACGCCGTCGCCCAGCTCGGCGGCGGCGGCCTCGGCACGCTCGACGCTCCGCGAGCCGATGATCACCTTGATGCCGGCCCCGGCCCAGCGCAGCGCGAGGCCCTTCCCCTGCGGGCCGGTGCCCCCGAGCACGCCCACCTTCAGGCCCGTCACGTCGGTCATCGTTTCCTCCTGTAGTGAACTGGTTATCCCGCTCATCCGCCGGACGCCGATCCTGTCGGCCCGGGGCGACGAGCCGGCCATGAGGTCTCCGCCGGCTTGACTCGCAGCAACCGTCCCCGGCGAACGGCCGGCTCACAGCCATCCCTTGTGCTCGCACGCGGTCATGTCGTCGTCGGCGGGCAAGCTCATGGATCTCCTCGCAAGTGGCACTGTGCGAATATAGTTAATGACATGTACTGTATGCGTCGATAACGATGATAGCTGCGAGGGCCCGTCCTCGACGCAGGTCGGCCGTGGCTCAGGGATGACCGTTGCCCTGTGGGCGGTCACCGTTCCTTCGATCACAAGCGCACCCATGGAGGAAGTCGCATGAGTTTCGACACGCGTTCCGGGACCCGCGGCGCTCGTCAGCCCTCGGCGGGATGGGCGTTCCGCTGGTTCAACAAGTTGATGGCCAAGCGGATCCGCCGCAGGGGCGGCGGCAAATTCCAGGGCTTCAACGCCCTGGTCCTGACGACCGTGGGCGCCAAGAGCGGGCTGGAGCGGGCGAATCCGGTCGGCTGGTTCCCCGGCAAGGACGGCAGCTGGCTGATCGTCGCGTCGGCGGCCGGGGCGGCGGGGAACCCGGCGTGGTACTACAACCTCGCCGCTCATCCCGACAAGGTTCAGATCGAGTTCGACGGCCGCAAGATAGCCGTGGTCGCCGAGCAGTTGCATGGGGTGGCGCGGGCGGACGCCTGGCGGCAGATCATCGCCGCCGCGCCCCGTTTCGGGCAGTACCAGGTGAAGACCGACCGGGAGCTGCCGATCATCCGCCTGGTGCCCCGATCCGGCCAAGGCGCTGCGTGAATGGTCTGACCGCAACGGGAGGCGCCGTCGTCCGGCTCGTGGCACGACGGCGCCCGGCCGTACGCCGCCGGGCTGGGGCTGGAGCGTTCGGTCGTGGACGGCGGCTCCGGCGTCTCACCGGCTGACCGCCTCCCGTCGCACGCCGCCATCGCGTACGGCCGGGCGCAGCACCAGGGACTCGATCTCCACAAGCGCCCGGGTGAGGTCGGCACCGCCGTCGGTCCTGCATCCGAGGACCTGGCCGCGTTGAGGAGCGGCGCGCACAAGGCGGGACGAACGTCGCAAGGCGGGACGAGCGCGCCACTCCGGCAACGTGACGGCGGAATTCTCAAACCTGCGCCGTCACGGGCCGTCCACACGCGAAGTGGTAGCTCTCCTGCACGAGGCCCCACACCACGGCGAATTCCGCGTCGTCCTTCGGCCCGTACACCATGACCCAGGTTTCGTAGCCCATCCCCAGTGCGACAACCGGATGGGGCTCGGCCCACCCCGCTGCCGTCGCCTCCGCGGCGCGCTGCGGCGGCAGGGCGAGGTGGAGGCTGCCGCTGCCGTCGCCATGCAGGTGGGCGAACTCGGTGCCCACCATGAACGCCATGCGCGGGCCCGTGGCGAGCGCGGGATCCAGGTGCAGGGCACGCGATCTCGGGTCCGAAACACCGCTTCGGCCGGCCCGTACCCCGGGCAGGCCGGTCATCATCCGCCACAGTTCGTCCTGCAGCGGCTGGGGCGCGGGCTGGTCGAGTTGGATGTGCGGCGTGGCCGGCGTGGTACGGGGACGTGGCCCCAGGCGTTGAGGTATCTTCACGGACCTCACGTTAGTATCGCAAAGATACTAGTTACCAAGTGGAAACCAGGTCGAAGTGAAACAGCTGACATCCGACCCATGCCCGTTCGGACCGGTTGTGGACCTGGTCTTCGCTCGATGGACGTCACACGTGCTCTGGGTCCTGGCACAGCAGGGCCGGCTTCGATTCACCGAGCTGCGTACCCACCTGCCCGGGATCACGCCCAAAGTGCTCACCGAACGGCTCCGCAAGCTGGAGCGCGACGGCTTCGTGGTGCGGAGCTACCACGCGGAGGTCCCGCCACGGGTCGAATACGAGATCACCGACCTCGCGCGGACCCTCATCCCGGCGTTCCGCGTGCTCGCCGACTGGTCGGACAACCACCTCGGCGAGGTGCACGCCGCCCAGCGCCGCTTCGACAACCAGAGGTAGACGTCCTCGCCCCCCGGCTCAGCCTGCCGGGCGTCGCGCCCGACGGGTGGAGCGGAGACGGGGCTGGTGCCCGATCTCGGCGGAGCTTTCGCCGCTCCCACTACAACATCGTCACGTCCGACCCGGCACTGTCGCAGCAGGTGGCCGCCACCCTTCCGGGCCGGTGCGCCCTGTGCTGTGGGACCGGCGGACCGGCACGATCGTCAGCAACAACTTCCCCGACATCACGATCGACCTGGCCACCCGGTTCGAGCGGTGGGCCGGCACCTCGGTCGACCTCTATCCGGACGCGCTGCGCCCGGAGATCAACAAGCTGAACGGATGGATCTACCACGACGTCAACGCCGGCGTCTCCCGCGTGGCCCGCGCCGCCAGGGAGGACGACCGCGAGCAGGAGCGCCACCCGGTGGTCGCGGCGCTGGAACGGCTGGACGAGCGCCTGGCCGAGCAGCGGTTCCTGGCCGGGGACACGATCACCGAGGCGGACGTGCGGCTGTGGGTGACGCTGGCCAGGTTCGACGCCGAGTACAACCGGGGCCACCTCATCAGCGAGCGGGAGCTGAGCGTCTTCGAACACCTGTGGCCGTACGCCCGCGACCTCTATCGGCATCCGGCCTTCCGGGAGACGACCGAAGGGCTGCCCGCCGCCTGGGATGCCCCGCACGGGCGGGGCAGATGACGCACCCGGGCCGCCGAGGGCCGCAGCGGGATCCGGCGCATCAGGATCAGGGATTTCCGGATCATCAGCGACAGCGGCCCCGACTTCGCCGGCTACGACCTCGGCCCCACCTCGCCCGAACTCCAGACCGGCGTGCTCGGCAGCTGCGTCACCCACATCTTCCTCATCAAGGCGGCCGAACTGGCGGTGCTGATCGACTCGCCCGCCACCGATGAGGAGCGGGTGTGCCCGATACTCAACCTGATCCGCAACCCGCAGCCGGTCAGCGGAACGGTGGTCCGGACCCGGGCGGGAGCGCCACTGGTCTGACGGGCGCCCTAGGCCGGGTTAGTGCCCTGGCCGCCAGCCGAGCTCGGGGCCGAGCCTGGTGGCGATGTCGGTGAGGATCTGCACGTAGTCCTCATGATCGAAGGTGAACGGCAGCGCGAACGCGACCTCGTCGATCTCCCGGAAGGCGGCATGGTCGTAGAGCCGCTCGGCGATCTCCGCGGAGCTGCCGACGAGGTCGGGCGCGAACATCAGCCGCGCCGGCCCCTGGGGCGTGGCGGTCCGGGGCGTGCGCTTGTCGGCGTACTCCTGGTACTTGGCCCGCTGCTGTGCCGAGGCCGTGTCGGTGGGGATGACGACCAGGCCCTGCGAGACGCGGGCGCGGTCGCCGGCGGGGTGGTGCGCGCGGAACTCCCGTACGTGGGAGAGCTGGATCTCGGCGAAGTCCTCGGACTTCTCCGCCTTCACGACGCTGCTGGTCAGGAAGTTCATGGCGTGCTCGCCGGCCCACCGCGCCGAGCTCAGGCTGCCGCCGCCGTACCACATGCGCTCGCCCAGGCCGGGGGAGTGGGGCTGGACTCGGTCGGAGAAGACCTCGAAGCCCTCGGTCCCGTGGAAGCCGGTGGCCGGCTCGCCCCGTACGAAGTCCAGCAGCCGTCGCACGCGTTCGTAGCCGAAGTCCTCAAGGTCGCCGGTGCCGGGGTAGAGCGCGTCCTTGACCTGGTCGTAGTGGAAGGGCGGGCGGACGCTGACGCCCGGATTGAGGCGCCCCCCGGACAGGAGGTCCACTGTCGCCAGGTCTTCGGCGAGCCGCAGCGGGTTCTCCCAGCCCAGGGGGATGACCGCGGTGCCCAGCTCGATGCGGCTGGTGCGCTGGGAGGCCGCCGCCAGGACGGTGAGCGGGGAGGAGATGCCGTACTGCAGATGGCGGTGCCGCACCCACGCGCTGTCGAAACCCAGCTGCTCGCCGAGTGCGATGATCTCGAGTGTCGACTCGTGGCCCCGGCGCGGGTCGGCCTCGTCGAACAGCCCGATCGTCAAGAAGCCCAGCTTACGCAGCGGCTGTGCGGACAGCGGCATGGACGTCCCTTCTCAATCCAGCATTTCATCCCAAGATAGCGGGGAATCGTCCGGCATCGTCCGCGCCTGCTGGCAAACAACCATTTGCTCTCAGGTCTCCAGGCCGGTGAGCACCCCGTCGGTGAGGACCTCGGCGATCTGCTCGGCGGTGAGCTCGCCGGTCGGGGAGAACCACTCCGTGGCCGAGTTGAGCATGCCGATGATGGCCAGCACCGTCACCCGCCCGCCTCGATGCCCTCGTCGATGATCTGCGAGAAGAGGGCCTCGTACCGGCGGCGCAGCTTGACGACGCGGCGCCTGCCGGTGGAGGAGAGGTAGGTCCACTGGTGCGCGGCCGGCGATCAGCGCGAGCGTGGCGGCGGCCTGCCGGCCCTGCTCGTCAACGCGAGGTTGATCCCATCCGAAACCCGCCCCCGTGGCGTAAAGGTTAGCGTCGCGCTAACCGAGTGATGAGCGGGCGTTATCACAATCTTCCGTACCGTTCGTTCATGAGATCAGGGAGCAGAGCGGCGGTCCCGGCGCCGGTCTCCGTCGCGTTCCTGGGCCTGGGGGTGGTCGTCGGCTTCGCCGCGCGCACGCCCGCGTGGACCGCGGCGGACACGAGCGTGAGCCAGGCGGTGCAGTCGCTCCGCGGTCCGTGGCCGACGGCCGTGGCGCAGGTCCTGAACGTGGGGTTCGGCAACGTCGGGGGCACGGTCCTGGCCGCCCTCCTCGTCGTGGGGATCGCCGTGTCGGGACGGACGCGCGCCGCCGGCGGCGTGTTGCTGGTGATCGCCGCGGGGTGGGGCGTGAGCGCGCTGGTCAAGGTCATCGTCGCCCGCCCCCGGCCCGCGGAGGTCCACGCCCTGGTCCGGGGGCTGGGCCCCGACAGCTTTCCCAGCGGTCACGTGTGCCTGACCCTGTCGATCGTGATCGCCGTCGCGCTGCTGGCCAGGAAGAGCAGGTGCTTCTGGTTCGTCGTGGCGGTGGGCGGCGTCCTGGTGGCCGGCCAGATGGCCGCGAGGGTCTATCTCGGGGCGCACTATCTCACCGACACGCTGGGCTCGCTCATCCTGGCCCCGGCCGCCATCCACCTCGTCCTCAACGCGCGAAGAGCCGGACTGTTCCTGCTGCGCGCGGACAACCGCCGCAGGGCGCGCCGGGCCGGGCCGCGCAGCACCCGGCAGGTGAAGATCCTGCTGCTGCACGCGCACGGCATGGGCGGCACCATCAGGACCGTCTTCAACCTCGCGGGCACGCTGGCGGCCCATCATGACGTGGAGATCGTCAGCGTCACCAGGACCAGGGACACGCCCTTCTTCGAGGTGCCGCCCGGCGTTCGCGTCACCTTCCTGGACGAGCGCGCGGATCGCCGGCCGCGCGGCGTCCTGCTCCGCAGCAGGCTCATCCCTCGGGAGGAGGCCGCGTACGACAGGTTCGACCTGCGTACCGACCTCGCTCTGCTGCGCTTCCTGCGCGGCCTGCGCACCGGCGTCCTGATCACCACGCGCCCCGGACTCAACCTGGCCACCGCCCTGCTGACGCCGCCCGGCGTGATCACGATCGGGCAGGAGCACGTCGGCTTCGGCTCGCACAAGCCCTCCGTCCGGGAAATGATCGCCCGCAGGTACGGCAGGCTCGACGCCCTCGTCACCCTGACCGAGGCCGACCTGAGCGCCTACCGCGCGGCCCTGGGTCCCCGCGCGCCGCGACACCTGCTGCGCATCCCCAACGCCACGCCGCCGCTCACCGGCGGGCAATCTCCCCTGAACGCCAAGACCGTCATCGCCATCGGCCGCCTGACCAAGGTCAAGGGGTTCGACCTGCTGCTGCGCGCCTGGCAACGCATCAGCGCCACCCACCCCGGCTGGACGCTGCGCATCGTCGGCTCAGGGCCCGAGCGCGTCCGCCTGCTCAAGCTGGTCGGCGACCTCGGGCTGGCCTGCTCGGTCGAGCTGCCCGGCCCCTCCCGCGACGTCGGCGCCGAACTCGACGACGCCTCGATCTTCGTGCTCAGCTCCCGCCGCGAGGGGTTCCCGATGACCATCCTGGAGGCGCTGAGCAAGGGCGTGCCCGTGGTCGCCTTCGACTGCCCGCACGGGCCCGGCGAGATCATCACGCACGGCCACGACGGGCTCCTCGTTCCCCGGCGGGACGTCGCCGCCCTGGCCGCGGCGGTCGGTCTCCTCATCGAGGACGAGGCCGGGCGCCACCTGATGGGCGCGGCCGCGCTGGACACCGCCAAGCGGTACGACCCGGAGATCGCCGGCCGGCGCTGGACCGAGCTGCTGACCGAGCTCGAGGCAGCACCGCCGGGTACGCCCCCGGCACGGGCAGCGCATCGGGAGGCGGGCCGGACACCCCGCTGACCGTGCTCGCGCCGGCCGCGAGCGGGCCTTCGCGGCACGGCCCGCCGGCCGAGCAGGTCCGCCGCCTGACCATCACCGTGGAGCCGGAACCGCCCGGAACGGCTTGGTGCGCCGCTCAGCCGCCTCAAGCGCCTCGGCCCCGTCCGCGGCCGGCTCGTTTTTGCTGCGCGGCCCCACACCGATCCCTTCACGGCCCCACACCGATCCCTTCACGGCCCCGACCCGGGCCGGGCGCGAGGCGGCGCTCCCGTTCCGGATCGCCGAGCGGACGATCTGGGGATCACGACTCCGATAGGTTCGGACATATGGTCACTGCTCCTCCTCAACCCCCTCATGCCGCGCGGGCGATGCCTTCCAGACTCGCCTGGCTGGACGCGTTGCGTGGCGTGGGAGCGCTCGCGGTCGTGGGGGAGCACCTGACGACCTGGGCCATGCCCTGGTTACGCCCCACCGCGTTCAACCTGGGCATATACGGCGTCCTGGTCTTCTTCCTGGTCAGCGGATACATCATCCCCACCTCGCTGGAACGGCACGGCGATGTGCGGGCCTTCTGGATCGGCCGCATCTTCCGCCTCTATCCGCTCTATCTCGCGGCCATCGGCCTGACCCTGGGTCTGTCATGGTGGATCCCCGTTCGCCAGGAGGTGCCCAGGGACGCGTCTTCGGTGGCCGCGCACGCCACGATGCTGATGGGCGTGGTGGGAGTGGCCGGCGTGCTGAACACCATGTGGACGCTCTCGTACGAGATGGTCTTCTACCTGCTGGTCGTCGCGCTGTTCGTGACCGGGGTGCGTGACAGCCGCGGGTTGCTCCCGATCGTGCTCGCGCTGATCGCCCTGGTCGCGGGCATCGGGCTGTCCGGCGCGCCGCTGTCGGGCGCATGGCCGGTCTGGCTGTCGTTCGCCGCGTTCGTCATCGGCCTGGCCTGCGTGATCTCGGGACGCGCGCGCACGGCCGCGGCCTGCGCCCTGGGGGTCATGGCGCTGGCCCTGGTGCTGTCGAGCAGCCGCGTCCCGTGGTTCGGCGCGGCGATCCTCGCGGTCATGTTCGCCGGCACGGCGATTCGCAGGTGGGAGCGGGGCGAGGGGCCGCTCTGGCCGGTGGCCGTCGCCGCCGCGCTGGTGGCGTCGATTCCCCTCTGGGCGGTCAACGCCGGCTGGTGGTGGGTGCAGCCGGACGTGTGGAGCCTGACCATCGTCCTGGCGGGCGCCACCTTCGCGGCCGCCATGGCCTGGCGCGGCCGCCGGGTGCCCGCCCTCCTGATCTGGCTGGGCACGATCAGCTACTCCCTCTACCTGGTGCACCTGCCGATCCTGCTCGTCATCATGCAGCTGGTGGGGGAGATGCGCTGGTCGCCCCTGCCCGCGCAGCTCGGCATCGGGGCGGTCTTCCTCGTGGTGCTCCTGCCGGGCAGCTGGCTCAGCCACCGGTATCTCGAACAGCCCCTGCAGCGCGTCGGACGCCGACTGGCCGGCCGGCGCTCCGGCGCGGGAGGCGGACACCCGGGCCTTGCTGGGACGGTGACCACCTAAATACCCCAAAGGGAACTAGCGGCCGTATTTCCCGCGTTATCGATCTACGACGAGACCGACCGCGACGTCATCGATATCCGGCCGGAGGCCGACGGCAGCATGGTGGTCCCCGGCAGCTTCCCCATCCACGACCTGCCCGACCTCGACGTCCATCTCGAAAGCCGTCCTGACGGCGACTACACCACCGTCGCCGGCGTCGATGACGAGACGGGCGGCGTCGCCGGGGGAGCGGGCCGTCCGTCGGTCAGGACCCCTTCTTCGTGGGCACGCATGACGAGTTCAGCGTGTCCAGCCGGCCGGTCTGCCGGGTGCGCTGACGCGGCGAGCCCGTGGGGGTCGCCGTACTGCTGGCCGTACTCGTCGGGGAAGGGGAGGCGGCCTCGGCGCGGACCGTCTTGTCCGAGCCGCGGGAGCGCGCGATGGCAGTCCGCACCGCCTTACGGATGCGTACATAATCCGGGTACGCCGGGTTGTAGGCGGGCGGAACGAAGTTCAGCTTGGACACCCGGGCGTTCTTGACCTGCTGGGCCAGCGGCACCAGGTCCTGCAGCAGGTCGCGCGGGATGTCGGTGTGGAAGGTCTCCTTGGCCGCCCTGGCCAGGGCGTTGAACTTCAGCAGCACGTTGCTCGGGTTGAGCTGGGTGAGCATGGCGTTCATCACGCACTGCTGGCGACGCATCCTGGTGTTGTTGTCGGCGCCCGCGCAGGTGCTGCCCGGATGGTCGCGGGCCCGGCCGTACCAGAGGGCCTGGGTGCCGTCGAGGGTGCGGGTGCCGGCCTTGACCACGCCGCCGTCGGAGCGGCCCACGCCGTAGCAGATGTCCTGCTCGACGTTGATGGTGACGCCGCCGAGCGCGTCGATCAGGCGCGCCACGCCCCACATGTTGACGAGCATGTAGTAGTCGACTTTGAGGCCGAGGGTCTGGCCGAGTGCGCCCTTGACCGCCTCCGGGGCGCGGGTGGGGGAGTGGCCGGTGACCTCGGGGTGCGTGTCGGCGTAGGCCCAGATGCCGTTGATCAGGTCGGCGGAGCCGCGGCCCTGGCCCGGCGGCAGCCAGAAGTTCTTCGGCGGCGGGAACCGCTTGGCCAGCGCGGAACCCGGCGGGAACGGCACGTTCTCCATCTCGCGCGGCAACGCGAAGACCGTCGAGTCGCCCGTGCGGACATTGATGCTGACCACGTTGATGCTGTCGGTACGGATGCTCACCCCCTTGCGGGAGCTCGCGCCGTCGCCGCCCAGCAGCGCGATGTTGAGCCGATCGCGTCCCCGCCACGGGTCCGCGTGGTTGATCGACTGAGTGGGCGAGGACTTGAAGACCTCGTCGATGGCGTTGTCAGAGGTGTGGGCGGTCGCGGCGACCAGCCCGAAGGGCAGCGCCACGGCCACCGCCAGCAGCCCCGCGACCGCGCCCGTACCGATCTGGCTCCAGCGGCCGAGCCTGCTGGGACGCAGCACGATGTAGGAGCTGATCACGACCGCGGCCCACGCCAGCCCGGCCACCACGCACACGCCTATGATCACGCTCAGCCAGGTGGGGTCGAGGAGCAGACCGGCCAGTTCCTTGCCGTTGACCAGCGCGATTACGGCGCAGATCATCACCAGTACCCCGAAGGTCCCCACCATGATCAGTCCGGCGCGCCTGCGCCCGGCGCGCAAATGCGCGGCACCCGGCACGATGATTGACGCGAGCGTCCAGCCGATCACGGATGGAGCAGTCCACCTGCGCATCCGCCCTCCCCCTGAGCAACATCTGCCCCCATTGCGCAAGGAATGTAGCAAATCGGGTGTGTGGAGGTACTGACAAAGATCGAATTAACCCCCTTGCCGGGCGATCTCGCGAGCGCCGCCCCGCCCGACCCCACCCCCGGCGGGCAGGTGACGTGTGCGAGGTCGCCGCAGCCGACGGCTGGGCATTCACGCTGTAACTGCCGTCAACGCGGCGGCGCGTCGTAGACCAGGGTGTACCGCCAGAACAGGCGACGCCGGATCCGGGCGCCGGGCAACTCCTGTGCGGCCGCGTCCCGGATGTCCGCCAGGGTTTCCCGCGGCTCGGCGGTGGGCGCCGTCATGTGCAAGGGCGGCTCATCGGCGCGGCCCGGGTGCTTGACCACCCCCATGATCGGGTTGGCGGCCACCGCGAGCAGGGAGGTGAGCAGATCGGCGGGCCCGGCCTCCCGGTAGCAGCCGACGACCACGAGTCGCCCGCTCGGAGCAAGACAGCCGCGCAGTTCACGCAGGGTGGGCACCAGCGGGAGATGGTGCAGGACTGCGACGAGGGTGATGGCGTCCCAGCGCTGCCGCGGGTCGCGCCCGGCGAAGTCGGTTCGGACGATGGTGACCGCCGGGTCGCCGGTGAAACGCTCTGCCGCGGCGCGGGCGGTCGCGGCGTCGGGTTCGAACCCGGTGACGGTGGGGGCGCGGCGTCGGAGCAGAGCGGCGAGGTTGCCCGTGCCGCACCCGACGTCGAGGACGTGACGGGCGCCGGACGCGGCCACCTGGTGGGCGACCCAGCGGGCGTAGTGGTCGTTGTGGCTCCATGGGTGCTGCCGGTTGAAACGGTCGAGATGAGACAGGAGCGCCATGCCGATCACCCTAACGATCAGCACACCCGCCCGCGCCTCGTGGAGGTCTGCCTGGGGCGTAGCGCTCGTGGTCGGCATGGGGGCACATGTCACGGTCAGGCCCTGGGCGATCGGAATGTCGGCGGGTCACCACAGCCAGCGATCGAGGAACTCGGGCCAGATGAATCCGAGATGACCCTCGAAGGCCGGCGGGTCGATCTCCTTGAGCTCCTGCGCCAGTTCGGCAAGCTCGACCAGCGCTTCGTCTTCGTTCTCGTCCGCGTCGTTGAGGATCGGGGACCGGCTGACGTGGAGTCCGTAGTGGTGCAGCGTTCGCAGCCAGAGGTCGATGGTGGAGTTGGCGACCCACGCCTCACCGCCGGGCAGGACGTAGTGGACCCTGCCGGTGAGCGGCTCGGCGCCGAAGGCCCACTGCAGGCCGGCCACCGTGTCACCGTGGTGGTTCCGGGTAAGCCGGTACAGCCGGTGTCCTGATGTGGTCAGCAGTTCGGGATCCGGATCCGTCTGGAAGTCGACGTACTCGATGAGCCGATCAACGACGGGAACGCCGATGTTCACGAGCGGCCACTTGTGCTCCTCGGGGATTCTCCAGCCGGCCATGACGTCCGGATCAGCGCGGCTGACACGTTCTGCTCCGGCCCACGCGGCCAGGTCTTCATAGGTCGGCACCGGGACTCTCCAAGGATCGGCGGAGCGGGTCATCCACTCGCCACATCGACGACCTGGCCACCGTCCAGCGGCTGAACGACCCGAAGGCGCTCATGATATTTCGACGGCCGGCGGAGGACGGCTGAGTCAGGACCGCGGTCCGCGCGGGCCGACGATGAAGCGTCCCATCCGTCGGGCTCGGCCCGGGCGAAGCCGAAGACCAGGGCCATCAGGCCGGCGGTGGCCAGGACCGCCCCGATGGTGTCGATGTGCACCCCGGCCACGTGGGGCGCCGGGCGTACGGAGTACAGCACCCCGGCCGCGGCGAGGGCCGTGACGGGCAGGTTCACGTACACGCACCAGCGCCAGTCGAGGTGGTCGGTGAGCACTCCGCCCAGAGAACGCCCAGGCCGGAGGAGCTGCCCATCGCGGTGCCGTAGATGCCGAACGCCTTGCCGCGCTCGCCGGGGGAGGGGAAGGAGGCGGCGAGGGTCGCCGGCACAGCCGGGGTGAGCAGCGCCGCGAACCGGATGGGTCGATCCGGGGGAACGAACCGGGCCTGGCGTTGCCGCCTCTGGAGGAGCAGGTCGGCCGGTTTCTCGTCAAGCTCGTAGGCGTGAGCCTCGCGAAGAGGTGACGGTCCGGCCGGCCGGTGCCTCGCGGCGGCACTTCGACGAATTATATGTATATCCGGTAGGAAATGTTGACTTCATGCGGATGTGCTCGTAGCTTCGTGGTCATGAGCCAGGCCGCGAACCTGACCCGGCGCCCGCACGTGGACCACGGCCACGTCGCCAGCGCGCAATGTCACTGATCACGAAATCTCGTCATCAATCCCCCCTTCCTCCCATCGAGGAGTGATTCCGTGATCAAAATTGGAGGCGGCTCATGACGCTGCCGGAAGTGTGGGTGCCGCCCCACCAGGAGGCGGGGCGGTCGCTGGAGGTGGTGACGGCCCGTCGTCCGCTGGGGTGGCCGGCCGCCGCCTGCGTGCTCGTCGTGCTGGCGATGGTCGCCAGCGCCCTGGTGACCAACCCGGCCTGGGAGTGGGACGTCGTCGGGCAGTACCTGTTCGCGCCGTCGGTGGTGCGCTCGGTGCTGCTCACGCTGGAGCTGACCGCGCTGGGCATCGTGCTCGGGTTCGCGCTGGGCACGGTGCTGGCGCTGATGCGGCTCTCTCGCAACCGGCGGCTGTCGTCGGTGGCCTGGGGATACGTGTGGCTGTTCCGGTCGGTGCCGCTCATCTTGCAACTGCTGTTCTGGTACAATCTGGCGCTGCTCTATCCGCGGCTGTCGGTGGGCGTGCCGTTCGGGCCCGCGTTCTTCGACTTCGGCACCATGGACCTGATCGGGCCGCTGACCGCGGCAGTGCTCGGGCTGGCGCTGCACCAGGCCGCGTACGCCGCCGAGATCGTCCGCGGCGGCCTGCTGTCGGTGGACCACGGGCAGCGCGAGGCGGCGGCCGCTCTGGGACTGCCGCCGGCACGGCGGTTGTTCCGGATCATCCTGCCGCAGGCCATGCGGACCATCGTGCCCAACGCCGGCAACGAGATCATCGGCCTGGTCAAAGGGACGTCGGTGGTGTACATCATGGCGCTGCTGCTGGTGGCGGCCATCTGGTACCTCGTCCTGACCACTTTCCTGTCGATCGCGCAGCACTACGTGGAGCGGTACTACGGCAGGGGGCGGGCATGAGCGGGCGAACCGACGAACCCGGCCGCCTTCGAGGTCCCGGCGAAGGAGGGGGCGGGAGTCCCATGGTGGAGCTGCGCGGCGTGCACAAGAGCTTCGGCTCCCTGCACGTGCTGCGCGGTGTGGACCTGGACGTCCGCCGGGGGCACGTCCTGGTGATCGTGGGGCCGTCGGGATCGGGGAAGTCGACGCTCCTGCGTACGATCAACCACCTGGAGAAGGTGGACCGCGGCTCGGTCCGGGTGAACGGGCACCTGCTCGGCTACCGCCAGATCGGCGACCGCATGCACGAGCTGCCCGAACGCGAGGTGTTGCGGCACCGCACCTAGATCGGGTTCGTCTTCCAGGCGTTCAACCTGTTCCCGCACCTCACCGTCAAGCAGAACCTCATGGAGGCGCCGCTGTCGGCCCAGCGCCGCCGACGGCCGGTACCTGGCCGAGCTGGCGGGCGAGCCGGACATCCCCGCCGACTGGTCGGACGCCATCGCCCGGCACCAGGAGACCATCGACATCCTGGCCGAGGAGACCGGCAACCCGGTGCTGAAGGCCCAGGACCTGTACGACCTGCGCTTCCAGGCGGTCGGCGCGGACGCGCTCAAGGACGGTGCCTGATGACGCTCGTCGCCTCCCGCCCGGCCGTGGGCGCCCCCGCGCGCAGGCGCCGCCTGCGGCCCGGCTCGCGGATCAGGTTCGGCTTCCTGGCGGGCCCGCTTCTGCTGCTCGTGCTCTGGGCGGCCGCCTCGGCGACCGGTCTGCTGGATCCCCGGTTCCTGTCCGCGCCGTGGACCGTGGTCACCACCGCGGCCGACCTGACCGAGTCCGGCCGCCTGCAGTCCAACCTGCTGGCGTCCGTCCAGCGCGTGGCGCTGGGGTTGGCCTTCGGCGTGCCGCTCGGCACCCTGCTCGCGCTGGTCTCCGGGCTGAGCCGCTGGGGCGAGGCACTGATCGACGGGCCGATCCAGATCAAGCGGGCCATCCCGGCGCTCGCGCTGATGCCGCTGCTGATCCTGTGGCTGGGCATCGGCGAGGGGATGAAGGTGACCGTCATCGCCCTCGGCGTGTTCGTGCCGATCTACATTCACACGCACAACGGGCTCCGCGGCATCGACGCCCGCTACGTCGAGCTCGCCGAGACCGTCGGCCTCGGCCGCGGCGTGTTCATCAGGAAGGTGGTCCTGCCGCGCGCGCTGCCGGGGTTCCTGCTCGGCATGCGCTTCGCGGTCACCACGGCCTGGCTGTACCTGGTCGTGGCCGAGCTCATCAACTCCACCACCGGCATCGGCTACCGGAATCGTCGGCAGTGCTCCGGCCTTCAGACCGGGGGTGAAGCCGACCAGCCCGCGTAGCGGGGCAAGAACAGCCGTTTCGCCGCCAGGCGGACCGGCGTCCACCGCGCTCAGACCGGCCGGTTCTGCTGCTCGATGTACTGGCGCAGGACACTGATCGGAGCGCCGCCCACCGATCCGGCGAAGTAGGAGCCCGACCACAGCTTGTTCGCCCGGTAGTAGTGGCGGGCCAGTTCGGGGAACTCTTGACGCATCCGGCGCGAGGACACGCCCTTGAGGCTGTTGACCAGCTTGGACAGGGCCACCTTGGGTGGGAAGCTGACCAGCAGGTGGACGTGGTT